>JAIQFY010000103.1 GCA_020072965.1 Terriglobia bacterium | reverse complement strand
CCTACTTTGATCGCCGTGGACTCGTTTCGCTGCGGGATCAACGGTTCGCGCTCCAGCGATCTTTCTGAACCGCCGGATACGGAACCGTACGTCCGGTGGTGTGGGAGGACGGCGGGGGTAACCCCGCCTCCTACCCGATGTCCGTGGAATTCGGAAGTTTTGTCCCCTGTTGTCCCGTTTTGTCCATGGCTGTCCAGTTTTTACCCAACCATTGAGGGTTAGAAGTCACATCGACTTCTTTATTTATTTTCAACTTATTGAAAATAAATACGTTATATATTCTAAGTGTTTTAAGATGGTGTTTGGAAGAGCAGATGCTCCCTAGCAGATAAGTATTATCTGGCATGTGGACGCATTAACTTGAATCTGATTTTAAGACGAAGAAAGTTTTTATTTTCATGCACTTCGTCCGCCTCTAGCCGAGCGGGTTATGACCCGCTTGCAACAGCAAGTCATCTGAATTCTTTCTAATCCTGGAGTGCTTCGGGGAACGCACGAGCGTAGTCAGGAGTAAGGCAATGGATGTCAATAATCCCAAAACGATCTTGATCGCGGATGATGACAGCACGACTCGTGATTTGCTGCGCGAGGTATTTGAGGAGCAGCGGTATGTAGTCATTACGGTAAGCGACGGCCGTCAGGCTGCGGAATGGTTGAAGCGGGAGATTCCATGCCATGTACTCTTGGCCGACCTGCGAATGCCATACGTGAGTGGCCTGCAACTGATCCAGGGAGTCAGGAAAACGCATCCTCAGGTCCGTTGTGTGTTGATTACAACTTGTATTGACAGCGAATTGCTCGCGCAGGCCGAAGCTGCTGGAATTGCGCAGGTTTTTGAGAAACCGGTGAATGTCCAGCAGTTGCTGGATTGTGTAGAGGGACTGGTCGCGAGCCGGCCACAGCCCGCTTCGGTAAATACGAACCCCGTATCACCGCCATGAGGAGTCATGTGGGACCCTGTAATGAAGAATTGATCTTTTCAGTCAAACGCTGCCAAGCACAGCCAGAAGGCAGGAGGAGAAACCAATGACGATCGAAGAAAGAGTGATCAATGTGATCACGAGGGAGCAGCATCTTGATCCGGGAAAATGCACGATGGATTCATCCTTTCAGGAACTGGGCATTGATTCGCTCGATGGGGTGAACATCATGTTTGCCCTGGAAGAGGAATTCACCATCTCGATTCCCGACTCCATTGCACGACAGATGAAGGGCGTGCGGCAGGTGGTCGAGGATTTGACCCGGTTCATGGAGGATCCCGAGAGGTTCAAGGCGGAGTTGGTCAGAACGACGATGCCGCTCGAAACCGTTCCCGAGAAGCCCGCAGGAGGCGTCCAGTGAGAAGAGTTGTCGTGACCGGGCTGGGAGTGATCTCAGCCGTCGGTCACACTGTGGAGGATTTTTTTCACAGCCTCGTGGCGGGGGAATCCGGGGTCGGGTACATCACTCAGATTGACAACACTCCCCTGACTGTGAAGATTGCGGCCGAAGTGAAGCACTACGACCCCAATCACTATTTTCTCCCCAAACGTCAGGATTACCTCGATCGCTTCGCACAATTCGCCATTATTGCGGCCACACAGGCGCTGGAGGATTCCGGCTTCAGCCCCAGTGAGGGGGAGAAGTTGCGCTTCGGGGCGTGCGTCGGGACCGGCATGGGGGGGGCCGAAACGCTGGACAACGGCTTTCGACAACTTTACAAGAACAATGCCCAGCGGATGCATCCGTTCACAATTCCCAAACTCATGCACAATGCGGCAGCCAGCCACATCTCGATGGAGTTCGGCTGCAAGGGACCCTCGTTGAGTTTTACCACGGCGTGTTCTTCGGCAGCCAATGCCATTGGTGAGGGATTTCGTCTGATCAAGTATGGTCAGGCCGACACGATCCTGGCCGGCGGTGCGGAGGCTCCCATCGCGTACGGAATCCTTCGTGCCTGGGAAGCGATGCGCGTCATGGCCCTGGGAAATGGCGATCCAAAGCGAGCCTGCAGGCCATTCAGCCGGGACCGTGAAGGGCTCGTCCTGGGTGAGGGGGCGGGAATTCTTTTGCTGGAGGAATTCGAGCATGCCAGAGCCCGAGGAGCCAGAATTTACGCCGAGATTTCCGGTTACGGGATGACCTCGGATGCCGATCACCTCACCCACCCCACCAGCGAAGGTCCGTCCCGGGCGATGCAACTGGCCTTGGAGGAAGCCCGGCTGAATCCGGAGGAGATCGATTATATTAACGCGCATGGCACTGCCACGCCGACCAATGACGTCAATGAGACACGGGCGATCAAGGCGGTTTTCGGGAGCAAGCCGAACCTGGTGGTGACTTCGACGAAGTCGATGCATGGCCATGCCATGGGTGCAACCGGCGCGCTCGAGATGATTGTGACGGTGCTCGCCATCCATCGGGGTCTGATCCCGCCGACGGCAAACTACACGGTCCCGGATCCCGAATGTGATCTGGATTATTCTCCCAACCGCGCTCGCGAGAGGACGGTGAATGCAGCCCTCTCAAATTCGTTCGCCTTTGGCGGACTTAATGCTGCCCTGCTCGCGAAAAAGGTTGAATTTGCCGCCGATCGGGTTTCGTAAGGAGTCCACGGGGTCGTTCACCCTCGGCCTCGGCGAAGATCCGCTCTCCCTGGAGAAGAGGCTCGCCTGTACGGCCGGAACTCGCCCTTCAGAAAGTCATGAATCCGCTTCGACGATCCATCCGGTTTGCGGTGGAGCAGGGTCGAGGCTTGTTGCGGGGGTTATGTTAAATCATCCATGGACTGTTGAAACCCTGATTGAGGGAGGGGCGCTCCAGGCGAGTGTCTCGCTGGCACGAAATGATGAGGAGGTCGTGTTGATCGACAGCGGCTATCCGCGGCAGGAGAAGCAGCTGCTCGACGCCCTGGCACAGCACGGCCTGACAGCCCGGTCCGTGACCCATGTGGTGAATACGCATTTGCACTTTGACCATTCTCAAAACAACCACCTTTTCTCCCGGGCCAGGATTGTCTGTTCGCGGCGGGAATTTGAATGGATGACGGATCTGTGTGACCGCCTGACCAGCGATTCGTTGACCCTGGAGCAGATCTACAAATACTATCCGGAGTTGAAGTCCTTTGAAGATGATCCCAAGGTAGTGTGGGCGATGGTGAAGGTAGTGCAGCGGTTCTGGTCGGTGGAGCGTCTGGGGCGCCGGGAGCAATTCCTCTGGCTGGAAGATTGGGTTTCTCCCGATGGCATGAAGGCGATCCACACGCCGGGGCATGTCCCGTTTCATTACTCCTATTCCTTTGAAACCCGGGCGGGAGCAGTGCTCGTGGCCGGGGATGCGATGGTGACCCGGGGCGATGCCGATCAGAATACAATGACGTTTCCTCCCACGCGACGCGCCGAGTACGAAGAGACCAAAAAGAAACTTCTGGGGTTCGAGGGGACGATCGTTCCCGGCCATGACGCGCTGTTTACTTTAACGGCTTTGAAGCATGAGGAAGCTCGCAGGGCGGAAAAGTAACACATGAAAACGCCACCGGCCCTCCCGCCATGCTGGATCCCTCAATGAAGGTATCCTTGAAAGGCAGGATAGGGGGAGTGACAAGGAATAAATGACAATTTTGACGGCGGTCAGTGAGTTTGTTGAAGAGCGAATCGTGAACCGCAGGCCATCAGTGGCCCTGCAAATCGGCACCCATCTGCCCATGTGGTTTATCGACCAGGTCAAGTCGTCCCGCTTTCAGTCCGTCATCCGTTATGCCGCTGAGAAATCGCCCTTTTATCGCCGCAAATTCCAGGAGTTGGGAATCGATCCGCGACGTGTCAAAACGCCTTCCGATTTGAGGGACTTCTTCACCGCGTCCGAGGACCTTCGCTCTAATCCGATTGAGGAGTTTCTTTGCGGGGCCCCGCAGATTGCTTTTGAAACGACCGGCACTACCTCGGCGCGCAACAAGAGAGTTTTTTTTGGAATGCAGGAGATGGAGTCCATGGCCCGGTACGGGGCGATCGCGTTGATGCATCTCGGGCTGACGGCGTCAGACCGCGTCGTGAGTGCGTTCGATCATTCCTTCTGGGTGTCCGGCCCCCTGGCCCGCGAAATCACCCGCCTGGTCGGCTGCCTTCACGTCGAGGCGGGAAAGATCGATCCCGGCGAGTTTTACGCGCGGGCGGCGGACTACCAATTCAATGTCATCCTTGCGGAGCCCTCCTGGCTGTTGCGGGTGAGCGAAATTGCGAAGTCCCGCGGCACCTGGCCAATGAAGCTGCTGCTCGTGGGCGGTGAGAATATGACCGAGCAAACGCGCCGCTACATCGAGGACGTGTGGCAGGTGGATATGATCATGGAATACGGGCAGACGGAATCGTTCGGCGCCATCGGCGTGGAGTGCCACCAGAAGGACGGATATCACCTGAATGAGCTGAATTTCCTGTTTGAGATCGACCAACCGGACGGCGACGGGTATGGGGAGTTGGTTTACACCACTTTGACTCGCAAGGTGATGCCCCTGATTCGTTATCGCGCTGCGGATATGACCCGGCTGATCGATGCGCCATGCCCTTGCGGCTTGCCGATGCGACGCATCGCCAAAATCCGCTCGCGGAAGGATGAGATGATTGTGTGTGGCATGGGAAATATTTCTCCGTGGATTTTTGAGACAACACTGCGGGGGGTAAATGGCATCAGTCCCGATTGGCAGATTCGCGTGACCCGGCCCGACCACAAGGACCATGTCGAGTTTCAACTCGAGCTGACTAACGGAGAGGATCCGTCCTTGGTGAGCGATTCGATCCGGCAGAGCCTCCGCTCGCAGTTCTCCGATTTTTGGAAGAACTACGAGATGGGCCTGTATGAGCTTGATTTCAAATTCGGGGCTCCAGGGACATTGCGGCAGGGCCGGAAGTTGCTGCGGCTCGTGGACCTGCGGCATGGACTGGTGGATTCACGGTGAACTTCTGCCTCGGTTCCGTGAGATTGAACCCAGAGTCCAATAGAAAAGTTGAGTCTTCTCGATGAGTTTTAAACAACGTTGTGGAGCGTGGGCGGTCATTGCCCTCGCATGTATTTTCTCCTTGGGGAAGAACACCCCCGCGGCATCCATCGTGATCCAGGAACCTGCCGTCCAGCAGTTGCTGAAAAGCGGGATGGATGCTCTCTTCAACCTCGATTATGAGAAAGCCTGGGATGATTTTCAGAAGGTCAAGCAGTTGAAGCCCGACACCCCGCTGGGAGAAATCTTTGAATCGGAATTCTACTGGTGGAAAATCTTCAACTCCACAGGCGATTTTTACGAACTTGATTATATCGATGCCCTCAAAACAAAGCGGTCGGACTTCGATGATCAGTTTATCAGCACGATGGAAAGGGCGTTCATCAAGGCCGATGCCTATGTCAAGAGCCATCCCCAGGACGCCGAGGCCTATTTTCATGTGGGGATGGCG
>JAIQFY010000102.1 GCA_020072965.1 Terriglobia bacterium | reverse complement strand
AAGTGGAAATCCGAAAAAGCCGGATTCCCACTTTCCCACAGGCCTCATCATCCACTTTCTCAAGGAAAGGACCTTTCAACTTAAAAGCGGACATTTCACTTGCTACAAAAAGCGGACATTTTAATTTGCTAAGAACAGTACGACGGCCACGACTGTCGTTAGCACATGACATGTCCGGTGGAGAGAGGTCGCCGCGGCGACAAATGTCCGCTGGAGGCGGCGTAAGGGAGGGCTTTTGTCAGGAGGCCGACATGAAGCTCTACCCGGTGCGCGCCCTGGAGCGCCCCATAAAGCGGCCACGTCCGCCCTGGCGGGATCCAAGAAATGATATTAAGAGCGATCGGGAAGCATGCTGGGGTCATGCTGGGGTCGGACCGGGACATTGTGACCCCATTTACTTCTTCTCCACCGGTTCCCGTGGAGAGCAATTGCCGAGGCCAATGGACGCATGCTTTAGGTCCCGGCTCGCGAGGAGAAGAGAAGAGTCGATCGATCTTTCCTGCAATCCTCTGGAGAATTTCCCTGAGGTTTCAACTTCGGAATTCAGGTTCAATGATGTTCTGGCGCTGTCGTCCCTACAGATCTCGACGAAGGTGTTCCAATCGGAAAATCGTGTAAGTTTCCGTCAACGTCGATGATGCGGAAGAGGATTTGATGTTTGCGTTGATCTCGCAGCTTCTCCCACGTTTTTCGAAAGTGCTCCGCCTGTCCTGCGGGCGGCAGCACCGCGGATGGCCCGACGATGACTTCCGTCGAATCGAGTTGTGCGGCGGTCAGGACGATGGCTTCGAGAATATTGGAGGATGGCACGACGAGCAGATGCACAGGCTTGCCTGCCTTTTCCGCAAGCGCGACCACATGAGTGAACAGTAATTGCTTGAAGCTCGTGAAAAGATGGTGCTCGGGAATGCCTTTGTACCCGGTGTTGGGTCCTTTTAGAACTTTCACGGTCATCACCACCAGGTCCTTTTTGCCCGTGTGCGTCAGCTCCAGGGCTCTGCGGACATGATCGAGTGTGTGGTAGTCACGAACGAAACAGAGCGTGTTTCCGGGGCGAACGTCGAGGCTCTCGTTTGAAACGGTTTCTTGCGGGTGTGTCTGGAACTGATCCAATTCGACGTGGGCGGCCACCCCCTCTTTCCGTTTGTTGATGCGCTCCGAGACCTCAAAAATCAGGAAAAAGACCAGCGTGAAGGCCACGCCGCTGATCGTTGCCACCTCTTTGGTGATCAAGTTGATTCCAGCGACCGAGAACAGTAGCGTTGCGATCACCCCCAGCCCAATCGGAATCTCGTTGCGGCCCAGATGGATATTGAAGGGAACCTTCCACTCGCGCGGCGACTTATCTTTGAACCGAAGGACAACCATTGCCAATCCATTGAAGGCAAATGACCAGATCACGCCGAAGGCATAAGCCTCGCCCAGGATGTAGACGTTGCCGCGGGAGCCAATGATCGTCGCAAGTTGCAGGATCACGATCAGGTTGATCATGCGGTGGCTTGTGCCGTATTTCTTATGAGGTTCGCGGAACCAATCGGTCATCACTCCGTCTTCCGAAACTCTATTGAGAACGCCGTTGGATCCGATAATGGCCGTATTCACAGCGCCCGATAACATCAGAAATCCAACGATGACGATCAATGCCTGGAAAAGGAGCTTCAGCGACATCGGGCCGACCAGGTACAACGCAATGCCACTGATCAGGTGGTCAAAATATTGCGGCCGGACACGGTCGGGGATGATGGCATAGGCAAAGAACGAAACCAGCGAGGTGAACAGCAGTGAGTAGACGAAGATGACAAATCCGGCGCGGACTAAGTTTTGGTGCTTTGGGTACTCCAACTCGCGGTTGACCTGCGCGAGGGATTCTTCACCGGACATCGCCAGAAACGAGTGCCCGAAGGCGATCAGGATCCCGATCAGCCCGAATAAAGCACCGGCGTTAGGCACGAGACCGACGAGCGGTTCGGGCTTCGCCTCCTCAGGTGCGGGCGTCGTGGCGGGTGGCGCTACCATGGGCAGTGGCCGCAGGGCCCCTGGCATGATTTTGGGCAACCACCCCACGGCATCGTGATTGAACGCGAGGTGGTCCGGCCGCGGCGCCGGTGGCAAGCGCTTCATTGCAGGGTGCGTCAAGATCGTCAACCCGCACCACCCAATCAGCAGCACGACCATTACCGTCGTCACATACATGATCTTCAGTGCATCGTCCGATGATTCGTGGATGCCCTTCGTGTTGCGCCACCAGAAGTAAAGAGTCACCAGGACGGCGAGGCCGGCGGCCAAGAAGTTTATCCTTGCTTTCGAAGGGGTCCAGGCATATCCCAAATGGGTGGCCGTTTGCGCAACGAGCCCGACGATATACTGCCCTGCCGAAACACTCGAGATCGGCCCCGTCAGGATGTAGTCGAACATGAGGGCCGAGACCGAAACTTTGGCGAGGGTACCCCCCATCGCCTCTTTGACGACACGGTAGACTCCGCCGCGTGTGAACATTCCGCACGATTCGATATAGACGGCCCGCACGGCATAAGAGAAGAGCATGACCCCAAAGATAAACCAGGGGGCCGCGCGTCCGACCGCTTGCTCGGCTATGCCGCCGACGTAGTAAGCCGACGAGCCAAGATCGTTGAGGACAATGGCGGCAGCGCGCCAGAAGGAAATGAACGAGAGCATCACCGACGTAACGACGACCACTTTCGTCGCCTGTTTGGCCGGGTTCATCGGACCTCCGGGAATGTGGAAGAGCTTGGGCCGGACTATAACACAGCGCCCTTGGACCCACCAACAGGGGGCGCGGCGACTCTTTTCAAAAGAGAGTAGTTCTTGAGGTGACCCTGTCTCCCAATCAAGAATCACACACCCCGAACCGTTTTTCCTCTCCCTGATCTTGCAGCCGCGATAGAACAATCAAAACTCGGGGGTGTGCCTAAGTGAACAGACAATGATTTTCGTTGCCTGTAGCATGTTGGATGAGGGGTAAAGCAGCCGGACTGCTGACGAAACTCGTGCGCCCGCTACATTTTTACTCCCTCCGCTTGAAACCTGCACTGTTAAGGATAGTCAACACTTACGCTCATTTAAGGAGGGGGAGTTATGGGATCGTCTTTCGGCATTGGTTTTTTCCCGATTGTCATCATTATCATCGTGCTCTACCTGCTCAGTTCCGTCAAGATTCTCTCGGAATACGAACGGGGCGTCATTTTCCGGCTGGGGCGGCTGTTGGAGCAGGCCAAAGGTCCTGGCCTGATTTTCGTTTTCAAACCGATCGACCGCATGGTGCGTGTCTCTTTGCGCGTCGAGACGCACGAAGTGCCGGCGCAGGATGTCATCACCCGTGACAACGTCGCGGTCAAAGTGAATGCCGTCGTGTATTTTCGGGTGATCGAACCACGCAAAGCCATCGTCGAGGTGCGCGACTATTTCTTCGCCACGTCGCAATTGGCGCAGACCACCTTACGGTCCGTGCTGGGCGAAGTGGAACTGGACGACCTGCTCTCTCAGCGCGAAAAACTGAACGACCGGCTGCAGTCGATCATCGACCAACATGCCGGACCGTGGGGCATCAAGGTCGCCCTGGTGGAAGTGAAACAAGTGGACCTCCCCGAGCAAATGCAGCGGGCCATTGCCAAACAAGCGGAGGCCGAACGCGAAAAGCGCGCCAAGATCATCCATGCCGACGGCGAGCTGCAAGCCTCGCACAAACTGATGGAAGCGGCAGAGGTTTTGTCGTCGCAGCCGACGGCCATGCAGCTTCGATATCTCCAAACCCTGACGGAGATCGGGGTTGAAAAAAACACAACCATTGTTTTTCCGTTGCCCATCGACCTCATCACCGGCCTGGCTTCAATGATGAAGAAGTAGCGCCCTGCTCGAAGAAGCGGAATAGTTCTCAAGAGAAGTGATTTGCTCGAAAGGGAGACTCAACATGGAAATAGAAAAGGCCTTTCAGTTTGGTGTGATTCTTGCCTGGGATGACCTGGCGAAAGCTGCAACGCCCTGCTTAGTGCGGATTGAATACGTGAGTGAACCGAAAACGCCCTTGGATAACCTGAGCGTCTGGTTTGGTAAAGCAGGGGGTTATGACGACCTGGTGTGTGACTACTGGAAGGAGAGTGCGTCGGCCCATCCAGGCGGGATCACTTTCGCGAATGGATTCAGTTCGGGAATACTGGCTCAAACCCTGGACTTCATCATGAAACATCAGGATCAGTTCACGCGGCGTCCGGAGGCGGGCCGTCATGGTCTGGTTCTGATTTACCCGCCGGCTGGAGATGAATGCAAGGAAGCCGCCACATGGATGAGAGGTGTTCCTGATCTCGCCACTCACTTCGGCTGCAGTTCGGGTCAAAAGGCAGCATGATACAGAGCGCGGGTGACAGATTCCGGTCCGGGAAGCGTGTCACCGTAAAGTTATTTGCAGGGTGGCGCAGGGGCCACGGCGGATAGAGGGGATAAGCTGACATGACAGAGGAAGTCAAAACTGGTACTATCCTGATTAGAGACAACACTCCTTTGCCGGAAGGTGTGCAGGTTGAATGCGAGCCCTATTCGAGGGGATGGAGATTAGTCAATAACCTCGATGGTTCCACCCTGGACCGGAGAATCACCAAAGCGGGATGCACTTTTTTCTACCTGGCGGGTGAATTCAAAGGGAGTGCTTTCGGCTCGGACAGAGAGAGGACCCAAGGACGGGCAGTCCGCCGGATCCTGTCGCACCTGAAATCGGAGAAGTTTAATTGTCTGGAAATCACCCGAGTGGAGTCAAAGCGTTTTTTGGGAATTCCTTATGTGACGGTCTTAGCCAACGCCCGACATATTCAGCAGAGTGTGTTTCTATTCCAAGGCACACGCCTTCCAGATTGGGATCGAGCCAAATTAGCGGCTGCCTGATTCGACAATCTTATCTCATCGGGAACCCGGGAGACCAGGAGGCCGACCAGTGATCCGCGGCTTCTCAGGGAAGCATTTTCAGTTCAAGATCAAGGAAGCTTGTTTAATTTTCCGCTGTCCCGATCCATCGCATAGGCGTCAACCTAAAGAGGATTGATTTTAAAGGGGGAGGGGGACGGTTCTGTCGAATCCCCCCAGCGGAAGCTGGGGGAAAGTTCAAGTCCAGCCCACAAACACAGGCTCCAAAAATAAACTCCCTCCCCCCATCCCGCTTCGCGGGATGGGGGGAGGGAAGATAATGAAAATGGGATCGCTGCTGTAGGCTGTACCTGAATCATCCCCCGGCTTCCGCCGGGGGGATGTGCGCCTGAAAGCGCGTGAAGTCAGAGAGGTGAAAGTCCTCTCCAGAGCTCTGTGGGGAGCAACTGGAAGTGAACGACCCGTCCATAGGCAACGAACTCGATACGGCCGGGGGTGGACGACGAGCCTGCATCCCAATGGTGAAGTCTGGATCTGGAGAAAGCGTGAATCCGGGAGAGCCGTCGTGCTGAGAGAGCGTGAGAAAGCAGCGACGGAGACACCTCAGGTGATTGGAGATGGAAGGGAAGGAAGGCGGCGCGCGTGAATCAGGGAGACCTGTCCGTACAGTGAGCCGGTGTTCATGCTCTCAGAGCCGAAGAGCCGGGCGGACAGGAGTCAGAGCGTCCATAAGAGCGAGGAAGCGCCGTAACGGGCGTGGAGCGAAGGGACGCAGGAAGGTGGAGACGTGACGAACAGACCGACGCAAGAAGAACCGGCGGCAGTGCCCGCAAGGGCTAAACAAGCCGGAGAGACCCAGAGTCGCTGGAGCTGGGTGGAAGCGGCGGTGTGGACGGAACGGATGTTGGCAGCCCTCGACGAGGGGGTGAAAGGAGGGCGTTGGTTCAGTCTGATGGATAAGGTGTACGCGCTGGCCAATCTGCGAAAGGCATTCGCCCGAGTCAAGGCGAACGGTGGAGCGGCCGGTGTGGACCACCAAACGATCGAGATGTTCGAGCATCGCTTGGAAGAAAACCTGACAACACTGGCGAATCAGTTGCGGGAGGGACGATACCAACCGCAGCCCATTCGACGGGTGTGGATCCCCAAGCCGGGCAGTCGTGAAAAACGCCCGTTGGGAATCCCGACGGTTCGAGACCGGGTGGTGCAGGGGGCCGTACGGAATGTGCTGGAGCCGATCTTCGAGCGGGAGTTTGCGGAACACAGCTACGGGTTCCGACCGCAACGAGGATGCAAGGACGCGTTACGCCGCGTGGATCAACTGCTGAAGCACGGAGCCACGTGGATCGTGGACGCGGACTTGAAAAGCTACTTCGACACGATCCCGCAGGAGCCACTGATGGAGCGGGTGAAAGAGAAAGTAGCGGACGGGCGGGTGCTGGAACTGCTGCAGGCGTTTCTGGGACAAGGGGTCATGGAAGGGTTGGAAGAATGGACACCGGAGCGGGGGACCCCGCAAGGGGCCGTTCTTTCGCCCCTGCTGGCCAATGTCTATCTCAACCCGCTGGATTGGAAGATGGAAGCAGCGGGATATGAGATGGTGCGTTATGCCGACGATTTCGTGATCCTCTGCCGTACTGAGGCGGCAGCCCGGGCAGCGCTGTCCGAAGTCGAACAGTGGACGGCCGCGTCCGGGCTGGCCCTGCATGCCGAGAAGACCCGCGTGATCGAGGCCACTGCGCCGGGGGGATTTGACTTTCTCGGGTACCATTTCGAAGGAGGCCGGAGATGGCCCCGACGAAAGAGCCTGAAGAAGTTCAAAGACACCTTGCGCGCCAAAACTCGACGCACTCAGGGGCACCGTCTGTCGGTCATCATCTCGGACGTCAACCGCACCCTGCGGGGCTGGTTTGCCTATTATCAGCATAGCACCCGCTATACGTTCCCGCCCTTGGATCAATGGCTGCGGATGCGCTTGCGCAGCATCCTCCGCCAGCGCCACGGTCGCCGGGGACGGGGACGCGGTCGTGACCATCAACGCTGGCCCAATGCCTATTTTCAACAGCAGGGGCTGTTCTCACTGGTTACCGCCCATGCCTGTCTCTGTCAATCCCGCCGTGCCGGGTGACCCACCAACTGGAGAGCCGGATGCGGGAGACCCGCCTGTCCGGTTCGGAGGGGGGAGGGGCCGAAGCCAATCGGCTCTTCCTACCCCTATT
>JAIQFY010000011.1 GCA_020072965.1 Terriglobia bacterium | reverse complement strand
ATGTCCGCCCGGGCGGACATGCCTGCGCAGTTTGATGCCATCAGTTCTCATCCTGGAGACGCGTGCCCACAAAGAACTGTTTCTCCCTGACGCTGGAGTCTCCCTCTTATTTTCCGCGCTTTTGGCGTTCTGCGCGGTAACTATGTTTTTTCCACAGGAAAATTTTATGGGTGGTGAACCGACCCGTCTTACGGATCAGGCACCGACATTCGACAATTACAAACACACCACGCAGGCGCGAAGGTTTTAGGGGATAGGTATGGGGTGATAGGGGATAGCGAAAAAAAGTTCAAAGTCGCGTGAATCAGCAGCCCGACTTATTCCTCCTTTTGGCGGTGTTCAATGTCCTTGATTTTGAAGTAGAGGGTGACAATCACAGCCAGAATAATGATTAGGGAAATGGCGAGACCCTTGCGTCGGAACTGATATTCCGAGAGCGCCTGTCTCCCTTTCTCTTCCGTCCGGACCGTGATTTTCAAACCCTCCTTCACGTCACCCTCCACATTTGCCGCATTGAAGGAATGAACCTGGGTCCGCGCCTTGGTCAGATCCTGGCGCCCCTCGATCAAATCGTATGTGGGCTGACTGACCTCCATCCCTTTTTGCTCCGCCTGGGTGATCAGGGCTTCCGAGTTTGCCAAGGCGCTCTTGAGCTGATCGATCCCCTTTCTCATGGATGCCGCCTGCTGGAAACCCGCGTCCCCGGCGACATGGCACTGCACGCACAACGCCCCGTCGGCGACCCCGAGCAAGTCATCGGTCGGTTTCTTGATTTCGTGATTTCCGTGACAATGGACGCACGACGGAAGATCCATTTTAGCGAAGGCCGCCTTGTGAGGGCTCTTGTCAAACAGATCGGCAAATACCGCGTGGCATTGGCCGCACACATTGGCGACGGATCCAATGCCCGGAGGAGTCGCGCCGTGGTTTCCATGGCACTTGTTGCAGGTCGGAGCGGAGAGGTCTCCCTTCTTGACAAGCGCTTCGTAGTGCACGCTCTTCAGATAATCCTCTTTCTGCTTGGTCTTGATGTGATAAGGGGCCATCACCTGGGGGTTGCTATGGCACATGCCGCAGGTGTCCGCCACATTCAGCGGGTACACCCGGGCACGAGGATCACTCACCAGGCGGATCTCATGGACCCCGTGGCAACTTACGCAGGTGGCCACGTTGATATCCCCATCCTTTAATCTTTTTCCATGAACGCTGGTAAAGTACTCGCTCACCTGGTCCACACGCTCCGCAGGGCTGTATTTCTTCATGAATGCCGCATCGCTATGGCATTTCCCGCACATCTGAACGATGGCCAGGCCCTTCGGGGCTCCGATGAAGCCTTTCGCCCGGTTCATGGCAACCTTGTCATCCATCTGAGTGGGATCGCCTCCATGGCAATCGACACAGACAAACCCCTTGACCATGTGAATATCCGTGGCCCACTTGTCGGCAGTGACCTGCAGATTCCCGTCGAGGGCGGAATGGCAATCCAGGCAGGTATTCTGCTTAGTTTGTGCAAATGTGCGGCCGGGGATCAAAAGGTTGAGGCAAAGGGTTCCCCAGAATCCCACCCATGCAATCCATTTCAATTTTGAAGTCATGTCACACCCGGTAGCCAACAATGGTCAAGACGATGATGTAGACGACGATGAAAACACCGATGCCCGAAAACAGCCGGGTCCTGCGGTGATGCGCGGGGTCGCGGTCGAGAAAGGGGACGAGGAAGAGGAACAGTCCCCCAATTCCAAATGCCATGATCCCGAGTACTTCGCCATCCATGCCCAGGATCTTTGCTGGGATGAACTTGAGCGTTTGGAACATATAAACGAAGTACCACTCGGGCCGGATCCCAGCGGGTGCCGGGGCGAAGAGATCTGCCTTCTTTCCCAACTCCCAGGGCATGAGAGCCGCCAGGGCGGCCAGCACGGCAATAACGACGTACCAGCCCAGGAGGTCATGCAGGAAGAAATTCGGGAAGAAAGGAACGTCCCGGGTGGGTTTCTGACCAGATACTGCCGCTTTCTCAACCCCGATCGGGACACTCATCCCGAGCCGTTGCACCAGCACAACATGGATGGTCAGAATAAGGGTGACCATCCCGGGTAAGATGGCGATGTGGAATCCGTAAAACCGCGAGAGCGTGGCCCCGGTGACGTCATCGCCTCCGCGAAGCAGGCGCACCATGAACTTTCCTACAAACGGAACAACCCCGGCAATCTCTGTTCCCACCTTCGTCGCGAAAAAAGAGAGTTCGTTCCAGGGCAGGAGATATCCGGAGAACCCGAATGCCAGCACCAGGGCGAAAAGTCCGAATCCCGTAACCCAGGTCAGCTCCCGGGGCTTGCGGTAAGACTTCAGGAAATAGACGCTAAACAAGTGAATGAACATCGTGGCGATCATCAGGTTGGCTGACCAGCTGTGGATGGACCGGATCAACCATCCGAATCGAACCTCCGTCATGATGAACTGAACACTCTCGTAGGCCTCTTCGGCGCTGGGGCGGTAATACATGGTAAGCAGGATGCCTGTTCCGACCTGAACAAAAAACAGGAAGAGGGTCATCCCCCCGAAGTAGTACCAGACCGAGTGGCGGTGTTGCGGCACTGCCTTCTTTGACATGAAATGGATCAGGCTTTCCAATTGGACCCGTTCGTCGATCCATTCGTAAAGCGTTGTAGAAAGTCCTTTTCCTCTGGCCATGATCATCCTTTCGAGACAACCACGTCTTCGCCGCGCAAATTGACTTTGAAATTTTCCAACGGCCTGGGAGGAGGGCCGCTGACGTTCCTGCCGGAGAGATCGTAAACCCCGTTATGACACGCGCACCAGATCTGAGAGGTTTCCTTCTTGTATTGAACGGTGCATTCCAGGTGAGTGCAAATTGCTGAAAAGGCCCGGAACTCGCCGTCCGGGGTCCGGACCAGGATACCCGGTTTGCTGCCAAACTTGAAAATCTGGCCGGAGTTGTTTTTGAGTTCGGTCCCCTTCGGAATCACTACACTGGCGGTCGCGGGTTCGCCCGTTTTGGGGGGAGTGAGGTACTTCATCACAGGATAGAAGATCGCAACGATGGACGCGCCGATGGAAGTAGAAAGCAGGAAGTTGAGAAAAGAGCGGCGGGGTGTTGCGGTGGAAGAGCTTCCCTGCGTTGGTTGAGTGTTCAAGAAACGCCTCCAGGGTGAAGAAAAGCGGTTAGCTTTTAGCTGTCAGCCATCAGGTGTTAGCCTTCAGCGACCAGCGAACAGCATGCACCTTGCATTTGGGACATCCACATTGTTGGCTCAACTGAACGCCTGGGATAAGGAGCCAATGAATCTTGAGTTTCCTACCCCAATAAGATCTAAAAAAAACGGTAGATGATTGCCGAGCCCGAATAGCTGATAAGTGATAGCTGAACGCTGATGGCTGAAAGCTGATAGCTTCCTCAAAATCCGGTCAACAGATCGGGCAGAACCTTCGGGTTGGCTTCTTCGGTGGCCAGCAGATCATGACAGGTGGAACAATCCTGGGGGATCTTCCTCCCGTCGGCGCTTACGTGATTGTCGTCATGGCATCGCCAGCATCCCGGAAAGTCCTGGTGCCCAATATTGTTGGGATAAGTCCCCCAGGCTATCCGCATCTCTGGGAACACGTTGGTTGAATAAACCTGTTGAAGCGCGGCGATGGAGGTTACAATCGCCGCCTGCCTGGTTGAAAAGATCTGAGGATAATTGGTGCGGTAGAAATTTTCAAGACCTGATTTGATCGCGTCCCGCGCCACCTGTTGAGTGGGGTACTCTTTGGTGAGGAGATCGAGGGCCTGCTTCTTGATGAAAGGGAGCGATGGGTCCACTCTTTTAACCAGCATGACCTCGTCAATCGCGGGTCCCGGCATCTTGTAAATATGAGTGGGCCGGTTGTGACAGTCGATGCAATCCATCGTTCGCACAGGGATCTTTGACAATTCGTCAGCGGTTATTTTGGAGTCGGCGGCCACGAAGGTAGTGATCTTTCCCTGCGGATCTGCGAGTTGAACCCAGGGGATTTGTTGCCTTTGCTTGTCCGCAGGGATATAGGTGATCTTATTCTGGCTGTACATATGCCACCAGTGAATGCCCCCCGCGTTGCCGCTCTCAAGATGTCCCCCACCGACCTTGATAATAAGAACTGTCTTCAAAGGAGTGTTTGCTTCGTCATCAGAAAACTTGGTTTTCACCACAATACGATTCCCGATGAATTTCTCGGGCCAGTGACACTGCTCGCAAGTTTCACGTGACGGACGCAGATTCTCGATGGGGGTGGGAATGGGGCGGGGAAACCTGTTAAACGTGACGGCGTACACCTGATAGGATCCGGAAAGTTTTGACTTCACAAACCAAGAGGCACCCGGCCCGATGTGGCAGTTGACGCATTCGACGCGCGAGTGCGGCGACCGTTCATAAGCCGTGAACTCCGGGGTCATTACGGTATGGCAGGTTTGACCACAAAACTCCGAAGAGTCCATGTGTTGCACACCCTTGTAACTGACAGCTGCCAGGATGAGAATGTTCGCAAGAGTGATAAACCCGAAGACGGAGATGACGTGTCGGACGCGGGCTTCGTTGAAATCGAGGCGAGGAAAGCGCTCCGCCTCCGCCTCTCCGCTCGCCCGTTGCCGTCTCTTCTTTTTGTTTGACAGATGAATCCCTATGGGGATGATCACGAGTCCGGCGACAAAAATACTGGGTAAGACCACGAAGGCGATGATGCCGGCGTAGGGGTTGTGAAAGTAGCCGATGGTATCCAGCAGGAACATCATGACGATGAATACTGCTGTCACCGTGCAGGTAACCGCCCCCCACAGGCTCAACCAGTGGCTTCCAATGGTGAGGAGAAAATGCAGAACGCCAAACCAGATCTTGTGCAAATAGGAAGAATCAGGATCCGGGGGATTTATGCTGACCATGGGATTATGAGTACCCTTCCTCTATGAATAAATGCTCCTGACAAGAGCGAGGGTGGACGTTGCCGGGCAATAGCGACTTAATTCAATCGGACCATGGAACTCAGTGTAAGTTCTGTAATTTGGCAATTCGATCTCGCAGTCGCCGTGCGCAGATCTGATGAGAAGCCGCAGGTCAGAACGAAAGCAACGGGTGCACCCGAAGTTCCAATCAAATACCAGAGTCCTGAGTCCCTGATCTTTGTTTGAATGATACAAATAAACACGGTGATCGCAAAGCCAAAAGTGCTGAAGTGCCAGGTTTCCGTTCCAATGGAGTATTGCGCCCCCGGATGGATTTGTTCATGGAGCACGAGGCGGAAGAGACAGTGTGCCGAGCCGGGAGGGACGGAGAAGACTGGATTCTTTGATTGTGAGAGGGGGGACAAGTACGGGAGGGTTTTTTCATTGGCCAGGCTCTCCTCCATGCAGAGGGCTTATTTGGAGGTGAGCGTCGATCACCCAACGAGGAGAGAGTGACGATACTCGGGATGGAGCCTGGCCAAACCTGTGCCCTTAGGCAGCCCAGGGATCATGCCGGGTCAGTGGCGCGACCGGGCATAACTGGGGCGATTCGCAAACGACTCACTTCGATCCGCCTCCGGGACGGGAAGTTCGGAAGCGGTTCCTACTGGTTCCTTTGAATCCGCGAAGATCGGGAAGAAACGGGATGCCTGGGAGAAGATGACGAACCCAAGCGATACGATCATCACCGTCACCATGATTTCCAGAAAACTGGGAAAGTAGGTGGTCATGGATCCGCGCGTCATTCCGGTGATAGAGACATTCAGCCGGTTCATCACAAACCCAAGGAGGACCAGCAGAGCTGACGCAAACAGTCCGAAACTGTGATAACGAACCTTGCGGAACATGAGCAGGACCATGGGCACGATGATTCCCATGGTGACCTCAATCCAGTACAGAAAGGCCTCCTGGGTAGGTTGAAACAGGTATCTCCAGACATGACGGTACTGAAGGTCCTGCACCTTCAGGACCAACAGGACGGCAAGGACGACGACTGCGATCTTCCCGAGGTCGGCAAGCAGATCCATTTCCAGTTTCTTCTTGAAGGCGCGGTTGCTGAGATAGGACTCAAAAATGGTCATACACAATCCCACCGCCACCGCCGAGACAAAGAAGAAGATGGGCAGGATCGGTGAATACCACAGGGGATGAAGCTTGGTGGGCATAATCAAGTAGAGAGAGCCCAGGGAAGACTGATGCAACGTGGAAAGAATGACACCCAGAATCACCAGGGGGATGGAGATCTTGTGGATGATCTTCAAAGGTCCTTCCAGTTTGAACTTCTCGAAGACGATGGGACTGAATTCCAGGGCTAGGACCGTGGTGTAAAGCATCACGCACCACGCCACCTCGAACATGACCGAATGCGGATTCCACATGACGAGGGCATGCCAGATACGATACGGCCTGCCGAGATCCACGAGTAGAGCCGTGATCACCAACAGGTATCCCAGGAAAGATGTGAGGATGGTGGGACGAATGATGGGGCGAAATCGCTCCACGTTAAAGATGTAAACGGCAGCGCAGATGGTGAACCCCCCGGCAGCGAGCCCCACTCCACAAAGGAGATCAAACCCGATCCACAAACCCCATGGAAAAAGGTCGGTCATATGGCTGGAAGCGCCCAGGCCACGGGTGTACCTGACAAACAGCGCGTAGACCCCCAGGATCATGAAGACGGCCACGACCGCCCTCCAAAAGGTGATCCTTGGAATTCGCAAGCGACTGAAATTCATAGCTGTTTCCTTTCGTCGAGGAGCGATATAAGGTCGGTGGC
Organism: Terriglobia bacterium; assembly: GCA_020072965.1. Classification (GTDB taxonomy): domain Bacteria; phylum Acidobacteriota; class Terriglobia; order JAIQFV01; family JAIQFV01; genus JAIQFV01. Next base: position 90,796 of record JAIQFY010000011.1, on the reverse strand, counting down.
TTGAACCCTCTAATGATTTTTCATCCGCCGACCGAGAATATGTCTCTAGTGTTTGTCCTTCTTGCTTAGTGCTTCGGCCTCTTCTTTTTTCACTTCCTCCCGGCGGCTGGTGATCCACCAGATGCCAAAGAGCAGGGTGGCTCCCACACCCACAAAGTTCGGGATCTTTGAGAGTACATTCCAAGTCAGCATGGGATAGGGTTCTTTCAACAAATCAGTGCGGAATCCCAGTTTTTCGAATGGAACGTCGGTGATGAACAGCACGCCGGTCCCGCCCACTTCAGAGAAGCCGTAAATCTGGTTGACATACTTTCCCGGTTCCTGGCGAATCCGGTCCTGGGCCTCGTGGATGAGGTCATCCCGTTCGCCAAACGTTGTTGCCCCGACAGGACAAGCCTCGGCGCAAGCGGTTTGTAATCCCTGGGCAACCCGGTCCTTGCACATGATGCATTTCCGAACGCGTGGAAACGCGCTCGACCATTCGTAGCGGGGAACCTGGAACGGGCATGCTGCCATGCAATAGCGGCAGCCCATGCACTTGGATTCGTCGTACACAACCGGGCCATAGTTCGTCTTTTGCAGGGCCCCCACCGGACAAACCGAGACACAGGTCGGGTTCTGGCAATGCATGCACATTTTGCGGACAAATCGATCGCCTCGCTCCATCACTTTGGTATAGGTGGTGGCGGTCAAGTCAGGGTCGTTGTTCTCAGGGAGTTTATTCTGTGCCTTGCACGCCGCCTCGCAGGAACGGCAGCCAATGCACTTGGTAATATCGATGAGGAGTCCTTTTGACATGTTAAGAAACCTCCGTCACGAGCGCGCTGCGCTCAAGATCAAGAGTAAAAAATGACTTTGAGAATTCGTTCAAGACCTTCGGCTCGCAGTGCGCGGCCCAGGGTAGCCCCATGGTGAAGCCCTTCGTCGAGGCGACCGGGTAGTCCTCGTTTTGGCCGGCAATGAACCTTTGCAAGCGGTTGAGCTCATGTAATTCCCACTGCACGGCGGCTTCTCCCGACAAAAGGTCGGTGATATTCTGCGAAACGTTTTCAGGCTTCATTTCGCATACCCACCCGCTTTCAAACGGACTGGCATGGACCGAAGCAGGCATCGCTGCCAGGTCCGTGTTGATATGCGTCACGATGCCATCACTCGGCGCTGGAAGGAAGAGTTTGCGATCACCCACCCGAACCATGAAAATAGGATCGCCTTGGCGAATCAGTTCTCCGATTCGGGGGAGTTGGATGGCCTCAATGCGACCCAAAACCCTCTGGGCGAAATCGTCCAGCCCTACTCTGGCACGGTTGGGAGAGTAGAACCTGATCCAGGTATGCCCGCGGTGAAAGAAAAATGCTTCGGGGACGGTAATCGAATCCGCCATGAGTGCAAAGGCTTCCTCCGGCTTCAATTCCGGGGCCAGGGCCCTGGGAGAGGGCGTGCTTGAACTTGCGCGTCGTGCCTGGACTCTCTGCACCACGTAATCGACTAAGAGGAAGGCGATGATGGTTAGGACTACAAAGATTGCAACCATGGGTTTATCCTTTCTAATTTGACCTCTGGGCATCCAGTTGCTTCCATGGAGCCCTTGTACAGAGGAACGAAACGATCCCGGACCTTACTTTTCCTTGTGGTGATGTACGGCTTTCTGAACAGCCACACCCACCGGTTTCCCCCACAGTCGGGCCTTGATTCTTTGCCAGGCGTTCGGGGCAATGTAGGCAAGGATGAATCCGTAGAACAGCAGGACTCCGACCAGGAGAATGAATCGTCCGCTGAGAATCACGGTCAGCACAAACCAAATCAACCAAGACATTGCACGCTCGGACCAGGGAATCGACTTGGTTGCTGGCTCCAAGGGCGTGTGGGCGGGGATAGTCGCCCGAACACCGCCCGGATTGGTTTCCTCTACCGTGCCAATCTGCAGGGAGGCACTGACAATGGCCATGACGATGACCACCAGTGCCAAGCACGCGATGAAAACCATCCAAAAGTTTCTGATTGTTGTTCGGTCTGACATGGGAGCCTCATTTCTCTCCAATACCCTCTGCACACCATTTAATAAGGCATGCCGGGAACCAAAATCAGAGGCCGGACACGGCGTCGACGTATTCGATTTACAATAAAAGAGTTAAAAGTGCGCTTTCCTCGCGGAAGAACTGAGGTCCACAAACACAACAGACATTTTGACAGGCACTTAACACGGTATTTGAGGCAGACGGACAAATTGTCGCAGGGATTTTGGGAGACTGAAAAGGCAAGTGGAAGGAGATGACAAGAGCCCAACATGGGATGACTGAAGATTTCTCATTCCTGGGGATGACGCACCCTGCAGCGTTGGAATCTTTTGATTTCTGACACAGATTTGATACAGTAAGGTTTTCTTCAGCCACTCTTCGCAGGGGAATGTCGCGCCTCGATGCTGGTTATCGTTCCGCTTAGGGCACCGCAAACAAACAGGAATGCCCTTTTCCAGCCCACTGATGTACTTCTGGATTTCCCGACTCGATGAGTCGACACTCGAAACTTGAGTGAAAACGAGGGAGTTGATGAAGTGATGAGAGAGGGAGGATGCTGTTGTGATTGAAGTGGATCATATCTCCAAGAGATACGGCTCAAAAGACGCTGTGATCGACGTTTCTTTTGCTGTGAAGGACGGTGAAATCCTGGGCTTTCTTGGTCCCAACGCCGCAGGAAAGACCACGACCATGCGGATCTTGACAGGCTATATTCCTCCTACTGCCGGTACGGCGAGAATTGAAGGACTCGACATTCTCACGCAGTCGCTTGACACGCGCCGGCTCATAGGCTATCTCCCCGAGAACCCTCCACTTTACGGTGAAATGACCGTGGAAAGTTACCTTCACTTTGTGGCAAAGATCAAGGGAATCTCTTCAGCCGACCGCCCCCGCAAGGTGGAAGAGATTCTCGTGAAATGCCGCCTGGTTGACGCTTCCCAGGAGGGGGGAGATTACCGCCGCCGGCTGATCAAGCATCTTTCCAAGGGGTATCGTCAACGCGTGGGACTGGCACAGGCCTTGATTCATGATCCCAAGATTCTCATCCTCGATGAACCGACGGTGGGGTTGGACCCCAAACAGATTATCGAAGTCCGCGAGTTGATCAAGAACCTGGCGGGAACCCACACGGTCATTCTCTCCACGCACATCCTTCCCGAAGTCTCCATGACCTGCCACCGGGTAGTCATCATCAACAAGGGGAGGATCGTTGCCGAGGATACTCCCGAGAATCTGACGCTCCAGTTGCACGGAGGGGATCGTCTCATTGTAGAGATCAAGGGGCAACTCGAGGCGGTCAAGAGTCGTATTCAAGCACTTCCCGGAGTCCTCGAGATGGCCTCGAAGCCGTTGAATGGGGGTGGAGCGCACGAACTGACACTGGAAGTCTCAACAGACCGTTCCGTCCGAAATGCGGTGGCGCGCGCGGTGCTGGAGAGTGGCGCGGAGTTATGGTCATTACGTCCGGTGTCGATGAGTCTGGAGGATATCTTCCTCCAACTCACGACCTCCGAGCAGGAAATAGAGGGAGCCCCCGAGACTCCAACCACGGCGACGCCCGCAACCGACGGGGCTGATGCGCCGGAGTCGTAGCCAGCAGGATCTCGGCTTAATAAAAGGAAATTTGTGATTGTAGTGCCGGAAAGGAAGGGAAGAGGAGCCAATGAAAAACATCTGGGCAATTCTTGAGCGGGAGTATTCGAATTATTTCGTGTCCCCGATTGCCTACGTGGTCACCACCATCTTCCTATTGGTGATGGGATTCTTTTTTTACAATATCCTTCGTTTGATCGTTCAGAATTCCATGATGGCGGCGATGCAGTCTCAGCAATTTGGTGGAGGGATGCCACCGATCGATGTGCCCTCGGTGGTGACGCGGAATTTTTTTGAGACCTTGTCCACAGTGCTCTTGTTCATGCTCCCCATGACCACCATGGGGTTGTTCACCGAGGAGAAGAAACAGGGGACCATTGAACTGTTACTGACCTCCCCCTTGACGAGCGTCCAGATTGTCCTTGGAAAATTCCTGGCTTCCGTGGCCTTTTTCCTGTCGATGCTCGCACCCACCTTGCTTTACTTCGTGCTGATGCAGGCGTACAGCCAGCCCCGCTTTCCATGGTCTCCCGTCTTCAGTGGGTACCTGGGAATCCTGCTGCTGGGCGGCTCCCTGATCGCCCTGGGGGCATTCATCTCGACCTTGACGGAGAATCAGATTATTGCGTCGGTCAGTACCTTTGGCGTGTTTCTGATCCTCTGGGTGTTGGACTTTGCCACTCATTCCGGCGATTCAAAGTTGGGGGACGCCTTGAATTATCTTTCAGTCTTGAATCATTTTGACGATTTTTCGAAGGGGGTGATTGACACTACCCACATCATTTTCTATTTGAGTTTCATGACATTCGCATTGCTTTTGACCCTGCGGTCGTTCGAATCGATGAGATGGAGGCAATAGCGCATGACTGATCCCCTTGTGAAGCGTCTGAGCAAGCCGGCCGGTGGGCTCGGCTTGCTGCTCCTGGCCCTCGGCGCGGTCCTCTATTCCGCTCATTCCGTCTTTGACTGGGCCGTGTGGACGGCGTTCGGTGTGGGCGCGGCGCTTTTAATTTTTCATCTGGTTTTCCATTACCGGGAATTGCTGGAAGGATGGCGGCTGCGTTCCACCCAGTACGGGGCCAATACCCTGGCAACCGTGGCGGTTTTCCTGACCATCCTGGGTCTCATTAATTTTCTCGGGTCCCGCCACCATAAACGGTTTGACCTCACCACGAGCAAGCTCTACAGCATCTCCGAACAGACGATCAAGGTGCTGAAGAACCTCGATGGTGATGTCAGAATGATTTATTTTGATCAGACCGAATCCCATCCAGTTCGAGACTTGATCCGTGAATACCAGTCGCAATCACCCCGGATCAAGTACGAATTCCTGGACGCTGAAAAATACCTCGCGCAAGCCCGGCAATACAGCGTCCGCTCCTTGCCGACAATCGTTATCCTGTCGGGCAACAATCCCGATCAGAAGCAACTGGTTACCACTCCAGCGGAGGAGGACCTGACGAATGCTATCGTCAAGCTGACACACCGCAGGAAGCGCGTCATATATTTTACGGAAGGCCATGGGGAGGGCTCGATCGCGACACCGGGCGGGACCGGGTTTTCGGGGGCGAAGAAGGGCCTTGAGGATCAGGGCTATGACGTCACAACCATCAACCTGACCCAATCCAAATCTGTCCCCCGCGATTGTTCAGTGCTTGTCATCGCAGGGCCAAAGTATCCATTGTTTCAACCGGAAGCTGATGAGGTCGCTCAATATGTCGAGGCGGGAGGCAAGGTCCTCGTGCTCGTGGATCCGGAGACCGATCCCGGTCTGACCCGCGAGCTCGAAAAATGGAAAATCCAGGTCGATAATGATGCCGTCGTTGACGCCAGCGGCATTGGACAACTCCTCGGAATGGGGCCGGCTGCGCCCATTGTGACGGAATACGAGAAACAGCCCATCGTGAAGGATTTTGCAAGAACCATGACCATTTTCCCCCTGGCCCGCTCCGTTCGTGTGGCCGATACGAAATCGGATTTTTCGGCCACCTCCCTGTTCAGGACCTCAACGAATAGTTGGGGCGAAAGCAACCTCAATGAAAAGCCCCTGAAATTTGATAAGGGCAAGGACCTGGAAGGACCCCTTTCTCTGGCTGTGGTCTCCACCAAGCCGGTTCTCGGATCGAAGGATCAACCCGCACAGAGCAAGGAGGCGCGAGTCGAGGTGATCGGGAATTCGCGATTTGCCTCAAATGAGTTTTTCCGGTTGCAACGCAATGGGGACCTATTCTTGAATTCCGTCAGCTGGCTGGCCGAGGATGAGGACCTCGTGTCTATCCGGCCGAGGAATGCCGACAATCGCCGTGTTGAACTATCGGCGTCAACCGGCCAGTTGTTGTTCTGGTTCATCATTATTGTGCTGCCCGCCTCGGTGCTTTTGGCGGGCGCCATGGTCTGGGCCCGACGGAGGAAGTGAAGTAGGGAATAGGATATAGGTGTTAGAAAATAGGGTTGGGTGTCAGTGTGGGGCAGGCGATTTTGGGGATTCAGGAGCCAAGAGTCGGGAATAGAGCCCTGAATCGCAGATATGTTTTACTCCCGGCAACATTCCTATGACGCAATTTTCCCATAAATGCTGATTGCCGCCTTTTTCTAATCACCTATCCTCTATCACCTAACACCTATCCCCTATGGAAGGACTTCATTCATGAAATGGCGCAACCTTATCATTGGAGTCGTCGTCCTCGCCGTACTCGGCGCATTCGTATATTTCTATGAATTCCGAGGGGAGGGGAAACGCGAGGCGGCCCGACAGAGAGCAGAGAAGATCTTCGATATCAAAGACGACGCTATCATTTCACTCCTAATCCAGCGCGGCAGTGAAAAAACGGTCATTGAGCAACAAAATGGTCGATGGGTGATCAAATCGCCCGTCTCTGCCACCGCCGATCAGACAGCCCTCAATGAGATTGTCCGCAACCTCTCTTCCGCCACAAGCACGCGCTCCCTGACGGGCGCGCAGAACCTTTCCGAGTATGGCCTTCAACCTCCAAAAATCCATGCCGAATTCAAGACTCGACCGGGGAATTCATTCACGATGGATGTGGGCGAAAAGGATTTCTCGGAGAACAATGTGTATGCCCGGGCGTCGTCCCGGGCCGATGTGGTTCTCGTTTCTTCCTACCTCTTTTCCTCCCTGGACAAGTCATTGATGCAGCTTCGTGATCGCAAGATCGCAGAGGTAGATCCCGAGAAGATCACCCAGATTGATTATGTTTCCAAGGGAGAACATCTCACGGCACAGAAGTTGGGGGCAGAGTGGAAACTGACCCAGCCTGTGGCGGCCCGGGGCGACGCGACTGGGATCTCTTCTTACCTCAATGATGCCTCGAGCAGCGAAGCCTCTGAATTTTTAGACAAACCCGAAGCCACCCTGAAGAGCTTCGAATTGGATCCACCGGTCGGGACTTTGACTCTTACGGAAGGGGAGGGAGCCCAGTCGAAGCAAAAGAAACTTTTGCTAGGCGCAAGAAAAGATGATCAGGTGTATGCCATGCTGGAGGGATCTCCTGCAATCTTCAAAATCACCACGATCGTCTCTGATAAGATCCGGCCTGTTTTGTTTAAGCTCCGTGACAAGCAGATCGTCACGCTGAAGGCCGCAGACGTTCAACATGTCCTGATCCAGCTTGAGAACGACGTCTATGAATTTGACCGGGAGAATTCAAAGGATTCCAATTGGAAAGTAGTCCTTCCAAAAAAACAGGCCGGAAAGCAAGCGCGAGAGTGGAAGTTTTGGTTTCCGCTGGAGGACATGAAGGCGGAGGAAATTCTGGATCCCCCCGCGAGCCTGGAGAAGGCTGCCTTGTTTTTCAAATCCTTAGTGCACGTGACGCTGGTGGATCGCTCCAATCACCAGTCCGAGATCCGATTCAGCAAACCCGAAAAGGGCTCGGTTTGGATTCGAAGCTCCCGCACCGTGTACCGGGTGTCGAGCAAAACGGTCCAGGACTGGACCTCGGGCTTAAAGGACGTCGTTGAGTAGCGATTCGGGCGGGGTCGACCAGTTCCCCGTCTCGGACCTTGCTGCTCGCAAGAAGTGCGGCCATTCGAGGGAGGCCGCAGGCGGGTTATCGGGGGGCATGGGAGCTGGAAGACTATACGGGTTTCAGTGCGAATTTTCCGCCGTATCCACCTCCTCCCCGTCTGTGGAGTTCTCAGCGACAAGGCGACGGTGGATGGTCTTGCTTGCCAGGTTGAGCAGTTGGGCAGCCCGCTGCTTGTTGCCCTGGGTGTACTCCAGGATCGAATGGATGACGCGGTTCTCGATATCGTCCATCGAGGTTCCAATGGGGAAGGAGATCGTCAACACCGGGGCGCGGTTGGATTCCAGCTCAATTTGAGATTTGACCCCGGAGATCTCCCTGGGGAGAACAGCCGGAGTAATGACTTCGATTTCCGTCAATACGACGGCCCTCTCCACCACATTTTCAAGCTGCCTCACGTTTCCTGGCCATTCGTAACCGGTCAGGGCGTTGATGGCTGATTCCGTGAATCCCGTGACTTTCTTTCCGTTCTTTGTTGCGTATATCTTCAGAAAATGGTTGGCCAGGATCGGGATCTCATCCGTGCGTTCACGCAGCGGAGGAATCTTCAACGCAATTACGTTGATGCGATAGTAAAGGTCTTCCCGAAATCGTTTCGACTTGACGTCTTGCTCGAGATCGTGGTGTGTGGCGGCGATGATACGGACATCGGCCCCGAGAGTTTCAGTGCCTCCCAGGCGTTCGTAGGTGCCGTCCTGCAGCACCCGAAGGAGCTTCACTTGCGTGGCCAGGGGCATGTCGCCAATTTCATCCAGAAACAGCGTCCCTCCTCGGGCAAGGTCAAAGCGGCCTTCCTTGCGGGCAAAGGCGCCTGTGAATGCGCCTTTCTCGTATCCAAACAATTCCGCCTCCAACAGGGTTTCTGGAAGGGCCGCACAATTCACTTTGACCACGGGGCGGCCCGCGCGTGCGCTCAGGTAATGAATCGTCTCCGCCACGACCTCCTTGCCGGTCCCGCTCTCTCCCTGAATGAAGACGGTGGCGGAGCTCGGAGCAACCTGCTGAATCATCTTCTTCAACCGCATCATTTCGGGGGAGCTGCCGACCAGCTTGCGATTGATCGTCTGCTCGCTTAGTTGTTCCTTGAGCAGACGGTTTTCTTTTTCGAGTTCAAACTTTTCCAATGCCTTCTTGATGGCATTCAGAATCTGGGCCTGTTTGAAGGGTTTCGTCAAAAAGTCGTAGGCCCCGTATTTCATGGCCTCGACTGCTGCTTCAATCGTGCCGTAAGCCGTCACGAGGACAACTTCGACTTCGGGCCACTCGCTCTTGATCTTCTTCAGGAGGTCAACCCCGTTCCAGTCGGGGAGCACCATGTCGACGACGGCGAGATCAATCCGTTCGGCCTCAAGAAAGCGCAGCCCCTGGGCACCGTTTTCGGCCAGTCTTACCTGGTATTCCTCCTGGCGAAGCGTGCGGTGAAGGGATTCACGGATCGGCTTTTCGTCGTCAATGATCAGTACGGTGGTGTCACGATTGGGCTTCAACATAGCGGTCCACTTTTTGTCATTCGTTCCTTGATTGACTTTCTTTCTTCTTTGCCGGGGCGGGGGCGACCATCTGGGTGGCTTCAGAGAGCAGCGCGGAAAGGTCCTGCTTCGTCCTTTCCAGCAGCGACCTGGCCGCGACCATGTTATGAACCCCCTTCGCCTTTTCGAGGTAATCCAGGCGTGCGCGAGCTGCGTCCAGTCTGGCTCGGTATGAAGTGACTCCGATGCCTCGGCGCTCGAACCCGTTCAACAGCATGCTGTTTTCTTCGGTGAGGAGACGGGCTTTCCCAACTTCTTCCTGCAGTTGCCGGCGCCAACTATCGAGATCCCTGGCGCCTTTTCCTTCGTGGCACGTCTCGCACGCCTTGGAGACCTCCTTCAGAGGATCCGGTTTGGTGGGGTCATGACAATCGACGCAACCGACAATCCCCGCCATGGCATCGGGTTTGGCGGTTACGTTCAGTCGGGAAGGAAGCTTTCCCCCAAAGAATGCCGCCTGTGACGCATGACAACGCGCACAGTCGACTTTGGCGCTGGCATGATGGCACGAGGCACAATCAGGAGGACCTGCCAGGCTCAACTCCTTATGATGATTTTCCTTGTGACATGTATCGCAGGGGAGTCCGGCTTTTTGCACATGATACGTGTGTGGGAAATCGACCCCCTTAAAGTTATAGGGTTCTTTCTTTGGGATGAAGGTGTGACACGAGTCGTTGCAGTAGGTGAACGGACCTCGAGCAAAAGCGGGTTGGACAACGGCAGGGCTCGAAGACGACTTAACGCTCTCGGCCAGCTTTTTCAGGAGTTCCGAGTTGGTTTGGACAATTCTGATCCCGTACTCGATGTTGTGAACCGGATGGCCCTGCTCCAGAAAATTCGCGTTGAAATCCAGGTCTGACGCGGTCTTCTGGAGTTCGGCATGGGCGGGGAAGCGTGCCGCCAGGATTTTCCCTTCATTGGCGAGGCGGCGAGCTTCTGTCATTAAGACCTTTCCTTGATTCTTCCACCGTTCCACCATGGGGATAAACCGGGCGTCATGACAGGCAGCGCAGGCCTTGGGATTCGCGGCCTTGTTCCCCTGACTGAGGAATGACACTCCCCCCCGAACGATCACTTGAGTGTGACAGCCGGTACACTTGATCTGGGCCGCAAACATCCGGCTGGGAGTGGCAGGGACCTCCCGGGCTCCTACACCCAGATAGGTCTCCTTCGGACCGGCATGAAGGTTCGGGTGGCAGGATTCGCAGGAGACATCAAGTACTGAAAGGATCTTGATGTTTCCATGACGGATGGGCTCATGGCACTCCATGCACCGGATCTGTTGCACACCCACATGGTTGTCGTGGAGCGCTTTGGGGTTCGAGATGGCTTCGACCCGGGAGACATGGCAACTGAAACACTTGTCCCTGGAAACTTCTCCCATGCCCTCATGCACTGAGACATGGCACCGGCTGCACTGCACCCCGGAAGAGGCATATGCCTTCATGTCAAAGATGAAGCCGGCATGCTGGCTCATTCCGGTGGGGGCGCCATGACACGACCCGCACCACGTCAATGTTCCCTCCACCGGCTGTCCTTTGAAATGGCAGAGGTAACAAATGCGCTTGTCCACTGAGACATGCCCGGCCTCATTGGAGGCCCCGTGGCAAGAGGCACAATGAAGTCTTATGCCGCGGCGGTCGACTCCCAAATGGGGCTGGTGGGGGAAAGTGACACTCAGGAACTTGACGGCATTACTCTTGGGCATCCCGGCATGACAGTCTGAGGAGGCACAGGCTTCATCCGGTACGTAAGCCCGGGGTCGCGGATTGTAAGTCCTCGTCACGTTTTTAATGAATTGTGCGAACATGGCGCGGCGTGAAGTGGGATGGCATTGGACGCAGGCAACTTTCTTGTGCGTCGAGTTTTTCCATTGATCCACGTAGGGTTGCATGTAGTGGCAGTTGCTGCAAAAGGAAGATCGGCGTGCGGTCACATCCACAAAGAACCAGCCCAAAAGGACCACGAGCACAGTGATACCCAGCAAGGCGGACAGGCGCAGCTTCCGGCGGGTCATGAGGACTTTCCTCCCTCTGGATTCTCTTCCCCGCCCGACCCCAGTGGATCACCCCGGATTCCATCGGGTTCCTGCTCCAATTCGGTCTCCTCTTGTTTCTGCGCTTCGAGCCATCTCTCGTACTCGAGCGGATGTTCTTCGCGGAATTCCTCAATCGGAATTCGTCCATGCCACCACGTCAGGCTTCCAGGGAATTTCTTGGGGTTGAAATGGACGTTGTAAAAATGCCAGATGATAATGGCGAGGGTAGCCAGCAGGCCCTCATCAGAATGGGCCTCCCGGGCAATGTCGTAGGCAACCTTGCCGAACTGGTTGATGGCGGTCTCCATGAACCAGAGGATGTATCCCGAGGTGATCATGACAACCATCCCCCAGTAAACAGCCCAGTAGTCAAATTTCTCGATGTAAGAGAATCGATCAAACAGCGGTCGGTCTTTCTTAAGACCAAGGTAATAGCCCATCTGCTGGAGGAAATTCTTGAGGTCCCGTGGAGAGGGTAGCAACAGTCCAAAATTCCGGCGCCCCTCTTCGAAGGCCATGCAATACCAGAGATGATAAACTCCAACGAGGGTGAGCCCGATCGCGCCGATCCGATGCAGGATACGGGTGATATTCGGCCCGCCCAGCAGGTGGATGATAAATTCAGCTGCAGGCGCTTCGTGAAACTTGATCGGCAGTCCGGTGATGATAAGCAGCACGGTACAGGTAAGAAGGATCATGTGCTGGGCACGTTGATTCACACTGATGCGCTCCACGGACTCTTCGAAAAGGACTTTCCGCTTCCGCCTTTTCTCCAGATGTTTCTGTTGTGCCTCTTCTTCATCCAGAAAGAGGCGGATGACCCGCCGGCTCTCGAGGGCCATTTCCTTCTCAAGCGAAGCCAGAAGCTCCTTCTTCAAGCGCTTGAACTGCGGTTCCGGGAGACCCTTCGGCAATTCTCTCCTCACGGAATCAGAAATGCTCCGAGACAAGCGGGCAGCCGTCTCCGCCGTGTCCTTCTGAGCCCAAAGGCTTTCTTCGATCGAGGTTCTCTTCTCTTCACTCATTGCGACTTCTCCGCGACTTCAACTTCCTTCTTCTCACCCGGCTGCTTCCGGTTCTTGAACCGGCGATAGAGGTCGAGGGCGATATGGATCAGGAGACCAGCGAGTGTTGATAGAGTCAAGACCTTGAAGCCCAATGCTACCCAGTAAACGATTCCCGCCGATTTGTCCTTGGGGTTGAGATGAATTCGCCCCTGGGCAAAGTTGGCATTGGCCCCGGGGTGACATTTTCCGCAGGTGAGCGGGATGTTTCTTGAATTGACCGTCGAACGGGGGTCCTGCTCCGGGAAAATCTGATGAGCGGTATGACAGGAGGCACAGTTGGCCGCCTTGAGCATCCCGAATTCGTTGGCAATCCCATGGAAGGATTCCCGGTAGGTGGCCACCTGCTCCGCCTTGACCCCGTACTTCTCCATGATGACGACCTTGGAATGGCATTTGGAGCATGTGTTCACTACTGTTCCGGGATTCACGGTGGAGGTCTTGTCCTGGGGTTTGAGGATATTGTGCTCTCCATGACAGTTGGTGCACACCGGCGCATCTTTGACTCCCTTGATCAGGGCCTGTCCGTGCACTGATTCCTGGTACTGGGCGTAGATTTCCAGATGACAACCCCCGCAGGTCTGAGGAATGCTCTTGTGGTTCACCTGAGAACGGGCATCGGAGCCGGGAAGAATGAAATGGTCTCCATGACAATCCTGACAAACAGGAGCCTTGGGATTTCCTTCGGCCAGCGCTTTCCCATGAACGCTCGTCCCATACTCGATGTATCTTTGCAGCTGAGGGGCTCCTACTGAGTTACCCAGGAAGTGGCATCGTCCACAGTTCACTTTCTGGGGGATCTCGGGATGCGGGACTTCGGTCACATCGGCATGGCAGTCGACGCACTTCCGATCCTTGTGGACGGAGAGACGCAAACGCATCGGATCTACAAATAATTCGAGCTTCTTGCCAGAGGGAAGCGTTTTTTCGAAACCGGGCTTGCCATGACAAGTAAGGCATCGAATGTCTTCTTGAGCGCGGACCGGGAGGGGGGTTACAAGCCAGGTCATCCCGAGAAGGACAAATGCGGCTTCGAGGGCAAGCGGCTTGAAGAGCGAGCGCGTCATGCCTCCTCCTTGGAGCGACCGTTTTCCCAGGAGGCACGGTGCTGCCGGGCGAAGTGCTCCTCCGACATCCTTCCTGTAAGCCAGGCGGGGTTCATCGGAAAATTTCCTTCCGCGACGTGGACGTCATATAGATGCCAGAGGATGAATAGCACAAAGATGAACTGGGCCTCCGTGGCGTGGAGGACCAGCATGGTGTCCAGAACCCACTTGGGGAAGGAATTCAGCGTGAAGACGGGGTTCCACAGAAGCACCCCTGAGACTCCCATCAACAAACATCCAATCAGCACCCCCCAGTATTGAAGCTTTTGCATGGGAGTAAACCAACCGTAATGGGGCGGTTCCCCCTTTCCGGAAAAGGCAAATTTCAACCCCGACCAAGCGGCACGGAAATCGTTTGGTCTTGGCTTGACCTCACGAAAATCACGTTTATGCCGCTCAGATAGCATCAAGCCGAGTAAATGCAGCAGACCAGCGACCAGGAGGCCTATGGCGGCGGTTCGATGAACCCAGTGACGGCCCTGCAACCCGCCCATAAGCCAGATCAAGAATCGGGCCCAAGCTTGCTCATGGTATGTCAGAGCAACACCCGATAGGATGAGCAGCGTGACAGAAAGTGCCATCAGGCCGTGCTCCCACCTTTGCCATAATGTGAGGCGGCTGATTGTGGCGCCGGGTTGTCGCGAGGGCCTGCGGTCTACTTGTTCGGGGCCACCTGCGGTATTCATTGGACACCCCCCTTTTCCGAAGAAGCATCGCGGTGCGCAATCCTTCTCTTTCTCAGTGCCCCCAAGCGCTCGGCGAGAATGTGAATGATGAAACCCAGCACCAGGATGCTGATGAATGCAATGTAAAAGATTCGGACAAACCAGGCGGCTCTCGCCCCAGTCGGGCTGACATCAACATGGATCCTGACACCGGCAAACCCCTGCTTCACACCGGCATGGCATCGACTGCATGTCTTCGGCAAATTGGCCGGACTGGTGCGCGAGGCGGGATCGGGGGAAGCTAGGATGTCATGGGCGCCATGGCATGAGGCACAGGTGGCAGCTTTCATGTTCCCCATTCTCAACGCGGCAGCGTGAAAACTGCTACGGAATGTGGACACCCGGTCTGTAGGGAGCCCGGACATCGACATGGTCTTCTTATCGGCGTGACAGGCGCCGCAGGTGCTGGAAACGGAAGCAGGAGCCACCGGCGAACCGGCGGATTCGGGACCTTGGATGGCATGCCCGCCATGGCAATCGGTGCAGGTGGCCGCCTCTCCATCTCCTCTTTCCAAGGCTCGGGCATGAACGCTGGTCTTGTAGCTGGCAAATTGCTTGTCGTGACATTTTTCGCAGAGCTGGGCAATCTGCAGCTTGATGACAGAGTTGTTCCCGGGGCGAATTGCATGCATGGAATGAGTTCCATGGCAACCGACACAGGTAGGAGCGCCCGGCCTCACCGCGTGCGGACTCTTGTGCCATCCCATTGATTCGGCGGCATGGCAGGATCCACAGTCTACGGCTGGGGGCTTCTCGGCATGGGGAGCATTCAGGATTCCAGTATGACAATCAATACACGTGAGCCGTGCATGGACAGAGTCTTTGAGCATGTCCTGGGTAACAGGGGTTTTTGAATTCGCATGGCAGAGGGTACAATCCGGCGACCCGAATGTGGAACCTGCGTTGACTGCCGAAAAACCCAGCAAGGCCGCGAGGAGACCTGTCCCAAAAACGAGACTCGTGGAAACAAGGCGCAGGGCCCGCCTTGTGAGAGATCGTCCCTGGGCCAATTTCCGGGTTCGACCCCGGCGCTGCTGTCGAATCAGGGGATCTGAATCACGATTTAGCATCAACATAGGCTCCATCTTCCAGGGATTGGTCTGTCCACCGGGGAAAGTTAATCGTGAATGATGTTCCCACGCCCATGCGGCTCTGGCAGGCGATGAAAGCGTGATGTTCGGTGACGACCCGGTGGACATAAGAGAGTCCCAATCCGGTTCCGTCAGGCTTGGTCGTGAAGAAGGGTTCAAAGATGTGGGGGAGCTTGTCTTCGGGGATTCCGGTCCCTTCGTCCGAGACTTTGAATTCGACGTCATTGTCGGCGCATCTTACGCGCAGTGTGATCGTACCGCCTGAGGGCATTGCCTCGGCCGAGTTGCGGATGAGATTGGTAACGGCCTGCCAGATCAGGTTTTCATCCATCAGAATCTTATCGGGGCCGCCGGCCTCACCGCTTCCCGCAGGCGCAGCGTCTACCTTCAACTGAATGTGACGGTCTCCCATTTCCTTTTCCAAAAACGCCGCCTGGCTTTCCAACATTTCGGTCAGTGAACCCGGATGAAAGACGGGTTTAGGAAGGCGCGCAAATTTCAAATAGTCTTCGATCAAAGCGGCCAGACGCTGAATCTCGCTGGTGACTGAAGCCGTGACATTCTCGATGTCTTCCAGCGAAGCATCACCCATCGGGACGCCACTGGAAAGGAGGCGCTTTCGGACTTCTTTTTCGAGATACTCAATGTTCAACGAGATGGCCGAGAGCGGCGTCTTGATTTGATGGGCAATCTGCGAGGTCATACGGCCGATGCCCGCCAGTTGTTCTGACTGCAGCAATTGACGCTCGAGTTGCGCCTGCCGTCTTGTGAACCGCGCCTCCTCTTCGGCCTTGATGCTGCGGGCGTGCATGTTCATGACCAGCACCGCCCCGCCAATAATGATCGAGAAGAAGAAGGCCACCAGGAGGAGAGTGTTGCGAAAACTGTCACGGGTGAGTGCGGTGGCCTCGGTATAGGGGATCGAAACGGCGAGCGACCAATGCTGATTACCCATGCGGATGGGTGTAAAGGCGACCAGGTCCCGGTCCTTGTTCCTGAATTCGATGGTCGCCGTCCCCGTATCCCCGCGCACCATACGTTCTTCCGTCTCGAAATTAAGGTGGCAGGAAAAACACTCCTGGCGGTTTTGGAGAATCTGGTGTCCCAGCATCTCGGCGTGACGTGGATTGTAGAGAAGCATCCCTTTCTGATCCAGCATCCACGCGTAATGGGTCTTGGTGGAATTCAACGGGTCGAGATAGAGAGAGCTCAAATTCCGGAGGGGAACCGCGGCGCCGAGGGCCATCTTCAAGTGCCCCCCCGAATCGAGCACCGGTTCGAGGATCTCGAAGATGTATTCATAGTTACTGATGGCGACCGGAGAGCCTACCACATGTTCTCCGCGCAGAAGGGCGGTCATCAAGGGTCCCGTGATCTGCGGCAGATAACTACGTAGTTGGGGATCGTTGGATCGAAAGACCTCGATCTGAAATTTGTCGTTCAGCAGGTAGACCCCTGCAATCCGGTACGACAAATCGAGATAGAGTGCGTCGAGTGAATGGTCTGCAATGGGCTGGTTCGCAGGGCGGGCGGCGAGGGTCGTGGATTCCTTTTCCAGGCGCTTGTAAATGGTGTCAAAGTACCCTTCCACTCCCGCCGCGGCCGTTTCTGCAATCAACCATTGTTGAACGCCGGACTGTGCCACCACCTTGATTTCGGTTTCCTTGTAGAATCGATAAGACACGACGAGAAAGACTGCGAGCAGAAAGATCACCAGCACCAGCATGCTTTGTCGTTGTCGCTTCCGGGATTGCATAGTTTTTCTTGAAGGCTCGTAGCTCCGGGCCGAAAAAACACAGAGGCCCGCCGCCCCCATCCGTCGGGGTTATGTCGAACGGGCAGGTTGAGGGATCTCTTGTGCCTCCTCTTTTTCGGCATTCTCGGCTGACCTTGATTCGCGTTCCATCCGTTCCCATTCCAGGGGATGCTCCTCAATCATTTCTTCGCGGGTAATCTTTCCGGTCAGCCACATCCAGCTCGACGAGTACGAACCCGGTCGCATCAGGACCATATAGAGATGCCAAACGATGATGGCAAGCGTGGCAAGCCAGGCCTCGTAGTAGTGAATCACTTCAAAGACATCCAGACCCCATTTTGGGATGTAAAACAGGACGAAGGTTTTCGCCCACAGCGCCAGTCCGGTGGCCACCATGATGAGGGTGCCCCACACCAGCGCCCAATACTCCATCTTCTCCACATAGCCGAAGCGATCGAATCGGGGGTGTTCATTTGTAAGTCCCAGGTTATAGCTGATCATCAGGGGCATGTCCCGGACATCCTGAAGCCGGGGAAGCCAGGCCTTCAATTCCTGCCGGCCCTTTTTCGTGAAGAGGATGAAATAGAGATGGAAGAAGGCGAGGCCGATGAAAATTACAGCGGCGATGCGGTGGACCACGCCGCGGACAGCGGCATTTCCGAGGAACAGGGCATGCACCCACTGAGCGTCGGGAAACTTCAGCGCAAATCCGGTTATGACCAGCAGGATGAAGCTCGACAACATAATTCCGTGTTGGATACGGCCGCTCAAGTGAATTCGCTCGATGGTGGCCTTCCCATGCAGCAAATCCTCACGCAATCGCAGGCGGGCCCGGGCGAAGTAATCAATCGCGTTGTGAATAATCATTCCCCCCACCACCAGGAATATCAGCCAAACGTAAAACTGGGTGACAGCCGTTATGATCCGTCCGCCGATAGCATCCCCTTGTCCTTTCAGCAGATGGATGCGACCCTTGGCAAAATTTTCGCTGGCCCCGGGATGGCACTGCCCGCAGGTTTGTGCGAGGTTGGCTTTGTTCACCGTGGACCGTGGGTCGCCCGACGGAAGGATGTGATGCACCCCGTGACAACTGGCGCAATTGGCCGTTTCAACCGATCCCACCCGGCTCTCCAGGCCGTGATAGCTTGCAAAATAAGAGGAGACTCGATTCTCGGGGACGCCGTACTCGGCAGAGAGTTTCTCTCCTGAATGGCACTGCCCACATGTGGATCGCGAAATGACCTGGGCCGCCACGTTCGACCTCGGATCAATGTGTGACTTAATGGAATGGATTCCGTGGCAGTCCACGCAGACCGGGGCGTTGAAAAGCCCCCGCTTCACCGCTTTTCCATGCACGGAATCGCTGTACTCGGCGTAAATGTTTTCGTGGCACCTTCTGCATGTTTCGGGAGTGTTGGTTTTGAAGATCGTGGATTTCGGGTTGTTGGGCGGCAAGATGTCGTGAGCGTTATGGCAGTCGGAACAGACCGCGGCCCGCTCCGATCCCGCCGCCACTGATTTTCCATGGACGCTTTCCCGGTAGGCGAAAAAAGGCTTGGAGGTTTCTGCCATGGGCGATTCAATAACAAACTGCAGGTTCTGATGGCAGGTGCCGCAAAGGGCGGGCACGTTGGTGTGATGGGTGGCAGCGGCCGGATCGCTCTTCGGCAGAATCGTATGAGGGCTATGGCAGTCCGCGCACGTGAACGCCTTCTTTCCGTTTCCCCCGTCGGAAGGATTGTGAATCACTTTTCCCGCATGAATCGACAACGCGAATTTTTTCTGTTGTTCCTCGTGGCAGGTACCGCAGTTCACTTTGGCCAATTGGGAAGCATGCGGTGTCTTTGAAACGTCAGAGTGGCAATCCGTGCAATTCAAGAAGGAGTGGACGCTCTTCTCAAATCGCTTTTGGTCGACATACAGATTCATTCCACCGGGAGACTGGAACCCCTCCATGGCGTGGCAGCTCAGACATTCAGAGCTCTTGACTGCTCCCCAGGCCGCGGAACAGGAGATCATTAAGAGAAAGAGAAACAAAGGAAAGATGAACCGGACAGATCGCAGACCCGGTAATTGTAAGGGACGAATTTTCATGGTCAGATCCAATGGGCTAAGAGTAGCCGGATTTCCTGAGCGGGGATAAACCCGGAAGAGTGGCCACCGGGTGAAAGCCTCCTTCAGCCATACCATTTCAAGGTCGTTCATTCAGAAACAAGGCCTGAGTCGCCGGCTCGACGTGGATCGTCACATCCACATTGGAGATCACCGCGGCGATCTGGCGTTCTGATTCATCTGCCACCGCGTGTGATTCGTCCAGTGACATATGGCCATCGACCGCAATCGTGACGTCGACAAACATCTGCGTTCCCGCATCGCGCACCCGTATTTTTCGAACTTCCAGGACCCGGGGCAACGAAGTGAGAATCTTGCGAATATGATCCTCGACCCCCGAGGGGGCACGATCCAACAACACCTGGCTGGATCGCATCGCCAACCTGACAGAGGCGATCATGACGAGGATAGAAACACCCAGGGCGGCCAATGGATCGCCGACCGGGAAGCCCGCCTTGGTGAAAATGAGTCCGAAGATGACGACGAGCGAGCTGTAGATATCACTTTGAAAATGTAACGCATCGGCTTCCAGGGCTTGACTTCCGTAACGCCGGGCCACCCGCATCAGGGCCTGCGAGCGAGTGATGTCCACCACGATGGCAATGCCCATCACCGCGAAACTCCAGACATTGACTTCCACCTCCACGCGGTGGCCGGCCAGGCGATAGGCGGCCCTGTAGATAATCCAGCAGCAGGTGAGCAGCAGCAGGACCACTTCAAAGAGCGCTGAGAAACTTTCGAATTTTCCATGTCCATAGTGGTGGGAGTCGTCGGCAGGTTTGGCTGAAATCGAAACCGCGAAATAGGTCATCAGCGCTGCGGCAGAATCGAGTCCGGAGTGCGCCGCTTCAGACAAAATTCCGAGGCTTCCAGTCGCCACTCCCACGATGGCTTTGAACAGGGTGAGCAAAACGGCAGCCACCAGAGAGGTCAGAGCAACGACTTTTTTTTCTCTGGTCCCGTCCATCCTGTCTCACTCCAGGGAGATCATTTCCTTCCCCAAAAACATTTCCGCCCGAACACGTTGCGCCGGGCTCCATCCAGCGCGAATCGCGTTCAAGCCCTTGCCTTCCAATGCAGCCCGACAGTCCAATGCCCTTCGCCTACTTTGCCTCCGGCGCCTTGCAGTCGGAGAGATTGTGATTCTTTGCATAACACGTGCCCACGTCATTCAATGTCTTGTTGTATTTCAGATGGCAGTGGCTAGAAGGCTTCCCCTCTTTCTTTGTGTATCGCCTTGTCATACAGCAGGGTGATTGAAAGCATTACGGTGGCGAAGATGAAGATCAGCATTTTCATGAGTTTCATGCCGGACATCTCCTTGATGAGTAATTTGAAGAACCGGACGACCCTCATCCTGCAAGAGGATGAAGCTTGATGCGCTCTCAGGCCCGGGGTGAATTCCACCGTGCGATGTCTCGATCAAGCGTACGCATGGAGGCCCGGGAGCAGATAACTAATCCCAATGAACGTAAAGAGGACAAACACAAAACCGATGATAGCGAAATAGGCGGCTCGCCGGCCGGCCCAGCCGCGAACGATGCGCATATGCAGGTAGGCTGCATAAACCAGCCAGGTAATCAGAGCCCCCACTTCCTTGGGGTCCCAGTTCCAGTAAGAACCCCAGGTGCGATTGGCCCAGAAGGCTCCCGTGGCAATCATCAAGGTGAGTAATGGAAACGCGATGGTGACGACCTTGTAATTGACCTCGTCCAGCAGCTTGCCATCGGGGAGCGAAGATACAATGGCCTCATGCCGGGAGTGCAAGATAAGAAATAACAGTGTGGTGACCAGCGCCACGAGGAGTCCCGCAAAGATGAATGGAATGGATTTGATGCTGACCGTGGCCGCCTTCGCCAGGGCCGCCGCGTCAAACTGGCCCAGAACTTGTCCGGGAATCCTGTCGATCATCTGCTGCGTCGAGTTACTGAGTGTCGCGGCCAGAATGACGGCCACTGATGCCAGCTGTGCGAGAAATCCCAACTGGGTCACCCGGAGCAGAGTTTTCGAAGAGGCTTTTGCCAGGTACAGGACCAGTCCGATGACGGCTACCAGAAGGGAGACCCGCAAGGCGTTGCCGGCAAAGGGCAGTCCCGCGACCAGGTAAGTCTTTTCCATCCCTGGAATGGCAATCTCACGTCCTTTGTAGAGGAGGCTGAGGAAGAACTCACCCCGCAGCAGGATGTTGAAGTGCCGGTGGGCCGTGTCCGCATTTCCCAGCCAGTCAATCCCCGCGATGGTCGTGACCGTGAGGGCCTGTGTGATCATTCCGAAAGTCTCGAGCTTCACGCGGTCTTTGACGAGGTAGAGGATTGAAGCCACAAACGCAATGGCACAGGCGACATAACTGAAAATCGCAAAGGTGACATGGATGTATAGCCACACACTTTGGAGTGCCGGGGGCAGTGTTCGCTCCGGGTCCGCAGGCAGGATAGTCGAAAGCAATACTGCCAGGGTGGCGATGGGGACACTGAACGAACTGAGGATCTTGAGCTTATAGATTCGCTGGAAAACATAATCCAGGGCAATGAGGGCCCAGGCAAAACTGATCAGCATTTCAAAGATGTTTGAAATGGGCGGACGTCCTGCGACCATCCAGTGGGCGACGATGGCACCGGTGTGAAAGATGAAGCCCACCAGTATCAACCCTTTGGCCACCTGGAGGAGACGCTCCACGCGCCGCAGCAGATAGCTGATCAGCAAGGCCGAGGAGCCGACGTAAAAAATGATGGCCAGACTGAGCAGGGCTCCCGGACTCATCAATCCGGCCCCGCTCTTGAGAATGTTCGGGATCACAAATAACGCCAGCAGCACCATCCCAAGAACACTGGAGAGCATCGGCCAAAGTATCTTCTTCTGTGCTGCCCCGTCACCTTCGGTCAATGGTCCGGTATGAACACGACTCATGATTTACTTCTCCTTGAAATCCTGCCTCACGGGGGAGGCTTCTTCCTGTGGCCCCATCAAGTCGACAAGATGCTGAAATTTTCTTGCGAAAGCAGATCGGTTCTTGCTGGAATCACCGCCAAGGACGACCGTCGTGCCGTCCTCAACGGGAATCAACAGGGCCCACACCCGTTGATGCGAAAAGTAAAAGGCCACCATCAATCCCAACATCAGGAGAATGCATCCCGCCCACACCGTGTTAACTCCGGGATCACGCGAGACCTGAAGGGTCGTCGAGAACTCCGGGGTGGCGTCGATCAGAAAAATCTCCATCCCATCAGGAGGTTTAGGAAGCGGCGATGCATCGTTCGCCCCCTGGCGCATTTTTTGGGTCGTGGGCTCGTCGAAGACCGGCAGCTGGAGAGGGGGCTTCCCATCGCTGCTTTGGAGGCTGAGAAATACAAAGGGCAGATCGGCTTGCGGCATGATTCCCGACCGCACCGGCGTGGCGACCAGGTGGGCGTCTTTGATCTCGAAGGAGTCCCCCTTTCGAACCTTGTAAACGGCTTCAGAGGATTGTCCGCCCGCCCCCTTCAAACGAACCTGAAATGTAAATTCCTTCAGTCCGTTCCCGAAATCAAAACCACTTTGAAAGAACCGGAATCCCCGGTGCGAAAGCGGTTGGTTCACCGCCACCACCTGGGTGCTTTGCTTGACCCCATTTTCCCAAACAGACATCGTGCAGTACCAGTTCTTCACCACACCGGGACTCTGGATGTCATCGCGGTGGAGAAGGCTGGAGTCTTTGGGGTTGTTAAAAACGACTTCGGCCTTGTCCAGTTGAAGCGTGAAGGGAATTTCCTTCTCAAGGAACCTCGGTTCCCCTGCGGCCTCCACGACACTCCGCGTGGTATCGAAAAGGATGACCTTTGAAGTGGATTCTCCTTCCCTCAAAGATACCCGCGCCTTGTAGCCCAATTCCAATCCGATCAATCCCCCGGCGAAGATGACCAGGAGGCTGAGATGAATTGCATAGGCGGCCAGGCGCGAATAAACATGCCGTTGCGCAAAGATGACCTTCCGTCCCTCCCTTTCGGTCTCCTCAGGATGCCCCAGGCACTTCCTCAACCGCCCTTTGACCGCTCGCTCGGTTTCCTCGAGGGAAGTCTGGAAGTGGATTTCGGCATGCTGGTGCTGGGCTCGAATTACCGTTTCGGTGAGCCATCGCGCCGGGCGCCTGATGTATCTCCATGCGTGTGAGAAGCGGTCCAGTGATGCGAAGACGATGTTCAGGCCGAGCAGCGTCAGTAACGCCTTGAACCACCAGGCGTGAAAAATATCGAGGATGCCAATCCGGTCCAGCAGCACGAGGTTGGCGGGGGCAAACATTCTTTGCAGGTTTTCAGGAGAGGTGTTCGGTTTTTGGGGGATGATCGTTCCAATAAACGAGATGACAACGAGGATAATCAACAGGTAGAGTCCCAGGCGAACGGTGCTCAGAAAACGGATGGAAGCATCAAGAAATCCTCCATTTGCGGGCCCGGCTTTTTCCTCGCCTCTTTCGGCAGTAGGACTGAGTTTCTGGGGAGCTTGAGTTGTTGTTCCTTCAATCCACGAACTTTCGTTGGACATCCGTGTCTTTCCGTTTGATTTCATAGAGAATTCAATCATGCCCTGGGACAAATGCCAGAGATCAATGCGCGTGAAGCGTGAATGTCCTTTTCCCTGTCATGTTCGGAATAGAAACCTGGCTGACAATGCACCTAAACCGCGAACTGTCCATTTGTACCAAAGTCGCACCCTCATGAATCCTTTCTAAGCATCTTTCTCCATAATCGGATAGGGCACTTCCCCTGCCATTCATGTGAAAAGATTCATTTGTCCACCTGGAATTTAAGTCCCATTGACTGTATAAGATCAGGACAATTCGTCCCATTTTGGGTACTCTTAGAGTTTTAATGATCGGTTGCATGCAACGGATTTGTTACATGCGGCGCGTTGCAGATTGAGGGTAAGACTGAATGTAAAAGGGCCGCAAGGGGATGTCGGCAGTTTGCCTGCCTACCATCCCGATGCGGCCCTAAAGTGGTTAAATCCAATGTCGTGCGTAGATTATGTATGATTGCTAGAGATGAATCGCTTTCCGGTCAACTTGCTTGTGCTTAAGCGGGAGTTGTCCGCCTCGATCTTGGATTCGCTTCCAGAGTGCCATGTAATCTTCTGGAGTCTGCAGCGCACCCACGGCTGTGCTCGCGGCCCTCTTGCCGGTGCTTGAGTTTACCGGTCACCAGTCGCTGTGCTGCTCCTTCATGTAGGGAAGGAAGGCGAGAGCCGATTCTGTGTTGAATCCCGCGTGGCAAACAAATCCATTCACAGACCCATCCACCCCGCACGAATAGGGAAGATTCTGGGCCACCTTGAAATCATGGAAGCGCTTCCGCACCGTTCCCTGGCCGTTGTTGGTCAGTCCATACGGAGCCATGTGGCAATCGACGGATTCAACAGAGGCACTACGTTGGCGACCCCTCAATTGACATGGCGCGATATTCAGAACCATTCGAAGAGAAAAAAGGGGCCGGATCGAATCGATAGAATGTAACTTCCATCAAATTCGAACGCGGCCCATCCCTGAAGATCAAGCCGGAGGTTTCGGGCCAGGATCGGGGAGAAGGTAGGGGATCCGCCCTACTGCTATGAGTGTGTTCGGGATCCTTCGCCCTTCTTTAATCCTTCCTGACCCATGTGAAGAATCAGAACTCGACTCCTCCAGCCCAGTGTCGATGATGACACGAGGTGCAGTTACTTTGACCCCCGGTAATATGGACATTGGCTACCGTGCCGCTGGGTCCATGGCACTGCAAACACAGAGTAACCTTCGCGGGGGTTTGGTGCGCCCGCTGGTAAGTCCCGGCGAGCTGCTTGTTCAGCAATTCTGTGGTGTACTTGGCGACAGAAGCAGTGAGCCACGCACATCTTTCAGCGCGCTCGGGAGAGCCCGTTTTGAAACCCGTGTGATTAGCCCACTTGGTGACAGACACATGACACAACTGGGACTCCGAAATAGTGGTTGCAATTTCAAACTTCGGGGTTTTTGGTCGGTAATTTGGGAGCTTTTCTACTCCGTACCAGTTAAAGATTTCACTGATCAGATCATTTCCGGTTTTTGAATCCTTCAAAAGATAAATGGCTGCCGCGACGCCATTCAACGCTCCACAGAGACTGCCCCAACCGGCGACCCCCCCGCCACCGTATTTCATCATGGTGGTAGGAAAGGTATCGAATGGTGCTCCCAGCTTGGTACGTAACTCCCCGATAATTCCCTCGAATGCCCCGTACATGCACCCACCGTTGGAATAACCCAGGTACGCTCTCTCGGCTACTGCAATCGGATCCAAATCCACATAAGGCCAAGGCAAAGCCGGAATCGCAAGTGGCGCTTCGTCCGAAGAAAGGAGCCGGGTAACCCCGGACCCAGCGACTGCACCGATCGCGATTCCACCCACGTTCTTAACAAAACGTCTTCTATTTGATGAGTCCATTTAGTACTACCTCCTATGATTGAGTTTGAAATCAATGGCACGACTTACTTGTGAATAAATTCACATTTTTGCAATAAAAAAGGGCCGCAAAAGAAATGATGAAGGGTCGCCTTCCCTCAATTTCCACGCGGCCCAGACAAATAGAATTCAGAATGCTACCGTCAAGCGAATCAAAAGTTTACTGGGCAGCTTGAGTTCGATCCACTCGTTTCGCTTCGCTCTGCACCCGGGTAGTCCCGTTCTGGATCTCTTTCCAGAGGTCCATATAATCGGCCGGTGTTGCCAGGGTCCTAGTAGCCGTCGCATTGCCTCTCTTGCCGGCACTCTGAGTCAGAGGCCACCAATCGCTGTGCTGCTCCTTCAGGAAGGGCAGGAAGGCGAGAGTTGCTTCTGTGCTGAAGCCGGGATGGCACCGGAATCCAGAAACCGCCCCGTCGACACCGCAGGAATACGGTAGATTCTCTGCCACCTTGAAATCATGGAAGCGCTTTTGGACTGTACCCTGACCATTGTTGGTCAATCCATAGCGAGCCATGTGGCAATCCGTGCACTGCACGCCGGCGTCGTACATCCGCTTAAAGGCAGTGTTGGTCTCGTTGTGTCGGTTGACGTGGCAGTTGAGGCAAAGCAGGTCCTGCTCATCTTCCTGAATCAATGTGTACGATGATGCCTTGGTCTTGTCCTGACCGAAATGGTAAATCCCAAGGCGAGGAACGGTGGCGTGGGGCGGATGGCACCCCGCACAGGTGACACCTTCCATTTGGCCATCAGCGATCAACGCCGTGTTCTCCAGGAACCCATTGTTAAAGGTCGCTTGAGGTGTGGCTTGAAGAGGAGAGTGGCATTTTGCACAGAAGGTATTTTGCGTGGACCCATGGTTGGATTGAGCATGCCGGGATGCACGCCAGCCACTGCCAGAGAGCGTGAAAGCAGTGTTGCCCTTGTCGATACTCATGCCGACCGCTTCCATCATGTGATCGCCTGCCGTTCCCGACGAGAAGTGACAACTCGGACAGCCATTCGACTCCGAATAGTTGTAGGTCGGGACATTGAGCGGTGCCGGAGTGGGATTGGCGGCCAAAGATAGGCTTGCAAGAACAAGTAAGAACGTAAATGCTAATATGAGCTTCTTTACCATAAAAATGATCCTTTCTGACGTTAACGTCATGTGAATGCTTTCACAAATGTAGACGAAAAAAATCGGCAACCTATAGGTTAGGGGTCATTGTCATAATCTGCCATGGCCATGGTTTTCTACCTCCTTGACTTAAGGTGCAGCCCCCTGCAGGAGTGGCTGTTTAAAATATCGGACGATCAGCTTCCGAAGTCGATGTGTCCGCGTCCGTATCACGGATCGTTGCAGGCGCGACATCTAGAGTTTATCGATAAGAATAATCCTTCTTGGTCCAATGGTTTTACCTCGAGCGTAATTGGCATCGCTCAGAAGTAGAGCCGAAGCGAAGTGTAAGGCAAATTCGCTCGGTAGTTTTGGTTGTTCAGGAATTTCTCCTTGTAATCATACCGCTGGAACCCGGCATTCCAATCCAGATGCTCAAGCAGTTTGAAAGTCAACCGAACCTCGGGTGAGTGGAACTGCAACGGATAGGACGAAATCAACTGGCTCGGCGAACTCGCAACCTGGTCTCCCTGGCCGGTGTCCTTCTCGATGCGATAGCCGAAGAAAAGGCCCACTCGAGGATGGAGCTGGACGTGGGAATTGAAAAAGAAGTAATGGTCCCTCAGGAAATACAAGCTGGTTCCTGTGGTCTGGATGCCCCCGAGGAAAAAGATGATAGAGGAATCGGAGGTAAGGCGGTTATAGGTATAGCCGCTTGTGAAAGTAAATTTCGAGTTGGGGCTGAAATCCGCTGACGCGCTAAAGATCCGCCCCTTGGCATCAACACCGAAGTTCTGACCCCCCTGGGTGAGGGCGGGGTTGTTGTTGTCGCGGGTCACCAGGGAAGCGTTAAATGTCAGGGTCTTTGTCGGCTTGACACTGGTGCGCACGCGGAAGTTGGTGTAGTTGTAATTGGAGAGCCGCGTGAACACGTTGTCCGCCGTGCCACGCTCAAAGTCAAAATAGACGGTCCAGATGGAAGCGGGGCGTGCTTTGAACCCCACCACCACCGAGTTGGTGTGGTTGAACTGGGTGTCGGTATCGAGCGCCGTTCCCAAAGGCGGTTGAATCGAGGTACCCAACTCCACCCGCCGCGACGTATATCGATAACCGACATGTCCGGAGAATTTTGGACTGAACTTGTAGTCCCCCTCAATGTAATTGGAGAACAAACGATATCCGACCAGTTCGAAGATCAGGGAGGAAATGAAAGTCGGAGGAAGCGTAGTTGTTCCAA
The DNA here is from genome assembly GCA_020072965.1 of Terriglobia bacterium. Lineage (GTDB taxonomy): Bacteria > Acidobacteriota > Terriglobia > JAIQFV01 > JAIQFV01 > JAIQFV01. The sequence continues at coordinate 62,942 of JAIQFY010000011.1, read as the reverse complement.
ATGCCGTCGTGCGAGTGCGGAACAACGATTCGAAGACGTTCGACCCGCCCGAAATGCGGAAAGTGTTTACTCGGAAGGTCTCCGAGATGGTCAAACGGTCGGTGGCAAAGAAACTCGCCCCCAAATCACCAATGCCGTTAGGCCGCCGGGCGCTCCCGGGTCCATTGAAAAGATCCAGGAGAATGTTGTTGTTGGAGGCATCGACCCCCTTCACGGCCTCTGCGAAATTATAGGTGGTGGTCCCAGTTGAGTAAATGAACCGACCGGTAAAGTCCAGCTTCTTCTTGATCAGCGTGTGGGCACTGAAACGGGTAAAGGGCATGTGGGTGCGCGACGGCACATCCCGCGTTAAGAAATTAATGACGCTGGTATTCGTCGGGTTATTTCCCACATTAAGAGAGGGAACCACGTAAGTAGTATCGTCCTTAAAAATGCGGTATCCCTGGAGAAAGGAAAGGTCAAACACCCACACCTTGGCATCAAAGCCGACCCGCCAGTCATTGGCCACGGACCGGACTTTAGACTGGATGGGGAACTCATCGCGCTGGTAATCGTACGTCGTGGTCGCATTCCCACTGCTCTTGTCAAACGTGTAACCGACGTAAAACTTGAAGTGCTGATTGTCAGGGAAGAGCGCCAAATTGAAATCGTCGAATTTGCGACTGTTATCGGCGAGGTGCTGGTTCAGCGCCAGATTGGTGAGGTTGTTGAAATAATCAAACTGGCGGAAAGTGGCATCAAAACGGTACCACTTGTTCTTCTCGACATCCACGCGCAGAAACTCGTTGGGATCCCCACCCCAGCCGAGCGCCGTCACACGGAATAGATCAAAAAAGCCTCCGTGGCCGTCCTTCGATCGCGCCAGGAAATCATAGTTGAAGAGCCGGAAGCCCCGGCCGTAATTCAGATCGCTGCGGTATTTATTCTCATTCCCGTCTCGGCCCAAAAACCGCACCCCCAACTCGGCATCCTGGGTCACGGTATAACCCCCCAGGACCGTATCGCTGGAGGGGGGAGTGGACTGTGCACGGACCACCAATGCCCCCATCGCGATCCCCAGCACGATCAAAAGCGTGAATCCGATTTTATTTTTCATGATGTGCGTTTCTCCAAAAATATCGTTAGCGGTGTAGGCCCCTCACACGTCAACGGAAGTAGAATCGATCGAGATTCGAGCCGTGAATCTTGACATGGCAGGTCGTGCAGTTCTGGAATCGCGCTGTTGCCTGGTTATGGAACGACGGAGTATCAGGCGCTCCCACGGTGCCCGCATTGCTGTGGCATTCCAGGCAGAGTATCCGGACTTCATTGCGCTTCAGCAGTTTTGGATTATTCGACCCGTGCGGGATATGGCAAATCGTGCAACCCTCCTCCCTCAACGGCGCATGCTCGAATACAAAGGGTCCCTGTTTGTCGGCGTGACACTTCATGCAGGGGGCATCTCCTCCCGTTGCCAGCCTCACCTGCTTCTGTTCAAACCCGCCATGAGGATTATGGCAATCAGTACACTTCATGGTGCCTTCCAGCACGTTGCCCTTCGTGGTGTTTTCCATCACCTTGTGACGGAAAGGCATATTGAACTGCGCTTTGATCTCGCTGTGGCAGGAGATGCAGAGCATCGGTTCCTTCTGGACCAACATTTTAAGATCTGTGGCCGTTGGCGAATGGGGCGCATGACAGTTGATACAGCTCACATCGTTCCGCCAGTGTTCACCCCGTCGGAAATTGTTGTGTTCCTCTTTTCCGGCATGGCAACGGAGACACGTTTCAGATATCTGTTTGGCTGATTGATCCTCGAACGTATGAATCTTGGTCTTATCACCGCCTCCATCCACGTGGGCCTTGCCCGGTCCGTGACAGGCTTCGCAGCCTTTGTTGTCGGCCGTCCAGTTGCCATATCGCGTCAGTTTGAAGTGGCCCGTCTTTTGGAAATTGTTGTAAATCTCTTCGTGGCAGGTCTTGCAGGTGTCAGCCCCAACATAGTCCTCCGCCTTGTAATTCGCCGACGTGGCTTGCGGAGTCTTTCCCTTGTCGGGCTTGGCCGACTTCGAGAAGGAAAGGGAAAAGGCGCCCACAAGTCCCACAAGCACTAAGCCGCTGATGAGCGTCATCTTGATCGCCTTCAGCGGGCCCGTGAATGAGGTCATAGTAATCTCCTTGTAGTTCATACTAGGTGGTGTGCTCAAAGAAGCAAATTGTTTCCAGGAATGGCAACGAGAGTGATTGACCTTAAAAGAGGCGAGCAGGAAGCAAGGGCAGATTCTATCCAATTTAGACCGGAGTTGTCATTAATCATTTGCGGCTACATCCCAGATTCAATGTTTGATTCATCAGCATTCCGGGTGCCATTGCGCCGAACTGCTGGCAATGGTGAATCTTAGTGCAAAAATTCACATATAGGATTAGCAATTCGTACGCCAATGAAGTCTGGAGTTCAAAGAAAAGGCTGTATTAGCATAGTATTTAGAATCAGCAGATTAGATGAAATTTAAAACTCTTGTTCCAGGCGCTGAGGAATGCCACTGTTGCAGTGCAACAGAATGTTTCATCGGAGGGTTGCAAAAGGAGGATGGAAAATTGGCTGTGTGGGACGTCAGGATATCGATCCAGCTGAGGAGATTTAAAGGACTTTTTGGCCCTCTAGCAGGGAAATATCGGACTTTTTATTTCAGATCATTTAGTTCACGATGGTTCCAAAAGGGCAATCAAAGGAAGGAAGAGTCCGGGTTTGCTCTTGGAGGTCTCGATCCTGGCTGCAGCACCAGGGGCAGCAGAGTCCGTGGAAGGCACCGTCTTCTACTCGTAGCCGGACAGCGACCTGTGGAATTGGTGAGAGTAACTCAATCCCCCAGACATTGAGAGCATGCGGATACCGGGCTTCGGGCGTCTCGGGGGAGGGGAGTATGGGCCAGGTTGTCTGTGATCTGGCTATCTAGACGGACATATCCTATGAGTCGAGAGAGGACTCCTCCTGGAAAGTCGAATTAAATGGAATTTTCAGCAAACTCTCAGTAAGTTGAATCAGAAGACGGAGACTTCATGTCAAAAAGGGGCCAATCCCTTCTCTCGGAACTAATTCGAGGGTAAGAATAAATCCCTGCAAGGGGGACAAGGCATGAGGAGAGAAAAGACTGGATCTACGACCTGAAGCCGCGAGGGAACCGAGAGAGGGGGCCGGATCAGTACATGAAATCCCTGACGTCGTAGACCGAGAGCTTCGCAGGAGGGACGGGATAGGTGGCTCGGAGTTGTTGGCGCATTAAGGTCATTTGGGTTTTGATCTGTGTGGGTGAAAGGGGGCGGATTCGCTCTTCCAGGGCTTTATGCGTATAGGGCATTTCCGGGAGCTGGACAAACTCCGAAAAGTAAATCAGGTCGTGCTCGCTAAGCGGGAGCGAGCGCAACAGCTTGACCGTTTTTTCGATATGCTCCGCATTGAATTTCATTCCTCCAATCCCCACCATGATAATCAGGCCCACGGACAGATCAGCTTTCTTGACATGGTCCACGGCTTCGCAAATCTCTTCACTCCGGCCGGGTTTGTTAAGGAAGGCCAGGAGCGGATCACTTCCCGTCTCAACGCCTATATAAACTCGTTTGAGATTTCGAGCTGCCATCTCCTTGAACTCATCAACGGTTTTTTGCTTGGAGGTGAAGCAATCCATGAAGGACACGATCCCGTTGAAGTGGATGGGATGAGCCTTCTTCCAAAGGGTGCGATCTTCTTTCTCCATCCCGGGCGGGGTGATATCGAACTCCTCATTGATGGCGTCGAGAAACTTCAGGAGGGTTTTCTGGGGCGTCACGATGGCGTTGGCGTCACCGAGAAAGATAGTTCGGCGCAGGCGGAGGGATTCGCCGTAATACTTCCGAATGTCCTTGAGATGTTTTCGGAACTCCGCTGGCGTTTTAATTCGGAACTCGCGGTCCTTGTAGAAAGTGCAAAAGCTGCACTGGTTATAGTGGCATCCTTCGGTCCCCTGGACCACCAGTGAGCGGTACTGGTCTGGCGGCAGGATACTGATGGGTTTATAGATTTGAAGAAATTCCCTGGCTCGCTCGGCGTACCGATCCAGGGTGTAAGTGAGGATCCGCTGCATCCACTCCTGTACCGCTTTAGCCTCACTGACCGGGATATGCTGCTCGATAAGAGCTTTCATTTTCTGCAGTTGTAATGCCTCGAGGACCTCACGAACTGTCTCTCGCGCGTTGGTGAAAAACTCCTGGATTTCCTTCGGTTCGAGTGACCTGCGCATCGTGAGGGGGGAACCCAACTTGTCGGTCTTCCATTTGACCAGGTACCGATTGTCTTCGCTGCGTTGGAATGTATGGCCATTCAGAAAAACGGAGATGATCCGCCCTTCACGGTCGAAGTTGAGGCTGTTGTTGAAATGATTCAGACAAATAGAGATGGAATCATGCTTGGCATGGATGATGACCCGCTGGTTGCGGAAATTGTTAAGTGTGACGTCTAGGCGCATATTGGAAAAAGATCGTTGGTCGCTACCCCTACGGTCCTCTTTATTCTCCTTATCAGGGGATATAAATTATCTCTTGCTTGGGGCTGTGCGGGGCCGGGCCGAACACAGGGAAGAGGTCCCGAAAGGGCGGCAAAGGTCTGGCATCCTGAGGCCGTCCTTTCGGGAATATCCTACGCACTCAAACAAACGCCACGTTTGGTATCGAGCCTTCTGCTGAGGCAACACGCAATTTCAAAGGAGTCCTACACCCGATCATGGAAACAGGCCACGCAGCTTGAAGGCCTCTGCCACGCGACCGACTGCAAGCACGTACGCCGCCTTCCGCATGTTGATCCTCTTGTCCTTGTGGATGGCATAGACGTCGTTGAAGCTGCGGGTCATGATCTTCTTCAAGCGGGAGTTCACGTCCTCGATGTCCCAGTACAATTCCTGAACGTTTTGCACCCACTCGAAATAGCTGACCGTGACTCCACCCGCATTGGCGAGAATGTCGGGAAGAACAACGATTTTGCGATCGAAGAGGATCTCGTCGGCGCCCGGGGTAGTCGGCCCGTTTGCCGCCTCGGCCACGATTTTCGCATTGATCTTTACAGCGTTCTTCAGAGTAATGCAGTTTTCGAGTGCAGCGGGGACCAGGACGTCGCACTTGAGATTGAGGATCTCTTCATTGGAGATCGATTCGGTGCCCGGGAAACCCACCACTGAGCCGGTCTGATTTTTGAACTCCAGCACCTTTCTCGGATCGAATCCCTGGGTGTTCAAGATGCCTCCCCGGGAGTCACTGACCGCAATGATTTTTACTCCGAGGTCATGGAGGAGATAGGCCGCGATGGATCCGGCGTTCCCATACCCTTGAATCACGGCAGTGGCGGTCTTCAGATCGATTCCCAGTTTCTTGGCAGCTTCTTCAATGATGTAAACGCAACCCTGCGCTGTGGCTTCATTCCGACCGAGCGATCCACCCAGTGCGAGGGGCTTTCCGGTAACGACGCCCGGCACTGCATAGCCTTTGTTCATGGAGTAGGTATCCATAATCCAGGCCATGGTCTGGGCATTGGTGTACACATCCGGAGCGGGGATGTCTTTCTCTGGTCCGATAATGAGCGAAATCTCGGAGGCATAGCGGCGGGTCATTCGTTCCAGTTCACCCTGGGACATCTCCTTCGGGTTGCAGGTAATGCCGCCTTTGGCGCCGCCGTAAGGGATTCCTACCGTCGCGCATTTCCAAGTCATCCAGCTGGCCAGAGCTTTAACTTCATCCAGGGTGACGTTGGGATGAAAACGGATGCCGCCCTTGGAGGGGCCGCGCGTGGTGTTGTGTTGTACTCGATGCCCGATGAAAACCTCAAGCCGGCCGTCGTCCATCCGGGTGGGGATGGCGACGGTGAGACATCGTTCGGGGGTTCTGAGTTTCTTGCGAACTCCTTCGTCCAGCCCTAAAATGTCGGCCGCGTCCGCGAACTGCTTCTGAGCTATCTCGAAGGCATTCAAGGTTTCAGTTAACCCTTGAGTCATAGTAGGTGTCATGATGTTTCCTTTCTGAAGAGGTTTGCCGTTCGTGTTTGACTTTGGAAAATCCTATTACGAAAGAACCAGATTGATAGATTCCGATGATCAACATCGAGCATCTCATTGATGCCTGATCGTTCTTGGATGAATTCCCCTTGGACATTCACCCCGCCATGGTTGAAAAACCGCCTCAAGCCCCAGGCATTTGAATGAAACTACGTTATGAGGACTGGCTTGAATTGAATTTCCTTCGGGTTCACAGATGCGGAATCTGATCCGAAAGAAAGTACTTTCGAGGGCCGAACCCGGAGGATGATAACCCCGGTTGGCCGCTTCAATCGATCACCTCCTTTGAGTATCTGTTCATTGAATTCCCCTATCCGATTTGGACCTCAATCTTGAGCGCAGCCCGCAAGGTATGTTCGAGGGGACAGGATTCCGCGGCGTGACGCAGGCCTTCTCGATAACGTTCGGGCACTTCCGGGGGGAGGTGAATGCAGGCACTCACCTTGGAAATCCGGGTTGGATTCTCTTCCTGCTCCCAATCGAGGTGGAGCGAAAAGCGATCGCCGGGCAGGTTCCGTGCCCGGAAGAAGTGCTGGATATAGACTGCCATGCTCAATCCCAAGGAGGAGACGAATAGCTCATTCGGAGTCATGGCCGAGTCTCCGCCTCCAGAGGAAGTCGGCTGATCACTCAGGATCAGATGATTCCGGGTGTGGGCCTCGAAGGAGTATTTTTCGCGATGATTCACAATCACTGACATTTTCTTCCAGCCTCCCTGCTCCGCTGAATGCCCACTGAGTCCAGTCCACGTCTGAGTTCCCCGCGATCAGGTTCATAAGGACGGGCCAATTCATGTGTGGGTTGCATTCAAGTATTCCTGCCTCGTTGGATCGCGGCCTTTCGAACTCAACCGCACGATATGGGTACCTCAGTTTGGAACTGTACTTTCTTCCGCCTCCTGCGGCTGCGGCGTAGCATTCAGGTTCAGTTCCCGGAGGTATTGGTCAATGGCCCGAGCCGCTTTCCGCCCCGCTCCCATCGCCAGAATGACGGTCGCGCCGCCACTGACGATGTCTCCTCCCGCAAACACACCGGGGATGTTCGTTGCCCCGGTCTCGGGATCGGCAACGATGTTTCCCCACTTATTTGTTTTCAAATCCGGCGCAGTGGAAGTGAGGACGGGATTCGCCCCCTGGCCCACCGCCATAACGACGGTATCGACGTTCAATTCGAATTCAGAGCCGGGGATGGGGATCGGCTTGCGGCGCCCGGATTCATCGGGATCGCCGAGCTCCATCTTCTGCACCCGCATGCTCCGGACGCGAACCTTCTCATTGCCCAGGATCTCGACCGGATTGGTGAGCATGTGGAATTGGACGCCCTCCTCTTCCGCGTGCTCCACCTCCTCTTTGCGGGCAGGCATTTCAGCCCGGGAGCGGCGATACACCAGATAGGCGTTTTCTGCGCCCAGGCGCAAGGCGGTCCGGATGGAGTCCATCGCGGTATTGCCACCTCCCACCACTGCCACATTGCGGCCCCGGATGACGGGAGTGTCATATTCAGGGAATCGATAGGCTTTCATCAAATTGGAACGCGTGAGATACTCATTGGCAGAGTACACGCCAATCAAATTGATGCCCGGAATCTTCATGAAGGAAGGCAGGCCCGCACCTGTCCCAATGAACACGGCATCGAATCCTAATTCGGTCATCAACTCTGTCAACGTCAGGGATTTTCCAATGACGACGCTGGTCTTCAGCTCCACGCCCATCTTGATGAGGTAGTCGATCTCCTGTTGCACGATGTTCTTGGGAAGACGAAATTCCGGGATTCCGTAAACGAGAACTCCTCCCGCCTTGTGCAGCGCCTCGAAAATGGTGACCTGGTAGCCCAGTTGCACCAAATCTCCCGCCAAGGTCAGCCCGGCGGGTCCTGAACCCACCACAGCGACCTTCTTTCCATTGGAAGGTCGCTTAGTCGGGATCTCTTCCGCCATGTGAGCCCTCGCCCAGTCGGCGACGAAGCGCTCAAGTCGGCCGATCGCGACCGGCTCGAAACGGGCACCCAGGGTGCACTTCAGCTCGCACTGCTCTTCCTGCGGGCAGACACGTCCGCAGATGGCGGGCAGCGAGTTCCTTGACTTCAAGATGCGGGTGGCGTCTTCGAACCGTCGTTCGGCGATCGCCTTGACGAAGGAGGGGATATCAATTTCGACCGGACAACCCGCGATGCAGGGCATGTTCTTGCACTCAATGCACCGATTGGCCTCAAATACCGCCTCTTCCTCCCTGTAGCCCAGCGCCACCTCATTGAAATTGTGAGCCCGCACCTGGGGATCCTGACACATCATCGGGGTTTTTGTCTTCGCGCCAATTTTCTTTGCCATATTCTTTACTGAACTCAGAAGAATTTTTGATTCGAATCCGTGGCGAACAGCACGGCTTTCACGACTCCAAGCCGCAATGGACGCCACAGATATTTTCATACCTTGCCTGAGCTTCCTTTTCAAACTCCACGTAACTCTTGAGCCGTGCGGTCAGCTCATCAAAATCTACTTCATGCCCCTCGAATTCGGGACCGTCGACACAAACGAACTGCATCTTTCCGCCCACCATCACCCGGCATCCCCCGCACATCCCTGTTCCATCCACCATAATCGGGTTGAGGCTGACGATTGTCTTGATCTTGGCCTCTTGGGTTACCCGGCACACCGCGCGCATCATCGGGACCGGCCCGATCGCGATGACGAGATCAATGGGTTTTCCATTGTTCATGAGCTTCTTCAATGCATCCGTTACAAATCCATGCATCCCGTAGCTGCCATCATCGGTGGTGACGATAGTCTGTTCGGACCGGGCACGAATTTCCTGCTCCAGGATCAACAAATCCTTGGTCCGTGCACCAATGATCGAAGTCACATGGCTGGAAGAATCCTTATAGGCTTTGAGGATGGGATAGACCACCGCCGCGCCGATTCCGCCGCCAATACACACAACATTAGCATTGGGTTCGATGTGGGTCGGCTTCCCGAGCGGCCCCACCACGTCCACGAGGGTATCGCCCGGTTGCAACTGGTTCAGTTGCTTGGTGGACTTTCCGACCGCCTGCACAATAAGGGTGATCGTTCCCCGAACGGGATCGGAGTCTGCAATCGTCAAAGGAATGCGTTCTCCCTCCTCGCTAATGCGGATCATGACGAATTGCCCCGCCTTGCGCTTTCGGGCGACCAGGGGAGCCTCGACTTCGGTCTGCACCACGTCGGGCGCCAGTTGTTTTCTGCCAACGATAACATGCATGAGTAAAAAACTCCTCTTGAGCAGCGATCTGAGATTCCGCTTACTCCGCCCCTGCGAAATGAATCAGTGTTTCGCCTTCCGGCTTTTCCACATCGAGGGTGGTGTGAAAATGCATTTCCGGTTTGAGCTGCAAGGTCTGATAGACCGTGCACTGGTGGATGGCGCTCATGAAGTCGTCCGCAAGACTGCCAGGGACGGCATTGGGCAAGTGCACCGAGACGTCGATCCTGCCAATGCGGTTTCGGTCCCCCGCAAAATCCCATTCCAGGATCGTCTTCAGTCCCGCCACCGGCAGGGAATGCTCCTTGCAGAACTCCACAGCTGAGTTGGAGATGCTCGCTCCCAGAGAAGCGATCAACAACTGGACCGGGGTGAGAGTGGCGTGAGGACCCGGTGTTTCAGCCGCATGGTCACACACAAATACATGGTTGGCGGACTTGATCCGGAACCCGTTATCCCCTGCGAGATCTACGGTGAGTTTCATAGTGAGAGAATCCTCCATTGTTGAACCCTCTTTCTTAGAATCCTTCTGCATTTGAGCGCGCAGAGGGAAGTGGCGACCCAGTTAAGCCGGTCGTGGGTCGATATCCACGATTCGGCCGAAACACCCGTTTCATCCTGCATCCTGCTGCTTACCCCGCCCCTATCCCCGAGATCTTAAACCTCTTGTCCCTCGCAGCCAGATCCTCCAGGGATCCCCGGAGGGTGCATGCGGCTTCGAGGGCCATGCTTCGACATCGCCGGTCCATTGATTTGCCATTCAAATGGATCACAATTTGGGATTGGTGGCGAGTTCTTTCAGACGGTCCCAACGCCTGTCCGTTTCGTCTTGGATCTCCCGCGTCAAGCCGGCGAATTGTTCCTTGGTCAAATGAGAAAATGCCGTTCCCATCAATTCAAAGGCGGCTTGAACGGAGATCTTGCGTCCCGAGGCCTGAGGATCGTAATTCAGATGCGTGATACCGTTCTCGATCTCGTAGAGAGGAAACAAACAACTCTTGACTGCTCGATCAACAATCTCATTGCCCTTCGAGTCTTCCGCGCCCCAATTGAGAGGGCACACGGAAAATACCTTCCCAAAGGCAAAGTTCCCGGCGCGAACCATGGCCTGGGCCTTGCGGGCCTTTGCAATCATATCGCGGGGATTGGATTCGGCCGCGGTGAACAGGTAAGGGGAATTAGTGCCTCGCAGGATTTCGATAATGTCTTTGCTGTGCTGCTGCTTACCCTGGCCCATTTTTCCCAGCGGCGCGTTCGTGAACCTCTCGCCCTTGAAACCAGTGTAACAGAGTTGTCCCCCCGTATTCATGTAACCTTTGTTGTCATATTCCAGCATGATAAACGGGTCATTGCGTAGAGCTGATCCGATCACCTGGTCCATTCCAATGTCGTCGCCGCCATCGCCCGAGACGACAATGAAGGTGATTTCGTCTTTGATTCTTCCCTGGGCACGGAAGCGGCGATACATTTCGACTACACCGGTGGCGGTCGATGCCCCATTGTGAAAAAGGTTATGGAAATACGGGGTCTTGAAGCTGGTGTTGGGGAATCCGGTGGTCACGACCATACCGCAGCCGGTGTTGAACAGGAAAACCACATTTCCGTCAATGCCACGCATGAACAGATTCAGGTTGGCAAACATCCCGCATCCCGGACAAGCGGAATGCTTGGCAATCCGGGAGGGCATTTGGGAAAGGTGTTTGAAGTCAATCTTGGCTTGGTTCGCATTCAGGGTAGTTTCTGCGGCGGTGAGGGGAGTAAAGATCTCCGGCGGATCGTAACCGGGCTCACCCGGCCAAGCTCCATAATAGCCCCGCAGTTTCCGCTCATCTTCAGTGATACTGGGATAATGCCAGGCAAGGTTCAGCAGTTCGACCCCATCCTCGGGACGGAAGTTAAGCCCCCCGATTCCGTAGGTTCGACTGATGAGCAGATTCGTTTTCCCCGCACGTTGTAAAGTCGCCCCCAGTTCATTGGCTAGATAGTTCCCGGCGCCATACTGAGAGGCCCTCTCCGCCACGACGAGGCGCGGTGTGTCGCCGATCGCTTCGCGCATTTCATCCTCGGGCCAGGGGCGCAGGACAGTCGGAATAATCGCTTTAACCCGCTTATTTTCTGCGCGCATTCTGTCAACCGACGCCTTCGAGGCCTCGCCGGCTGAATTCAAAATGAAAAGGCCTGCTTCGGCATCCGGATCTCCATAGACTTCGACAAAATTGTAGCGGCGGCCAGTGAGCTGAAAAAACGCCTCGAAGACCTCAGGAATGAGGTCGTAAGCCCTTTTGAATTTCTCGTCAAGTTGCACCTTTGTGTTGATCAAATCATCATTCATGTACGGGCCGAAGGTATGGGGATGCTCGAGGTCGAGAAGGTTGAGGCGGGGAGGTGTAGGCCCAACAAATCGACGCACATCCTCCCGCCGGGCAAACACGAGAATGCGGCGATTGGCATGGCTGGTGTGGAAACCGTCGTAGGCCACGATAGCAGGCAGGTTGACGGTTTCGGCCACCTTGATGGCGATGACGTTCAGATCATAAACCGCCTGGACAGTGGGAGCGCAAAAGGTGAGCCACCCCCAGCCGAGCGTAGCCATCAGATCACTGTGTCCATTTTTGATGTTGAGCGGGGCATTGATGTCGCGGGTAGCCAGGTTCAAGACCACCGGCAGACCGAGACCGCTGATAGCCGGCATCTCTTCAGCCTTCAGCATCAGCCCTTGCGACGAGGTGACGTCGACGGCGCGCCCGCCCGCAATCGCCATTCCCGTAACGACTGAAATAGCGGCAAGCTCGCTCGTCCCCACCACGAACGACATGTCGGCCTCTCCATTGGCAATGGCCCGGCTGACCATCTCTCCCACTTCGCACGAGGGAGTGATCGGATAGTAACCTTCTCCGTCGTACCCGATGTCGAGGATGGCCTTCGCGGCAACCTCGTTACCACTTCCGATAAATGTGACCTGGGTTGCTGCCGCAACGGCTTTCTTCAGTTCAGTCTTTTCAATCAAGGTATCCAAGGGCATGATCGGTTCCTAGGGAGTGCGGATGATTTCGTTTCTTTCTCAGTGTTTGCAAGCCTCATTTTATGCTGAGGGGCTGCAAAGCGTCCTCGCGGGAACTCCAGCTTCAGGCAACGGCCAGTTCGGCCGGGGCGGTCAGGGCCTTCCCTTTCTTCGTGTCTGGACATGCTTCAACACAGCGCATGCACCCTTTGCAGTACACGGCGTCGATGGCAATCATCTTCTTGTCATCCCAGACGATCGCTCCCGGGTCAGAGCAGGCCAACATGCAAAGCCCACAATGAGTGCAGATCTCAGCATGAAAATCCGGGAGGGGATTGATGCTGGCGCTGGGCATGGATGACGAAAGATTTAGGTGCGTCGTGGCATTGATGGCTCCTCCCTCGTTCATGTTCATGTAGCCGATACGCCCCCGAGGCTCAGCCGGGGGGACGAGCGGGTACTTCCCGTCAGCCTCAAACCGCTTTTGCGCAAAGGACCCCAGGGCACGATCGAAGGCTTGGAGATTTGCTGTGGACGCCCGGGGCCAGGTCTCTCCCACCACCTTGCGCAGCGTTTCCATCGGGATCTGCAGGAATTTTGCGAGCAGCACCAGGATGGGTATATTCAATCGCGAATTGGTTTCCAAGGCGATCCGTGTGGCATCCAGACAGCAGATGGTCCCGCTGTGGAGCCGTAAGTCATCTCGGATCTCCTCCGGTGAGCGCCGGGTGTTGGCAATCACCAATGCATTCTTCTGCAGGCCGCGGTTGAGTGCCAGAGGCCGGATCAGGGCATCGCGAAAAATACAGAGAATGTGCGGACGATTGGTCGGACCGCTCTCCCGGACAGAGGTTCCGAATTTGCAGAACCGAAGAGAAACATCCGTGGGCGTTCCCTTTTTCTCGCTGCCGTATTTCGCATCATAGGCGCCGTCGAGATCCAGATACGTCACACACACCTTGAAAAGCAGCTTGGCTGCCATGTTGGCGCCGTCCCCGCCAATCGCTGACATCAGGACATTGCAGAATCCCAGATCATCTTGAAATGGGAGTTGAACGTTCGTATTGAATGTGGTCATTTATCGATTTGCCTTCCCGTAGGGCTGAGATCGAGGACCATTTCACTTTCGGTATCGAAACTTCCGAGGAATTGAAAACTGTTCTTCTGGAAGACGTGAATTGCTTGCAGATTGGACGACTCCACGGAAATCCAGATCTGGCGGTAGGCGGCCGCCATGGCTGCCCGCTTGGCCAACTGGATCAATTGAGTGCCAATTTCGCGATTTCGAAAATCCTGGTGAACAAAGATGGCAAGCTCAGCCCGACCATCCTGCAAATCGCATAACACCGCGTGCCCCACCAGCCGGCGTCCGATCAACGCCACAATATTCTCGCCGTCATGGGTCAGACAGCGTAACCAGCGACTGATTTGCTCTTCAGTGCGGGGAGGAATCCGTTGCGCGATTTGTTTGGGTTCGAACTGAAAGTACATCTCCTGCAATGCCTTTAAGTCCTGGGGGCGGAACGACCTTGCTGTCGCTCGCGCTCCTTTCTTGTCAATGAACGCTCGTGACCAATTCGTTGGTTCATGTTCAGCAGCCCTTTTCGGGTCACGAAATGCGATTGGGGGTGCATCATGAGTCAGGGTCGGCATTGCAGCCCTCCTTCCCCTGCCACTTTCCACCCACCTGTCTCACACTTTCCCCTGGACCAGGCGTCCCTGTTGGCAGTAAGAGAGGTTTCACACAACATGCTTTTGCCCTTCATTCCGAATGAATTACTGCATGAAGGATGCCAAGAACGCAGAAACCTTTATCGAGTGAAAAACTTCACAAGATATTGGTTTTGTTGGGCATTCCTTTGAAAATGAAGCCTTCATCGCCTTGCCCGGCCCTTCGGCCCGTGTTGCATGCAACGGTTGCGTTGCTGATAAAATGTTGCCGGAGTGGTCGCTTTGGGAAATTGGAAATGGAGCGTAAAGGTCAGAAATTTAAGTCTTCTTTGGTCTGTGCCGCCTTGTGTTTCGTCCGAATTTATGACCTATCAGGGAAGGGGAAACGGAGAGGTCAAGGGTTGCGAATACAACAATCCGGGTGCTTGGACTCCACCACTAAACTAAAGGAAGGCCATCGGTTGGGCAAGTTGCAGTTGCGCAATTAAAAAATGAAGGCTCAAATTGAAAAGTGTACTACTATCGTCCCGGATACGCTGCAATAAGTGGAGCGGGGAAGAGGCCTCGTGTGAATCGAGCCAGAATCGATCTCCCGAGGGGGAGGATCTTTCGGCAAACTGGGCTGTCAGACCCGTGATGATTACGGCTGAACTGATCAAGTGTTTTTGAGGCCAAAATCCAACGGGCTGGGTTCTCTCACAATGCTTCGAGCCATCCTTTTCGATTTTAATGGAGTGATCATCGACGACGAGCCGCTTCACTTCCTCGCCTTCCGTACCATCTTCGAGAAAGAGGGAATTCGTCTCACCAAGCGGGATTACATGGCCCGCTATTTAGCTTATGACGATCGGAGTTGCATCCGCGAAGTTCTTTTGGACCACCACAGGGAGTCATCCACTGCTGCGGTGAGGCGCCTGCGAGGTGCAAAAGAGCGCGCCTATCGCGCCCTTTTGAAGACGAGGATTCGTCTCTTTCCGGGAGCGATTGAGTTCATCCGGGAATGTGCAGCGTGCTACCCCCTGGCCATAGCTTCCGGCGCACTGAGTTCAGAAATTGAATCGATCTTGGTGAAATTCAGACTGCGACGATACTTTGCAGCTGTCGTCAGTGCGGACGATGTGGTCCACGGCAAACCGCACCCGGAGACATTCCTGAGGGCTTGGAAGGCGCTGAACCGGCGGCGACCACGGGGGGAAAGCAAGATTCTTGTGAGCGAATGCCTCATCATCGAGGACTCCCTTCATGGGATCAAGGCCGCGCATCATGCTGGGATGAGGTGCGTGGCCGTGGCGCACTCCTATCCTCTGCGTGAACTCGAACATGCCGATTTCCGGACGCGATCGATTGGGAGCCTGCAATTGTCCGACCTGGAGGCGCTCTTTGCGGACGATCGAGACGGGGCGAACTTCCCCCTCCCTTCGACCAGGAGATGAGCTATCGCAATGCTCTTCAAGCTCCAGCGAACTTTCACCATTGACGGCAATGTAGCCCTTCCCGTCAAACGGAAATATTTTCTGTTCCCGTTTTTTGATTTCTCCTATAATTCCGGCTCCCTGCGTGAGAACGGGTTTCTATATTGGATTCACAGGCAACCTTCATCCGAAGGATCCGACTGAAGGAGGGGGGATGAAAGACGTTGTAGAATGTCCGGATTGTGAAGGGTCGCGTCTCGAGGGGGCCACAATTGATGTGGTGTTTGCAGGGGAGCCTCGTACACTGGGGATCTTTCAGTGTCTCGATTGCGATGCCAAGTATCAGATGACTTCGGGGAAAGCCGATTCCTGGTCGCTCGATGACGCAGAAGTGTTGCGCCTTCATGATTTGCGGTATGGAGAATTGAGGGATCGCATCAAGCTTTGTCCCACGCCGCATGAACGTGAGTGCCAGTGTGAAGCGCACTTGTTCTTTGGAAGATCGTAGATGCCAACTCCGATCTCCCACCTCCTCCCGTTGGAATGGGACAATCCCTCGCCCCCAGACCGCTTGATTTCAACGGGATGATCACGACACAGCGGTTCTGAGTCAAAGCTGGAACAGATGCCCCTCAACCAAGCACACAGAACAGGGACCTGCGGTTCGATTGGCCCTGGAAGGTAGACATCCATGATCTCACGCCGTAAATTCATTCACACGCTGATGGTTTCACCGGCCCTTTTGCCGATCGTCGATTTGCACCATGGTGATTCAACCCCTGGTTTTTCGTCGAGGCTGGAGGCAGCATCTTCGAATGTGGGAAACCACAGCGCGGATGAAGTCGCCTACTGGAAAAATGTTCGGGACCAGTTCCTGATCCCTCGCGAGGAAGCCTTCTTCAATACGGCGACCCTGGGCTCGATGCCGCGCCCGGTTTTGGAAGCGGTGACCACGAATATGGCGGAGCTTAATGCCACCGTGACGCACTGGGACTATCGTCGCGAACATCCTGACTGGTTTTCCGGATACCGCAATTTCCCTCCCCTCATGGAGAAGATCGCAAGGCTGATTCACTGTGACCCCGATGAGGTGTGCACCACGCAAAATGCGACCTTCGGCATGAATTTTCTAGCACAGGGGATTGACCTGAAAGAGGGCGAGGAGATCGTCCAGACCGACCAGGAACACCCGGGAGGGTCCTGTGGATGGCTGGTGCGCGCGAAGCGTCATGGCGCGGTATGGAAAACCGTTCCCATTCCCAGACCGCCCAATGATCCCGACGAAATCACTCGGCGGTTTGCATCCGCGATCAACTCGAAGACCCGGGTGCTGGCAATCCCGCATATGACCTCGATGCTGGGCCTGATCTTGCCGGTCAAGCGCCTGGCGGCATTAGCCCGCGAGCAAGGGGCGAAGAATATCTTCGTGGCCATTGACGGGGCCCAGGCGGTTGGCCACATCCACGTTGACGTGCGTGAGATCGATTGTGACGCCTACTACTCGTCTCCTCACAAATGGCTTCTGGCTCCCTCCGGTTCCGGCTTGCTGTACGTGAGGAAATCCCGCCAATCTGAAATCTGGACCACGCTGGCCTCGGCCGAATGGGCGAGTTACGATAAGGGTGCCTATCGGTTCATGCAGTACGGTACCGGGAACCTCTCCCTCCTGAAGGGTTACGAGGCTGCACTTGATTTTCACAACAGCCTCGGCCATGAACGGGTGATCAGCCGCATCAAACACCTGGGTGATTATTTGCGTTCGGAGATTCAAAAATTGAGTGGGGCGACCATTCTTTCTTCGATCCATCCCGAGATGAGTGCGGGCATCACGACCTGGAAAATGGATGGGGTCACGGGCCCGGAAATGATGGACAGATTCTGGAACGCACGAAAGATTCGAGTGAGATCCATGGGCAACGACAACGGGGTTCGTCAGTCCACCCATATTTATAACAACGAAGCGGAAATCGATGCTACGCTGGCCCTGGCCCGTGATCTGACAAGGCAGGCGTCCTGAAGCAGGCGGTGTCTATGCGGAGTGCGAGTCTCTTCCCGGCCCATCCTATTCAGTCCGCCCATTGAGACCAGAACTCCAGAAGGAGCGTTCATTTCTCATGGTTAATTCCAGAGAGTTTGAAAACAAGGTTGCCCTCGTCACTGGCGCATCCAGTGGAATTGGCCGTGCCACAGCACTGACCTTTGTCAGGAGCGGGGCCCGGGTGGCGATCGTGGCGCGACGGGAAAAAGAACTCGATGGCCTCCTGCGAGAGATTATCGCCCTCGGAGGCGACGCGGAAAAGTTTGTGGGTGATGTGACCGACGAGACCTTTATTCAGCGCGCCGTACAAACCACGGTAACCCGATGGGGTGGGATCGATGTCCTGGTCAATGCCGCCGGGATCATCGCAACCGCCCCCCTCGACGCAACATCAAATGAACTGTTTGATCGGATGATGGACGTGAATGTGCGTTCGATTTTCCTGATGATGAAGGCCGTTCTCCCGTCCCTGGTGGAGCGCAAGGGATGCATCGTCAATATTTCCTCGGTCGCTGGGACACGCGCCTTTCCGAACGTCTTCGCGTACGTGGCCAGCAAGGCCGCCGTCAACGCCATGACGCAATGTGCAGCCCTCGACCTGGCGCCCAAAGGGGTCCGGGTCAACGCCGTAAACCCGGGGGTGGTGGTGACGAATCTTCACCGGGCAGGGGGGATGTCGGATGAGGCTTATGCAAAATTTTTGGAGCACAGCAAGACCACCCACCCGCTGGGCCGCGTCGGCCGCACCGAGGATGTCGCAGAGGCCATCCTCTTCCTGGCCAGCGCCCGATCCGGATGGATCACCGGGGAAACACTTGCGGTCGACGGAGGGCGACATCTCACCTGCGCCCGGTAGGCGTTTTGACCTCTGAAGAGCCGGATCTTTATTTTTCGCCGCATTCGACTGCGGGGCGGACCCGCGCGGTCGGCGTTGAATCTTGATTGGATTTCATCGTCACAATTGTTCGAATTCTCATGACAGCTTTCTGTTGGGTGCTGGATTCAGGCGGGGCGGGCCGGGGGGCGTGGCAAGGGGGCGTGCTATATGAGCTGATGCAATGGGCGCGCGCCAAGGGCTGCTATCCCCGCATTGTCATGGGGGCCTCCGCGGGCGGTTATGCCGCTGCTGATGTGGCCACCGGCACTCATGAAACTGTGATGAAGGGATGGAGCCACTGGGGCCTGGAAGGGATTCCTCCGCGTACCCATGAACTGCCGGAATTCCGGTCGCTGGGCGGTTTGTCGCGATTCCGTTCATTTCTCTATCATTCCATCCGGTATGTCATGAGTGCACGGGAGCTCACGGCGGTATTCGATACCCCTCCCGAGACTCGAACTCGCCTGCTGGTGTTTACCACCCGGGTGAGACGCCGGGATGGCAGGCCCTTTAGCCGCAGGGATTCACTCCATTATTTTTTCAAGTCATCAACGCGCAAACTCCCGCGGGCATGGAAGTATCTTCCCGAAGACTACATTGAAGACCCCGTGATCTTCGGGTCGCATCTGCCTTCATCCATGTGCAATGAATTGGTCCGGCCTCTGACCCGGGTCAACTACCACAATGCCATTGAAGCTTCCTGTCTGGTGCCCTTTGCGATGGGCGAGCCCATGCGGGCGGAAGAGCTCCTGCCCGTCTGGAGGGGATTGGATCCGCTACATCCGAACGCCTGTTCCGGCGATGCCGCCTGGGAAGAGATGGTTTCGCCTTATCAGTTTGCGGATGATGTGGGAGCCGCTTTTTTGGACGGGGGCTTTTCGCTCAAGATGCCGTTTCGAGTTTTCGAGGAGGACGGGCGCTTCAATAAACTCTCGGAATCGGTTCGATGCGAAAAGACTATCGTGTTCTGCTGTGATCCGCAGGGACGCCTGTGGGAGACCTCCATGCGCTTGGCTTCTCTGAATTCGTGGGAGGGGGTGCGCCGCGCCCTGGAGGAAGAACGGCTCTACATTCTCTTCCCCGACCATCCGGTCGAAGCCGGTTTTCTGAGTACTAACAATTCCAGAACCATGCGAACATTCACGCGTGGGAGAGAGCAGGCGCAAAGGGTCCTGTCCGGCGAGAGGTTTAAACACTTTGTAAACGCAATTTGACGGCTTGCGCCCGGTCTTTTGTTTCGGAGGGGTGACCGGTGAGACCCCGCGGCGTGGAACGGGCCCCCTGAATGTAGAAAAGAAATCCATCAACCTGATTCGAAGAGGAGGACTCATGCGCAAGGGCGCTGCGATCTTTTTACTCTTGATCCCTCATCTCTGCGGTGCGCAATCTCAATCGCTTTTGCCTGAATCGACGATGCACCACATCATGGAAGAGGTCAGTGGCGGCTCGGCGAAACGGAACCTCCAGGCCATCACCACCTTCAACCGGGTCCGCGGTTCGCGCGACTTCCATGACGCCGCGGAGTTTGTTCTCGCACGTGCCCGGGAGAATGGCCTCACGGATGCTCGCATCGAAAGATTCCCCGCCGACGGAAGGCGGCTCTATGGTGCCCTCAAGGCCCGCCAGGCATGGGATGCCGATTCGGCCGATTTGTGGGAGGTTCTCCCGGAGAAAAACTCGAGGCCCCGAGGCCCGCACACTGCCCCTTCGGCGTTTTCCCTCCTCCGCCGGATCTGTTCCTGGGAGGATATGCGTGTCTGCTTGGCTGAGGATTCTGAATCGGCCGACGTGACGGCAGAGTTGATTGATGTCGGCAGTGGGACCAATGAAAAGGACTATGAGAATAAGGAGGTCAAGGGGAAGATAGTCCTTATTTCGTCCCAGGGAAGCGCCGCGCAGAAACTGGCTGTGGATCGCTTCGGGGCTGTGGGGATGGTCAGCTATGCCCTCAATCAATCGCAGGGCTGGCAGGGCGAGGATGACTCCCTGGTCCGCTGGGGACATCTCGATTCATATTCCTCCACCAGGACCTTTGCATTTCAGGTATCGCTCCGGCAAGCGCGGGATTTCCGGAACCGGCTGGCACATGGAGAAAAAGTCTGGCTGCGGGCCCGGGTGAAGGCAGGGCGGCATGACGGGTTTTATGAGGTCGTTACCGGGACCTTGCCTGGATCCGATGAGCGCCTCAAGAATGAGGAAATAGTTTTCAGTTGTCACCTTGATCATCAAATGCCCGGAGCCAACGACAACGCCAGCGGCTGTTCGGCCATCCTTGAAGTTGCGCGGACGATTCATCGGCTGACCGGGGAGAAAAGCATCCCTCCCCTCAAGCGCACCCTGCGGTTTGTGTGGGCCCCCGAAATTGAGGGAACTCAGATCTTCCTCTCCTCGCATCCGGAATTGGTTACGAAAATGAAGGCGGCGATTCACATGGATATGGTCGGCGGCTCCCAGGAGAAAACGAAGGCTATTTTCCACGTCACTCGCACCCCCGATTCCATCCCCTCCTTTGTGAACGACGTGGCCCAGGTCTTTGGTGAATATGTGCGCGATCTCAGCGATCAATTTGCGGCGACCGGGGAACCCCAGTTTGGTGTCCATGCATCGGATGGGTCGAAGGATGCACTGCATCTGGAAATCTCCGAGTACACCGAGGGGAGTGATCACCAGGTCTATGATGAGGGCTCATTCCGGATACCCGCGATTTACCTCAATGACTGGCCGGATCGGTATATCCACACCAATGAAGATTCCATCGATAAGATCGACTCAACCAAGCTCAAACGCGCGGCCATTGTGGGGGCCGCCAGCGGGTACTTCCTGGCGAACCTGGACTCGACCAACTCCGCGGAGATCACCTCGGAAGTGATTGTCCACGCGAAGCGGCGAATGGCGGATTCACAGGTACGCTTCAGCGAACAGGCGCGCCTCGCCGCCCGTTCGACCCCGCGGGATCCCCTGCGGGAAATGGATAATTTTTTGCGGCACTTAGTGCGGCGGGAAAGAGCAAACTTCATTTCCTTAAAGGGTTTTATTGGAGAAGAGCAAGTTGCGAGGTTTGACCTGATAGGGTTTACCCGCGACCTGGTCGGCTGGTCGGGAGTGCGAGGCGATGAGGTGGAGGGTTTTCTTGGTGAGCTTGAGCCCAAGGAAGAAACGGGCGAAGTTCCGTCCCGCCTTGACATCAAGGGGGCCATGTCGTTGTTCGGTTACGATTATTTGGCGGATCATTACGGGACTGAAAATACGACAAAGCTGAAGATTTTCGCCAATCTCGATGGACTGCCGGAACCGACCAGCCCTGTTCGCCGGGCATCTTCTGCGGATTACTCTTACGAGATTCTTAACCTGGTGGATGGAAAACGTTCGGTCCAGGCCATCCGTGATTTTGTCTCCGCTGAATTTGGACCCATCCCTCTTGAATGGGTCCAGGAGTATCTGAGAGCCTTAGAGACGGTAAAGGTGATTCAGTTCCCGAAGAATTAGACGTCTTCCTATAAACGTTCGCACGGACCGAGGCCAGAATCGCCTGGAGGAGCGCTCCTCCGAATTCCCTGGGGGGTCCGGCAAATCGAGGGCCGATTCGAGCAAGAATAGAAACCATGAACCAGGTGGGCCGAGGGGCGCTGATATCAGGCGAGTCGAGGCGTGTAAATTAATCCTCATGAGCCGAAAAAAATTGTATTCGACGGTAGCACTTTTGATGTCCTTAATAGTATGATTCGTCCGCCATGACTGGGTGTTGAACGAAGGAGATTGTTGGAGGTCTTTGGACGGCAAGCTCGGAGGTGGGGAGGCTGGGAATCCCGTAGAGGGATGCGCAACCCGCTAATTACTCCACGATTCCTAGGCCAATTGAATTGACGAGGCGATGAGTTCGACCCAACCGGGTGTTTGCATTCATCATACCGATACACTTATGTCGTCGCTAGGTAAGATCAATCCTGGAAGAGCCCTCGGGAGGAATGGACAGCATGATCGAGACTTTCAGTTTTGAGAAGCAGGAGTGGGTCGAAACATCGCCGGGCATTCGTCAAAAGGGATTTGAATCCGGAGGACATCGGTTCCGCCTGGTCGAATATGCCGTGGATGCAAAACATGAAGAATGGTGTGCGCGGGGCCACCTCGGGTATGTTCTGGAAGGGGTCATCGAGTTTGAAATGCCCGATCAGAAAATCCTGGTGAAGACGGGTGAGGCATTCCACGTCTCGGAAGGCGACCCCCACCGGGCACGAAATGCCGCGGCAATCCCCTCGCGTTTTTTTCTTGCTGACTAGAGCCAGTCTCTGGATCGGGCGCCGGTCATCAGATATGGAATGGCCGCCATAGAGACAGTGTGCACAGGCCAGCCTCGTAGGTACGAATTTCATGGTGTCCAATTTGAGAGGACTCTGTTGACCCGATGCGATGGTAGGAAGCGGCCGGGCGCCCCATGGGCCGCCGACACCCCGGCCCTGCAGGGCCCCTAGGTGAAGGAACCCCTCCTGCTTATCCTGTCCTGAATGGAAGGCACAATCCCCGATAAGCCGGTTCATATGACTTCTCAAATTCTAATTCGTCCCTGTCGGCCCGAAGATCTTCGCGCCGTCTGGGAGACATTCTTGAGCTCTTTCCAAGATATGATTCGAAGGGTTTACGGCACCCGGCAATCCCTCCGGGGCATGCGGAGGGTTCCGCCTTACCTTCGTCATGTTCTCGCGACGGATGCACAGGGCTTCTGGGTGGCCGAGTCGAACACGAAGGTCATTGGATTTGTGTGCTCCATTGTTCGTGGCTCAATCTGGTTCCTGTGCGACTTCTGGATTGTCCCCGAGTTTCAAAACCGGGGTATCGGGAGGCAATTGCTGAAACGGTCACTTCAAAGCGACAGGCCCTACCGGATTACATCGACCTACAGTTCTCTTTATCCTCCCGCCATGCGAAGCTACATCATGCTCGGCATGACACCGCAATTTCCGATCTATACACTTGTCTGTCGCTCTAAGGATCTTAAGCCGACGTGGGCTGCGGAACGCGAAATCAAAATTTGTGAGCTGGATCCCACGGGATCACAAGGAGGAATTCGGGAGGCTGTTCATGAGATGAGCTCCATTGACAAAGTGGCGCGTGGAAGTGGACGGAACGAAGACCACGAGCTTTTCATCAAACGCAGCGGGAACCGCTGCTGGCTTGCAAAGAAGAGCGATCGAACCATCGGATATTTCTACATTTCGCCCAAGGGTCAAGTTGGCCCGTTGGCGGTGAAGGACACCCGTGCCATGCTGCCCGTCCTCCATCAGGCGATCGAGTCGGCGGCACGACTGCATCCCGGACTCACCATCCAAATCCCCAGTCCGAATGTGGAATCGATTCGCGAGCTAATCCGCGCTGGATTCCGAATTGATTCCCACGCCATCTTTATGAGTTCGAGAGAATTCGGGAAGATGGAAAACTACATCATCTCGGGCCCCGCCTTGTTTTAGTCCCGTATCAGCCCAAGAAGACGCAACAGGCACAGGACGGGTTGACGCCGCAACCCGGAGAAATGCCCTGGCACCCCCGGTTCGGGATCCTGGAGGGGGATTTTTAAAGGCGGTTGACAAAAGCCCCGGGCGAGAAAGTGCTTCAGAGTGCAACGTACGAGACTGCTAGAGGCTCCCTTAGATTTGGAGTTTTGGTTGTGCGATAGGGGCTCCTTGAGGGGATGTTTCTATTCGATCTTTTCTTTGTGACCACCTGGGCTCGATTGGGGCAGACCGTTTTCCGCAAAAATTAAAATAAAATCTCCGGGTCTGCGTTAGAATGACAGTTTTTCTGGCCCGAGGCAGAGGAGATCTACCTCAGCAGGTGTTGCGGGACAAGCCTTGAACTATGATTTGCCGTTTCAATCTGGAGGATCTGATGAAGAAGTCCAGGTGTCTGCCGTTTATCTTCGCAGCCTTGGTGGTTTCAGCCGAAGGGTTGTTGCACGCTGAATCCAGACACTTTCCAACCCCCGCTGAAATCGTTGATCTGCGTGAGGTCAGCGATCCTCAAATCTCACCCGACGGGAAGCAGATCGCTTTCGTCGTGACCGAGCCTGCTGATCCGGAGCATCCGGACAGGCCACGCAATTCAGACGTCTGGATGGTTGCGACCGACGGGAAGACTCCCCCGCACAAATATGCCTTCAGCGAAAAGAGCGAGACCTCGCCGCGATGGTCTCCCGATGGCAAGTGGCTCGCATTTCTTTCCGACCGAAGCGAAGTAAAGGGCAAAGCCGAAGATGAAGATAAGGATGCGGAACCTCCGAAGACGCAGCTCTGGATCATGCCAACGGATGGAGGCGAGGGACGGCAGATCACAGAGCTGAAGGGCGGCGTCTCTACTTACTCATGGTCGAAGGATGGAAAGACGATTGCGCTTCTCGCAAAAGATGGGCCGACGCCGGAGGACGAGGCGCGCAAGAAGAAGCACGATGATCGAAAGTATATAGATCACGAGTGGAAATTCGTACGCCTTTATCTTTGTGATCCTGTGTTGCACGAGACAAGGCTGGTTACCAAACAAGACCTACATGTGATTGATGCGGAGTGGTCGTTTGATGGCCGGGAACTTGCCCTCCTCATTTCCTCAACGCCGGATCTCGACGAAATGTATTGGCACTCCAAACTGGTGACCATAAACCGGCAGGGCGAAATTGTTCGGACACTCAGCGAGCGCGCGGGGGTGGGTGAATGGGGATATTCTCCCGACGGAAAGTGGGTCGCCTTTCAAGAACGCACTCCCACTGGGATCACCGCCTCCCTTTCGATTGTCCCCGCCTCCGGGGGCGACGTGAAGCGCCTCGACGGCGATTACAAGGGTACTATTTTTTGGGCACGCTGGGCGCCGGACTCCAAGTATTTAATTGTGGAATCGATTGAGGGCGCCCATGCCATGATCTCGGGGCTCGATACCACCAACGGCCGCACCAAGAAGATGTTTGACGTTCAAATTGAGGCCGGCCGGGACCACGGCTTTTCGATGAATCAAGATGCGAGCGCCATCACGTTTCTTCATCAGAAAGGGGACGCGCCCACCGACGTATGGATCATTGACGAGCAGAATCAGAAGCAACAGCAACTGACCCGCGTGAATCCACAGGTGGAGCAGTGGCGCCTCGGGAGCATCGAAGAGATTTCCTGGAAGAGCAAGAAGGACGACAAGACGATTTATGGGGTCCTGATCAAACCCCCGGACTATGATCCCGGCAAGTTGTATCCCACCATCGCTGAGATTCATGGCGGCCCCGAGTGGGCTTGGTGGATGGGTTGGCATGGAAGCTGGCATGGGTGGGGACAACTACTGGCCTCGCACGGCTACGTCGTCTTGTTGCCCAATCCTCGAGGAAGCGATGGGCAGGGGACGGCTTTCGTTGAGGCAAATCGAGACGATTGGGGCGGCGGAGATTTTGTGGATATCATGAGCGGGGTCGATGAGTTGGTTGAAAAGAAGATCGCTGACCCGAACCGCCTGGGAATCGGGGGCTGGAGTTACGGCGGTTTCATGTCCTCGTGGGCCGTTACTCAAACGGATCGCTTCAAAGCCGCCATCGTGGGTGCGGGCGTGACCAATCTCTTCAGCTTTAATGGAACCACTGACATCACGCCCTCATTCCTGAAGTCTTATTTTCTTGATCTGCCTTTCAATCGTCGGGATGCATATGAAAAGCACTCTGCGATGTCATTTGTAAAGAACGTGAAAACGCCGACCCTTGTCGTCCATGGAGGGGGCGATCAGCGGGTTCCCCTGGGACAAGGTCAGGAGTTTTATCATGGGTTGAAGCAGTTGGGTGTTAAAACCGAAATAGTGGTTTATCCCCGGGAGGCTCACATTTTTGGAGAGCGGGCCCACCAGCTGGATTTGCTCACTCGCGTTGTGGGATGGTTTGATGAGTATCTGAAGTAGGGGTGTCCCCCTCGGCGGACTCTGCGCCTCAGCGGTGTTACAAAATACCGTTGAAATTCAAATGGAGACGAGTTCATTCCCGTGAACCTTGAAGACACGAAAAAGGCCATCTACTCCCTGACATACGGCGTCTATGTGATTACAACGAAACGAGGGGAAGAAGTAAGCGCCATGACCGCGGTCTGGGTCGCTCAAGTCTCCAAGGAACCCATGCAGGTCGTGGTGGGGTTGACACCCGAAAGTTGTACAACCCGGATGATGTTGGAAAGCAGGATCTTTGCGATCAATGTCCTTGCAAGGGAACAGCAGGAGTTGGCTTACGCCCTGGGGAGGGCTACATCAAGTGAAACCGACAAATTGATCGGGATACCCACGAGGACTGCAGTCACCGGTTCACCCATCCTCTGCGATTCGATTGCGTATCTGGATTGCCGGGTGATATCGCACAAAAAAGTGGGATCACACTTCGTGATCATGGGGGAGGTTGTGGAGGGATCGGTTCTTAATGATTATGTCCCTGCTGTCTATCGGAATGGAAAGATTTTCTAAAGGGAGTTCAATTGAGGCGATGGTCTGGCCGGCATGGCGCCTCGGCAGTGCCGTTGAGATGTCATCATGAAGATTTCCATGAACGATTTTGTAGCCAGCGTGGATTTGGGTGGGACGAACCTGCGTGTGGCGGCGGTGGATGACGGGGGAACGATCCTCGACGAGAGGCGCATTCCGACGCAGGTGGAGCGCGGCCGCGATGACGTCATCGAGCGGATGTGCGATTTGATCCTGGATCTCAGCTCCGATCTCCGGAAGAAAAAACGACGCCTGGCGGGTGTCGGCGTGGGCGTCCCCGGGCTGGTTTACTATCATCGGGAGTTGCATGAGTCTCCCAATTTTCCCGGCAAAGGATATTTCCCGGTCAAAGCCAAAATGGAGAAGATTCTGCCAGTGGAAGTCATCGTGGACAATGATGCCAATGTCGCTGCGCTGGGCGAAGTGTGGAAGGGAGCAGCCCGAGGTTTCAGGAATGCGAGTCTATTGACGCTGGGTACAGGGGTTGGTTGTGGCATCGTCCTGGAAGGAAAGATTTGGAGCGGGACCCGGGGCACTGCGGCTGAGACCGGGCACATGATCGTGGATCCAAATGGCGAACTCTGCAATTGTGGCTCCTACGGTTGTGCGGAAACATATGCCTCCGCTCCCTGGGTGGTCCGGCGCGCCCGCGCGGCAGCGGATCGCGGAGAGTCCGCGTTTCTTAAGAAACTCTTCAGGGAGAATGACAAGGCCACCGCCGCGGATATTTTCCGGTTGGCCAGGACGGGTGACCCGGCGTCCCGGGGAATATACCAACTCGTCGGTTGGGCACTCGGAATCGTCATCGCCAATCTGACGAACGTTCTTGATCTCGAAAAATACATTATCGGGGGCGGGGTGGCGAAAGCCTGGGGGGCATTTGCGCCCTTCATGATGAGAGAGGTTTTTGCCCGGTCATACGTTTATCGGGCCGAAAAAATGCCGATCGTCCGGTCGCGTCTCATCGACAGGGCGGGTTTGCTCGGCGCAGCACATATGGTGTGGCAGCGGCTTGGACGATAGCTGTGTAGGGGTGCACAGCCGTGCGCCCTAACATGGTATGGAAACCGAATGCCCCGTGTAACCCCTCTCTGGGCGCACGGCTGTGCGCCCCTACGAGGGCACCTTAAGGAAATGGAAGCTTATAGGTGTACGGCCGTACGTCCCAACAAGAGCACCTTCTGGAAAGCCAAAGTGAATTCACAAGACGGGAATCGAAATTGGACTTCAACGAATAACCGCGGCAATGAGGGGAGCGAGATTAAACCAATCGCCGGTTGGTGGCATCTAAAGGACTTCTTATCATCCGGGATCAGTTGAGTTCCGTAACCCTTTCGTAAACCAAAGAAAATCAAGGAGAGTTATGAAGCTTTCACTCAAAAGAATGGTGTTTTCCTTCTTAATTTATTTTGCGATTCTGGGTCTGCCCACTTCGCTTTTGGCCCGATCCAATCGGCCACAGGTTTCACCCGAGCGATTGCGGGAAGGCGGATTCGTCGACGGGACCTATCCGGGGAATTGGAATGACACCGCCCGCAACTCACAGAACTTCAAATATCGCCAACAGGGTCCTAAGTTTTCATTGAAACAGAATACCCTGAATGCGGATCAAGGAAATATTGCGGTCATCGAGGATGATGGAACCGTCGTTTTTCCCGCGAATCTCTTCGATCTGGATAGCAGCAATATCCGGTTCACGCCAAACGGCTCGGGCTATTTGGTGAATAAAATCGCACAAAATTTTGATCCGGCGGCAGGTTCGGTCCTCGTGCCGGGCACCGCCGCACCTGCCCCTGGACAGCCCCCCGGACCCAACCTTTCGGATGACGACGCCACGCAGGTTTCGTTCTCGGGTGGGTTCACTTTTACTTTCTTTGGCCAAACTTACACGAGTGTGTTTGTCGGTTCGGATGGCCATTTGACATTTGGTTCCGGCGATTCCACCAGCGATGAACGTGACGTCGTCCGTTTCATGGGCCGTCAGCCTCGCATTGGCCCCCTTTTTGCCGACCTCGAACCGGGTTGTGGGACGGGGGATATCAGGACGCTCCAACGAAGCGATCGGTTCATCGCCATTTGGAATGACATCCCGAATTTCAGTGATTTCTGCTCCAACGTCAATCGGAACCACAATACCTTCGAAGTCGTTTTGTTTGCGAATGGATCCATAGAGTTCTCCTATAACGGAATGGGAACATCGGAAGGCGTTGTGGGGATCGCGCCGGGAAACAATCTGGGAAGCCCGCCTTCCGTTGTGGATTACACGACGTTGACTACATCCACTCCTGAATTCGGTGTCGTCTTCGAATTCTTCTCGACCTCTACGCAGATTTCAAGGACGGCTCTCGCCCAGAAATTTTTTCAGAGCCATGGTGACGATTACGATTTCATTACATTCCTGACAAATTTTAATTTCAATTTAGGATCCGGCGCGTTCGCCTTTGAAGAAAATGTCAGCAATGACGCTACCGGCTTGGGGGTCCTCCCCGTGTTCCAGCCCGACCCGGCTTGGGGGACGAAAGGACGTCTCCGGAGCTTTCTTACCCTGGGGCCGCTCAGTCAATATCCCAATGATCCCAACCAGATTTTCCTGGGGACGAACAGCACCGTGGAGGTGATCGGGCAGGAATTTGGGCACCGCTGGATGTCTTTCGTTGACATCCCGGGGGCAATCTGCGATCCGACGACGAGTCCGCAGACTTTTGTAAACACAATCCTGGGGCGCGATTGCGCTCACTGGAGTTTCTTTTTCAATTCGGACGGATCGGTTATGGAAGGGAACGACATTCAGGACAATGGTAACGGGACCTTCACAACAAAAGACGATGCCACTTCGAAATACAGCGATCTCGATCAATATCTGATGGGTCTTAAAGACCAGTCGGAAATCTCCCCCACATTTGCCGTGTTTAATCCTACAGGGGCCGGAGGTCGAGCCAACGGGTCCCCGCCCGCCATTCGTATTACTTTCGGTGGGACTAAACACACTGTTACCGTTAACGACATCATTACGGCGAGCGTCCCGCTTCCTGGTGGCGGTACCAGGCCGAATGGCGTTCGAACGCCCACCCCGGCTACGTCGCAAAAAGCATTTCGGCAAGCATGGATCTTGCTGGTGCAAAGGAACACGACGCCTTCCGCGGCGGACCTTGCCAAGATTGATACGATACGCCAGGCCTGGCAGTCATTTTTTTCAACTGCAACCAACGGACGGGGCAGTGTCGACACCACCCTGGTTTCTTCTGTTTTCAGCGCCCAACTCCCGGCGAGTGGTGGCGTTTCGAAAATCTCCTCCGGGCAGGGACAGTTCGCCTCGGTCACTTACGGTCAGGTGACGAACCCGGCAGGTCCTCCACCCGTCGGTTTGGCGATTTTTGCACAGAGACAAAGCGGAGCCCTCATTACTGAAGCCGGCGTGCCGGCGGTTGCCCCCGCGACCTCATCGAGGGTGTTCGTGGACTTCGATGCGGCGAACGGCCGCGATAGCGGCGTTGCACTGGTGAACCCGGGCAATACTGCATTGACAGTCAATTTGACGCTGAGAGATCAAAATGGCGTGTCCAGTTCATGTCCGGCTGTAACAGTTCCACCCTTGGGAAAGGTTGCTCAATTTGCCAGTCAGTTCGGTTGTTCAGCTTTGGGCAGTTCATTTCTGGGGACCCTGACCTTTACTGCATCAGCTCCTTTTGCTGCGGTCAACTTACGCTCCGCCCCCAATGACCATCCCCCTGAATCGATTTTCAGTGCCTTGCCTGTGGTCGATCCCACGGTCACTCCTGTTGGCTCAAACCTGATCTTCTCTCAAATCCTGGATGGAAACGGGAATCCAACTCAGATCTTGCTGATGAACACCTCCGGATCAACCATTGCCGGAACTATATCGCTTTTCAGGGATGCCGGAACTCCTATCTTGCTGGATTTTGGCAGCGGACCGGTCAGTTCCTTATTCTATTCAATAAGCGCCAATGGCATGCAGAAGTTTTCGACGACAGGGCAGGGAGGGCTGAAGGTAGCCTATGCCGTGGTGACGCCTACATCCGGGCAGCTTCCTGCGGGGGCAGTGATCTTTGCAGGAAAGGGCGCTACCGGCCAATCCTCACAGGCTGGAGTCTTAAATGCAATTCCGACGACCAACGCCCGCGTTTACATCGAACGGTCTTCTGTGCCACTGGACCGCAATACCGGAATTGCGCTGGTCAATCGAAATGCTTCATCGGCCAGCGTAACCCTCCACCTCGTTAGCCTGGACGGCTCGTTTGACCGGACGACAAGCATAAATGTTGATCCGAACATCCACCTCGCGGCGTTCATTGAACAACTTTTCTCATCGGTCTCGATTCCATCAGAATTTAAAGGAGTACTGACCATTCAAAGCAACCAGCCGCTCGCTTTGATAACGTTGCGCCTGACGCATAATGAGCGCGGTGAAGAAATCTACTCGACTTTGCCTGTGGCTGATCTCAATAATCCGCCGATTGGCCCGCTCTTTATCCCCCAGGTGGTCGACGGTGGCGGCTTCACAACTCAAATTATTCTGATCAACACATCGAATAGCGGAGAAACGGTGGGTATTACCTTCTTTGGCCCGAACGGGAACATCGTGATAGTTCCATTCTCATGAACCGGCGAGGGGAGTTGAAGTGGGAGTTACAAGCGGGGAGGGCCCAGTGAACCGAAGAGCCGCAAAGAGTAAACAGTGACAAGTTGCGAGATAGACAGGGAGCTCTGCCAAGGCGGTCTCTGACGATTCAGTGGCCACTTTTTAATGTTCACTTCTTTTTTAATCAATGTTCGTAGACTTCAATGACCTTTGTTGAAATATGCGGACCCTTGGGCTTGGTCGAAAACTCTGAGCGCACGATGAGGATCACTTCTTCATCCCCCCGCAAACGGTTCCGGATAGGCTCGCCCTCTTCAACCTGGTGGCGGAAATCGCCGTATTCATATTTCATTTCTGAACTCTTGGCGATTTCGATCTCCATTGCCTTGCCCTTGCGCACGATGATCAGGCGTTCCATTTTTTGCGTCTGCTCGGTAATTCCCTCAAAGTGGAACTCCAAAATGGCTCTTTGACCATCGAGCGCCGACCGGGGGTAGAAGATCATTTCATAATCGCAAAACCCCGCAATCAGCTTCTCCAACTGTTGCTCCACCTTCTTGTCCATGAACAACTCCGTCGATGCTTTTAGAATCTCTTGGTCAGCGTCATTTTGCCTGTCCATCGGCGTCAAAGCCGACATCGCCCTCTAGACACTTGTTTGGAGCGCCGAGACTATAGCGTAAAATTGTTCGGACGGCAACGATTCCCCAGGCGGGCAGGTCCCGCAGAACAGCATAATGATTTCGGTGTGCCGCTATCCCGGGTAGGGGGCCGATGGCAGGTGAACAAAGAGCGATTTTCAAGGAGGCATCAAGCGATTCATGTCAAATCCTGAACTGGATGACGATCGTCCCCGGATTCCGGAGAAAATTGGCTGTCGAGTCTGCATGTCGACGGCGAAGCTCACCGAACAGTTCGGCGAGGGAGCCTCGGTTGATCCGGCGGGGAAGATTATCCTCGGGACTTCGAGTTACGCGATTTACCGGTGCGCCGAGGGACACACCACGCATGCCGCCTTTGATACCGCCGATGGCAGCCTCCGACTCTACGAACCGGAAAACAACCTGACGGAATCCTGAGGCCAACCCTTTGGATTCAATAATCCGGGGTTTTGACTCCGTTCCGAACTGAAACCTTGGAGATTAAAGGAAGGCGTCAATGCCGGCGGATTATGTGCTTCTAAATCTCACTTCTCGTTTCCGATCACTGACAACTGAGAACTGACAACTGAGAACTATCTTTCTCTCGACACCTGACACCCGGCACCCGACACCTCTCCCCTGGTTTGTCTTACCACCCATTTGCCCAGGGCCGGAATCCTCGCCTGAAGGCGAGAAAAAGCCGGCGGGATGCCGCCTAAGGACAGCGCGTTGCGGATGATCCGGGAAAATAAGAATCTTCGTCCGAATTCTGACTGGTAAGCCCGGTCGTAATTTTTCATTGTTCGTTCATTGGAGACGTTTCCCCGCATCACGTCGTCGATGCACCGGGAGGCCAGAGTAGCGGATCGAACAGCCGTCGAAATCCCGTCGCCGCTGAACGGGTCGAGGAAGCCTGCGGCATCACCTACCATGAAGATGTCGCGGAGAATTCTCTCCCGTTTTTGAAAGATGACCGGGCTTGTCACGAGAAATTCTGAAGACCGTCTCATGGCTCGAATACGATTATCGAGATGAGGATTCTGTCCCGCGGCCGCCTCAATCAAGGCCTCCCAGCTTCTGGCAAATCGGGTTGCAAATTCCTCCTCAACCAGGGCGCACAGATTGATCTCGCCGCCCTCAATACGATTTAAGCCGCAATATCCCGCCTGGAAAAAGTGTAGTTCGACGGCATCATCCAGATTGGGCTCACCCTGAAAATGGGCCTTGATCCCTACAAACCGCTTCAACCGCTTCCGTCCATGCACAGCATGGAGCGGGTCGCGAGGAACATTGGACCATCGGCCTGTTGCTGCGATCACCGTTTTCGCCTTGAGAACTACTCGTGAGCTACTCTGAGGGCCGACCTCTACGCGAAATCCTCGTTCGAGATCTCCCTTGATCGTGTGGACGGGAGAATTCTCATGGCATTCCACTCCCAGAGCCCTTGCATGCTCAAAAAGGACCTGATCCAGGGCATAGCGGCTGAGTCCCCATCCGAATTCCGGCAGTTCGATCCGAACTTGATGATCGGCAGAGAGGGTTACCCTCACCCTGTGGACGGGGGCAGGTTCCTTCTTCAATAGGGCAGGGAGGACCCCGAGTCTTGCAAAGTCACTGATCCCCTCGGGGGAAATAAACTCGCCGCAGAGCTTGTCGCGGGGGAAGGTCTGCTTTTCCATTAAGGCTACATGCCAGCCCCGAGAGGCAAGAGCAATCGCCGCAGAACTACCCGCCGGACCCGCGCCCACAATGATGACATCAAATGGAGTGTTCATCCTCAGGGTTCCTTGGCTGCCGGTGTTGTTCAGAAACAAGCTCATTGGGACGGGAGAACGGGTCCCCCTTCCTTGCTGCGGGGTCCATCATTTGGGTATCACCATCGCCAAGCGGTAAGGGAAACGACGGGTCACCGAAATGTTCGCGATCCCCGTGTTCTCGGCCAGGGCTCTCATTTCACCGGGCGTAAAGCCCTGGCGCAGCGAAGCAAAGCCATCAAACTGCGTGATGCGGCTTCGAGCGAAAACAGGCTGGGTCAGTTTCAGGAAAAAATATGGGACCCAGTGGCGTTGAAGATCGTTGATGATGACGGCCACTCTGGCCAGTGAGGTCAGGGTCTTTAGAAATGGCGCGACCTCAGCGTCCGCGACGTGATGCAAGAACAACGAGGTATTCACAAAATCAAAACTGGAGGGGGCAAACGGCAGGTGATCGATGTCGCCTCGAACCAACCGGATTCCCGGAAATTGCTGAATGCTCTCGCGGGCAAAAGCCAGGTGTCGTGAGCTGATATCCAGGCCCACCACGCGACAAGGCAAGGCAATGCGTTGTGCCCACCGGGCGGCTGCCACGGGAAGGTCGGCGCCTCCTGTGGCGACATCCAGAAGCGAAAACTGCTTGAGGGAGAGGCTCCGCACCAGTTCCCGTATCGGAATCAGGCTGACGCGGTGACCGCCCAGGTATCGATTAATCCGGCGGAGATCGCGAAGGCTGGCGGCAATCTCCTCGGGGGAGCCCGCACCGGAATCAAGGAGCTCCTCCTGGCGGATTCGGTCGGGTCGCCGGAGTGACATAAGTGAGCCTTTGGGGAATCTAATCAATGAAGGGACCGACACCGTACTCTTAACCTGTTCGAAATTTATAAGGGTAAGGTGTTTGCCCCAAATGTTCTAATTTTTCCCATTCACTCGCTTCAGAACGAGCGCTGAATTCTTGGATCCGAATGCGATGCAATTACAGAGCGCCACATTGATCTCCTTTCGCCGTCCGACGTCAGGAATATAGTCGAGATCGCATTCTGAATCGGGGTCATCCAGGTTAATCGTGGGAGGCAGGACATCGTCGCGCATGGCCAGCAGAGAAGCAGCTACGCCGGCCGCCCCACAGGCACCCTGGGGGTGCCCAATCATGGATTTCAGCGAAGATCCGGGCAACGTCGACGCTCTGTCGCCGAAGCACAGTTTGACCGCCCGGGTTTCAATGCGGTCATTGAGCAGCGTGGAGGTTCCATGGAGGTTAATGTAATCGACCTCCCGGGTTGTCAAGTGGGCTTCCTTCAGCGCGAGACTCATAGCGCGGGCAGGCTCTTCGCCGCTCTCATCCATACGGACGCGATGGTAGGCGTCGCAGGTGGAGCCGTATCCGGCCACTTCGCCATAAATCCGGGCGCCGCGTGCACGTGCCAGTTGAAGTTCCTCGAGAACGAACATCCACGCCCCTTCACCCAGCACAAACCCGTCGCGGCTTTGTGAAAATGGACGCGAAGCGCGCTTGGGGTCGTGGTTCCAGGAGGAGGTAAGAATCCGCATGAGGCAGAAGGCCCCCATAATCAGGGGGGCAATAGGCGCATCGGCGCCGCCGACGAGAAACCGGTCAATCATTCCGGAGCGAATCATGAGTGCGGCATGCCCAAGGGCATCGGTGGAGGAGGTGCATCCTGTCGAGACGACGTGGCTCAGACCCCGGAGGCCGAAGCGCATGGATATCTCACTGGCCAGGGTGCCGATAGTGGAAGAGGGAATTGTATACACAGAGACCCTTTTGGATTGGCCGGTATAATAGAGCCGGTACATCTCCTCTGTAAATTCAACCGACCCTCCGCCTGTCCCGAGCATGACACCGATCTGCTGCTTCTCCTCCTTGGCCATGGAATCGACATTTAAATCCGCATCGCGGAGCGCCTCGTCGGACGCAGCCAATGCCATGGGTACCACGCGCGACACATGAGGGCGGTCCTTGTATTTGACGAAGCCGTCCCCGTCAAGATTCTTCACTTCCCCGGCAATACGCGCTGAGAGGTGAGACGAATCAAAAAGCGAAATCGTATCCACTCCGCTGACGCCCTTCCGGGTATTGTCCCAAAAGGTTTCGCGGCCCATCCCATTGGGGCTCACCGCCCCAATCCCGGTAATGACGACACGTCTGACCACAGGAACTCCCATCTGGAATTAACGCCGCGAAGCCTATAGAGCCGTCGACAACGGGCGCTTCTCAAACCTCTCGATTTTTCGGCGCACCGACAATGGAACCCTTTTCGTTTGATCCCCGGAGTAATCATAAATCACCTGGATGGTCGAGCCCGTTGCCACGACCCGGCGGGGCCGACGCGACCTCGCCTCATACTCCATCACAAAGCTCGAGTTCCGGATTCCGGTGACGGCCACATAAACTTCCAGCCATTCGGCATATTGGGCCGGCTGGAGATAATTGCATTCGGCATGCACCACGATAAAGTCAATGTCGCTCAAGTGCGCCAATGAAAATAACGACATCCAGTATTCACATCGGGCCATTTCAAAATAAGAAAAATATACGGCATGGTTGACATGGCCCTTGACATCGACATCCCGAAACCGGACCTGCAGTGAAGTATGAAAATGAAACCGCCGTCCGGGTTGCCTGCGCTGAACGCTCATCGGCGATGGATTCCCTTCTCGAACGTCCTTTTTGAAGATGAAACAATATCACATCAGGACACAGCCGACATGATTTTTCCCTTGATTGCCGTAGTAACGACTTCAGTCGTTAAGATGGAAAGCTGGGAGAAACTACGCGTCTTGAAGTTCTTCAACAATTTGTCGTGCGGCTTTCTTGGCGCTCTCGAGATCACAGGTAGGGAAGGAAATGGCAGCAACCTGCGCATGACCACCGCCGCCATAGCGTTCACAGATTTCGGCGAGATTATGGGTGCGCCTCGACTGGTTCCACGGGTTCGAGCCGACCGAAACCTTGGCCCGCATGGGAGTCGAGAGCACACTGACGGTATACACGCACTCCGGATGGAGAAAGTAGGGGATGAACTTGTTATATCCTTCCACGTCCACGTCGCTGAGATCGAAGAACACGACACCCCGGTCAGTGATGGCCCGCTCGTTGATCAATCGAATCGCCCGCTCATGCTGCGCCCAAAGCTTTTTGAACCGCTCGCCGGTGCAATACTCCGACGCCAGATCGGCCAGGGGCCGGACCGCAAGTTCACGGATGATCTGCTGCAGGAGTCCCGGTTCGCGGTTGGATTCAATCAGCAGCGTCAACCTCATCGCCGACTCCTTCATCTCCACGGCTGATCGAGCATCCGGATACTGGGCCCCATCAATGATATCGGCCCAGTAAATCAACTCCGAAAGCCCGTTGACCTTGAAATTGAACCTTTCTGCCAGCGTCGTCGCGATGAACTTGGTGCATGACTTAAATTCGGGATTGACAAATTTCTTCCCGCTTTGATCCTGGCGGAAATGGTCCTCATCCTCCTTGGTGAGAAAGGCGCTCTTGTGGTGGTCGAACCACCAGGTGAGGCGGGGCGAGGGAGAGTATTTGAAATCCACAATGACATTTTCATCGCCGTCAAACAGGCATTCGTTGAACTGTTTTTCCGATTTATGAGTCAACCCCGTGTAACAAATCTCCGCCTGAGGATTGACCATCTCGCGGTAAAAACGACTGAACAACGCCGCCGAGGAGGCACCATCAAAACAGTTGTCGTGATGCAGGATTCTCAGTTTCATATGCCGGTCGTAGAGCCCGCCTTTATTCGTCCATCAGCCTGTCGTAACGTCTTCAGTCGTTTACCAGGCTGTAGTAACGACTTTAGTCGTTTGCCTTCTTGTCCTGACTGTTTTGCTTCAAATTCAAGCGATCTTCATCCCTGATCATGATCACGGCTTCTCAAGGAAGTCCGGATTGTTTTGGATGAACTCTTCATGCGTACGTTCGAATTCTTTTTTCAGTTCTTCAGAAATATGCTCCGCTTCAACCGCTGCGCGGACAGCCGGACTCTCCGCATCAGGGGCGAATTTAGGCGGGGTAACTCCCGGGAGATTCGTGAGCGGTTTTGTCACCGCCCCTACGATAAGGGGAGCGCCCTTCTTCAGAAACCGCCTCAGGAATTCGCGTCGGTTC
The DNA here is from genome assembly GCA_020072965.1 of Terriglobia bacterium. Classification (GTDB taxonomy): domain Bacteria; phylum Acidobacteriota; class Terriglobia; order JAIQFV01; family JAIQFV01; genus JAIQFV01. Next base: position 25,040 of record JAIQFY010000011.1, on the reverse strand, counting down.
CCGGGCTGCGATTCCTTGTTGTTCTGGTCGTGATCACTCATGGCAGAAAGCTACAGAAAAGAGGCGGATTATAGCATGATCCGCAAAGATTCGGAAACCTCGCGGAGCAGCTCCGAGGGCAAGGGTAGTTTGGAAGTCATGGGATGTCATTCAGAGGGAATGTTGGCATCGGCTGTGCCTTCGGCAGGTGTATTTTCAGGGTCTAGGGATACTTCGCCAGGCGGGAAATCAGCAGATCGAAAAACCGGGGTGCGTCGATCGAGAGCGCGACCTCTGAATTTACGGGATTTCCGGTAACGTTCCACAAGTCACAGACGGTCCGGCCCTGGGTCAATCTCCCCTCCAATTCGATCGCCACATGCATTTTCTTGAACTGAAAAAGGGTCCGATCCACGACCGCAGCCACGGCACAGGGATCATGGAGCGGCGGCCCAGCCATGCCATACTTGACACGATGGTGCTCCTGGAAGAACTCAATCAACCCGGCCACCACGAGGGCGGTGTGGGATCCCAGATCGCGGATCCGCTGCAACCGGTCGGGAAGCACAAGCGCTTGATGGGTCACATCCAGCCCGATCATCGTCACAGGAACACCACTGCGGAATACGATATCTGCCGCGTGAGGGTCGACGTAGATGTTGAACTCCGCCGCGGGGGTGGTGTTCCCTTCGGCGATCGCTCCCCCCATCAAGACAATCTCCCGAATGTGGTTTCGGATGCGGGGTTCTCTGACCAGCGCCATCGCAATATTGGTTAAGGGTCCTGTGGGAATCAGGGTGATAGGCTCCTTGTGACTCAATAATTCTTCGGTGATGAAGTCGACGCTGTGTTTCGGCTCCAAGCGGCGCTTCGGGACCGGCAAGTCCGGTCCATCGAGCCCGCTCTTTCCGTGTACCTCCTCGGCGGTCAGCAATTCCTTCACCAGGGGGCGCGACATGCCGGCATATACCCTGACATGATCAAGCTTGGCGAGCTCACAGATCTTGAGGGCGTTCTTTGAGGTTTTTTCAAGGGGAACATTCCCGGCCACAGTCGAAATACCCAGCACGTCCAGTTCGGGGGATGCGCAGGCCAGCAAAATGGCTACGGCATCATCGTGTCCGGGGTCGCAATCAAGGATAACCGGTAGAGGCATCAGTTAACTCCATGAGCCAATCGATTAAGTATGAGGTGCGAGCTCATCCTCATCGGAATGGTCCTGAGAAAGATTCGGGGTATCGTCAAACTGGGCTATGCGATCGGCTGATCAACGACAACGCGTGCATTGAGGAGCCGCAGTCCCGAAAGCAACGCCAGAGCCAGCAACCCGCCACAAGTAAGATAAGGGAATCCAAATCCCCAGTGTTGCATACCGAAGCCACCCCAGATCGGCCCCAGGATTCTCGCGAGGCTCGACAGAGATTGCGACATCCCCAGGACACTGCCCTGTTCCGTGGCTTCGGTCGAGAGCGAAATAAAGCTGGAGAGAGAGGGATTGGTGATGCCTGCTCCGATGCCGAGTGAGAGAAGAACCGCTCCCAGGATCATCATCGACGGGGAATAGGGAATAAAAACAATCCCGATGATGGTCAGCACAACACCCAGGATAATCAGCTTGCGCTCGCCATATCTCTTTGCCAGCCGGCCAATGAGGCCACCCTGAATTCCTGCGGTCACCACGCCCACATAAGCGAACCAGAGTCCAATCTGTGCCGGGTGAAAGCCAAATTTCTTGAGACCCACCAGTGGGAAGGTCGTTTCGTAACAAGAAAAGGAGAACGTGAATATAAAGAAAATAACAAAGAGGAGGCTCAGGTGGGGATGAGTGAATGCTTTCAAGATGGCGCGGGGACCAATCTGGCGTCCCCTAGTGACCCTTTCGCGGGAAGGCTGGAGCGATTCGGGGAGCAGAAACACAGCCATCACCATGGCGAGTGCTGAAAGCCCGCATCCGAAGTAGGCCGGAAGCGCGTAGTTCACATGGCTGAGCCCTCCGCCAATGGCCGGACCGAAAATAAACCCAAGCCCGAACGCGGCGCCGATCATTCCCATCCCTTTGGCGCGATTCTCCGGGGTTGTGATGTCACTCACATAGGCTTGTGCCGTTGAAATGTTGGCTGCAGCCGTTCCGGAGAGGAGGCGGGAGAAAAAAAGGAGGGGCAAAGTGTTTGCAATACCCAGAATCCAATAGGAGAGGCTGGCGCCCGCCAGGCTCATGATCAAAATGGGACGACGCCCTTTGCGATCCGACAGACCGCCCCAGATCGGAGCAAAAATGAACTGCATGAACGAAAAACTTGCCATGAGCAAGCCAACTTCAAAATTTGTCGCCTTAAATTTCTCGACCGCATATGAAGGGAGATAGGGGACCACAATGCCGAAGCCAAGCAGGTCAATAAAAACGATGAGAAAGATCGTGAACAGGGAAGATTTTTGTCTCATGAGTCAGTTTGTGAGCAAGGGCAAACCCGGGTGAACGCGGATGAGATTGTGATCGTCAAAGCCTCCGGGAATCCGAGCGAGTCTCAATGCGCCTCGGTCGTCCAATTCAATCTGGGAAGCTCCTCTCCGTCTAGGTGTCTTGTCGTATAAAAGGGAAGGGGGACCACCCTTGCCTGAACCGTCGAATTTGGCTCGCCGACTGAGAATTCATAGTCCGGTTCCTCCCGGAGGAAAGGAACATACCCGAGGGCCACTATTTTCTTCAGAGAAGGAGACCAGGCAGTGCTGGTTAACTCACCCACCGCTTTACCACCGTCAAAAAGGGGGGAACGCCTCCGTGGTTCGTTGGTGTCATTCAATATCAGTCCAGCCAGAACACGATTTACATGTCCGCGTGAAACAAGGCGTGCGACGACTTCCTGACCGATATAACACCCCTTGTCGGTGGAAATGGCCCGCCGAAAGTCGTCCTCGGAAGCAAGCACCTCCTGGGGGAGATTGTCCTCACTCATATCCAATCCGTAAAGCGGGACTCCGGCTTCCAGGCGCAAGGTGTTGAAGGCTTTCATACCGACGCATTTCATGCCATACGGTTTTCCTTTTTGGAGGATTGCATTCCACAGTTTCCCGGGGTCTTGTCCCTCCAGGAAGAGATCGAAGCCAATCTCTCCGGTCCATCCCACCCCCTTGTCATAGCCTTGCCGAACGACGAGGAGGTGGCTGGAGTCCAGGGTGGACTCTTGAATGGAGTTCGACGGCGATACCCTCTCGGCCTCCGGAGGGTGCAACTGTTCGAGGAAAAAACGGATTGTGCCCGGTCCATGGATGGCGAGGTGGCAGATGCTCTCACCGACGTTTTCTATCTCCACGTCATCGGAGATCGCGAACCGCAGCAGTTGATCAAACACCTGGTGAGTACAATACTCAGAAGTATCGATCAGGAGTTCTTCGACGCCTGTCCGGTAGATATTCAAGTCTCCGATCACGGCCCCTTTGTGGGTCAATGCCAAGGCATAACAACCGGCATGAAGGGGCAGTTTCTTGATCTCGTTGGTAACCTGCCCGTGCAGGTACTTGAGGCTGTCGGGGCCCTTCACCCGGATTTTTCCTCGGTGGGAGAAGTCGAAGAATCCAATCCCCTCCCGGACCGCGGCATATTCATCGTCGACCGTCGAGTAGACGGATGCGATTTCCCAGGCCCCTTCGGGGCCCTCCGGTCCTGGCGTGGAGCGGATTCCAAAAGCCGCGCCCAGTGTTTTTTCAATCCCGTGAAGAGCAGTTCTCTTCGTCATGAAGGATGATCGTCTCTACAGTTTGTAAAAGAAGGTCATTATAGCGGAATTATTTTTTGACTGGGGGGGAAATTTGAATGAGCCAAGGGGTACAGAAGACAGCAGCTGCAGTCGCGAGTGCTGCGTTGGGTTCGGATTGTCGGTGCCGAAACTAACCCATTTGGGATAGGCCCCTCATGAACGCCTGAATACCTGCCTCGGCCACCTCGCGATCCTGTTCTGCCGTGCCCGAACTGCAGCCGACGGCACCGACGATGCGACCCTCCACGAAAATGGGAACTCCGCCCCCGACAATGGAGAAACGACCCTGGTGACTGACATGGATTCCGAAGGCGGGCCCACCGGCGCCCGCCACTGCGGCATACTCATGCGTGGGCCGGCGCGCTCCAGCCGCCGTGAAGGCCTTGTCAATGGAAACCTGGATGGAGGTGATCTTGGCGCTGTCCATCCGCTCAAACATGAGTAGATGACCACCATCGTCCACGATGGCAATGTCCAGGTCCACGCCGATCGAGCGGGCCTTCGATTCCGTCGCCTCCATTATTTTCTTTACGTCATCGAGCGTCAGCTTAGGAACAGTAATCATGGGAAGGCTTCCAAAGAGGTTTCGAGACTCCCCGCGAAGGCCACACCGCGGGCGCTGAGTTCATTCAGCCTGCGTTCCGGGATTCCTGTGACGAGGCCAGTTGCCGGCCTTCCGCGCGCATTGCCATCTGTGCACTCAATAGTCCCGCCAGGATTCCATCCTCGTAGTTGAAGGAGGGATTGGCAGCCAGCTCGGGGAATGTCTGAGGATTCAAAAGATCCTCAAAGGTCAATGAAGAATTAAGTGAGTGAGCCAAGCGCATCACTTTGCAGCGCTGCTGCTCAATCAGCTGGCTCAGAAGCTGGTCAATGACCGGAAAGAAATCAGGCATGGCAGTTCAATAAAAGAAGGGTGCAGCTCAACAGCCGGGCGCATGGTGGATTCCGAGTTGCTTGAAAGCGAGTCCCTGAAGCTCATCCGCCAACTCCAGCGTCTGACGGGCGCTGAGACGGGCGTTCGACTGCAGCTCTTCAGTGGTGGCATACTTTTCCAGGAGCCTTCGACCCAGCTCGTGGTGGAATTCTTCGTCCGGCTGAATGATGTCCCGATAGAGGCGTGCGGTTTCGTGATCGCCCTTGGCCTCGCATAAGGCAATGAACTGTTCGTTCTTGACCACGGCGATGGCCTCGCGAGTGAACTGGGCAGCTGCCACCCGGTCCACCATGTCCCGGAGCACGCTCAAAAACTTGAACAGGGGCGAATATCCGTGACCGAGAGGATTAAAACCCTCCAGTGATTCTCCCAGTTGATGAAGCCGCTCCTCAATGAGCCGGTAATGTTTGGCTTCGTCGCCCACCTGGCGCGCGAACGCCATCTTCACCTCCACATTGGCAGTTGTCGGCATCCAGACGGCCGCCAGCTCCGTGGCCTCGACTTCGTTCTTGAGGGCGATCTTCAAAAGACTTGGAATGGACATCGCCGCTTCCGGCCCGGACAGAATATCGACAGGGGAGCGCAGCCGTTCAAGGATTTTGTTATTGGATGATTGAAGTTCCTTCACGAATTCTTTGCTGTCCATGGTCCCCCGCACTTTTTCCGAAACTCTTGAGTAGGATGAGGTCGCAACAAATTGATCCGATCAGAGCAAGGGTTTAATCCTGTCCTCAAACTCCTCGCGGTCGAGCATTCCCAAAATTTTTCCCTTCAGATCGCCGTGACGATCGAAGAAAAACGTCGAGGGCAGCCCCCCGGTCCATTCCGGATAAATGGCTTCCCGCAAGTCGTTCGCGCCATCAGGATCGACGATGAACGCGGGAAATTGAGCATGCTGCTCTCTGACAAAATCCTTAACGTCTTCAAGATTCTGGAAGTCGTCATTCGAAATGGCCAGAAGTTCCATCCCCCTGGATTTGTATTGCTGGTACAGTTGAACGAGAATCGGGAACTCTTTTCGGCAGGGCACGCACCAGGTGGCCCACATGTTGATCACAACAATCTTACCTTTGAGTTTCTTCAGGGTTTCACTGAATTTGCGGGCATTGATGATTGAAACCTCAAGGGGTTTGGCTTCGGGTTTCGCATCCTTTGCACCGGGGGATTGACCCGGTTCCTCTGCATTCAACCGGGCGCTGGAAAATGACATGAGAAGGAGTGCATACAGAAGAATAATTCTCATCAGAAAAACTCTGGCCGTCCTCGATGGATGCTTCATAATTTCCCGGATCCCTTTCTATTTGTTACCCAACAAGATGCCCCTCCTGAAATGACCGGACTGTGGGATAAAACCCAGATCACACACTCCAGAAGGGAGTGCAGATTCTAACTACTTTTGGTGAATTATTCAATCTCGAGTCCGGGTTCTGTGGGTGGATCTCCTTCACCCGTCCGCAAGGAATTGGGCTCTTCCACTTTCGCCAGGGGTCAGGTATGATGAATTCTCCTATGTCAATTGATCCTGAAGAGGTGGTCCGGGCCGTCGAGCTATTTCGACAGGCCTATGAAAAGCAGATGAGCGGCGATTTAGAAGAAGCCGTTGATCTGTACCGGGAATCCATCGAAGTCTTTCCCACGGCGGAGGCGCATACCTTCCTGGGCTGGACATACAGCTTTCAGGGCCGGATCGAGGAAGCGATCGAAGAATGCAAACAGGCCATCCGGGTGGACCCGGATTTTGGGAATCCCTACAACGATATCGGCGTCTACCTGATTGATCTGGGCCGTCCCGATGAGGCGGTCCCGTGGCTTGAAAAAGCCATCGAGGCGAAGCGCTACGATGCCTATCATTATCCTCACTATAACCTCGGGCGAATCTATATTGCCAAAGAAATGTACACACGCGCCCGCGCCTGCCTGGAGCGCTCGCTCGAGATCGCTCCGGATTACGCATTGGCGCGTCAGGCACTGGACCAGCTGAAACGGAAGATCAATTGATGGGAAGTTAACCCCCGCAAACGACCTAGAGCCTTCGCTGAACCCCCCCCGAGTTTTCAAGGATAAAGGCCTTTGACGTCATCCGTTCCGGGTTTTGGTTTGGCGATTGCGGCGGTGGTTTTCTAAAATTCCTGCATGAACCAGGAGCTGAGATGAACGAGATTACGAATCGCGAAGTGGAACGCTACATCTACGATTTGCTTCCGCCTCGGGACGTCGTGTTGAGGAAGATGGAAGCTGAAGCGGCGAAACGCGCCATTCCAATTATTGGACCGGCTGTGGCTCGGGTCCTCTACCTTCTGGCGACCGCGACCGGCGCGAAGCGAGTCTTTGAAATGGGTTCCGCGATTGGCTATTCGACCCTGTGGCTGGCGAGGGCAGTGGGAGAGCGGGGCGAGGTGTTTTACACCGACGGAAACCCGAAGAACGCGAAGGAAGCCGAAGGGTATTTCAAGCGCGCCGGCGTTTCAAAAAGAATCCATGTGATGGTCGGCAACGCCCTGGATCTCCTCCAGCAGGTGAGGGGTGATTTCGACATCATCTTCAATGATGTCGACAAGTACTGGTATCCGGATGTCTTCAAAGTGGCGGTTCCACGAGTCCGCAAGGGAGGGTTATTTATTACCGACAACGTCCTCTGGAGTGGCCGTGTCGCCCGCTCTCGGCCGGACCTATCGACCCGAAAAATCCAGGAGTTCAATCGCCTGATTTACTCCTCAACCAGGCTCTTCACCACAATTCTTCCGATCCGTGACGGCGTCGCGGTGTGCCGGAAGCTGTAGCCACCGTTGTTCAACTTGCGGTAAGGGTAAGCCAAGGAAGAGCGCCGGTAGAAAGGCACCCGAGGACCTGGAAAATGAAAATTCGAGTCCTCCTGCATTTGCTCACTCATCCCTGTTAGCTTTCGGAGAGTCGAGGTGTGCTCATTGCAGGACTTTCACTTCCCGCGACGAGACCAATTCGTAGACCTTGCCCCGCCACGCCACTACACGAGTCATGGCCGAGCGCCAGAGAATGAATGTGCTGAAGAGGGAGATTGCCGGCGGCAGCAGGATATATGCCCAGGCGAAGTAGTCGAGGTTTTTCATATGGTCCGAAAGAATGACTCTCACCGAAAGCCATCGGAAGAGACCGCGAATAGACCCAAGGACAAAAATCATGAATAATATACTCGTCACGGGAAGGCGGACAATCCAGTTGAAGAAGGTCGGACCAGAACTGCTTGTAGGGGAAAATAATCGCCATTCGCGTGGCAACAGCGCGATGGCCAAGAGAACAACAAGCGTAAAGCCTGTTTGTGAGACGGCGGCCAGTTTCCAGAGTCTATTCGAATAGATCCGTGTAAGGATGAGTTGGCGAGTGCTCCACTCCATGACTTCGCGCCAGGTGGTACGCCCGCTCGAGGGGAGCAGGCATTGCGGCACAAAGCGGATAGCCAGTTGGGCCTCCCGGAGGGCTTGCGTCAATGAATAATCGTCGCTGATGGAATGCTGCCAGTAGTCCCTGACCCGAGCGCGCTCAAAAGTTAGTCTCCGGATAGCCGTGGAGCCGCCCCAGCAGAAATTCTTGTCATGTGCCCCCAGCAGGGTCACAATTCCGGCGTTCCAGGCACTCCGCAGCACACTCGGCAGGTTTCGACGTTCAGGAAGGTACCATCGATATCCCGTGACCGCGCCGGGGACCGCTCCCGGGGCATGGAGAGGGGCGACCAGTTCACGGAGCCAAAAGGAGGGAGGCCGGGCGTCAGAATCGGCGAAGGCAAAAACTTCTGAGGAGGGATCGGCCTGGTCGAGCGCCTTCAAAAGGTTATTTACTTTCTCTCCACGCTGGTCACTCGTGCCGGCAACCACACTTTTGATGATTTGCAGGGGAAACTCGACGCGCAGTCTCTCAAAGATCGTTTGGGCGGGATCATCCACGCTAGCCGTGACGAAGATGGTTTCGAAGGCCGGAGAATCCTGGTGGAGGACGGCTCTTAGATTTTCTGCCAGTTCGTGGTCATCGCCCTTACAAGGCACGACCACTGTAATCCGCGGCGGGGGCCCATCGACCCTGGTTTGGCGCGAGGTGGACAAAATGTAACGATGGTAGTGCACGCCCTCCAGTACCGAGACGATACCCTGGATTACCACCAGGATCGCGAGCACATAGAAGGTTGTCAGCACGATGGGAATCAGGGCGATGCTCCGTTCAGACTTTCCGTTGAGTCCTGGGGTGCGACCGGGATTATAATTTCATTGCTCCTGACGTTCAATGAAAACCCTTGATGCCGTTACGCTCAAGAAGGAGGTGTCATGGTCACAAAGAAACTCTCCGACAAGAAGGTGGTCATGGTGATTGCCCCCGATCAATTTCGGGATGAAGAACTGCTTGTTCCGCGGCAGATCCTTGAAGCGGCCGGCGCCACGGTGAAAGTGGCCAGCCGCTCCAAGATGGAGTGCACGGGAATGTTAGGCGCGAAAGTGAAGCCAGACCTGCTGATCTCGGAAGTGAAAATGGCGGACTTCGATGCCATCGTGGTGGTCGGCGGCATGGGGTCCCCCGAGTACCTTTGGGGAGATCGAAGGTTGCATGCCCTGCTCGGTGAAGCCAAGACTTCCGGTAAGACAACCGCGGCCATCTGCCTCTCGGGGGCCGTTCTGGCGCGGGCCGGTGTCCTCGCGGGTCACCGCGCCACAGTCTATAAGACGGCAGACTCCATGAGTGAATTTGAAAAAGGGGGAGCCGTTTATACAGGAGAGCCGGTCACGGTGGATGGAAATCTGGTGACGGGTGAAAACCCCGATGCAGCAAGGGCCTTTGGCGAGGCCATTGTAGCAAAACTCACAACCCCGCTGGCCGCGGGTCGAGGTTCGACCGCCTAGCGGCGCTCTTCTCTTCGTATTTCTGACCTGAGCGGGTCTTGTTTTATAAACAAGAGTTCCGGATTTTCGTAGGTTGGTTGGCCTCGGCGTTGGCCTTGTCGGACCCGGGCGACCAAAGCGATTCGCCGGGCTGCACCCCGTACCCCAGAAAGGTGTGGCGGCCGCAAAGGTGGGGGACCCTACTCCCGCTTGTGCATGCGGACCTTCAGACGGAAATCCTGTTCGGGGAGAACCTTCACATCCGTCGAGAAGGTCTCATAGTCGGGATCGCGCAGTTCAAGGGTGTGCCGTCCGGGAAAAAGAAAAAGTCGTTCGTTACTGCCGTTGAAATCCTGTACCGTGCCGGCCAGATTGCCATCCACATAAACAAGCGCGCCCTTCGGATGGACATCCAGTCTCACAGAAGCCTGTGCCAGGGTGACTACCGCACGCGAGCTTTTGCGCAGTTTCTTGATCTGCTTTTCACTGTACCATTGGGCATTGGATGCACAACCTAACCCTAACATCCATACGAAACTGATTAAGAGAACTCCTGCCCGCTTGCCCCACTTCATGACCGTCATCCTCTCTGCAACCCTCAAATCCTCGTGTGGGTCCCTCTGGCACCTTAGATGCAGGGTTTCAGGGAAGGTTGGAGGCTATGAGCAGATTCTTCATGGGGGACGATGCCGGGAGGGATTATTCAGAAGCCGGGCCTGACCTCATCCCGGGTCGAAGTATGAAGGACTCGCCTAATCATTTCCCTTCAACACCATCAGCGGCTTGTGTTGCGAAACGACGCGGGCGATCCTTGCCTCGAGCATGGATTGAATGACATCCTCGTAATTCTTGTATGCGGCGGCGGACTCGTCAATCGGATAGTGGCGATAGTTAAACAGGACGTCATGGCGTTCCATTTCTTCGTCCACCAATTTTTGGTCAAGGGTGCGTCGCGCCTGGTTCCGACCCATGGCGCGTCCCGCCCCATGGTTGACGGAATGGTGGGTGAGGTGGGAATTGACATCGGCAACCATCAGGCTCGAGCCGACCAGGGCAGACCCGGGCACGAGAGCAGGATGCCCCGTGGCTGCGAATTTGGTCCCTTCCAGGAGGGGATGGCCCGCTGGAAGGGCCCGTGTCGCGCCCTTTCGGTGAATGAACTTCGTTCTTCCTCCGATCACTTCCGGCTGTACCAGGTTATGGGATATCAGGTAGACAAGATAACAATTCACACCGGGGAAGAGGGTCCGGAGGGAATCGCGGAGCGCGGTGTTGATGAAGAGATGGTTCACGATGGCAAAGTTCGCCCCGCAGCCCACCGACTTCCAATACCGTTCCCCCACCGGGGTGTCGCGATAGCAGAACACCAGTTCCCGGTCATTTCCAGGGAAAGGCTTGCCGGCTGCTTTGAAATCGTGTTCGAGCTGTTTAAAGAATTCGGAGGCAATCTGGTGACCGAACCCGCGTGAGCCACAGTGTGTGACAATCACAACACCCGGGGTGATGCCGAAATGGCTGGCCAGCTTAGAATCCACGATCTCGCTGGTTTCCATTTCGATAAAGTGATTGCCTCCCCCCAGGGATCCGAGTTGATCAAATCCTCTCTCAAAAGCACGCTTGCTGATCACGTCCGGGTCGGCCTCGAGCCACTTCCGTTCCAGATTCTCCGTCCAGCTCAGATCCACTTCATGACGCGTGAGAATCTCCCGCGCCTCCGGGCCGCGTCCGATGATCTCGTGGAATTCCTGTGGTGTCACCCGATGTTGAAGGGGCGCCGGCTTGGAGCCCGCCCCCAGGGCGATTCGCTTCTCAATCTCCTGGATAAGGGTTCGGCGGACACGCCGGTCCAAAACGTCGGCAGGTTGCAGGTCAGTTTGGAGAAAGCTCATCGAACAACTGATGTCAAACCCGACCGGGCCCGGCATCAGAGTGCGCGAAGTTACGACCACACAGCCGATCGGCGCCCCGTAGCCTTCATGGGCGTCCGGGTTCAGCACCACGCTTTCAACCCCCTCGGCGTTGGCGGTGTTGGAGGCCTGCTGGATGACGCGGTCAGTAATCGTCTCCAGGATATTCTCATTTGCGATGACCGGGATCTTCTTGTCATGGGTCAAAGAGGGGTTGATGATCCAGTGGGCTGGACCCTTACGAATGAATTTTTCCTTCGACATGGCTAAAAGTGGATATGGCAAATGAACCAGGAGCGGCCAGGATCATACTACATCGAAGAGCCTCAGGGGATCCAAGCAAGTCATCCTCCATGCGGCTTGAAGCCGTCACTGGGCAGTCGGAAAGCAAATGCCGGGGTCCTCGGCTTGGTTGCACATAAAAGTCGAAAGGACAGACGGGCTCGGCGGGGAGACAAAACGCCCGGGGTTGGTACAAACGGGCAATGCGGAGGAGGAGTCACTACTTCACATCAACGGCGACGTCGGTTCCGCGGATAAACTTCACTTTGACGTGATCGCCCTTCAAGTAATGCCGTTTTTGCATCTTGGATAAAAGCTTGGCATCGAAAGAAAAGGTGCGCACGACATACATCTGTTGGGCGTCCCGCACGGTGATCGCGCGCTGTGTACACACTTCCACTGTGCCTTGCATGGTTTGATAGCGGTTATGAGATCCCGTGTTGGGAGTTCCGCTCGGGCTTTGAGCCGATATGGTAGAAGAGAGCGTTGGCATCAGGAACAGCAAGCTCAAAATAAGGGCGGCCAGGTTCTTGTTATTCATGGTCGAGATACAGAGAGACACGACAGATTTCAGCTCAGGCTCGTTCTCCCGGTGGTCCGGAAATCTCAGGGGAGCTGACTTCGTCCACCTTGATTCGGAGGGCCTGGAGAAATTGCTTGTCCGAAGCGGTAATATTCAGCTTGAATTCGCCGGATTCAGTTTGCAAAACTGATCCGGGCAGCGGGAGCTTCGACGATACCTCCCTGTTTCGGCTCAGCCCGATCGTGGCCTCGAGCACGAGGAATAGGTCGTAGCCGGATTCCTTGATGGCTGCAACGGCCTCGGCGATCTCGCTGGAATCAGACAAGACTGAACTGATGGCAAGCCCCAGGGCTTTCAATCGATCCTTTAATTCGTCGCTCAGTTCCACACAATCTCCTGCCACCAGTAATGGCGATATATTCCCGCGGCAAAAATATTACCCCTCGCCCCCGGGAAAGTCAACGCAAGCGGCAACGCAGGCAAAGGCTGTTACCAGTTGTCAGTCTAGTGCGGGTCAAGAATGCCATCAGGACCGCATAAGGCAACAGGGCATTGGAAGCCTGCCCAGTGACTGGAACCGTTCGCCTGCCCTTCTTGACAGTGCCCCCTCTTTTGGTTAGCATTGCGGGACTCTCTCGGTGCTATGGAGAGTAGGCGTCTGATCGGAACACTGCGGCCTTCTGCTTTAGGTTTTTCAATCGAGAACTTGCCTTCATCGCCTCCCGGGGATTCAATTAGTCAAGGAGAAAAGCCACTCTATGAAAAAGCAATTTGTCGCGGTCCTGGGCGCAACCATCTTTCTTATGGGGGCCTCCATCCTCATGGGCGCGCAGTCGCAGCCACCGACCCAGACAACTCCGCCCAAGACGGCGGCCAAGCAGCCCCAGGCCAAGACCCAGCAGGAATATGACGCATTCAAGAAATTAGAAGGTGAACCTGACATAGCGAAAAAAGCCTTGGCAGGAGAACAATTCATTAAGGATTATCCCAACTCTGAGCTAATCGGGCCGTATGCCACCCCATTGCTGGTAGATGCCTACCAACGACTGAATAACTTCCAGAAAGTCGTCGAATACGGTGAAAAAGCTCTGCTCGCGAATCCTCCGCAGCAAACAGTCCTATTCATTTACCAGGCGATCGTCGTTGCCTATCAACAGCTCAACAATTATGAAAAAACAGTTGAATGGGCAGAAAAATTTTTGACAGCTGACCACAATAACACTTTCGCGCTCTACATGTTGGCAACAGTAATTCCGGAGCGCATTAAAGACGATGACCTCGACCGCCAGCAGAAACTTGACCACACCACGGATTACGCCAAAAAACTGTTGGAAGTCACAAACACGATGCAGAAGCCGGCTACGATAACCGAAGATCAATGGAAGATGCAGAGAGCGCAACTTCAAGGCGGGGCATATTCAGCACTGGGTTTTGTAGCTCTGCACAAGAAAAACTACGATGAGGCGATTTCCGAATACAAGAAATCCCTGGAGGTTTATCCCAAGGATGGAATCGCTTATTATCGTCTTGGGCTCGCCTATTCATTCGCTAAGAAAAATGACGAGGCCCTCAAAGCCTTGGCTACGAGTGTCGCCTTGAATGGTCCGGCGCAAGCCAGGTCCTATCTCGAGCAATTGTACAAAGCAAAGAACAATGGGTCGCTGGACGGTCTGGACAAGGTGATTAGTGAGGCAGCATCCGGGGTGAAGTAGGCGGGGCAAGGACGGCCGTGGTGTTTCCGGCGGACCGGGCGCGTGCGCTTGCACGCTGCCTCTCGCGAAGACTTGATGGGGCTAGTTGAATCGATTTGCGCTAGCCCTTTTCTTATTGTGGTGCAATGCAGTATGTTTGAAGAGCTTGAATCAAAGATCGTATACCGGTTCCATCGACTCGACTTGCTGGAACGTGCCATGACGCACAGTTCTTGCGCCAATGAACTGGGGCTCTCGGCCGACAACGAGCAGCTGGAGTTTCTTGGTGACTCGGTGCTGGGGTTTATCATCAGCGATCGCCTCGTACAGCATTACCCCGAGCTGAATGAGGGGAGGCTCTCGAAATTGAAGTCCTTCCTGGTCAGCGCCAAGAACCTTTACATGGTTGCGGAGCGGTTGGAGCTTGGCAAATATCTCCGGCTCGGCCGGGGCGAAGAGAAAACCGGGGGCCGCGTCAAACACGCCTTGCTCGTGGATGGCCTGGAGGCCCTGATCGCAGCCATTTATCTGGATGGCGGCTTTCAATCGGCCGAGCGATTTGTCGACGAATTCATCTTTTCTTGCGTGCGGGAAATCGATCTTCAAATGCTGGACATGACCGATCCCAAGTCGGCACTCCAGGAAAAGCTCCAGGCGCTGAAGCGCATGCCCGCCGAGTATTCGGTGATCCGGGAGACCGGGCCGGATCATCGCAAGGTTTTCACTGTCGAGGTTCGTGTGGGCGATGATTTTCGAGGCGCGGCGGAGGGCCTGAGCAAGAAGACGGCGGAACAGGAAGCCGCGCGACTTGCGCTGCGACACTTTTCAGGCGCTCGCGAATGAATCCAGGGCCCCTCAACTTCTCTCCTGAAGCGTTAACAGCCTCTTCCTTTTCATGAATCGATCCTCCTTCAAGAAGGTGTTCAAGAAGACCCTGCGGGTGGCCGTTGTCCTTCTCCTTGTCGTGGTGGTCTTATCCTTCATCGCCGATATCACACCCGTCCATGATTTTCTGATCAACCGATTCTCCCGGCGGATCGAGACCGCGTTGACCCGCGCCATGAGTCGTTCGGTAAAGGGCACCAACTTGAATTTCACTGTTCTTTCGGGACTCGGGTTCAATCTGGAGAATGTTTATATCGATGATGCCCCCGGATTTGGAGGCGAGCCCTTCTTGTACGCGAATCGTGTCCATTTTGTTCTGAGCTGGCGTTCACTTTTGCGGGGGCGATTCGAGCTTTCTCGAATCACACTCCGACAGGCGAGCTTGAATCTTGTCCGCAATGCGGAAGGGCGATGGAATTTTGAGATGTGGTTCGCTGGGCCAATGTTTCCCCCAGCAGAGGCTAAGACGTCGAGCCCCCGGGACCAAGGGCGGCCTTCACCGCCCGGGGTCTTTCGACCGTTGCCGTTAAGGATTTATCTCGATGGGGACCGGATTAACTTCAAGGATCTCAGCCGTTCCTACGAGAAGAAGGTGTTCATTTTGACCGAGGTCAGTGGAAAGATAGAGCCGGCCTGGTTTAGCAACGGGATTGAGTTTGACCTGAAAATGAAGCCGACGAGGACGGATGTGCCGCTTGAAAATTCAGGATTGCTCCGGTTGAACGGCTCTCTGGGTCCCTTTCAAAGCCCTTCTTTCTGGTCCGCGGGTATTGAGGGACAGGCGAGGCTGGAGAAGTTTCCGTACTCCGATATCTTCTCGCTTCTGACAGGAAGGACCACCTATTTCCACGGCATGTTCGACGGGCGCGCCAGTGTCAAAGGCCCCCTGAATGGACCACTTCATCTGAGCGGTTCTCTCGACCTCCTGGACCTGCATTCATGGGCCGCCCTTCCTCGGGAACAATTCCATTCGGCATCCCTCCAGTTCCCCAACGCGGATCTGCGAATCGGTGGCCCTTTAACGATCTCGGGCGCCCTCTTGATGATCGGGACAAGCCAATTTACGGTTACAGGCGGCCTGGATCTTCTTTCGAACCCCTCCTTGAACTTCCAGTTGGTTTCGGAGAAATTCGTGTTGGATGATGCGCTGAATCTTGCTCGTGGGTTTACCAGCCGGATCCCCCCGGAGACGCGCTTGAGAGGTGAAGCGAAGGTGGAATATCGATTAACCGGACCCTGGAACTCACCTGTAATGTCGGGACAGATCTCCGGTCCGGAAGGGCAGCTTGAGAGCCGGGTTCTAGCCAGCCCGGTGACGTTTGGCCCAGTGAAGATCTCGTTGGACGAGGGGATCCTGACCTGGGATTCCATCGAGGTGGGCGAACGTCAGCAACCCCCTGTCCAGATCAGTGGATCACTTGCGAATCTCTTTGCACCTCCGCAGTGGGCCCTGGAGATGTCGGGGTCGGAAGTCGAGATCGAGACCATGGAGAATATCGGACGGAGTTTGGGATTCTGGCCCCTGGCTGCACGGTCAGAAGGGGTGGCGGACTTTGCACTTCGCTGGGGGGTGAAGGGGGAACCGGCAGGCCCGGCATTGCTCACAGGCAGCTTCTTCGGTCACGACATCACCCTCCACCCCGGAGGGGCAAACGATATTCACATTGATGCGGTCAGGTACGAAGGGAAGGAGGGTGTCTCGCAGTTCACCCTCACCCGATTTACCTGGGGTGCCTCTGCGGCTTCAGGCAATCTTCAATTCCTTGGGCTGGGTTACCGCCAGGCCAAGGTCAGGTTGAATGCGAGCTCTTTGGATATCAGTGAATTATTGCAGCTTGGTGCTCAGGCGGGGATTCGTTTTGATGAGGCGCCTTCCAGCACCGCATCGTCCGGATCTCTAAGTTCCGGTTTTCATTGGACGGGGACACTGAGTGCATCGGCGCTTCAGTTCAACCGCCTGCGCGTGAATAACCTCCATTCTGATTTCGAAATTCAGCGGCATTCCCTCCTGCTGGACAAGTTTTCGCTGGGAGCTTATGGCGGGAGGAGCCAGGGCCACCTTCATTTGGATTGGCCAGAGGGACGGCCGCGTCTGCGCGTGGAGGGGGTTGCGGAAAACATGAATCTCGATACCCTGACGAACCTTCTAACACCAATGGATTCTGTTGTGGAGGGGAATGTCTCCGGGGAATATGCCTTTACGGGGGAAAAGCAGAAGGGTCAGTCGTGGAAAGACACTCTCTCCGCCCACGTGCGAGCTACCATCCGCGATCTTCGAAACGTGGGTCTAAAGTTCCCTCCGGCTGCAAGGGAGTTGCGCACCCGCCTGAACATTTCATCCTCTGCCGTGCCGCGGGACACACCATCTACGCTTGATCTCGATCTGGACTATACTCCGGAAAATATTAAAATCGAACATGCGCATCTGATACGGGGAGATTTCCAGGGCACGGTTTCCGGAACGTGCTCCAAAAACCTGGAGCTGGAACTGTCCGGGACAGTTGAAAAGACAGCCTCAAGGAAGGGTCACCCCGGCGCCGAAATCCCTATCGGTATCCGGGGACCCATCGACCATGTGCAAATGACCTTCACCGGGCCAAATCCCCGTCAATGAACAGCCCGGGTTCCCTCATCCAACAGGACACAAAGAAATCCGCAGGAAGAAACCTGAAGGTATCGAAAACCGCCCCCTTCTTCTTTGATTTCTGAGGCTGAAATCATTCTACTCCGGAGGGGGGAACGGGGCTGGGATTCTGCTCCCTGGCGATCTCCTGTGGCGGCCGCCAGGGTCAGGGAAAAATAGGGTGCATGAGGGTCGAGCGCCGGCGGAAGAGAAGGGTTCAGGGCATCCGATTTTTGCTGAAGGGACTCAGCCGCTGCAACTAAAACATCTTTGTCCGGCGCAAAAAAAAGGATGTCACCGCGGAGGGCATACGCGGGAACACCGGGAAGGGCCGGACCAAAGGGTCGGCGGGATTTGGATTCGAGATCTGAAAAGAATACCGTAATCGATCCCACTTGCTGAGATTTTGGCTGGCGGTCTTCAGCGATGATTTTGGAGAACGCTTTCTGGAGTTGCGAGGGATTTTGACTCTTGAAGGCGAGCAACCATCCCTTCCCACTCTCCCTTGAAGCCACTCCCTTTCCGGGGAAAGAAGTCTGGGATGTTCCTTCGATTTCAAGGAGTGCAACCGCCCCCGACAGGTTGGCCAGTAAATCGCGTTGAATGTGGAAGCCCAGCGCCCCCTCGAACATCGCGATCATTAGATCCCGATTTTGCGGGGCCTCCTGGTCCGTCAGGATGCCAAGCGCATTGGCAAAAATGGACCACATATCCTTCGACTGTATGGCCGAGATGTACCGGACCGACGCTGTATTTGATGGGATTGAACTCAAGGGTATCAGTTCCATTCCCTTTCCGGTCTGATGGACGAATATCGAAATCAGGGAAGGGGTGGCTGAGGCACGGTCTGCCACCTGGAAATGCCACAAATCACGGACTTCCGATGAATGCGCTTGCGCACTGTAATGGATCGCTTGGATCCCGTTCAGACCCAATGCGTCCAGAAACCTTGAAGTTCTTGCGGGGTCTTCAAAGGGTGGGTAATTGCGGACAAGGAAATCCCGCAAGAGATTAAGCAAGCTCGGACCAGCAAAGAAGCCCAGGAGCACGGAGCGATCTGGAGATTTCGGCGAGGCGGTCTTCCAGGTTGTGGTGTCGGTGATGGATGGCGACAGCCCCTCCATGGCAGACAGGACTTCACCGAGGGCTTCCCGCTGATTCCCGAGGAGCACAGCATCGCGATATACGGCAATGAAGATTCTCTGTTCGGGCTGTGAACGGGAGAGCACTGCCACATCCTTTCCCCCCAATGTTTCGGTCGAAATGAAGGAGTTCGGAAGGGCAAGTTTTTCTCCGATTGTTCGAGGCGCGAGCTTGAGATTTTTCACCCAAAATGAATGGACTCTAACGACCAGGACAGCATTCAATTTAATGGTCTGCCCGGTTTCGGCGGAGGCCGACGTGAGGATCAACCCGACTTGAGTCGCATTCAACTGGCGGGGCGTCACCTCAAAGCGGTTTAAAAGGGTTTCCAACCACGGCCGGATCGTGGGGGTTTGGAATCCGTCGGGTGATTCACCCTTGAAGCCGGGGTCGCGGATGAACTGAATCACGTCTTCCAGATTCGGAATCTCAAGATAACCTATGCAGTCGGCAGGCACATAAGCATTAAACGGTTTGGGTTGCATCAAGAAAAGGGCGGCGAGAGCAAGGACCAGGATTCCGACCATCGCAAGGGCGAGCTTTCTTTGTCTGGGGGAATGCAGTGCTTTGAGCATGTGTCTCACTGGGGATGTTTGGAGCCGTGCCCTTGTCGGCCGCGTATCAAGTCCCGACACTTTTCGATCGCGTCAACCAAAGCGCTCTCGTTGGCGACACCCTTGCCCGCGATGTCGAAGGCAGTTCCATGATCCACCGACGTTCGCACGAAGGGAAGCCCGAGAGTGATGTTCGTGGCATGTCCAAAAGAAAGGGTTTTCACGGCCAGCATGGCTTGATCATGGTAGGGGGCCAGGACGGCATCAAATTCCCCCCGGGCCGCCCGGAGATAGACGGTGTCGGCGGAATAGGGCCCGGAGACGTTCAACCCCTTCTCTTGGCACTTCTTAATTGCGGGAGAAAAGAATTTGATCTCTTCATCTCCCAGCAGTCCCCCCTCGCCAGCGTGAGGGTTGACACCCGCCACAGCGAGGCGCGGACGACGGATGCCCATCTCCTTCAGAGCCCTCACCGTAAGGTCAACTTTTCGTTCGAGCAGGGGGACTGAGAGCAGAGCGAGGGCATCCTTCAAGGCGAGGTGGGTGCTCAACAGCACGGTGAGAAAGTCCTTTGCGAAAAAGGCCATCGCGAAGTCCCGGCTGCCGGAGGCTGACGCCAACATCTCGGTGTGGCCGGAAAACCTCGAGCCCGCCGCCGCCCAGGCCTGCTTGTGGATGGGGCCTGTCACGATTCCGTCTATTTTTCCAGTGGTGGCCAGGCGCACGGCTTCTTTCACATAGTCGATCGATATTCGGCCACAACGGGCATCAAGACGGCCGGGCGAAATGTTAAACCGACGGTGGTTCAGGTTCAGCAGGCAGGGATAGGTTCCGGCATCAGCGACTTGCTCAATGCTGGAGAAGTGAGGGAGGTTCGGGACGTGGGAAAAACACGGCGCAATGCTTTCGAGAACAAAAGGGTCTCCAATGAGCACCAGGTTGACATGTTTACAAAGATTTCTCTTCCGCAGGGCCTTCAGTGCGATCTCTGGCCCGATGCCCGCAGGGTCGCCGAGTGTCAAAGCGACCACGGGCTTAGTCATCGCCCGCCTTGTCCTCGTTTTCTTTGTACATATAGCGGATGGCATGTTTCATCAGCAGCATATTGGGCTCTGTGGGACGATTCAGCTTGAGACAGCGCTTGTCGTACCACTCGATGGTACCCCGCAGGACTTCGCCCTCGGTGAGAACCAACACCATGGGAGTCTTGTTCTGCATTTGCTTGACGTAATAAAAATTCTCGGCGTTGGTCTGCTCGGGGGGGACCGGCTTCCTTCGCGGCTGGGTATCCCGGCCTTGACCGGGCTGCCGGACCTCCCGCTCGCTCGACCGATCCTTAATGTCTGCCAATGAGGGACGAATTAGTTTTCGATTCACCTCTCACACTCCTTCAGCCTTTAGAGGCGCTTGACGCTTCGCAGGTTAATCCTTCTATCGAGTTAAATATAATATGAAGACGCTCGGTGATGTATGCAAAGTTCAGAACGAAACGGTGTTAATTCAATCCACTTTCGCGGAAGCCTACCAAAGTATTCGTTAATGGATGGATTTCAATATTCGAGGCAGATAGGGTCGCCTTGGACTCCTCATTTCATACCAACACGCTTCTATTGTGCTCGAATCGCGAATGTGAAATTCTCAAAAGTCTATCACATGGGCTTGAATGCGGCAACAAATTTGTTGCCTAATATGGGGTTCGGGGGAGCATTTAGGCCCTCCCTTAGGGAGAGGGGATCGAACTGCCCGGGGTAATCCGGGTGAGGTGGAAGGCGAGATCCTCGAGTACAATTTGACGGTTGACGTTGAACCTCAATCCTGAAGTGATGGCATCCAATTTGGAGAAGACGTCGGGGATCGAGGCCGGGGGGACCAACTTCGAAAGGGTTCTCAGGGACGAGTGGAGGTCGACATTGGAGATCTGCTCCTCCGGAGCCTGATGAATCAAGTAAAATAAATCCTGAAAAAGAAGGTAGAGTATGTCCAGTCGTTCTTCAAAATTCTCTTTCTTCCTCCCCAGGACGTCGGCGGCAGCTACGATGCCTTCCGCTGAATGCGTTATGAGGGAGGCCTGGATGAGTTCCATGACCTCAGATCGGAGGGAGCGGTATGATTCGAGGTCGAGACTGAGGGCCCTGCCGATGCTGCCTCGGGCGAGGCGGGCGCAGAGTTCACGGTCCCCCGTGGTGAGGTCTGAACGACCCTCAAGAAACTGGCGAACCAAGGGCAATGGAACGGGGGAGAAAGAGAAAACCTGGCATCGTGACCTGACGGTCGGCAAAAGGGAATGAAACTTGGTGGTGAGCAGTATGATCTTCGTGCTGGGGGGCGGCTCTTCGAGCATCTTCAGAATCGAGTTGGCTCCATCATCCTTCATCCGGTCAGCTTCATCGATGATAATCACCCGGCAACGACCCTCGAAGGGCTGGTAAAAAACGTCCTTTCGTGCCTGGCGGATTTGATCAATCTGAAGAAAGTGCTTCTCTTCCAACAGCCCCACCACCCCCACGTCCGGGTGTGTGCCTGCTTCAATCTTCCGACAGCTGGCGCAGTGGTTACAGAAGGACCCTTCCACCTCCAGACAGTTCAAAGCCTTCGCCAACATCAAGGCAAGCGTGCGCTTCCCGATCCCTTCGCTGCCCGCAAAAAGCAGGGAATCCGGGAACCGTTTGGTCTCCAACGCCTGGCGAAGAGTCCGCACGCTCGTTTCATTGCCCCGGAAGTTTTCAAAAGAATCCATGCCGTCTCCGCTCCTGGCCCGTCGTGAGGCGAGATCGAATATCCACCGACTTCATTCTCTCCGAAAAGTTACCTTAAGGATAGTCCCGATGCAAAATGAATTTTCATTCTGAATTCCAAACTCGAACCCCCCGGGATATTCTTTAAAGGATTGATGAGAAGATCGATCGGCTCTTCTCTTTTCCTCGCGAGCTGGACCCCATTCAATGCCCTCGTTGGTCGCTGAGAATGCTCCCCACGGGAACCGGCGGAGGGCGGCCAGGCAGCGGCACGGGCCGATTGCGGTTGAGGCCGAAGCCATTCCTGGATGAGCTGGCAAGATCTGAAATTTCAAATTTGAGATCGAGGGTCTGCTTGGCGATGAGACCAGAGAGACGGCCCGAAGAGGGAACTTGGTGCGTCGGCGCAAAGGCCTTAAACGCGGGCCGGTGGCCGCAATTCCATGAAGAATGGAAGGCGCTCCTATGGCCTTTCGCCAATCGGACCAACTTCCCCTGAAATCTCCAGGCCACGGGTCAAGGGGGGAGTGTCTCAGGCGAGGCCTCAGATTTGGAATCCGGGTCCATTGATGTGTTCTCTTGATGAACTTCACCTTGGCATGAGTGGAGCGAGTGAGCTAGAATCTTCTGCAGACCAATTTCGATGTACTTGAACTGTCACAGCTGTGTTCGGGTCCTGTCTTTTTTTGCACCGCTCGGATTCAAAGAAAAACCTATCGAATTCGCAGAGTTGTCCGTTCTGGTTTCAAGATCTTCTGGCGGCAGCAGACGGGCCTTTGGAGGGCCCGGTTTAGGGAGGTTTTGTTCATACTACGAAGGAGGCCCTTATGCGTTCACTGGTGATTCGAACCGCTCTTCTCTTTGGTGTCCTCTGCCTTCTTGGATCCTTATCTTGGGGACAAGATTGTGTGGAATGCCACAAGAAGGTAACCCCGAACATCGTCTCAGACTGGCAATTGAGCAAGCATAGTCAGAACGCTGTGACATGTTCCATGTGCCATGGCAGCGCCCACCGGACAGCCGACGATTACGAAAAGGCTGAGATTCCAACTCTTGGGACTTGCGGAAAATGCCATCAAGACCGGGTGCTCCAATTCTCTAAAGGAAAGCATGCGGTCGCCTGGGCTGCGATGAAGGCGATGCCGACGTTCCACTATCAACCGATGGCGTTGATTGAGGGTAAGAAAGGATGCGGGGGATGTCATGAGATTGGCGTCAAGACGGATGCGGAGATCAGGGAATTGAAGGCAGCCGGCAATGCATTCGGTGTCGCCTCCTGCGATGCCTGTCATACCCGGCATACATTTTCTGTCAAAGAGGCCAGACAGCCGCAGGCCTGTCAAACTTGTCATATGGGTTTTGACCATCCGCAATGGGAGATGTACTCGGGATCCAAGCACGGGGTCCGTTATCTGCTCAAACAGGAGGGGGTGTTGCCGCCAACCGTCGCGGCTCCAACCTGCCAGACCTGCCATATGCAAAATGGAGATCACGGGGTCCGCACGGCCTGGGGATTTCTTGCCGTCCGGTTGCCGATGCCGGAAGACAAGCAATGGGCCGCTGACCAGGCGACTATCCTGGAAGCCCTGGGAGTCCTGGATCCGGATGGCAAACCCACGGCCCGTCTGGAGGTCGTGAAAGGGGCCGGTGTGGCGCGTCTCACCGAAGAGGACTGGCGAAAGGAACGCGACAAGATGACCGCCACATGCCACCAGTGCCACTCTGTCAATTTTGCAGGTGGTGAGTTGGCCAAGGGAGATCAGATGATTAAGGAAGCGGATCATGTGATGGCCGAGGCGGTTCGAGTGGTGGCGGGGCTGTATAAGGAGGGCCTGCTCCAAAAGTCAAAGAACTATGCGTTTGCATTTCCGGATCTGTTGACGTTCCACGATGCCCCCACGGTGATAGAGCAGAAACTCTTCGTCATGTTTCTGGAACATCGCATGAGAACCTTTCAGGGGACATTTCATGCCAGCCCGGATTATGCCCTCTGGTATGGCTGGAGCGAGATGCAACGTGACTTGACCGAGATCAAGGAAATGGCTGAGGACATCCGTTGGCGGGCAAAAGAGGCCAAGAAGTAGGAGAAGGGTCTTTCATGGCATTGACGAATTCAGGCTCGAAAATGTGAGATACTTGATTGTAGAGTGAGGGGGACGGTCTCCCCGGACCCGCTTCACTTAGATCCCATTTTGATTTGGAGGAACTCTTCCTGCGTAGATGGGAAGAGAACATGTCTTGACCATGAAAAACTATTTCAGAAATTGGGCTGTAGTCATTGGCGTCCTTGTGATCACTGGATTGACTCTTCTAACGAGCACGTCGCTTGGAGCGCAGCAGGCTCAGCCCAAACGTCCCGTCAAGCCTTCGACTGCGGCGGGGACAAAAGGCGCGACTGCAAAACCAGCTCCGAAACTCGCGACCTCAGCCCCGGCTTCCGGGCAGGGGACGGAACTGGTCAACCAGAGGATTGCGGATCATCTGCGGTCGACGTTCAATGTTTCCCCGGAGATTGAATTGACTGTTGTGGGCAGGAATTCTTCGAAGCTGATGGGCCTGGACACGGTCACGGTCGAAGTCAATGATGGGGTGAACGCTCCCCACCGGCTGGAGGTCCTGATTACGCCTGACAATAAGTTCGCCCTGATGCCTCAGATTTTTGACCTTTCTGTGGATCCTTTCACCCAGAAGATGAGGGAGATTAACCTGGGGAACTCGCCGGTGAAGGGCAGCAGGAATGCCGGGGTCACTATCGTTGAGTATTCCGATTTTGAGTGCCCCAAGTGCAGTCAGGCCTACCACACCCTCGAAGATCAGGTTTTCAAACAGTACGGGGATAAGGTAAAGCTGGTCTATAAGAATTATCCACTGCCCACTCACCCGTGGGCTCAGAGCGCGGCCATTGCCGGCATGTGCGCTTTTCAACAGAGTAATGACGCCTTCTGGAGCCTCTACCGTGCCTTCTTCGAAGAGCAGTCTTCCATCAAACCGGAAAATGTGAAGGCCACGGCGGTGGGAGCCCTCACCAAAACCAAAATCGATTTGACTGAGTTTGAAAAATGCTATGACAACAAGTCCAGTCTGTCTCGAGTGCAGGCGGATATTGAGGAGGCGGGGGCCCTCAACATCCAGGGAACTCCGCTGTTCATTGTTAACGGAAGGCCGGTGCCGGGCGCGGTGTCGTT
>JAIQFY010000063.1 GCA_020072965.1 Terriglobia bacterium | reverse complement strand
CACTCCGCGCTAGGCTATTTATCACCGGTCGAGTTCGAGCAGACCATAGCACCAGCAGGGATCTCTACAGGGATGGGCGAGGGACGGGGGCTGCCGCCCCCTTCCCCCACACCCCCTACCCCTGCTAATACTACTAACCCTGCCCCTGTTTTTCCTGTCTCATAGCAGGGGTGCACTCCAGACGATTGCGGATTTCGGTTGAAACTAGGGCCCAGCGGTTTATTCTAAAAAACCCTTCCTCAACTTCTCCACATGGAGGCGAATCTGTTCGAACCTATCTTCAATACTGCCCGAACCTCTAACCATATCGGTGACCAAACTGTAGCGGGATTTCTCCCTTGTTTCATCGTCCAGGATGGCTTTGACGCGGTTTAGCGTTTCAGGGTCAGCCATTCTTGCCATATCACGCCCGAGAAGCCTGATGCTTGCAAGTCCTACATCGAACTTTTCTTCCTGGAGCAATTCCTGTTCAGTATCATATAACCTGTCAAAGGTTCCGACCGATTCGTAATTGTCCATGATCAGCAGGAGATCCTCGGCATCCTTCCTTCTCTCCGGGTATTTCTCTTTCCACGATACGATCTTCATCAGTGCCAGTCCCGGCAGTGTAGGCAGTTTAATATCGAGTAATGGATTAGCGCTCAATCTGACAGTGATGGAGCTTTCATATGCCTCTTTGAAGCCAATCACGCTCATGAATACCTCGTGCTCCGGAGGCCAAGTAATCTTTCGGTCAGCATCGGCAATGGGACCGAATGGCAGCATATCAATGGGTAATGAATCAAAGTGAAGACGATGGCACTCCCTCTTGTCCGGAGAAAACTTACCCGTGTCCTTCAACGCCTCAATGAGCTTGTTGAACTGCTCCCAACTGGCAACTTCTACCGCGAGGTCAATGTCCCGAGTCATCCTCGGGAGTTCGATTCCGTAGCAGTCCTTCAGGATGAAGTCCCTCGCTGTAGCCCCGACCACGAAAAAAGGGATCCCGAGAGAATCTGCGACATTTCTTAACGCAGAGAAAACAGCAATAGTCTGCGGATCAATCTTGCCTGATAAATCGAAGAATGTGCTGTTCATAGATCATTCTTGCTGTTTCGAGGTTTCGCTGATTGCCTGTTGCAAGCAGGTCAGCATACACGAGGATCGGGTGCACCAGGTCCTCATCATTCTGTTGCGGTTCTTGACGGTTCCAAAACCTCTCCAGAATCTCAACGTCTCCAGCGATGTCTGTCCTGAGGCGATTCTCGAGGAGGAGTTTATTGAGATCGCGTGCTGTCGCGTAGATAGTTATCAGCTCGGGCTTCAAGTAGCGTGTCAGTCTTGCAGCTGCAACTTCTCCTCCCCACTGCGCCGTACGCGGGTTGAGCCTATTGTGTTGCCACCAGCCCTGTTGGCCCCGGTAACGGCCCAAGAGCTGTTTTGGCCTCAAATTTTCAGGATAAGCAGTCACCCACCGCTCGAAGAGCGGTTCCTTTTGTTTCAGTTTTAAGTCTCGCTTGCCCATGTCTATAAGGATACCCATCCCCTTGAGTTCTTTTATGATCAAATCAACAGTCCCAAGCGCCACGCCTGTGGCGGCAGCAATCTCTCTGTAGGTTTTGTTTTCTAGTCCCGGATTGCACAAGAAGCCGTAAATTATCCTAAGGCCGGCAGGTCTGAAAGCCCTCTTGAGCGGAACCTGTCCGGCGATTTCCAGCGGTCTGTTGCCTTTGACGAAGACGTAGAAAGGGGGCTGATTGATGAACGTGTTGCCGGCCGTGTCGATAAATTCAATGCCGTTTTGTTTGAACTCCTCCGCCTGCACGGGATTTACGTATTTTGTGATCAGGAAAAGCGGATACGGCAGATTATCTCTGTGAGCAAGTAGTAAGACTGCGAGGGGTTTTGTGATGCCGGTTTTAATCTCAGTACAGTACTTCAGCTCTTTACCATTTAGCACGACCCTGAGTACTGCGCCTGGTGGAAATCCGGCCACATTTGTGGTTGGCTGTCTCAGTATCTCAATCTCTGGCTGGGCAGGAAGAGTTCTCTTCAATGCCTCGATGGCACGCTTCAGGATTTCCTCTTCGATGTTTATCTTGTCTCTGTTCATTGTGTTCACTATTCTATAATGTTCGTCTTTTATGAACATATCATAAATTTGAACAATAATCAATCAGAGTCACTTATTATTAACATTCTTATTAACAATAATTAATATTTTCAATTACTTACACGATATCATTGTTCATTTATTAGATATGTTCATTATTAATGAACACATCTAGTAAACGAACGCGACATTTGTAAAGCCGGACAAAGTCGCATTCCTCAAGCTCCGATGGAGGCAGTCTATTCACTGGGCGAGGAGTCTTCAGAGGGGTTCATCGAGCTCCATCGAAACGACGACGATGCATCTGGAAATCAGGATGAATGGCTTGACCATGAAGAAGGTCGCTCTCAAAGCAGCTGACGATGTCAGTGGTGGGGTGGCATATCTTCCACGGGATTGTTCCCCGGGATCATCTTCAAATAAATTTGGCAAACAGCCCGTCGTTACCAGGCCACAACACTCGCGGGAAGGGAGAATGGAAGGAATCAGTCTGACGCACTGGCTGTGTATGGTAGCGCTAACGGGATTTGAACCCGTGTTTTCGCCTTGAGAGGGCGGCGTCCTAGGCCAGGCTAGACGATAGCGCCACGATTGCGCGGGGTATTCTAGTGGATGGACAGGGAAAAAGCAATTGCGGAGGCATCTCCATTTCTGATGGAGCTTCAGGAATTAGTGTGAGTAAAAGCAAACCGCAAAGTCCGCCAAGTAAGCGCGGAGAACGCAAGAAGGAATTTCCGATAAGAAACTCGTGGTTGCTTGCGGCCTTTGCCCGCCGCGGCGGGCTCTTTGTGGTTAATCGCGTCTCCAAATATCTCAGGAACCCCACACATGAAACGCATGGTCTGAAATAGCTTCGCCCTCGATAACTGGGAGCGCCCCGGGCTCAGCGCCTCGAGATGTACTTGGTCCACAAGTGACGCAGATTTTGCGAAATCCGCAGGCGAGGGCGCCTCGCAGAGCTCGGGTTGAGAGATGCAGCCTGTGAAATGGCACCTTCCGGCTGGTGTTTCCAAACCTGAGTCGCCCCGGACGGATGGGGAGTCATTTCCATTTGGGCGAAGGCTTCACGCGTTGCGACGGAATGATCGTTAAGCCGGCGGTCGAGGGCGAGAATGCCCTCGAGGTGATCAATCTCATGCTGAAGAAGCTCCGACAGGCCTCTCTCGGCACGCAGCCGCTGCGGTTTTCCCCGGGGGTCGGTGTAAGTCACCTCGATCGCCTCCTGCCGTGACACTTTCACCAGCAGGTTCGGAAAGCTGAAGCAGTCGTCCCACAATGTGAAGGTTTCCTTGGAGCGCCATACAATTTCCGGATTGATGAGGACCAGCCGCTCGTGAGAATGGAGAGGAGTCTCGGATTCACTCATGAGCCGACTTTCGCGCGACAAGACATCGTCCACATGGATAAAGCTGATGCGTAACAGCTCACCGATCTGGGGCGCCGAAATGCCCCGGCCCCATCCGGTCGTGGCACGAAACCACGCCAGGGTGTCATCGAGATCCTGGATGACCCCGCGAACACTGGCACCCTTCACATCGGCCACATCCCGCGATCGCTCCCATAACAACGGCACACCCAGCTGTAGAATCTTCCGCTCTGCCATGATAGATTCAATGCTCCGTAGAGTCTCATTCTATCAGCATTGAGATGCCAGTTACCAGAAGCAGTTGTCAGTGAGCAGCCGTCAGCAATCAGCTTTCAGCGGTCAGCCATCAGCAAAGCAATGCGAGATCGATTGTTGGAAACAATTGTCAGTGAAAAGCGCTTGAAATAACTCCGTATTCCTCGTGCGATTGCACACATTCCTGACCTGACTTCAAAACCGTCGACAGAAGAAGATTCGGAGCGGCCCCGTTGTTGCAGTAACGCCTTGGGTTGCGCCACGATAACTGTCCTTGCCCTGATAGCTGACTGCTGATACCTGATCACTGAAAACTGAAAATTGACCTTTCAAAGGATTGCTTACTGCTGAACGCTGATGGCTGAGAGCTGATTGCTGACGGCTGCTCACTGAGAAATGGCAATTGATTCTATCGCCCGGCGAAGCAACTTTTCTTTACACTTTCCCTTCCAACAGGTGTAAGTGATAATACCGGGCAGGGTTGAAACTTGTTTCTTTACGTTCCGTGACGACTCGGAGGTACTGAACGGGTTTTGCTTCGTCGACGGCCCCCAGGGGGATGCAAGGAATCCTCGTTGCGCTGTCTTGTGAGAGGAGAACGCCCATGAAAACGAGTAAGCCGATATTCATCAGTCTATGGTCAGCAATGTTTCTGATGTTGTTCTTATCCGTCCCGATTCTCGGACAGACTAATCTGAATAACATCCTCCGTTACGCCCACGTTGCGAATGGCGTGCAAGGCACCGGGTCCGGGAGCGGGACCTATGTCACGACCCTTCTGGTCTCGAACCCCAATAATTTTCTGGTCCATGCGGTCGTGGATTCCTTCGATGATGCCAATCCGAACAACACCCTCAATATTGGATTCACGACGGACTGTCCCCTCACTACGGATACCACCACGAATACACAGACGGTTTTTGCGATTGCCCCCTTCTCTGCCTGCCGTCTGCTGAGTGCTGGAACAGGTCAGTTGAAAACGGGTTGGCTTCGCATCTTTGAGACCGATAGTTCAGGAAACACGGGAACCAGTGTCATCGGAGGATACCTGACGTTTACGTTTTACCAGGGGAATCAGTTCACGGGATTTCCGATCTTTACGGTGGGCGTCTCACCCGTTCCCATCTTCAACCAGTTTTCTTTACCCATAGTTCGGGATGCGGCGACCAACCAGGACATTGGCTTTGCCATGGCAAACCCATTTACTAACCCTCCCGTTGTCATGACGGCCCAATTGTTCAATTCCTCTGGAACCGCGATTGACCAGCATGTGTTCACCATGGACCAGTTCAGCCATGTCGCCCTTTTCCTGAGCCAGTTATTCCCGGGCACACTCGGTTCAGTCAACAATTTTGTCGGAAACCTGGTCGTTTTTGGAGACCCCACCCTGGGTGACGGGGCTGTGGCCACCGCGCTGCTTCAACAAGGGAGCCAGTTTGGGGGTGCTTCACCCAACTCAGACATCATTCTGCAAGCGAAGAGTGCAGGCAAGCCAGGGCGACAGGAAGCAACAGGACCGATGCGCCCTCATGAGAAGATTAACAACATCGCGACCGGACCGGTGTTTTTTTAAGGTAGAGGGATGAGGGAGGTGGGATTCAGCATGCGCACTTCTCATCCGTGGGCCAGTTGGCCAGGTGGGTAAAAGAAACTCTTCCACGGCGAATGGGGCCGAGCCCCGGGAACAGCCGGGCCGATCTATTTCTTTTCTTCCGCGAGGGCGTTCTTTATTTTTCCAACCAAGTTCTTTGTCTGGTCGGCATACTTCCCCTTCGGGTCCAGGCGAAGGTACTCTTGAAACATTCCAAGTGCTTCCGTAGGTTTGTGGGCGCGCAACAGAAGGTTTCCGGCAAGGAGCAATCCGTCGGTACAATCCGGTTTCAGCTGGAGAGTTTTCCCTGCTTCCACTCCCGACTTGGGAATATCCCCGATTTCCCAATAGACACGTCCCAGTTCCAAATGTCCCTGCCAGGACTTGTCATCCAATTTCAAGCCTTCCAGCAGTGTCTTCTCAGCTGCTGGAAAATCCTTCTTTTCCCGGTAAACCTCGCCCAGGGCAAAATTCGCCTGGGCCGTTTTGGGGGCGATTTTCAAGACTTGGAGCAATGTCGCCTGGGCCTTATCAAGTTGATGAGAGTCCAGGTAAGCGGTTCCCAATAATAGTTGTGCTTCCACAAAATGAGGGTAGATTTTTACGGCTTTTTCAAGATGAGGAATCCCCTTGACAGGATCTGAAGCATTCAACAACTCCGATCTCCCTTTTTCGTATTCGTCCTGGGCTTCCTTAGGCACCTTTGAGTCCAGAAGGATCTCAGTGGTCTCGGACTTGGGAACGCTCACCTTCTTCCTATCAGGAACCAAGGTCAAGAGGACATATTCCGTGTACGTGGTCATCAGGTTGACTTCCTGGTAAGCCGGGAGATAACCCTCCATTGTTGCGGTCACCCTGTACATTGCCTGAGTAATGCCCGAAAAATCAAACTTTCCGTTGCGATCCGTGCGCACTTCCGCCACCACTCCACCCTCTTGAGTCTCCAAACGTACAAGGA
The DNA here is from genome assembly GCA_020072965.1 of Terriglobia bacterium. Classification (GTDB taxonomy): domain Bacteria; phylum Acidobacteriota; class Terriglobia; order JAIQFV01; family JAIQFV01; genus JAIQFV01. The sequence goes on along the minus strand of JAIQFY010000063.1, from coordinate 23,392 downwards.
TATTCTCCGCTTTCACTCCACCTTCAGCGAAGCGAAGTTGTCCATGGATCGAAATCGACATGCCTTGCGGACGTGGCTGTGCTCCCTGGGCAAGGACGGGCGAGCAGAAAACGAGTGTCAGTAATACTGAAATCCGCCATCGATTGCGGTGTATCACGTCCTTAACTCTCCCTTCATTGTCTAGCCAAAGGGGACCGGCACCTCCTTTCAGGCATTTTCCAAATTTCAACCAGAACAGGCGGCTGTCCCCATCAGCCCATGCATCGTAGATTTAGGATAACATAACCGAAGGGGACAGACACCTATTCCTAAACAGGGTTCAATTCTCCACAAAGGCAGGTGTCTGTCCCCCCTGTGCAGGAAAAACAAGAGGGAGGGGATCGCTCCCCTCCCTCGTCAATTGAATCAAGAAAGTGTTAAATCAGAAGCTCAGTCTCAAGCCCATCCGGAAACTAATCGGATTGTACCAGGAGATGGGTTGCTTGAAATCCGGATTAGCTTGCCCTAACGTGCTTTCGCTGTTCTGCTGGATCGTTCGCAGGGTCTGCGAGTTCGTGAGGTTGAAGATGTCGCCAATGACCGTGAACCTCACCCGTTCGGTGATCTTAAACGGATAATCAGCATGCAAATCGATCCGAAAATCGGTTGGAGTCCGTCCCAGTGAACCGCGGCCGCCCAGTGGCACTTCACCTGAATTCAGATAGGCTGGATGTGCTGCCAGGTTGCTCATGGGTAAGCCGGACTCAATATGGAAACCCACACCCAGATTCAGGCCATTGAAGAACTTCCAACGATCCCCCAACATGGCCGAGTTCAGCCCATAGTTAGAGTAGATGTTCACGACGTGGCGACGATCGGAGTTGAGAGGTCCGACGGCGAACTGATCCCCCAACAAATTGAAATCGCCCGCTGTGAAATCGAACAGAGAGCTGATGCCCGGATCGGTCTGACCATTGTCATTACGGAAATGCCCCTCATAGTTGCCACGCAGGGAGGCAATTCTCCAGTTGGCCAGCAACTGCCAGTTGTTGGAGAGCCGCTTGTTGACTTCGATTTCAACGGCCCGGTAAATGTGAACCGGATCAACAAATCCATCCGGAACACCGTCCGCTCCCGAGTTGCCTGCGGGCTGACCATTGACGCCCAGGGAAGCGAAACAGAAGTTACCGAGCGGAGCGCCATTACGGTCAACCAAACTAGCTACAGTAGACGGGTCGCATTTACCTGGAATCGCGCCCCCAGTCGGGAAGGTGAATTCGATCGGATTCACGGCCGCATCGGTGTGCGAGCTGATGTTTCCAATGAAGTAGGTCTGGCCGAATAGGCCCAGCCCCCCTAAATTTCCCGCTCCGTCCTCGATCGGTTCCACGGCCGCGTCTTCGATGATTCGTTTGAGCCGCCGGTCGATGTATCGCGCCGAAAGCACAAAGCCATGGGGCAACTGTTGCTCAAATCCAATCATATGCTCCTGTGCAAATCCCAATTTGGTTCCAGGAAGGATTGGATTCACAGCATCTTGTGCCGATACTGAGACCGAGGTGCCGGAGCCCCCCACAGCCCCGGTGACCAAGTGTGCCGCGTCCAAAATAGGAGTCACTGTCCCAAACTGGTTGAGAGTAGCAATTCGCTGCCCAGCCACGGTCGTAAAAGCGGGTGCGATCCGGGCACCTGTAAAATCGAGCTCGGACGAGAGCGATCGTTCAGCGGCATCCAGGGGGAAGTACTCCGAAAATCGGCCAAAGTTGTAAAATATTTTCGTTTTTCCATGACCCAGAGGATCGATGGTCACCCCGAATCGTGGGGACCAATTGTCGGTAAAAGTGTAGTGGTTGCGTTTTCCGGAGGGTCCCGGGGAACCAATCATCTGCTCCTGCTCCCAACGATATCCTGCCAGAATCGTCACATGGCTATTCACCCGCCAGGTGTCCTGCAGATAAGCGGAGTTGTAGTTTGAACGCGTGTCAAAAACAGGAACACCAAACTCGCCGCGGTCCTGCCGGAGATAGACGTGCTGCGGGCCCGCATTGTCGCCGGTACCGGGGACATTCAATATGGGACACAAGGTGCAGGCGTTGTCGATCCTGAGCGACCATGTGGCGTTTGTTGTCTGTCCGGCTGCAATCGAAGGTACCTTATAGGTTCCATCAGCGTTCGTTGTGGGGATTAGAAACTTCGGGCCGCTGCGGTCACGATTTCCCGAATAGTAAGCGCGCTGATAGTTATACCCCAGGGCAAGGGTATGGCTGCCCAAGGCTTTGAAGATCTTCTGGGTATCGGCCGAGTAGCGGTACGTGTCATTCTGGGTCGGTTCAACGAATCCCCGGCCTACCGCCGTGAAGTTTCCACGTTCAGTTTGGGTTCGGTCGACGAGGTTGTTGATGTCAGCAAAGCCGGTCTCATTGAAATGATTGTGACCCCAACTGAACGAACTGTTCACCGTCCAGGTGGGAGAGAGGGTTCCGGAATAACGCCACGCCATGCTTCGCGTGCCATAATCCAGAATGCTGTTGGCTGTCAAGTTGTCGATGTTCAATGACGACCAGGGAGCATTGTTGGTGGTCGTGGGATCTCCAAAAATAGAGAAGTTGATCTGATGTCCGGTGTGAATGTTGGCATCGATCTTGAGGGCATAATTCTTGGAGTAAGCACGCTGTGCCGTCTCCCCCAGCAGCGTCAAGATGCCAGATCCCGCAGCCCCCTGCTCAATAGTGCGTTGAATAGAAGGGTTGAACGATCCGAAGAAGAACAGCTTCTTGCCCGTTCCAGGGATCGGTCCTCCCAGATCCACGCCGAAATCATAATTTTCCGGATGCAGGAACTCCCCAACTTTATTTACCGCAAAATCATCGCGCTGAAAGCGGTTTGCCTCGAACGATTTTGGTTGAAAGAACCCCCAGGCATCACCATGATACTGCTCGGTCCCGGATTTAGTGATGATGTTGACAATGCCGCCTTCGGCTTGACCATACTGCGGCTCAAAACCGCCGGTCTTCACCTGGACTTCCTGCACATAGGAAGTGGTGATGCCCACACCGAGCGATCCGTATGAGCGTGTAAAAACACCAAATCCACCGAAAGCGGAGTCTGTGATGTTGACCCCATCCGCAATATACATGTTATCCAATGCCGAGCCCCCTGAAACAGACGGGTTGGCAGAACTAGACCCGGTTCGACCGGGATCGACTACTCCTGTGTTCGCGCCGGGGGCCAGATAAAACAAACTGGTCACCCCACGTTGGAGGGGCAGATTCTCATAGAGTTGAACGTTCAGGTTGGAAGAGACGGCGCTGCTCGAAAGGTCCACCGTATCCGCACCCGCCTGCACTTCAACCACCTGAGAAACATTCCCCACTTCCAGGGCTATCTTCAAGCCCGATGTTTTGCCAACGTACACGGTCACGTTGCTGACGGTCATCGCTTTGAATCCCGCCATCTCGGCCTTGACTGTATAGAGGCCCGGGATCAAGTTCGGGAATTCAAATCGTCCCTCATCGTTTGTAGTTACACTTCTCTTCTCGATCTCCCCTGAAAGTGTGACCTGTGCCTTCGGAATGACCGCACCACTGCTATCCACAACCATTCCGCTAATGCCCCCCTTGGTCACATCCTGACCAAAGGTCAAACTAAGACAACATACCAGTAGGAGAATCGCACCCACAAAGAACTTGGCGAAACCCCCTAGTTGCAACTTATTATTCATATAGGCTTCTCCTGTGTGAAAAGCAGTCCGGTTAAATCTGGACCGCATGTGTGTTTTTGTACACTCTTCCAAAAACCGTTCTTGCCACAAAAGATTGACTCCGTGCTTGGTGGAAATACTCAGCTTGGTGAGAAAAATTGGACTGACCGAAATGCAACTGAAAGGAATCAGTTTATGGGACTGCAAACCGAATGGGTAAATTCTAAGAAGCCCGACTTAAGCAAAAGGTCTCCAGAGTATCGCAACCCGCCGAAAAACAATAAAAGTCTACTTTGAGAGGAACCAGCAAGAGATTTTAAGGATGAATCGAGATTTTCAACTTGGAGATTTGCGGTCTGAAATAGAACAGACGGTAAAGTATGAGCAACTTTGCAGCCAAATTGAAGGCGAAATTGTTGGTAGGTATAGGATTCCATATTGGATTGTAATCTCTTGTCTTAACTTGTAAACGGGTGCAAACCGGTTTTGGAAACTCTCAAGTCCGGCGCCCTAATAATTCATTATTTAGTATTCGGATACAGTTTTTGGGAATTTTCAGGGCTTCCAGAAGCGGGATCAGGACCATTCTGGCGAACCTGGTATGATAAAGACCTTAATAAGCAACAGGTTAGCGACTTGTTGTTTTGTGTACACAGGCCCAACAAATCTTAACTTGTTATAAATTGTTTAAAATGAATATGTTATTGTATTGTTGAATGGCGGAAATCTTGTTCTAGAAGGAATTCTACTTTGAGGGGCGGTGCCTGTCTTGCAGTCTACAGGGATGAGCGATTTTTCAGGATTCCTACGGCGAGGGCCGGCCCAGATTCCTGCAATTCAAATTAGAGATGATGGGCTGCTTTTTGATCAAAGCAATTTTGTCCAAGAAAAGTGGGGTGCCCGAGCACCCCACTCAAACGATTCAGTGCGCGCCCTTCTGTTTTCGGAGAAATCGATACTAGAAGGTCACTTTGACACCGAATTCAAACTGGCGAGGAGCTCCCAATCCAAACACACCAGTCCCCAAACCGATCTTGTTGGTGCGCAAGCCGGCCGTTGTACCGTTGGGAGAACCGGCGCCGCCATTCAATTCGCCGCTGGAAAGGTTGTTCGGGCTGTCGAAGTTGGCGAAGTTGAAGAGGTTGAAGATGGACACAGTGGGCTCAACAGCAAAGCTCTCGCCGAAGCGTGCCCACTTCTTGCCAGGCTTTAAGACCCACCCCAAGCGCAGGTCGAAGGTCAACAGTGGACTCAAACCCACCTGGCCGGCTGGGGCTGCCTGAACGGTCGGAGACACTGCACCTAGCGCCAAGAGTTGGGCTTGCGTAAATAATCCCGCACTGACAAGCGCCTGTCCCGCCGGGGTAAGATGTCCCGCCTGAGTGTTGTTGTAATTCGAAATGACGTTGTTGAGGTCGCCTACCTTGACATCCCGTCCAAACGACCCGATGTTGGTTCCTGGAAGGACGTCGCCCGCAGTGCCTCCCGCGCCGGTGCCGTCCCCCGTAACGTCGGTGCGGAAGATTTCACCGGGGTCCCCCGTGGCGGGCAAGAATAACGTCAGCGGAAGCGCTGTGTAGATGTGCGAGATGAAGCTTGTCCGGAAGCCGCCGGGGAACTCCATTATGCCGCCAAATGAAAACTGATGCGTGCGGTCCAATCCATTCGGCCCGAAGTTGCTGTTGGTATTAGCGAAATCGAAAGCGGGGTTGATGAAGTCCTGATCCGTCGCCATGCTATTGAACCGGGACAGCGAATAGGAAATCTGGAGGTCAAGATTCTTCAGACCGCTGAAGGGATGCTTCACGTTGGAGCGGAGCGAGACCTGCAGGGCGTTGTACACCGAACGACCGATCGGGAACAGCATCTGGTTTTCGCCCAGATTGGGGTTGATGCCCGGGAACGCTGCCCCCGTGTCGGGCGTCAGCCCGTTGATTGACGCCGGGGTGCCCGCCAGGAATGTGACGCCGGAATCCAAACCGTTTCCGGCATAATCGACCATCGTCGCTCCCGCGGTGATGGCGCAGTTAATGCCCGCAACCCCCGCGGGGCAGCCGAAGGCCGCGTTGGTCGCGTTAATGGCATTCAGCGCCGCATTCTTGTTCAGGAAGCGCGCATCTCCGACGTGGTTGGTGTCGAAATAGAGCAGGTAGTGTAAACCGATGTTACGGAGATAATCGACCGTGAGCACGGTTCCCGGCCGTATCTCATGTTGAATTCCCAGATTGAACTGCAGCGAATACGGCGTCCGGTAATCCGGGCTGATGAAATTGTTGCCCGTCGAGTCCACACCGTTCGATAGAGTTGTCCCGATGTAATTGGGATTCGCTGATGCCCCGGCTGCCTGAATCGCGGCTTGATATGTGGCTGCGAGAGCAGGCAATTGGCCGGCCACGTTACCAATGCGGCCATTGCAGATCGCTGAGGTGTCAATGATCGAGCCGTTGGGCAGGACTAGTGATCCGCTGGGGCAAATATCCTGAATTCCGAAGAACAACCCTTGCTGCAATCGTCCCGGGCGGTCGAACAGGATGTTGTTGAAGACCGCGTTCTCATAAAACAGTCCCGCGCCAGCACGAATCACTGTTTTGCCGTTCTTCTTCGGATCCCAGGCAATCGACAGTTGCGGGGCAAAGTTGTGGTTGGGCTGATGGACTTGAGCACCCAATCCGGCTCCGAACTGATCGAGGACAGGGATCGGGCCCAGATCGCTGTCGCTGCGTCCTGTGTCACGGGCGTAGCGAACACCGTAGGAGATCGTCAGGTTGGGCCGTGCCTTCCAGGTATCTCCAATGTACCAGGCAAAGCGCGTGTCAAACTGGCCCCCCGCCGGGAAACCCAGCTGGGGGATCTCCGTAAAAAACCCCTGGCCGTTTCCTAATCGCACACGACCCACGGCATAGTTCAGAGGATTGGCCTCGCCTCCGGGAAACGGACCAGAGTCAGCAAAAGTCCTGTCAGCGTCAGTAAAGCTTGCGCGGATGATTGGCTGGCTCGAAAAGAACTTGGCAAATCCACCGCCCAATATCCGGTTGACGCCTACTCCATACCGGATGATATGGGACTTGTAAATCTTGCTCCCGTCATATTTGAACTGGGTATTGTGTTGAACCGTTGCCTGCGGCGCCAGGATGTTTACGCCCGAACAAAAAACATCACCGGGAGTGGTGCAATTGGTCAGCGGTCCAATGTGAATGTTGACCCCCGGAAAGGGATCGGTAATGCCTGTCCCCGCCGTGGCGTCGGCGATGGCGTTATTGAAGCGGGTGTAACCAAAGCGGACGCTATGCGTGAAGGAGCCGGTGTTGAAGTCCAGTCCCGCCGCTTGCACGGGAGTGTTGTCGCGATTGGCAAAAGGCTCGAAGGTGTTCGGGATGAAGGCGGAGGTGTTGTTGTTCTGGTTGTAAGTCCAGCGGTAGAAGGCGCGGACGCTGGGCTTGATCTGCCAGTCCAATCGGCCCAGCAATTGGGTCTCATGGAAGGGGGAGTTGAAACCTCCGTTAAAGGGGTTGAACGGGGTAGGAAGTTGCACGGCTGCGAAGAGGTCCTGCACGGTCCGCTCCCAGTCGGCAAAGAAGAAGAGCTTGTCCTTGATCAACGGGCCTCCGAAGCGGGCGCCGTATTGCTGCCGATCGAAAGGGAACTCTGTATCGCCGAGCCGCGCGGAGGTCTTGTTGCTCCGCCACAGGACAAATGATTCCCCATGGAAGGCATTGCTGCCGGAGCGGGTCGCCACATTCACGGCGCCCGACGAAGTCAACTCCGTGGAAAGATCCAGCGTGGACTGGCTGATCTGGAATTCCTGAATGGCACTGGCAGGAATATTCTGAGTCGTGGTCCCGACCGTTTCATCGCTGATGTCCACCCCATCGACCTCGATGCGAGCAGTGCGGCCAAATCGTCCGCCAAACGAGATGGATGAAAACCCGTTCTTGGTCGGATCAAAATTGCCGCCGTCCTGGATTTGCACGCCGGGTTGCAATTGAGCCAGATCGAGGAAGTTTCGCCCGCCAATCGGCAATTGCTCAATCTGTTGAGCGGTCATCACACCTTGTACGGTGGCCTGCTCCGTGTTCACAGAAACAGCCGACTCTTCTACCGAAACGACGGTGCTCTCCGAGCCAATGGCGAGCTTCACACTGCCCGGGGAGGCGACGCCGACCTGCACTGTCACGGGCATTTCCGTCGTCTTAAATCCTTTTGCTCCCACTCGGAGTACATAGATGCCCGGAGACAACGGCCCCGAGTTGTATGTGCCGGTGGAAGTAGAGGTCAAATTGAGAGCTTGGCCTGTAGATCTGTTGGTTATGGTAATGGCGGCATCCGGGACAACAGCCCCCGTCGGGTCGCTCACTGTTCCCTGGATGCTGCCTGTAGAGACCGTCGCTTGAGCCATCGTGGGTGACGGCGATGAAATGAAAACAGCAGCCACCATTGCCAAAACAAAAGCCAAGTAACACAGACTTCGCCGAAGCAGTTCTTTCATACAGCTATCCTCCCTGTCATTTGGATTCATCGGTTTTAGGTTGTGGAATACCATTCGAGGTCAAGACGTCTACTGAGCTGATTTATTCACTGAGGTTCTGGAGATAACCGTCTTTCCAAAATCGTTCCGTGAAGGGACTTGCATAATGAAGACACAACCCCCCTGCGGCGTCGCACCCTCCGTTCCAAAGGGGTCCGGCGCATCCTTTTCGAGATTACTGATCGCAATCCTCTTGGGAGAACTGCGTACGTAAATCGCTTAGGCCATCATGAGGTGCAAGTATTAGGCCAAAAAACCCCGGGGTGGAATCACGACGTTCTCCCGTCGAGCCGGTGTTTTCCTGGTTTACGTAATTTCTTGAGCCTCCATGCATTATTCATGGTTTGACCTGCATGTAATTTTTTGTATACAAACGAGGGAGCCGCGCGTGGATACAGATTGTGGAGTCAATACATGTTTAGACGAATTTTTGATTCGAAAATATGTAGATTAGCTTCCGTTTTTGGAAGACTCGATTTTTGACCAGGGAGGAGTTCACATCGTAATACGACGAAGTTGAGGGGTGCCTCGGGGCAAGGGCCTGGATCGGGGCGTCCACAAAATCAATGAAAAAGGGATGATGAAGCGTTGTTCTCTTCTCAAGGGAGGCTAGAACAGGCCCGAAGAAGTACGGTCCGTTCCCGCGGGATATTGCCGGATTTCTACTCGATCAGGTGCCCTCTCACCCGGCGGGGTTTGCGCATGAGCAAAAGCAGGGGCAGCATCAGTAAGAATATAATCGCCAGGAGATAGAAATTATCGATGAAGGCCATCATGGCAGACTGGCGGGTGAGCTCTCCATGGATCAGGCCGTACGTAACATTTACATCACTGCCCGCCGGCACTCCTTGGCGGAAGAGCATCCGGGGGAAGACCTGCAGGGCTTGCTGGGAAGCAATACCATAAGCAGTGATATGTTCAGAGAGCCGCGCATGATGGAATTGGGTGCGACGCGACAGCATCGTATTCACAAAGGCAATCCCCGCACTGCCGCCCATGTTCCGCACGAGGTTAAACAGCCCTGAGGCCATTCCCATATTCTCGTTCGAAATGTAGGCCATTGTGGCCGTGGTCAGCGGGACGAACAAGAAGACAATGCCCGATCCTTGAAGCAGGTTGGGGAGCATGAGCGAGCGAAAATCAGTCTGCAAGTTCCAATGCGTCATCATGAAAAGTGGAACGGAAGTCATGGCGATTCCATAGGCCACCAGGTAACGTGGGTCCCGCTTCTCGGTGAGCCATCCGGCCAGCGGGGCAAAAAGCAGGCTCGTCAGCCCTCGGGGTGCCAGGGTCAGCCCGCTCAGCAGTGCCGTGTAACCCATCAGCGTTTGCAGATAGATGGGCTGCAGGATGATGGAACCATAGAGCACCATGCCCAGTGCCATCATCAGCAAGAGACCCGCGCTGAAATTCCGGTCTTTGAGCAGGCGCAGATTCACAATGGGATGTTTGACGGAGAGCTCCCAAAAAACAAGGATGACCAGTGACGCCCCTGCCACAATGCTGAGATTTCTGATGAAGGGGGAACCAAACCAGTCCTTGAGCTCACCGTTATCCAGCACAATTTCAAGGCAGCCCAAACCGAGGGCCAGAAGCCCGAGGCCCACATAATCAATGGCAGCGCCGGCAATGCGGCGGATATAGGGAGGATCAAAGACGAAGGCGCTCGCCAGCATAAATGCAAGTGCGCCCACGGGGATGTTGATGTAGAACACCCAGCGCCAGGAGTAATTGTCAGTAATGAAGCCGCCCAGGATGGGCCCCACAATCGGCGCGAAGATGACTACAATGCCAAAGGCCGCCATGGCCCGGCCGCGCTTTTCCGGTGGGAAGCTTTCCAGCATGATGGCCTGGGAGATGGGGATCAAAATTCCGCCGCTCATCCCCTGCAGGATACGAAACACGAGAATGGCGGTCAGGCTAGGGGCCGCGCCGCACAGGACCGAGGCGAAGGTGAACGTGACCAGACAGGCCAGAAACAAGCGGCGCCGGCCGAAATGATTCGCCAGCCATCCCGTCATGGGCAGCACGATGGCATTGGCCACCAGGTAGGTGGTAATCGTCCAAGTCGCTTCTTCGGGGGTTATGCCGAGGGAGCCGGCAATATGAGGAACCGAAACATTCACAACCGTCGAGTCGAGGACTTCCATCAAGGTTGCCGGAGTGACTGCGAGGGCGGGCAACCAGGGATTGATGGTTCGGCCGCCGGGTGGGGTCTCGGCGGAGGTCGGCGGAACTGTTCCGGATCGGGACATGTCAGATAAGGAAGGAGGGCCAACATGACGGATCCCCGATGCGTTCACGGGCGCAAAGGTCGGGGACCCGCCGCGGGGGATCGCCCCACTCAGTTTCGAAATCGCACACTTTCGATCGTGTGCTTGAATGCGGGCTCAAAATCTTTGAAGCGTATTTGGGGAGCGATGCAGAGGACGGTAAACAGCTGGCCCTCCCCATACAGCTGTGTGGCCACCCACACAACCTCGATCTCGTTCCGCAAAGGCGACTTGCCCTCCAGGCGGGAGAGAAGCACCTGTCGCCCTCCCACATTTATCTTTTGTTGGGCGGCACGATTTTCCTGGAGGTAGGAATTCCCTTGCAATATTGAAGCGATCAACTGGCTCGTCATCCCCCCGAGAGGATCTTTTTGGCCGGCTACTACCTCCCCCTGAGAAAACGAAACCTGGATTCCGTAGACGATGTCATTCTGTTGATTGATCTGCTGAATGCCGCCTTTCGGGACAAAGGTGGCGCCGGATCCATCGGCTGACATGACCTCCCAGTCAGCGGGATACTCGACGACGTACAGGTTCTCTTGCGGGGAATAAGACGCATATTTTCCAGAGGGGACAGCTACCGCGGGAGAGGCTCCTCCCGAAGCCGTATCTGCGGGCGTATCCTTCGAACCCGCCGCTGGAGCGGGCTTCGGCTTGGGCGCAGGCGGCAGACTCTTGAGATGACTTCTTAAATGATCAAAATCGGGTGTATCCACCACCGGGTTTTTGGCCACCGAGAGCGTGCTGATTTCCTTGTCGATGCTCGCGACACGATTCTCGGGGGAGGGGTGATCGCTGAACCAGGAGGCGGCACCGGACACTTTTCCACCACTTCCTCCCTGCTCTAATTTTTCGAAGAAGTGGGCCAGTTGACTAGGATCGTATCCCGCATCGGTCATCTCCTGGGTGCCGAGGAGGTCGGCTTGCGCTTCGGCGGCACGGGAGTTCTTCAGGAAGTACATATTCAGCCCGAGCGGGATGCCAAGTTGGGCGAGCGTGGCGGTCCACCCTCCCTTTCCGGCAGTAAGTCCGCCTAACGCGGCCAACCCCAGTTGTGGCAGGAGGGCCTTCGACATCTGGTTTGTCCCGTGCCGAGCGACCACATGCCCTATTTCATGGGCAATCACTCCAGAGATTTGCGCCTCATTGTCGGCAGCTTCCAGGGCACCTCGGTTTACATAAATAAAACCTCCCGGGAGCGCAAAGGCATTAATAGCGCTGTCGTTGACCACTTTGAAGGTCCACGGGTAATTCGGGTTCATTGATTTTGCAGCCAGCTTCTTTCCGAGCTGATTAACGTAGTTGACCGCGGAGGGATCGTTCAACAAATTCAGCTGTTTTTCGGCCTCTTGAGCGGCTTCACGCCCCATCTCAATATCCTGCTGAGCGGAGAAAAAGTTGAATCCCGGTTTAACTTTGGTCCGCGCTTCCGAGGAAGCCGTGCTCAAGCAAAACCATGCGGTCAAAAACAGGACTAAGTACGGTCGTAATCGATTTGCCTTTCGCATAGTCACCTCTTTTAGCGTGCAAAGGAGCGGCGCACGTATGACGGCTGCTTTCGTTTCGACATGTGCCATGGTGTGTTCTCGAGATTATAATTAGATGGAAATCCTGAATCCTCAAGATGTCCAATAAGATTTTAGAAGACCACTCGACAGAAGTAAATGCTTTGGTCGACCAAGAGTACAGAAGTCCAAAGTCCAAAGTTAAAAACCCAGTTCAAAGTTCAAGGTTCAAAGTTCAAAGTCAAAAAACAGTTCAAAGTTCCAGGTTCAAGGTCCAAAGCCCAGTTCAAAGTTCCAAGTTCAGGGTTCAAAGTTTAAAATCTACAAATCCGCTCTTTTCGGGTCTGACTTCCGACCTCCGACCTCCGACCTCCGACCTCCGACTTCTGACACCCGACTTCTTGCTTCTGGCCTCCGGCTTCGTAACCCTGACACCCGACACCTGGCACCTTCGTCACCGCGGTGAAGTGACTTGCGGGTGTCACGGGTCAAGGGGACGAGGCGACAAACTTCTTCTGACACCCTTCCGAACAAAAGTAAAACGACTTTCCCTCCCGGTCCGTGTGAAGCGCCGTCTGTGCATCGATGTACATGCCGCAGATGGGGTCCTTTTCCATATGTCCGGAGATGGCTTTCGACGAAGAGCCGGCAGAGGAAGGTGGGGGCGGACTGGAGGCCTTTCCCTTCGGAGAACGCGGAAAGAGGTAGCCAATCAATGCACGGATAATAAAAATCAGAAAGAGGAAATAAAGAAACCGGAGTAGGAGTCCAATGATCATAAAAACAAAGCAAGAACGTCTCTACTCGGGCAGTGGGGGCGCTCCGCTGCTCGAGGGAGGGCTGACGATATCTTTAAGGATTGGGGCTGGGTAAACCTCTGGGGGTGTTGCATGCTGTGCCTCCGAGAAATCCTTCTCGGGAATGCCGGTTAGATCCCTTTCTCAGCATCTTGAAGCATCTTGCGAAGACCCGCCAGCGCAGGATTCTGAGGATCGATGCTTTCCAGTTGTTTCAGAGTAGCTCGGGCTCCGGCAAGATCTTTCTTGCCATCCAGGAGGACGATAAACTTGTTGTGGATCGTTTGAATGTGGCGTGGATCAATGCGCAAAGAGCTGTCGAAGTGGCTCAGAGCAGAATTGAAATCGCCGACGTAATAGTAAGCCGTGCCCATATCGGTCTCAACGTCCGGATTCTTGGGATTGAGTTTCAGCGCCTTTTCATACCAATCGATGGCGTCCTTATAGCGCTTGTTGTCGTAAAGGAAGTTAGCCAATTGGGTGATCTTTTCAAGGCTCGCCGGACTTTTCTCGATCTCCGCTTTCATGGCGGCGATGGTGGGTTCGGGATTAATGGGCGGATGTCCTTCCGGCAATTGGCCCGAGGCGGCCTCAGGTGATGGAGCAGGAATGGCCCCTGAAGCAGGAACTCCCTGGCCGAGCGGGCTCCTTTGAGTCTGCTGCTGATTCCATATCATCTGATTGGCGATAATGTATCCCAGAAATCCGCCCATCAACAACGCCATGACAATCGTCAGGATGAAAAATGGCAATCGAATCTGCAAGGGAGGCTGCATAGGGTCACCCGACTCCATCAAAAAGGGAGGCTACTTCTTCGGCTTCTTCGGTTCCTTCTTTGTTCCGTACGAGGTCTGCACGGTCTGCCCCGTCGCCGCCATCAGATCCTTGGCCCCTTGCGCATACTTTCCCTGTGGTTCCAGTTCAAGGTATTTATTCAGCGCCACGAACATCTCGGGAGGAGCGGAAATCTTTCCATCCGGTGCGAAGGTCATTTTTTCTGAAAGCGTCTGGCCATAGAGGAAGTAAGCATTGGCGTTATTGGGGTCCGCATCGATCGCCTGTTTGAATGCACCCAGCCGGTCCTCCAACGGGGCACGTGAGTTCGTCAAGACCACCCCCAGATTGAAGTAGTACATTCCCGCTTTAGCAGGGAAGAGGGCCACCGCCTTCTTGTAGGCTTCCATCGCATCCTTTGGTTTTCCCCCCTTGGCCAACATGCCGCCGAAGTTGTTGTAGTAGTCGGCCAGGGTTTGCTTCAAGTCAGCCTTCTGCTCGGCCTGGGGTTCGAGGGTCGTAATGGCTTTCTGGTAATTGGTAATCGCCTCGTCATATTGCTTGAGTTGTTCTTCAGTTTCCGCGATCCGGGCGAAGATGACATACTGGGAGGGATCCATTTCAGAAGCCGTCTTGAATTCCGCGAGGGCCTGCTCGAACTGCTTGCTGGCAAAGAGCGTGTTGCCGTCATCGTAGTGCTTCTTCATGTCCCCTATCTTCTTTTTCTCTTTTTCGATCTTCTCCTGCTGCTCCTTCACTTCCTTCGGCATCGATTTTTGTAAGGCTTCCTGATCCGCCTTGATGTCGATGTCGTGGCGGGTGGGTTCGCCAACGGAGACGCGGACACTGTCGTGGTAGGTGATTTGCTTTCCATCCTGCCATAGCGAGAGGCGGTACATGCCACTCGGCAGACCGGCGTGAAAGTAGTGGCCTTTCTTGTCGGTCTTGGTTTGAAAATGTTGTTTGATATCGGTGCGATCGATTTGGACTTCGACACCGACAAGCGGCTGACCATCGATCCCTTTGACGTCCCCTTCAATTCCTCCCGTTTGCGCCCAAGCCACGCGGGCAGTGCCGGGCAACAAAACAGTCATGATGGCGATGAACATGAATCCCCAAATAATTTTTCTCAACATGAATTCCTCCACGGGTCGATGGGTCCTTCACTGGAGCTAAATCCTCACCGACCTTACGCAAGATTTTATGAAATCGTACATTAATGCAACGTTTGATTCTAATTCAAAAAGATAAAGATGAAACTCCCTACTGTCAAAACTCTATTCATCGGGATACTCCTGCGGTCCGATCAACGCTTGGTCACGCCGTGAAGCCGGATCAGACTCGCGCGGCGAAGGCCGGCCTGCGCCTGTAAGGGATAGGATCCTCCACTCCGGCCTCCTGAAATCCCCGCAGCCGTAAGGCACAACTGTCACACTCCCCGCATGCCTCCTCGCAGTTCTTGTAACACGACCATGTTAGATGCAAGGGCGCTCTCAACTCGATGCCCAGTTCCAAAAATCGGCAATGGCCTCGAACGGCTGGCGTTCGCGCGCGGCCGTGCGTTGATGATAATCCACATGCAACAACGCAGGCTGGCGCGTCTGCCGGGCGAGGGCGGCCGTCACACAACTGTCCATGCCGCCGCTTGAGAGCACGACCGCCAGGCTCTTTTTCGAAATACTCATTTCTCCTTCCGGACTCAACATCGCGGCTGTAATCAGGTTTGACACCACCGTCGTGATTTGCTTTGGCCCCCGCCGGTGCGTCCGCGGCTTCAGTGGCCTCTTTCCTTAATATGACCCCGCTCGCCCGCCGAACTTGTCACACGGCGGGCACTGCGATGCCTCTCCAAAAACTGTCGGACTTCCCCAATGTGGTGTGTCACATGGTAACTCGGCAGACTGGAAAGGAACAAACGGCCATAACTCTTCCGGATGACCCGGTCATCCAGCACGGCCAGCAGACCATAATCATGGGTCGAACGGATGAGCCGTCCCAGGCCCTGCTTAAGCTGGATGATGGCCTCGGGAACCTGATACTCCAGGAAGCCACTACGCCCTGCAGCTTCCAAGGCTTCGGTCCGTGCCCTGACGATGGGATCGTCCGGCACGGCGAAAGGAAGCTTGTCTATTATAACACAGCTTAACTGCTCTCCCACCACGTCCACGCCGTGCCAAAAGCTTGCCGTGGCACAAAGGACGGCATGTCGCGTCTTTCGGAACTTGTTCAGCAGGGCCGTCCTCCCCGTCTCTCCCTGGACAAACACGGGATAATCCACATGCCTTTTTAGTTCGCGGAAGGACCTCTCCATTTGACGGTTGGAGGTAAACAGGATGAAGGCATGACCCTGGGTCAGTTCGAGAAGGCGGGCGATCAATTCAACGGAGCGCGAGGTATAGTGAACTGAACCTGCTTCCGGGAGGTCGGTGGGGACAAAGAGGATGGCCTGTTGTTCGTGATTGAAATGAGAGGCGCACAGCACCTCCCGGACCCGGGTCGGATCACCGGTCTCCGCCAGCCCCAGGCGGGATCGAATAAAATCAAACCTCCCATCCACCGAGAGTGTCGCCGACGTCAAAATAGCGGTGTCCACCCGGTCGAATAGTTTCTCCTTCAGCAGGCCGGCGACGTGAATCGGGGAAGCTTGAAGAAAGATGCCGACACGGGCCGGCCGGTCCTGACCTGGATGGGGGCGACGACGGCCGCCCCCGCGGCACTCCAGCCAGTAAACATGTTCGCGAGAGTCGTGCCGGACCAGAAACTCCAGGTCGACGGATATCGTCCGGCATCGACGAGTTAGCCCGAAGAAAACCTCCGGTTTATCGGGGAGTTTATCCAGGCGATTTTCAAGGGCCTGCATTGAAGAAGTTAGCGATTGGAAGATTTCCTCCCATTGGTCAAGACGCGGGAGCATCGAAAGCAAATCATATCGCCCTTCAGGCCGTGCCAACACTCCAAAAAATCCCGTGCTCCGAACCGCCAGCTGGTTGAGGGCCTCGCTGATTTCCTCGCTTCGAATCTCATGCGTCTTGAGGGCGGCCCTCGTGTCGCGGATCAGTTCATCCAAGCGGTAGTTGGAAACCTGAATCCCGAAGTACTGGGTGGCAATATTCTCGATGGCGTGCGCTTCATCCAGGACGAGGACTTCATACTCCGGAAGGACGGCGCCAAAGTCGTTCTCCCGAACCGCCACATCGGCGAAGACGAGATGATGATTGGCGATGATGAGATCAGACTCCCGAGCGCGCTCCCGCATGCGCACTACGAAACAACGCTCGTAATCCGAGCATTTCTGCCCCAGGCAATCTTCGGCGCGGGCATCCAGACGGGACCACAGCGCGGAGTCCTCCGGAAAATCCTCGATTTCCGCGCGGTCGCCCGTCTCAGTTGTCTTTGCCCACCCCTCAATGTCGCGGAAGGCTTCTACCTCCTCCATGGACTCGAATACCGGCTGCGATTGAGCCTCGGTGAATTTCTTGAGGCAAAGGTAGTTCGCGCGCCCTTTGACAAGACAGGCCTTGAACACCCCGGGAAAGAGTTTCTCCACAAAGGGAATATCCTTGAAGAAAAGCTGTTCCTGGAGGTTCTTGGTGCCCGTGGAAATCACCACCCGCTTTCCACTTTGAACGGCGGGAATGAGATACGCCAGCGTCTTTCCCGTGCCCGTTCCAGCTTCAACGATCAGATGGCGTTGGTGTTCTATGGCATTCGAAACGGCTTCCGCCATTTGAAGTTGTCCCGGGCGGAATTCAAACTGGGGATGGAGTGTGGAAATCTTTCCACGAGGTCCAAAGAGGGAGAGTTGGTCGATCATCGCCTTCCATCGGCAAAAGGAACACACCAGACTATAGCGAACCCAGGGAGCAAGTCAATCGGTCATCTCCTTCGGGCGGAAAAGCTCACCTTGACAGATCAGGCGCCGGCGAATAAGTTCAAAGCCGCCGAGCGAAAGGTGTCGGGTATCAGGTGTCGGGTATCAGGAGAGCAGTTGCCAGTGGCCAGAGGAAACAACCAGAAGCCGGAGGCCGGAAGCAGGAAGCCGGAAGTCAAACCCGAAAAAAGGGGAATCGTAGACTTTGAACTTTAAACTTTGGACTTTGAACTTTAAATTTTGGACTTTGAACTTTGGACTTTGAACTTTGAACTTTGGACTTTGAACTTTGGACTTTGAACTTTGAACTTTGAACTTTGAACTTTGAACTTTGAACTTTGAACTTTGAACTTTGAACTTTGGACTTTGGACTTTGGACCTTGGACTTTGGACTTTGGACTCAAATTAGATGCCCAAACTTCCACTCATTGTGATCGTTGGACGGCCGAATGTCGGTAAATCCACGCTGTTCAACCGCATGGTCGGTCAGCGGCGTGCCATTGTCACGGATGAACCCGGGATCACGCGCGATCGAATCTATGGCGAGTGCGAGTGGCAGGGCATCCATGCCGAGGTGGTGGATACCGGCGGTATCATCCCGTACGAAGAAGATCTCATGGCTCAGAACATCCTGAAGCAGGCCCAAATCGCTATCAGAGATGCCGCACAAATCCTCCTGGTGGTCAATTCACGCGATGGTTTGGTTTCACTGGATGAGGAACTCGCCCGCCTCCTGCGCCGCACCGGGAAGCCGCTGGCACTCGTCGTCAACAAGGTCGATTCACCCCGACAGGTTGGAGAAGCCGGCGAATTCCATCGGTTGGGTATCGAGCCGGTCTTTTTTGTTTCGGCAGAGCACAACCTGAATATTGCGGAGATGCTCGATGCCCTCTTCTCGCGTGCCGAATTTAAGCAATCAAGGGTTCGAGGTGTTCCCGTCGGACCTTCCGGGGAAGACGAAGATCAGGAAGAAGATCAGGAAGGTGTCAACGAGGGAAGGCTTCTTCGACGACGTCCCGGCGAAATCCGGGTCGCCATCATCGGACGTCCCAATGTGGGCAAGTCCACCCTGTTGAACACGCTCTGTGGCAAAGAGCGCTCTATTGTGACCCCGCTTGCCGGGACGACCCGGGACAGCGTCGATGCGGTCATCGAGCGTGAGGGCGCCCGCTTCCGAATCATCGATACGGCAGGCATTCGGCACAAAGGAAAGACCAAACTCCTCGCGGAGAGGCTGAGCGTCGTGCTGGCGCGAAAACACTTGGAACTGGCCGACGTCGCTGTGTTACTCATCGATGCGGTGGAAGGGGTCACCGCACTCGATGCCACTATCGCGGGTTACGCCCACGAGGCCGGGAGGTCCGTCATCCTGGCGGTGAATAAATGGGACCTGTTCAAGAAGACCTCCGATTCAACCCTCCTGTTTGAGGAGAAGGTGCGTCGGAGAGCGAAATACCTGGACTATGCGCCTATCCTTTTTATCTCAGCGCTCACCGGACAGCGCGTCACCAACCTCCTGAAATGCGTGAAGAGCATGGCCGGAGAACGCGAGCGGCGGATCCCCACGGCTGAGTTGAACCGGTTCGTGAATTCCATCGACTTCAGCCGGGCGACGGTTCCCGTCTCTTCCCGGTCGAAGATCCTGTACGCCACTCAAACCAGTGTCGCACCTCCGACCTTCGTGCTCTTCACGAACCGGGCAAGCAAGTTTCATTTCTCATTTGAACGGTTTCTTATCAACCGGTTCCGTGAACGCTTTGGTTTTCTGGGGACCCCGATTCGCATCAAGCAACGGATGAAAAAGTAGTAACGACTTAAGTCGTTACGACTACTTCTTTTTTCACCTTTTGAATCCGTTGTCAGGGTGGTAAAATTTTCAATTGAAGAGGTTTTGTTTCGAAGTAGCTGGAAGTTCAATCCCGGGCATTGACTCAATTCAGAGGCTCACCGCATCTTTTCTCAGGGTATGAAGAAACTTTCAAAAAACATTCCCGAAAAGCTTTTCTTCCGGATCAGCGAAGTGGCCAAACTGGTGGGGGTGGAACCCTACGTCCTTAGATTTTGGGAATCGGAGTTCAAGACGCTCACTCCTGAAAAAAATCGCGGAGGATGGCGCGTCTACCGGAAGAAGGATGTGGAAAGGGTCCTGGAGATAAAGCGGCTTTTATACGAGGAAGGATTCACGATCGAGGGCGCCCGGAAAAGGATGGCGCGACACAACGGGAGTAAGGACGCAGGGGACGAACCCGGCTCGCCCACTCACGGAAAGACGCTGCCCCTGTTCCGTTCCAACGAAGGGGAACACATGCTGCAAAAGGTGAAAACGGAGCTGGAGTCAATCTTGACATTGTTAAATAAAAGGTGATAGATTCGCGGGTCGCTCCCTGGGTCAAGCGTTTGTCCGTGGGACCCTTGACCCGCACTGGGAGGTCGTGTAATCCGGGGCGTGGCTCAGCCTGGTAGAGCGCTCGGTTCGGGACCGAGAGGCCGATGGTTCAAATCCATTCGCCCCGACCATGTTTTGTGCGAAGGGGTGGAAAGAAAATTTGAGTAAAATGGACATGTCGGGGCGTGGCGCAGCCTGGTAGCGCACTCGCTTGGGGTGCGAGTGGTCGTCCGTTCAAATCGGATCGCCCCGACCATTTCGTTAGTAAGGATTGCCCCCACCGGACGCCCAGTTTCCAGCGAGCTCGAAAAAGAATCAAGGCCGCAGAAGATCTGACATCAGCCACCCCCGCCTGCCGTGCTCCCCGGCGAATGAAGAGAAGATTTTTTCCCTCCTCTTGCGGCCGGAACAATTTTCAAGCCTGAGGATCAATAATCAAGTTGGCAAGAATTCTGCTCACCAATGATGACGGCTTTCATTCTGAGGGATTGAGGGCCCTGCGAGATGCGGTGGCGTCGATCGGCGATGTCATCGTCGTCGCCCCTGACCGCGAAATGAGTGCGGTTTCTCAGTCCATCACGTTACTCTCCCCGTTGCGGTACACCTCCCTCTGCGACAATGAATACACCGTGGAGGGAACGCCGGCGGACTGCATCATTCTGGCCCTGCGTACTATTTTGGAGACCCCTCCCCATCTCATAATCTCCGGGATCAACAAGGGACCCAACCTGGGCGACGATATCTCTTATTCCGGGACGGTCGCCGGGGCCCTGGAAGGGACCTTCAACGGGATCCCTTCGATTGCGGTTTCTTTGGCGGGACGAAGCGACCTGAATTTCAAGCCCGGCGCCGAATTTGCCGCAAAGCTCGCGGGGAGGGTTCTCGAAAAGGGGCTTCCCGAAGACGTCCTCCTTAATGTGAATGTCCCGCTCAACTGGACAGGTACGGTTGAGTTCACACGGCAGGGGAAGAAACGCAACAAGAATGTTTTACAGGAAGGCAAGGATCCTCGCGGTGGGAAATACTTCTGGTTGCAGGATCCGCCTGCAGTCAACCACGGAGATGCGGGATCCGACTTTGCCGCCATCGAGGCCGGTTCGATCTCGATTACCCCATTGCATCTGGATCGGACCGACTTTCCGGCGTTGAAGTCCCTGTCCACCTGGCAACAGGAGCTCACCGAAGAAATCAAGTCAGACAAGCGCCGGTGGTTCAAGCGCCTCTCGTCCCTTAAGATTTAAACTGAATTCCGAAGGTGAGGATCCGGGAATATTCTCCAGAGGATGGCGGGAAAGATCGATCGAGTCCTCTCGTCTCCCAGCGAGCCGGGACCAAAATCATAAGTTCGCTGGTCGCGGGCGTTGCTGCATCCGGGTTGAGGTATTCATCCCAGCTCCCCTGAGATTGCCCGTTCCGGAGTGACAAGACGGCGGCTTGATGCGCGCCCGGCAGGGAGGTTTCTTGATGACCCTGGAGTCGTCATCCTGGTCACTTGGTTTCCCTCTTGAAAGCGATTTTCATGGGCACCCCGCATAAAACCACAGCCCGGCGTTTTCGAATCTCCGGCCGTGTCCAGGGCGTCGGATACCGATATTTTGTTTATCATTCGGCAGGACAACTCCAGTTGAGAGGATATGTGATGAACCTTCCTGATGGCGATGTGGAGGTTTACGCCATCGGGGACTTCGCACAACTCGAGCGGCTCAAGGAAAAGCTTTTGCAAGGTCCCGGGATGGCCCGAGTCACACACCTGGACGAGAGTGCCGCTCCGGTGGACCCGGATTACACGCTGTTTAATATCGAGGGAGGGTAGGCGGCTGATGGAGACGGTGAAGAAACTCATTCGCGAGGTTCCCGATTTTCCCAAGAAGGGGATTCTCTTTTACGATATAACGACTTTGCTGAAAGACGCCCAGGGTTTTCGGCGTGTCATTGACGGCCTGACAGAAATATTCCGGGATCAGGAGATTGATCTCGTGTGCGGAATCGAAGCACGCGGATTCATTTTTGCCCCAACCGTGGCGTTCGCCCTGGGGGCGGGGTTTGTTCCTGTGAGGAAACCCCATAAGCTTCCGGCAGAAACCGAAAGCGTCACTTATGACTTGGAATATGGGACCGATTCTTTGGAAATCCACAAGGATGCCATCACCCCGGGACAACGCGTCCTGCTGCTGGATGACGTATTGGCGACGGGTGGAACGGCCGCCGCAGTCGCCCGTCTTATCCGCAAACTTCAAGGTGAACTGGTGGGTGCAGCTTTTGTTATTGAGCTCGATTTCCTCGGCGGTCGAAAGAAATTAGACGGCATCGAAATAACCTCCCTTGTCCACTACTAGGAGGTCTCTACTGGCTCTTCCCCGTGTGTGATGATCGCAGGGTCGGGCCTTTTTTGAACTTTGGGACGTCGGGGGTCGCGGACCAAACTCCCCGATCCCACATCCGTAAATATCCAATCCAAACGATTCCCTTGAGACCCCCTCCAACGGGCTTCCGAAGTCTATAGGCTGGGCGCGATGCAAACTTCGGTTTGTGAAGTCCAAGCAAGCTTGCGCACTCCAAGCGGGTCCTAAAATAGCGCGGAATTTCATTTCTGAAATACTGGGCTACAAGTTTTGGGATTATTAAGGTCTGCAAAGCCTGGAAAGTCTCTGAATTCACTGCATCAGACCACATTATATTAATAAGATTCAATGACATAGACAGATAATGGATGCTGTCTTGTTTTTTTTGTTTTATTGGTAACTCCGTTGCTAGCATTATGGCGTTCCATTCTCAGAACATTCAGAACATGAAGAGAGACGAAGCCTGGAGAGGGGCTTTGTCACCACTATTCTCTTCTTTCCTTTGAGTTTAAGGGTTTTTCTTCAGGTCAGGTAATAAGCGACCTTCAGCCTACGGCCATTCCGTTTTGCAAAGAAGCTCAGACACTCAGAAGACTTCTAAGGTTCATGCTCACTACCCGTAGCTGGTGCAACCTTGATGATTTGCGTTCAAACAAAAATTACAACGGAGGAGCTATGAAGCGTCAGTTTACGAAGGTCTTTCAAGCAGTACTGATCGTACTGTTTGTGGCAGGATTCGCCTTGAGTCTGGCTGCCCCTGCGTATGCCCAGCAGTCCACGGGTGATATTAATGGCCGGATCACCGACACTTCCAGTGCTGTCGTGCCGGGTGCCACCATCACGGCCCATAACCTGGGCACCGGATTTTCAAGAAGCACGGTGTCGAGCGACACGGGGGAATTCGCAATCACTCTTCTTCCGCCGGGCACGTATGAGGTCAGAGTGGAGTTGAAGGGATTTGCGACCGTAGTTCAGAAATCAGTGGATGTGAACGTCGGGGCGAAGGTTCACCTTGATGTCCAACTGAAACCCGCTGCTTTGGCCGAGACGATTACCGTCGACGCGGCGGCAGCTCTGGTCGAGTCCACGAAGTCGGACCTGGGAGGTTTCTGAGGTAAGAAGTCAAGTGAGAAATTCACAGCGGGAGCACTAATTTTCCACAGAAACCTCCGCCGCCAGTTCAAGCGGCTGGTGTGATTAATTTGGAACCTCGGATCCGCAGCGACTGGAGGTAAATCGA
>JAIQFY010000062.1 GCA_020072965.1 Terriglobia bacterium | reverse complement strand
AATGGTCCCAGTAACACAGCTTGGAGAATTTGAGCCCAACCGCCTCCGGCCATGACATAAATCCCGTCCTGACTCAACGCACGTCTGCAATCGAAAATCGAATGATAGGCGTTTGCAGCGATAATCAGATTGTAACGCTGCCCACTCTTCGTGAAATCGTCTCGAGTATAATCAATGACATGGTCTGCACCAATCGATTGCGCCGTGTCCACATTCCTCGTGCTGCATACGGCAGTGACTTCAGCGCCGAACGATTTGGCAATCTGGACCGCAAATGTACCCACGCCCCCAGACGCGCCATCAACCAGAACCTTGTGGCCCGGCTGGATCCGTCCCTTGTCACGAAGACCCTGAAGGGCAGTGATGGCCGCCACGGGTACGGCTGCTGCGTCCTCAAATGTTATGTTGGCCGGCTTCAGCGCCAATTTATCCTCAAGAGCACACGCATACTCGGCAAACGCCCCGGGGCACACGCCGAACACCTCGTCGCCGGGTTTGAACCGGGTTACGTTCCTGCCAACCGCTTCAACCTGTCCAGCCACATCTCGGCCGGGTCGGCCGGGTTGTGTGGTCTTTGGTTTGCGCAGTCCGAACAGCATGCGAACGATGTACGGCCCGCCTCTCATTAAGCGCCAGTCAAGTGCATTGAGGGAAGCCGCGCGAACTTTTATCAAGACTTCATTGTCCTCAGCGGTCGGCTTTTCAATCTCTTCACACTTGAGAACATCGGGCGAACCGTAGTTGTAATAGACGATTGCTTTCATATGGATATTTCCTTTGAGGAGGTTCTTAGGCGACGGTCCGGTTACCCTCTACTAGCGCGTCCTACGCTTGGTTGCGTTTCCCACTTCGGAATATTAACGCCCATTACAATCAGCCACACGCAAAGTGACGGTTCCGCCACGTCGCTGGAGTTTAGAAGTCTGAATCTTGTTGACCGTCGCCGTGGCATCTCCAGGCACAAGAAGAACGGAGGGAATATACAGAAGGCTAAAGCCACCGGGTATTGACATTAACACATACACTAATCCTGCGACTCTTGCTGCCTTTTTGGTTGAATTCATGTCCTCTCTCTCTCCTTGTTTCGCGGTTGACGCAGGGACCGTTACTCGACGTGCGGTATTCGTATTCCCTTAAATAGAAGCCAAAAACTCAGCGCTAGTTCGAAGATAGCCATGGGCGAGTCGAACCACCACAGGTTCACTACTTTGGGGAAGTGGGGGAAGATGTAAAAAACGAAAGTGCAGGCGGCACACCATGCACTGGAGATCACACCAAAGGCAGCCAGTGCTCTGGGGATGTAGTTCGACTTGAACCACAAATAGCTGCCCACTGTGGCTCCCAATCCCCAAAACAGCAAGCCAACGTAGTACGCGTCGAAACCTCTGAGGTACAGCCGCGCCAAGGCCGACAATTGCTCTGGCCCGAACACACGCGAGTAATCAGCGTCACTCAAGAGACGCAGAGCGGTAAAGAGATTAAGCGTCGCCAGGAGCCACGTGAGCGCATGGATCAGCCTGCCGAATGCCGCGAGCAAGGCAAGGGTCTGGCTGACCGGCTTGAGGATCACATAAAGCGCTGTCAGCAGTACGACAACGCCAACGCAGTAAACCATGTCGCCCGCGACGCCGATCCGGAATAGTGTTTCATGCGCCAGGATATTCCGAGCGGTTTCTGCCGGATTACCGCCGATGATAAGGCGGGCGAAGATGCCGAAATTGACCGCAACCACTGTGATGAACGAGATCAGGCAAGCAAGTCCTGCGATCCTTGCAGCCGTGCGTTGTGACTCGTCGATAGTGCTGATTGTCATTTCGTCTCCTTCCTTGAGGTCGGAGGCAGCAGGTTGTCAGGTTCTGTTGTTATGTTTCCAGAGTTATTACTACTTCTCCCCGAGCGTATCCTCCTGCCAGATACCGGAGAGCCTCAGCGATCCCTGATTTGGACAGCTTCCGAGGCCCGTTGGCTTCATGGCTCCTTGCTCTCGCTGGTGGGTGGGCAGAAGCCCCAACGTCCGCGCCAGCTTTGGCGGAGTCGTTCCCGCTCCTCAGGGGTCATGCGCTCCCAGCGCTCTTCCATGCGACGGCGGACATTGGAGCGACCGGAACCGTGTAATCCAAGTCCCCCGAAGAGGATGCGGCACAGCACCAGGATCCCCAGTGCTTGCCGGAAGGTGATCTGGCGCCATCCGAAAAGCTGCGGCAGCAGCCAATTCCAGAGATGCAGTACTAGTTCGCCGCCGATAGCGATAAATAGCAGCATCCCCAGGATCGCTAGCGGAGCAATGAAAATCAGTCTTTTTAATTTCGGTCTCATGTTCAGTCCCTCACGCTTTCGTAAATTCGTCGTAAATGCTTTGCAATCGCTCGCGCAGATGCAGCACCGCATAGCGTTTGCGCGAGAGTAGCGTATTTACGCTCACGCCGGTCTGGGCCGCCATCTCCTTGAAGCTGCGTCCTTCCAGCTCGTGTGCCACAAACACCTCGCGCTGCTCCTCCGGTAGCTCATCGACCGCCAGCTCGAGTTCATCGAGGAGCACGTTGCGGGCATACAGCGCCTCCGGTCCGGCATCGGGCGAAGGTAGCAGGTCTTCCAACTGCAGTAACTCTTCGTCGTCAGCCGCGCCGGCATCGCTGAAACTCTCCGGTTTCTTCTTGCGGAAGAGATCAGTGATGCGGTTGCGCGCGACGCGGAAGAGCCAGCCGGTGACGTGCTCGATCGGCATCAGCAGGCTGTTCGCTTCCACCAGCTCGGAGAAGACGTCCTGCAGAATGTCCTCAACGTCGCGCGGGTCGGGAACGCGCCGGCGAATGAAGTTGCGCAGCCGGGACTGCTCCCGCTTGACCACTTCGGAGATCCGTCGGTCCTTTTCGAGGCTCATCCGCTCTGGGCTCGCTGCGTCCTTCATCTAAGGATGTAAACGAATTAGGGTGTGCGAATATTGTAGGGTCTCCCAAAATAGAGGGAGCGAAATTGCATTTGTGGCTAGTGGGCTACCACGGTCAGTTCATCCCGGAGCAGTCTATCCACCACCGCATCGAAAGGACTCATGACAATCCGCACCATCTGGCATTCCGACTCGAGCCTTTCGGCGAGTTCGTCATTACCCCACCAAGGCGTCTGTTGTATCGACGGCAAACCCGGCGATCTGGAGCGCAGTACCTGCTTGAGCCGCGAAGCAAGCTCACCCCTTACAACATGCCGGTGGTGTGATTATGTCCAGATCTGACTATGAAGCTGCGGAACTGTCGGCTCAGAAAAAACCTTTCCAACTAGGTGGGGGAGGGGGCTGGTTGTCAGGGAAGTTCTTCTTTCCTGTCGCAAGAAGAGGTGTTATCTCTTGACATCCCCTTTTTTAGAACCAGTCTCAGCGCGCATCTTACCGGATTCGCCAACCCCTAAGTCGTTCATCCACCTCGCCACTCGCTATCAGCTAATGGGGGCAAGAGTGTTGATAACTGTTAAATCACCAACACCTTTATATCAGGGTAGCCCATCAGTTTGAGGATAAAATAGTTGGCTGCGGCTTCACCGGGATCATCGGAGAAGCAAACCAGCTCCGCATATCTCGGGACTCCCGCCTTGGCCAGGATGTTCCAGATATCTTTCGCGGCCTTGGGCGTGCCGTCGGCATTCAGAAGATCAGTGTACGGGACGTGAACAACTACGCCGTCCTGAGCTTTTGCAGGTACATCCTTGCCCGAAGCAATAAATACCTTGGGATAAACTCCCCGGGTGCTCTTCGGGTCCACAATGAGCACGTCCTTGCGGACATTCCCGGGATAAGTCGTGGGAGGTATGGATAAGTCTTGAGGGCCCTTTTGGGGACCAACTACGGTTGCATCCTTTGTCAGGGAGTAACCAGGCTGTGCAACTTTGTCCAGGGAGTCCATGAAGACAGATACTTTTTTCTGTCCCAGTTTTTCCAGCATTACAAACGCCAGGGCCGAGTCTTTGGTCAACCCTGCGCCTGAAATCACAACTGCTTCGTCAGACGCACGGACGCCGGCCGGCCCCAAAATTTCAACCAGCTTGCCGGGATTGGCGGCATTACTCTTGAACACATCTGCGGGGATGTTGAGCGCAAAGGGCACATGTCCCTGTTGGAATGCGGCTGCGGGCCGCACATCCACAATGCTGATGTGTGGAGCCACGTACATCCTTAGCATCCGGCCGCCCCAGAACTGCAACCAGCTCGTTTCCCGCATCAGGAACGGGGCGTCGAATGTCCAATAAGGGAGGTCCCTTTCATCGGACACCCATCCCATCTCGGACGCCGGGAAAAGTTTCACTCTGGGATAATTCGCTATGAACTTAGCGGCGAAAAACGGCACGCTGGCCGCTACTCCGCCTCCGCAATAGGTGTAGATCTGCTGTTCAGGCCTGATGCCCAGATAGGCGAGCATTGTCCTTATTTCTTCAGGCGACTTGAAGGTCCTGTCCGGATTGTAGAAGTCTGCGCTGGGCGCCAAGATGCCATTCGGGATATGGCCGGCCTTGTTGAAGGGATGGATTTCTCCAAAATGCCATCCGGGCTCAAGTGCTTCCACTAAAGCATGTTTGGCCGTGTCCCCGGATCCAGTAAGGAATTCCGGCAGTTCGACTTCCACATCTTCGTTTAGCTTCTCGATTTTGAAAGTGCCGTTCTTCGGGGCAGGGGTAGGGTCCTTCGTTACCGGCAAACCTTCCTTTTGCCACTTGAACAACCCGCCGTCCAGAATGAAAAGGTTCTTTGCTGGGAAGCCATGATAGTAGAGGTCGAAAAAGAGCCTGGTGGCGAGCATGGTGCCGCCCGGATCGTACATGACTATTCTTTTCCCGGAACTGACTCCCCAGGACTGGAAGAGCTGTTCCGTCTCCGGGATCGGCGCTCCCCCGACACCATAGCTGAATAGCTGGTATATGTTGGCGCTTACAGCGCCGGGAATGTGTTGTGCCGCGTAGCTCTGAGGTGACGCGTCGAGTATCAGAACATCGGGGTTCTTAAGATTTTTCTCAAGCCATTTGACATTGACAAGATTGCCTTCGATTCCTTCTTCGGCCATCAAGGGCTGCGCCAGGAGCAGGCAGCCCGCAACGGCAAGAAGGATGCAATGCCTCAAAATCTTCATCATGTTGTCCTCCATTCGCTTCATTGTTTCTTGTTATGTTCCAAAGAAATTACTACTTTTCCCCGGGCGTGCCCTTCTTCCAGATACCGGATGGCCGCAGGGATCTCACTCAACCTGTAACACTTGTCGATGACCGGTGTTACCCTTCCGGCCTCCATGCGAACGATGTTCGGTGTGCTTCTCATGTAGTGCCAGTCAAGTGGATTCACGGAAGCCGCGCGGACTTTTATCAAGACTTCATCGTCCCGAGCGGTCGCCTTTTCAATCTCTTCACACTTGAGAACATCGGCGAACCGGAGTTACGATATACAACCGCTTTCATGTGGATTGTTCTCAGGATTTACTATCATGGGGCTGCGGCGGTCAACGGCTGCGGCTTTGCGCCCATGATCAGGAGCCACAGCATCAGCGCCATCTCTCCGAAGAGAGCGGGGACGGCGATGCGATAGACCATATCGTGGTATTGCGGCACCAGTAAGCCTGTAAGGCTCATGGCCAGACAGGCGAAGCCGTTGATGGTCAGCCACACTCCCAGGAAACGGGGTAGGAAGCGCGACCTGTAAACCAGGATCGCCAGGGGGAAAAGCCAAAGGCCCCAGAATATTTCTAATGTCAAGACGCCGTAATCGTTGATTTTAAGAAAAAGCATTGCCAAATCTTGTCTCTGAGTAAGTTCGAAAGTTTTCAATATTTCGCCCTTAAGAATCATAAGGGAAGTAATATTGAATGCCTCCATAATAAAAACGGTTGGAATTTGCACAATCACAAATGCAACCAAGAGTTTGACCTGACGCTCGTTTACCTGTTTAAACAATCGATACAGAACCAATACCAAAAACACCCAAATGATGTTGCTGAAAAGATCATTAATGATGGACGTTCGAAACAAGAATTCATGAGCAAGGATGTTATTAGCGGTGGCAACGGCATTTCCCCGGACCATAATCTTTGATGGCACATAGAACATGCCATAGACGCCCGTTATTATCCAAATGAGATACAGCAGGCCAGCAAATCTTGCAGTCTTTTTGAGGGGACTCACATTCGTTTCCATACGATTTGCTCCTTAGGGTTTTTTATAATGGCGCACAATGTACTTAAAAACGCAAGCGGCCTAACGCCCAAGTTAAGTTGCAGTCGGTTGCGCGGCGACGCCTTTGAGGAGCAGCCACAGCCCAAGCGTCACTTCGAAGACGAGCATGGGTAACCAAATGTAAGTGGTCACCGGGCCTCCGATGAATCCCGCGAGCTGCATGGGAAGGACGACCACGAGCAGGATCGAGGCGAGTACCCCCATCCAGGCCAGCGGGACGGGGATGCTTCGGGCACGCAGAAAGAGGTAGGAGTAGAGCGTGCTACCCACGGCGAAGCAGATCGCGGCGATGGGGGCGCCCAAACTATCCTGTTGCAGCAACAAGGCACCAAGCGCGTGCGCTGCCGCCGTGTCCGGTGCAGCCACCGCTGTGCTCGCCGCCGCGACCGACAGCAGTCCCAGCGTGCTTACGGCGGAAAAGGCGCAGATCACGCCCTCGCCGACGCGACAGCACAGAGCCAGCACCGCGAGGTCGGGGTCGGTGTCGCGCGTGAGCGCGTATAGCGCCACGGCCAACACCACAGCGTCGAAGAACGCGAGCAGGGCGAGCACGGCAGTCAAGCGCACGAGCGGTGCGTGCGTCGCGATGCTCGCGAGCTTCGCGGCGGTCTCCTTGGCGCCACTGGTTGCGTGTCCAAACAGGATCATGCTGGCGATGCCGGTCGCGATGTAGAAAAGAAACATGAAGCCGGCAAGTCGTGCGTTTGTTGTGCGAGTCATACGTGCTCCTAGATGGCGCGTTCGGGCGAGAGGAAGATTGCGAAACCGTTGCCGGCTTTTTTGAAGCTTAGCCCGGCACCGGGCTTGGGAGCCGTTCTTCGAATCCCTTGGCCATCAGCCACAATGCTAGAGCAATGTGGCTCAGCGCCATGGTCGCGCCCATCAACGTCACGCTGCGATAACCCAGGAACAAAGGTAACGTGATCCCTGTGAAGTGAAGCATGACCGTGATCAGTCCAAAGGCGGCCAAGGCGCGCGGCACCGGGGCGAAGCGGTACAGCAAGGTGTAGAGCACGAAGATCCAACAATCGATAACAAGCAGCTCTGAGTAATGCGCCCACCTCCTTGTCGAGCCAACCGCCGCCGCAAGCGTTTGGAAAAGCTCATCCGGGCCGCCGGCCCGGGCGTACTGCTGGCTTAAAGACAGCATCGACAGCACTTGGGCATTATCGACCGCTTGCAACGAAAACATGATCACACCCACGGCCACGAGCAGGAGTGCCATCTGTTCGCTATACTGACGAAAGACCGGAAATGCCGCGATGGCGATGCCGATTGTAAGCGCGCAATTCGCAAACAAGAGAAACACAGCCACCTTGATCTGAAAAGAGCTCGCCGCCGCATTGGCAAGAAAATCCCGAGAGCCCGTTGTTAAAGGATGCAACAACACGAAGGGCACAATAAGTCCTGCTAACTGCACGAACAACAGCATGCCGATAATCCGGCCGACGCTCTTTGTAGACTTCATAATTCGCTCCTTCGATTGTGATTGAAGGGGATCGCGCTGCGATACCGCAGCAATACCAGTGCACATAGCAAAGAGATGATCAGACCCGAGAGCGCACGGAGCGCGAAAAGAGCCACGACGGTCTGGGCGGCTGCGGGCGTGTATACGTCAAGTGGAATCCCGTCTGCGTTTCTCACTGTCGAGTAACCGGTGAAGACGACAAGTACACTTTGGGTGATCATCACGGACACGACCAGTGCAAAAAGCCAGAGCGCGAGCTTATGGCCGAGATACGTATTATCGATGTGCTGGGGAAGAAGCTGGTTGAACATGACATTTTCTTTCGTGACGTTGAGTGGCTTCCTGATGAGCAGACCATTCGATATGAGCGGCGGTCTAGAATCCTCCCGCGGCGCTGGCCTGTTCCTTCCATCGTTGTTCGTTCAAGCCGAACACGAGGAGCCACAGGATCTGCGGTGCTGCCCCGAGGAGGCCGAGGGCTGCAACGTAGGGGAACAGACGGTATCCGAGCGTCGGTGACAGGAAGGTCAGCAGACCCAAGCCTGCAAATATCGACAACACGCCCAGGATCCGGGGCAGGAAGGTGGACCTGACAATAAGGTAGCCTTTCAGGAGTGCATAGAACCCGAAAAATGCCAAGCCGATCCCGGCGCCATGGTCATTGATCTTAAGAAAGAGGAGCGCCAGCGCCCGCAACTGTTCCAGGCTGAATACACTCAAGTAGTGCGCGCCTCCCAAGATGAACAAGGGGGCGATGTAAAAGAGGCGGCTAAGGGTCTTGATGGCGCAACCTGCGAGGCCTAAGAACGCGGCAAGCAAAGAGGCGCTCCTGCCCGCCGGCTTAAGCAGATGATAAAAGAGAGCTGTGATGGCGACATTGCACGCCATTTCGATGAGATAGACGGTGAAACCCAACTGAAACAAGCTCTTGTGCGTCAGTATATTGGCCGCCGTCGCCGCGGCGTCACCGTCTACAACAAGCCTGCCGCTAACGAACATCTGGGCAAATACCCCGGTCAGTATGGTGAGGAGATAAAACACACCCGCAATCCTCGCCTTGAGACGCGGCGACGTTTCTGCAATCCGCTCCATCATTTCCGCCGTGCTCATATTCGTTCCTCCCTATGTGAGCGATTGAATCAAGCATTCCTGCGAATCAGATCGGTTCACGATATGACCGCCGGAGCACAAATCAGGGGGCATTAAGTTTCTGAAGCATCAGGACCGCATTGCGGTTTTTTGGGTTTAGCTGGAGAGATTTTTGATAGTTGGCGCTGGCCAGGGGTTTGTTGCCGTCGTCCATATAAGACTCCGCTAGGCTGTCGTAGACGTTGCTGGATTGCGGATAGGTTTCGATGTTGAGCTGGAAAATGCAGATGGCTTCCTTGAACTTCCTGGCGCCAATGAGTTCGTACCCCAAGCCGTTGAGTTGGTCTTCATCAAAGTTGTAGGTGGCGGGTTCGGCGGCCTTCAATTCATGGTATTGCCTGGCGGCCTGGTCGATGCCGCTGGACGTGATGGTGGCGGAGAGAGTTTCGGCAATGGATTTACGGGGGTCATACGCGGCTTTGACCTGAGGCACCCATTTGGCCATGGTGACCACAACAATTCCAGTGCCCATCGCGAGGGTCAGTACAAAAAGAATGCCGGCAGTCGCCATGCGCCGTAGCACGCCGGGGCGGTCTTGCGCGCGCAGGTAGATTTCAAGAACGGCGAGGGGAATCAGGTATTGAGCGAAAGTTATGAAAGTGAGGAACGGGCCCCGAAACGTAGCCGGATCGAAACCGAAGGGACCGTGATTGAGGAGAAACGAGAGAAATAAGCCTGCTCGGATGAACAAGGACGCACTCACCACAAGGTACAGGCGAAGCGCCCACCGGCGATGAGATTTGAAGTCCCGGGCAAGCGCATAGCGCAGCGCCATGGCGGCGCAGAGCATGATCAGGACGGCCATGAGGCTACTTCCCAGGTGTTGAGGAAGGTCGCCAACGCTTCCCCGGATCCAAGTCATATAAAGACCGGCCATGCTGACGGCGACAGCGGTCAACATGTAGATGCGCCCGTTCCAGCGATGAAAGGCTGGAAAGCGGTCCCGGACGCGAGGAATGAGCTGAACCGCTCCGGCGAGCATGGTGACGACGGCCGAGACAAGATGCATGGCGACAGCGAAATTGCCCATGGTATCGCCAGGGACCCAACCATGAGTGATGGATTTACTCCACCCGTGGAAATCCCCTCGCAGCGCCGTAAGACCATAGAAAGACGCTACGGCAAACGCGAACACCAATTGGCCGATCACGGCCACCGCGAACCAAAATCGCGCGGCTGCCTTCAAGGTGGTGTCTGCGACGGAATTCAGCTCCAACCGGTTAGTCCATACAGCTGTGCTCATATTCGTTTCTCCTTACGCGATTGATTGAATCATGTCTGCAGCCGAATCAGATCGGTTCACGATAGCGGCGCAGCCGGACTGCGGCAGCGAGCAATGCCGCGGCGACTGCCAGCCCGATCCACAGACCCGGGCTGCTCAGGAATTTCCCCGGAGTGAGTTGCGTCAGCGGATCCATCGCGACGCTACCCTTCGCATGGAAAACGAAAGCCTGCGTAAACCAGCCCAGCAAGCGATATTTCAGCAGGGAGGCGAAATGCGAAGTGTGGAACGCAATCCTCTCGACCACACAGATCGCGAGCAACGGTAACACGGCCCATAGAAATGCCGTGCGCCGCGCCCAGCCCGAGACCAGCAGCAGCCAGCCGTAGATGGGCGCATGCCAGAGTGCAATCGCGGTCAGAGCGTAGAGCAGCGCCAGCGACATCCTAAGCAACGGCAACTGCGACCACGGCGTCGCTGTTTCCACGCCGCTCCCCAGGAGGACTGCGGTGCTCAGCAGCATCATGATCATCTGGGTGGTAACGATGACCGCGAAGATGAGCAGCGGCAGAACCACGAGCGGAATGCCCGCCTTCGAAAGCACGGTCGTGAGATCCGAAACCGGCAGCGACTTCCAGAACAGAATGCTGCGATCGCGACGTTCGCCGTGCAGCGCGTCGAGACAGTAGAACACCCCAACGATGAACGCGGTCAGGAGGATCAGAAACGCCGCGAAGTCGTACGGCATCTCGATCGCGGCGCGCTGCTTCGCCGGGTCGAGCGCCGACACGGCGCGCATGCGGTGCGGCAACGTAATCATCCTGATCAGGAAGCCGAACAGCACGGCGGCGGCGACGGCCAGCGGCGCGATATAGATCGAACGGTTCTCCCACAATTCGCGCCGCACCGACCAGTACATGGGCCGAGTCGCTGAGATGACCGCAGGCGTGATTCCCTGCTGGCCCTGCGGAGACTCGGGCACGCGGTTTGATGGAATATTCATCGAGCCGCTCCTTGTGCCTCACCGTCCTGATTGCCCATCACGGCAACGAACACGTCGGCAATGCTGGGCGTGCGCACGTCGCCAAGATGGGCGAGTTGCTGACGATCGACACGATCGAACAGCAGGATGCTGCGACCGAAGAGCTGGCGCTCGTGAATCGGCTTGAGCGCTCGGGCGGCGGCGACCTGCTCGGGATGCACCATCATTTCCAGATAGCGCGACTCGAATTCTTCCATGCTGCAATCGAGTACGATGCGACCGCGGTTGATGAACATCAAATCGGTGAGGACATGCTGGACCTCTTCCACCTGATGGGTCGTCACGACGATGGTGCGGCTGCGATCGAAGTAGTCGTTCAGTAGCGAATCGTAAAACTGCTTGCGGTAGAGGATGTCGAGGCCAAGCGTCGGCTCGTCCAGCACCAGCAATTTCGCGTCAATGGCCATGACCAGAGCGAGGTGCAGCTGGGTCACCATACCCTTCGACAACTCTCGGACCTTGCTACCGCGCCGGATGGCGGTCTTCGCGAGAAAACCTTCCGCCTTCGCGCGATCGAATCGCGGATGCACGCCGGCGACGTAGTCGAGCGCCTGCGAAACCTTCACCCAGCGTGGCAACACGGCGACATCAGCAATGAACGAGACATCGCACATGAGCTGATCGCGCTCGATCCAGGGGTCGCGTCCGAGCACGTTCAGTTGTCCCCGATATGGGGTGAGGCCGAGAATCGCGTTGAGCGCGGTGGTCTTGCCTGCGCCGTTGGGACCGATGAGTCCGAGGATGTGGCCCTCTTCGACCCGCAAATCGACGCCGTCCAGCGCGATGGTTGTGCCAAAGATCTTGCGGAGGCCGCGTGCTTCTACGACTGTCATGGCTTCGTCTCCTCCTCTTTGGCTTTCGACTTCGACCGGCGGCTTGCGCTAGCCTCTAGCAGTTCTTCCGGTGTCAGGCCAAGCCGCTGAATGGTTGCGTAGACCCGGGGCCATTGTTCCGCAAAGAACTTCTGGCGTTCGCCCTGCAGCAGCAGATTGCGCGCGCCCGCATTGATGAACATGCCGCGACCTCGCTTACTCTCGACAAGTTGCTCGTCGACGAGTTGTTGATAGCCCTTCAGAACCGTGAGCGGATTGACCCGGTATTCGGCCGCGACAATGCGCACCGACGGCAGCGGATCGCCTTCTTTGAGCACGCCGTCCAGTATCATCGCGACGACGCGGTCGCGAAGTTGGCGGTAAATCGGCTGACTATCGCTCCACTCACTATCCATCATGTGTTCCAGTAACCTTTATGAGAGATGTACGAGGGATCACTGTGATCGATCGTCTCATCTCATATGGTGATATAGTTAACTATAACACCATCTCAGATGCAAGCTTTTTTTATTTTCCTTGCTCGCCGTTCCCGCCCTCATCCGCAAAGGACAAAGGGCTCACGTCGCCAGTTGGCGATTCTATTATCTGGGAGATGCCAGCCTGCTAGCTATGGATCATGTGAAATGAATCCAAAGGATGGAGGGGTTCTTTGGCGTTTCAGCAACAAAGAGTCGGGCTGTATAACACAAGTTAAACGAAGTTCCCAAGGAAATCGCATCCCGCGCGGCGGGACCATGAGCGTATGTGTACGCCACCCCCCTCGGTTTCTTGAAAATTTTACATGGCGGGGTCAGACGGAGGACATTGGACAAATGGAGATAGCTGGAACAATGCCTATCAAATTTGGACACGGTGACTATGTCGCAAATCAGGGTGATGAATGCAACTTCGGAGATGTGAAACTCCAGGCGTGGAAAAAACTGGAGAAGTTGACTGAAAATGCTGCAAGATCGGTTCATGGTTGAGCCTCCGCATGAGAATTTGCAATCCACCAGACTGCAAAGCAATCATACGTGATGGCTCAACCCCTTTCTCTTAAAACCTAATTTGGACAGACGTGGGACGGCCACCTATTTCAAAGCATTTTCCGAATTTCTATGAGAACAGGTGTCTGTCCCCATCAACCCCAGAGCGCCCTTGAAGCATGCGGAAGCGGCTGCGCCAACGGCGCTGAGGAGTGGAGCCCGGCGTTCGCCGCCTTGCGGCGTACGCTGGGTGAACGTCGCACCCTGGCCACAACCCCATCGGGGGTGTGAGAACCTGGTTGGCCCTAGTTCCCAACGTAAGCCGCAAGGCGGCTAACGTTGGGCTTTGAGACGCAGCGCCGTTGGCGCAGGGAGAGGCCCTTGCCTGCCGACGACGCTCTATCAACATGAGCATTCGGATTTCATTTGGAGTCCTTCCTTGTCGACAAAATAACCTACCTCCTAACGGAGCTAGAGGAGGGCAACTTCGGGCGCCCACTTGGTCTGAGGATTTCGACAACAGCCCGATCCCATCATCGGGAAGAATCAGCAAAACAGCAAGGAGCTTAAGCCTCATGTGATTTCCTTCAGCGATACGTTATCTCCGTATTCGGGGCCAAGCTCCGACATTCCACCATACCGCCTTGAGGTACCTCCTGCAAAGCCAACGGCCCTTCAGGATCCATGGGATTATCCGGTCGACAACCTTTCCATTCGCATATCTGTGTCCATTGGGCGATGACCAGCCGGGTTGGAACCACGGGGAAATCCGGCGGCATGTAAAGACTGAAGGAGTAACGATAATGCTGATGGAAATTCGAAAAGTATCTCCATCGTTCAATCAGCTCGTCGCGTTCGTTGGGCGCACAACAATCGGTCGCATCCTCATGCAAGTCTCCTTCATGTTCAGTGATCTCTCCGGCGCGTTGTCCGGCGCGAACCACTCGCGACTGCGTGAGAAAGGCGCCCGGCACCATTTTGAACTTCATCCAATGAGAGCTAAGCGGAGTCGAATCAAACCCATCGTACACATGCACGGGCTTCGGTCCGGCTAGGGAGAGCATTGGACGAAGCAGGAGACGAAAAGGGAAGAGGTAGACCAGGACGATAAGCAGGACCACAACGAAAATCACAGTACTCCAGCGCGGGCTAAGGACTGTAATTTTCATTCGTATTTTTCCTCCGGGCTGGAAGGCATGGGGAACCGAGCCTGACACCTTTCTTTCTATCCTAACCGGTGCGCACGCCACCGTGCCGAATATGTCAGGGCCGGTCTCAAATAACAACCTATTGAATCTCGGGACCCGGCTTCATCGCTCTCTAGTAAAGCGGCACTGAAAAGATACTCTCCGGCGACCGGTCGGCTGTTACGCGATGTAGGATGCCCGTTTTCCCCTGGATTCATTTTTTGCCCGGTTTGTGCATCACTTGATTTGACCACAATATTTCTGGAAATCCTTGTTCCGACGCTTTGGGAATCAGGGTCTTCATCCCGAACTCAGCAACGAGGGAACGGACAATGCGACCATAGAGCGGATATGAGGCCTTTGGCGTGCGCCCGAGCCCCACTTGCTTCTCCATTTCCTCACGGCTCATCGGCGGTTGGTCGGTTTCAAACTGTCCCGCACAAACCACCGCCAGGCCTTCAAAAAACCATGGTGGACCCATGGCATCTGCCGACCCAAACCGCGATATCGAAATCGCCTCATGCGCCCGATGAGCCAGCTCATGGACTATTAACTGATGATACGTCTTGTCGGTCCATGGCCACTCGGAATACAGCTTTCGCCAAATCTCCCGGTACGACTCGTGAGAAACCAGGAGGAGTCTTCTTCCTTCTACTGTGCCAGAAAAGGTTTCCGGAATGCTTTTCAATGGGGCCCCATACTCTCTTACCATGTACTCTCGCCCCTTGGATGAACTATCAAACACGAGGACTGACTCGATGAGTTTCTGGCTTGGCAATTCGAAGCCCGAAGAGCGAAAAAAATTGGCGACCTCATCAAGTCCTTTTAGCACCTCGCTTTCGTATTCGCTTCGCTCGTGCTCTAACGACGGGGGCAATTCGAGGCGTAGTGATTGAACCGACCCCTCGGAAATCGGACGCGGACGCTTAGTTTGGGATACATGACAACCGGTCGAAAGGAGCAAGACCACGGCCACGCTCTGCGCCAGGACGCTGTAGACCCACGAGGTTGACCTCCTGAAGGAGAAAATCACGCTGTAATGGGATGGCAGGCTCAAGGGAATGAGAAATCCTTTCGGTTGTCGGGCGCCTAACGGGGCCCCGGATAAGCTGGGGAAGGGAAGCACGGTAGCATCTTTGACCAAACGCCAGCTTTAGCCGCTTGATGCCCAGCAGGAAGCGCCCGAAAGAAACCAGAAGGAAATCCGCAAGTCAGGGCGCTATCGAGCTCGCCTTTCGCGACCGATACCAACACAGCAGGAACAGGAATCCCGGGGCTGCAAAGGCCAACCATGCCCAGCCCTTCGGCAGGGTGTGGGCGCTGGCGAGGTGAATCAGGTAAAACACCAGCAGGCTTCCGACCGTGATGCTCCCCCCAAGGCCCTCCCTCCACCAACCGAGGATCATTCCAACACATATCCCGAACGGAAAGAACAGTAGCCCCAGCCATTCCGTTCGCGTGGTAGGATTTATTCCTTCCCCCACGACAAAGAGTAACAATAGCCCCATACTGGCGATGCTCCAGACTCGAGCGGTCCAACGAACCAGCCGAGTCGATGCACGTTGTCTCTCGGTTTGGTTTTCCATGGTGACCTAATACAAACGTTGGAACTAGAGTTACATGGGGTAAGTGTGAAATCTTCGCGGTAGGGGCGCATAGCTATGCGCCCCTACGTTGAATCATGGGCGATTTTGTAACATTTTCAATGATGTTCGGATTAGTTCTAAGTCGACCCAACGGCGTGCGGATCATCGGCAGCGCATAGCGCCATCCGCAGCATGCGCTTGTTGGAACGCGAAGCTACTCAAAGCTATCTGATTGGGGATCCCAGAAATCACCCACCAGGCCCAGCCCGGCGAAAATGGCGCGCATCTCATCCGGCTTAGGTCGCCGGGAATTCTCTTGCAATCGAGTTGAATACCAGGTTATTGCAAGCGTCCAAAGTTGGTCCATGCTCACGAGCGGCCGCATCGAGTATCCACGCGCTGTACACCATTCGCGAACCTGTTCTTCCGACCGGAAGAAGAGCATGTTGCCTCAGGTGAAAACGATATCGTCCCACCACTTTGCCGCCGGGACAAGGCAGTGGAAGAGCCAGGCGCTAGGCTCGGGTCCCTCAAAGTCGACCTCCAGATGAAGTGGCTCGCCCGATTGCCCGCAACGGGAGTGAACCTCACCCGGCTGATGGAGTGCAGCGGGTATCCCAAGCGCGTCCCATGCGCAGTTAGCGAAGTACTCCTTTCCCCCAACCATGACGACGTGCTGGGTCGGGACGCCCGAGAACGGAGGCGCCATACGGATTGACGATCCATCCGCCTCGAGGACGAGGACTCTTTGCGCCCGCAGTCTCGCATAGGCGTCCAGCACGCTTCCAACATCGGAACCGGCAAGCTTGGCTACCTCATCCGGTGATGGCCTTC
Organism: Terriglobia bacterium; assembly: GCA_020072965.1. Lineage (GTDB taxonomy): Bacteria > Acidobacteriota > Terriglobia > JAIQFV01 > JAIQFV01 > JAIQFV01. Next base: position 13,275 of record JAIQFY010000062.1, on the reverse strand, counting down.
GCCCCGTCTCGGCGAAGTGCCCGTAGACCGCTAACTTTATCTGCGTATCGAAATCCATGGTTTCCTCACACCCTTCTGCTGTTCTCGCGTCTTAACGGCCGGCATCAACGGCGCCGCGAATTGCCAGCGGAGCAGCGCGGGCTGCATGCAGTGTTGGGCGATCATTCCAACGTGAATTCTTGATAACGCTCGGGGGCGTATCGAGTGGCTAGCAAGCCAGTTGCTTCCTCGACTTTGATGCCCTGCACTAGTATGCCTTCCTGCCCATAGGGCAAGTACGCCTGGCACTGACCTGAGGGCGTGATGAGACTTGTTGCTGATTCCTGGAAGCGCAAAGCATAATTGACGCTGGCAAAATAGATCGTGTTCTCCATGCTGCGAAGCATCATCGCTTTTTCGTAGTATGGCCCGCTGGCGGCGCCCCACTCGGTCAGAAGAACACCTTCTTGATCACTCCCCGTGTGGTGGGGATGAAAGACGATTTTGGCGCCCCGCACAGCCGCCCATCGCACCGTCTCGGGGTAGCGCCAGCCCTCATGGCAAATCGCCACTCCAAACTTGATCCCATTGACTTCGAAGAGTTGCCGGGTAGTTCCGGGCACATAGAACTGATCTTCGGTCGGGTCTAGTTGGTTCTTGGTTTGGGATCCCTGAATCTGGCCCCGGGCGTCAATGACAACGGCGGCAATCTGCCGGCCCGCCTCCGTGAGCCTTTCCATCCCGAGGATAGTAGCCACCGCGTACGTTCGCGCCCACTGCGCCACAGCCTGGAGTGCCCGTTCCTGATGCGTCTGGTCAAAGGGCAATACTTCAAAATTCTGTCCCCTCAGACCTGGAAGGTAAGCTTCCGGGAAACACACGATCTCCGAGCCTTGGGCCGAAGCTTCGGACAGCAAACGCTTGATCTTGTCCAAACCCTCATCAAGCGTGGAGGCGACGCAAGGCGATGCCAGGGCAATGATCATGGAAGACCTCCGACGAGGATGGATTCGACTAAGTTAGTTTGAGCGCCCCTCGTCTGGCTCAGCGGCGGCGCCTGGCGCCGTGCGCAGCACCCCGTAGTTGGGCCGCTTTCTCCGCGATCCGGGTCTTTACCAGCTTTCGCACGAGTGTGCTCGGTAGGGGACTGTCCGCTCGAAATCGGATGGTCCCCTTACTGGTGTCGTAGGCCTTGAGTTCGTCCTTGTGGGCTTGCACGGGGAAAGCACCAGGGTAGAAGGCGCAGTGGCTGGATGCCGCACCAAAGGCCACAAGCAGCCTTCCTCCAAGACGAAAGGCTGGGATATTGTAGCTGATGCATTCTTCAGCCTTAGGCGCTGCGGACTGGATGGCCCTTCGAAGCTTCTCAAGGGCAGCTCGCTTCTCATTGCTCAAGGGAGCAAGGTACTCGTCAATCGTTTGTGGTTTAGCAGACATGGCTGGTGCTCCTTGAGAGATCGACAACTGGTTCTCAATCGACGTGTCCGCCTAACGAGCAGCGCGTCACCCGCCTGGCGCGCTCTTGTTTTATGCGCCGGTCGCCTGCACGCGCGGGTTAGACCGTTCGCAGTTCGGCAATCGCTGAGGAAATCACTTCCTCGGTGACCCCGTAACGGCGCAAACTCTTGACTAAATCGTGAAGCTTCGGCCGGCTTTCGATCTTTTCCAGATCTCGTCGCAGGCCTTGGCCAATGTATGCCCGAATTAGAGGCTGGTAGCCTGAAAAGCCCAGCAGCGGAGCGACCCGCTTCAACTCCTTGATCACGTCCTCGGGCATCCTGATGGTAATACTGGTCATGGGCCGATCCTTCCGGAGGCGACCCCGCAGCTCATTGATCTTCATATTGTTTTCTTTCCCCCAAGTTGACCGGTCGGGCGGAAATGAGCCGGATCGTCTCTGAGCGGAACACATAGGTCACTTTCAGAAGTCTCCAGTCACTGGTCATTCCAACAACACTCTCCCGCACTTCCCCGCTTACGACCTCGGTTTCAATCAGACGAACGAAGGGATCGAAGAAGACTTCACATGCCGTTTCAAAGGCAATCCCCTGCTTTCGCAGATTGGATTACCCTTTCTTCCGATCCCAGATGAAATCGATCCCACTCAGATGATAGCCGGTGTCCATGAATCATTATGAAGATACGTATGTACGATATCAATACTTTTGCGATCGGCCTAACATTAAATGGACTGACCCGCATATTCTGCGGAATTTTTGTTTTCGATCCGCCTAATGCGCCGTTGAGTCGACGAACACTTCTGCGATGCTGTTTTCAATATCACCGACTTGCGTCCTAGGGTGCATTTTATCATGGCGTCTTATGCGGATCGGTCGAACATCCTGTTGTTTCATTTCGTATGCTCGGTATGTTAGGGCCGGGTCTCGAAAAACAACAAGGTGAATTTTCAGACCCGGCCCTCTCGTTCCACAATCTGCCCGGATTCGATAGCCATTCTGGTAAGTGGTTGTGATGAAGGCGCGCCGCTTCAGCCGTTGAAGGTTGGACTCAACCGGCCGCCTCGTGTTTTCCGGCTTGACAAACCGGTGGGCTCAGATTATATTCAACCATCAGGTTGAATAATAGGGACGGCTCTTGCGGCGCACACGAATCTGAACCAGACATTGAAGGCGCTGGCCCACACGACGACGCGAGCCATTCTGCGGCGCCTCTCGAACGGAGAGGCGCGCATCACTGGCCCGGCGCAGTCCTTTGCGCTCTCACTCAATGCGATCTCCAAACGCATCCTCGTGCCGGAGCGCGCCCGCATGGCGCGACCCCGGCGAGAGGCGTACGTAACCCGCCGGGCCATCTCGCGCGGCCATTGACTCAAACCACAATGAAATGAGAAAGGGAATAACAATGCCGGATATTCTTCATCGAGTTGGAATTCAAAGCAGACCTCAAAAGGTCTTTGAAGCCCTATCCACCCTGGAGGGCCTTTCCCGCTGGTGGATCACCGGGACTACCGGAGACCCTAAACTTGGCGGGACCATTCACTTCAACCCCGAGGGGGGAGGCTTTGATATGAAGGTCGTAGGAATGAAGCCCAAGGAGTTAGTGAAGTGGAAATGCGTCGGAGGCCCGAAAGAATGGATTGGAACGGAGGTCGCTTTTCGGTTAAAGCATAAACAGGACCAGACATTCATTCTTTTCAGCCACGCCAAGTGGAAGAAACCGGTGGAGTTCATGCATCATTGCAGCACCAAGTGGGCCACCTTCCTTCTGAGCTTGAAGAATTGGGTGGAGAGAGGGGAGGGGCGACCCTATCCGTATGACTTGAAAATCCACGTCGGCGATTGAAAAGTGCCTGAGTCAGGAGGGATGTGTTCGCCTATTGTGGGCGTTCTGGGGACTCACGATTTGATTGTGGTCAGCTAGGGCTGTGTAACTGAGGCAAAGGGCCCGGACCATGTGTCATGCCCGGAATCAGTGCCCTGAAACGCCCCTGATCCTGAGGAGCTGGAACTCCGACCGGATTTTTTGCTTAGGAAGCCAGGAAAATGAGGGACCGGTTGTCGATTGCAAGCCCACCGCGGCATTGTTACATCCTCTTTAGATTGATGGTCTTTGACCTCCTGTTTTCCTGGCTCCCTGATGAAACTCTCTCTTTCCCTTGCCGGGATAAATTCCGTTAAAAAAGTTTCAAAAGCCCGGTTGCGGAGATCCTCGAAAAGGGATAGAATTCGCGGCCTAAGTATAAACCTCGATCAATCGAGCGGTGTAGGACACGCCGCCGTTGTGCGGTCCCCAAAATGGTGGACGGATCGGCCGTGGGTGTGCCCCAAGAGCGAAAGCGCTGAGGGGAGAATCGTTACCGAAGGGACGAACAAGCGGTGGATTCTCACAGAGCGAAGGGGCCTTCTCCCACAAAAAAATTCACTGTTGTTGGGGATTCGATTTGGTAGGGCGGCCGGGTTCCTGGTTGTTTGGTCGGGACTTACCAAGAGCGTGCCCAATTCTTCGAGATCATCTTGCGAGCCGCATTAAGGGATGGATTGGGGAGTATGGTACCGGGCGGCATCGTGCCGCGCCGTCCGCTGAGGTAACCGCTGATCCGTTGTTGGAATGGTCAGCAAGCGAACTGGTCTTAACCCATTGTTCAAGAATACGAAAGGAGAGTTAACACTATGGCAGAAAATGTGAAGGCAATTCCCGAGGGATTGCATACGATTACCCCGCATCTGGTGGTGAATGACGCGACCAGGGCATTGGAGTTTTACAAAAATGCGTTCGGGGCACAGGTTCTGAATGTTCATAACACCCCGGATGGAAAGGTGATGCATGCCGATATCAAGATCGGCGATTCGAAGCTTTTTCTCAACGACGAGTTCCCGGGTATGGGCTGCCAGTCTCCGAAGACGGTCGGTGGCAGCAGCGTAGTGCTGAACCTCTACTCTGAAAACGTGGACAAACTGTTCAATCAGGCCGTGGCTGCTGGGGCGACGGTGACCATGCCCCTCGCCAACCAGTTCTGGGGCGATCGCTATGGTCAGGTGGTGGATCCGTTCGGCCATCATTGGGCGCTCGGTCAGCATATCGAAGACGTCGCTCCAGAGGAAATGGAGAGGCGCGCCAAGGAAGCGTTTGGGCAGATGAGTAAAGCCGCGGGCAAGAGCTAACCGCAGGCGATCGGTACGGCGGACAGTCTTCGGCCAATCGCGACTGAAGTCGCCACTACTTAGGAAAAGGGACAGTCCCTAGGGACTGTCCCTTTTTTTACAAAGAGCCCGAAATGCTTTGAGTTTCCCACCTCAAATCCCCTCAAGGCACCTAAGCAGCCGATCGTGCTACGCGATCTTGCACGGAATCATAGCGTCTTCATCACAAGAGTAGACCGCGCACAATCGATGATATCCATCCGCAATAATGACTTTTCCACTCGCTGAATCTCTGATCAGAAGGAGAAGCGATAGCTCGCGCCCCGACTCTATTTTCTTTTGGTCTTTTTCGACATGCGCATTGCTGATCCCGAGCAAGGATAACCCGGACGCCCTGAAAATATCTTTGGCTTTGAACCCTGATATCGAGGCACGCTTCAATTTACTCACATAAGAGGTCGCGGTCTGCTCATCATAGATCAGTGACAAGTACGACTGCACCGCGGAATAGTTGTGCTCTTCCGGTTCGCTCAACCACTTGATTTCGATCTTCTCCGACATTTGCTGGATCACCGGTACCTTTCTTGATTTAAAACCACTTGCGGCCTCATGGATAGGGTTAATGCTGTGGGTTGCGAATAAGAAAAGGGCCACCCAAGGGACTGTCCCTTTTTTCTCACAGCATATTGATTCTTTAGACCCGGCACCATCGTTCTTGTTTAATGTCAGTTCTTTACGAGTCGGAACGAATTGAAGAATGGCGTATATTGCTCTTCCTTAGGGTCCTCTTTCCCTACGACCGCAACGACGTAGGTATATCGTCCCGCCAAGACAGCACGAGCATGACAATGGTACGGCGATGAGGAAGCCCCAAAAAGAAGATCTTGCTCAAATCCCTCGTTGTCATTGACTCGAATGGACCGCATCTTGCCGCCATTAAACGTGCTTCTTAGTTGAACCGGACTGAAGCCCTTCTCCAGCAAACCAACCCGCTGGAGGGTCAGCGCACCGAAGTGCTCCTTCTGTGTTTTTGTGAATTGGTCAGTCGGAACAGATAGCCCGCTGTAATAATAAACAATGAATTGAAGGCCTTCCAGACGGGCCGTGACATGGCGCTCATCTACTCCGAGTAGCAAGCCTGAAAACTCCACGGAATATTGAATAGGGGACTCCCTCGGCAGAAACTCCAAGGGCGGTGTTTTCGGCATGATCGCGCTTAGCACCTCCCCGCCGTCATAGGTGAACTCATAGCGGCTCCATCCCTCCGGTGCATCTTTATCCTCAACAATCTTCGGAGGAAGAACCGGTGCAGATTGAGGACTCTGGCATCGAGCTCCGATTGCGGCAACCACAGTCAGGAATAAAACGACGAGCGAGGCCCCTGCAACTGAATTAATTCTGAGAAATCTCATTTCATGTCCTCCTCGACATATTTTGCCGTGTTGTTATTAATTGACCGACAGGCGCGTCGGACATATTGCCTGCTGGGCCGGTTCAAGCCCTCGTCCTTAGTACCCGCTGTAGATTAGACGAACCCCCTCCTAGAAGAGTCGGCAAAACCTCCGGCGCATCACCCGCCCGTCCACTTCTTCCCGGATGGGACATTTACCAACTTTTATTGCGGAATCGGGTGTCCACGCAGGTTACACTTTAGTGGCCAGAACATTAATGTCAGGATTCTCGAGCACGCGCTTCGAGTATCCACTCGCCGCGACCTGAATCATGGCACGACCGACGTTTACTGTCGTAGTTAGATGACTGGGCAATAACCGTTTCAGCAAGGGGAAGATCGGCCCAAGTATACTGTAGAATGCCTGGTACAGCTTCGTCTTCGAGCGGGCCCCTTTGAGCGGCTGAATGAATCCCGGACGAAACATATAGGCATGGAAGGGCATTCGCAGGAGGTGATTCTCAGTCTTGCCTTTCACCCGTGCCCACATGAAGCGTCCGCGCTCCGTACTGTCGGTCCCCTCGCCTGAGACATAACAAAAGGTAAGGCCGGGATTGAGGTCGGCCAGAGCCTCGGCCGCCGAGAGGGTCAGATCGTAGGTCAAACGGTGATACGTAGCCTCGGTCATCCCAGCCGCGGACACCCCCAGGCAAAAGAAGCAGGCATCATGGCCCGTCAGGTCGGTTTTGGCGTCGCTGTAGTCAAAAAAATCTGAGAGGATGAGCTCGCGGAGTTTCGGATGGGCAATGCCGCATGGCCTTCGCCCCACCACCAGGACTGATTGGACTCGCGGATCCTCCAGGCACTCCGTCAGAACCCCCGCACCAACCATTCCTGTGGCTCCAAACACGATAACGTTCATGCTGTGCCAAACCCCTGGATTGATGGGACAACAACGCTGCTGTCAACAGCCTAACGTTCGGCGCGTCACCCCTCCCGCCTCGCGGGATCGGGGTGGACAAGCGTGTCAAACCCTTGCATCAAATGGTCTGCTCCGCATGCAGGAGGGCGCCCAGTTTTCCGAGCACTTCACCAACCACGGTTCCTGGAAGCCGGCATATCAGGCTTGCTTGGCGCGCGCGCCAGTCCAGGCACTTGACTTGGTCCGAAAGCACGGCCCCGGAGATTTTCAGACCTTCAGGGAGAACGACTTCGAAGGGGTAACCTTTCACCTGGCTGGTAATTGGGCATAGAAGCGCAAGACCCACCTTGCCATTGTAAGCGCGCGGGGAAAGGACCACCGCAGGCCGTCGTCCTGCCTGCTCATGTCCAGCCTGGGGATTTAACGTAATCCACACGGCATCACCTTGGGCCGGCACGAACGCGGTGGGATTTACCATGACTCACGTCCTGTCGCGCTTCCGGTATCCACCTCCCTGTGCAAATTGCGCCGCCTAACTTTGGCGAGCAGTTGATTCAAAGAATACTCGGGTACGGTCAAGGGCGTGACAACCAACTTGCCGTTTTCGAGTGTCACTTCAACCCACGAGCCCTGAGCTATCCGCGAGTCAGAAGCCAAAGACCTGGGTATGCGGAGAGCAAGACTGTTTCCCCATTTACGAACTGCAACACGCATCGGCCACCTCCCAGAATGTATCTACAATGAAGATACATCCAGAATATACTTTATGCAAGCAGAGGGGGCACACCGTACATCAAATCATTCGTCATACCTCAAATAAACGGGCCCAACGGCGGGGTACATGCGCTCCGCGTAGCAAAGCGGAGCGGAGGCGCCGACATCCCGGTGCTGGGCGGACCGACTCAATGTCTCATTCATGGTTTCGCCAATGCTTTCTTACCCGTCAGCGAACTACAAGGGCTTTCTGCCTATGCCACAAATCCAACCTTTGTCGTATTCCTCAATAATCTGAACATCCGAATAACCGGCCTTTGAAAAGACTTCGCTATGCTCCTTAACACTCAGGAGCGCCATATTCGTCAATTCTGTATGCTTTTCCAAGAGCTTTTGAATCCGGACGTGTTTCCCCCCTCCGTAGATTTCTGCGATGATGATGAGCTTGCCACCGGGTTTCAGTACGCGTAAGACCTCTCGCATGTCAGCGGGTAAATCAGGCCAGTAAAAATGTGTTTCCACTGCAGTGGCGAGATCGAACATGTCGTCGGAGAACGGCAAGTAAGACACCGAACCTTGTCGGATTTCGATACGGCCCAATCTTATCCATTGCTCGTTTGTCTTCCGGGCTGCGGCCACACTTTCCTCGGAATGATCGATGCCATAGACCTTGCCCTCCGTAGCCAGGGCGGCCAGCTTCCGAACGGTCCTCCCGCCACCGCAGCCCACGTCGAGAATCGTGTCATGCTTCTCTATCGAGATATGCTTTAATCCCCAGTCGGTCACTTTGGAATGCCGAATATTCATTGTCCACAAAACAAATCTGCCGGGCCATCCTGTCGGTTCTCGGCATTGGTTTATCGGGTTGCTCCTGATGATCATGATTTCTCCCCTCTGCTAATTCTTGATCATCCGCCTATCGTCGCGCATCACCCGGGGGCGTGGCGATGTGGAGCATCGTCGTTGAACGGTCCGGTGTACGTTTTTGTCAGGCAACCGACTGTGCTCCATGTGGTCATCCCGTAGGTTGTGGTGGCTTCCGATACCGCACGGCAGCCAACAGCCCAAGGGCCGCCAGCGCCGCGAAGACTGCACCGGCCAGAAACGTGGACGACGCTCCGAAAGCGCTCCATAGAGAGCCCGCAATAACACTCGCCAGCAGCAGGGCCACGCCACTCACGAGGTTGAATATCCCGAAACCCGTGCCAAGCAGTTCTGAGGGAGCGCTGTCCGCCACGAGTTTCGACAGCAACCCTTGCGTGAAAGCCATATGCAACCCCCACAGCGCGGCCCCGGCGAATACGACCAGCGGCGATGTGGCAAGGGCAAGCGCAACATCCGCGGCCATGAGCAGAACCAGCCCGAGGAACAACAGAGGGCGGGGGCTAACGCGGTCCGCGGCGGCCCCGGCCGGATAGGCAGCCCCGGCGTAAAAGACGTTCATCACGATCATCATAACCGGAATGTAGCTGAGCTTAAGCCCGACGTCCTGGGCGCGCAACACCAGAAACGCTTCGCTGAACCGAGCCAGCGTAAAAACGCCTCCCAGCAGCACGATGAGCCAATAGCGCAACGGAAGGCGCTTAACGTCGGCAACGGTGAGCGCCGACCTGTTAGGGCGGTCCGCATTCGCGCGCCCTGGCTCGCGCACATAGACAAGCAGCAACGCCACCGCGATGAAGGCCGGCCCCACCGCAACCCACATCACCGTTCTGATGTCGTTGGCAAACCAGATCATGAGCGCCACTGCGAGCAGCGGGCCAGTCAAGGCGCCCACCGAATCGAGCGCTTGGCGAAGTCCATAGGCCGCGCCTCGCATTGGCGGTGGCGTGAGGTCGGCCACCAACGCGTCGCGTGGGGCGCCGCGGATACCTTTACCAATGCGATCAACAAAACGTGCCGCGAATACCCAGCTGACCGAAGGAGCCAGCGGGAAGATCGGTTTGGTGAACGCGGCGAGCGCATAACCGAGAACCATCAAAAACTTGCGCTTGCCGAGGTAATCGCTGAGAGCGCCCGAGAAGACCTTCATGATGGCGGCGGTAGCTTCCGCCACGCCCTCGATGATGCCGACCGTGACCATCGACGCACCCAGGGCAGTGACCATAAATACCGGGAGCAGGCTGTGGATCAGCTCCGAGGACGTGTCCATGAACAGCGAGCCGAATCCCAAGGCCCAGATGCCCGCAGGCAAAGCCCGCCATGCGGCAGGCGTCGCGTTGGGAGACAGGGAACTATTTGAGGGTGGAGAGTCCATGTGCGAAGTGACTGTGGCTGCCTAGAGTCTGGCGCGTCACCCGCGGCTAGGCGGTGTGCGCTCAATGGCCCGGCACAGCGCCAATTGGTGGGACATCCCGGTTCGGCTTTGCCCGAACCTGCTTACCTGTGGAGAGCCGAGCTCTCGCTAGGCTCACGACGGATTGATGCAAATGCGAAGGCACCGCATCAGCGTAAATCCACGTTTCCCACGTTTCATCGGGCTTCAGCCGTTTCGGTAACGCGCGTTCCGGCTGCATCGCCGCTATGGGCGGCGAGCTGGCCAACCACACATGAGTGAGCTCAATCTCCCGGTCTTTTGATAAGTTTGTGGCATTCAAGAAAAACGCTTCGCGCCCTGATTCCAAAAACGCTGCTTTATGGACAGTGAACCGCAGGCGTCGAAAGATCAGCAGCTCTGGTGCAACGCGGTCCAGGAGTCTTTCGATGACGCTCCAGAGAATCGACATGGGTATCAAATCTGGCTAACAAACTGCGCGTCACCCGTCCTGCGCGTTCTTGGTCTGTGCGCCGGCCGGGTCCAAGTGGGGGTTAGATGCGCTAGGACTTCACGCTTCATTTATTCCTTGGGTGTTAAGATTGAGCGTATATAAATAAACCGGCCGTTCTCGAACCGATAAAAATGTGCGCCACGGTCACCCTCCTTCTCATTTCGGAGGCAAGAAAAGACCAGCAAGTTACTATCGAGGCGAAACCCTATAGGATTGAATTTTTCATCCGCGTCGGAGCCCCAACAGCAAACCGTAAAGTTCCACCAAGAAATCCTTCCAGCTTTAGCATCAATAACAGCGCCCATGACACATTCCGCGCCGCATCCCCAGGTAGTTAGTATGTAGCGGCCTGCAAAGTTCGGTTTTTGCTTTTCTGCTGCCCGATGCAACCTCGTTTTGAACCTCAAGCCATCGCGAGTAAGGATAAGTGGAGCGGTAACGCCTTTATATATTTCGGTAACGGGATAATCTTTGAACTTCGGCACATTTTCCCGAGCGAGTGCTTGGTTGTTCGGGCCAATAATCGCGAGCACGAAAACCGGTGCAAGAAGAGCAGCCAGAAAAGGCTTACAGTTCATACAACTGTCCTCACGCTCAGCATCTAACTACGTATTATTCCGCGAGGGTGGAGGAGGAAATCCCGCCACTGGAGCAGGGTATCCACCTAAGGACTTGCTTATCGATTTGACTCCATCTCCCTAAATTCAAATTGATTGCTCGAGTCATTCCAATTCCGGTTGCGAGTGCAATAAATCACAGCCTGGCGGCTTATCCTGCCGGAGGGCAGACCCTGGCCGATCTGGCCTTAGTCCACCACAGGCGCGTGAGTAGAAGAAATGGCTGCGAATCCTTGAGCTTCTTTTCGGAAATTCCAACACGCTTCGCCATCAGTCGTGCATTCATGCAAGTTTCCACAGGGGGAGGGTGAACTGGCTCTTACAACACAAGCCTAACATCCAGAGCTTACGCCGGGTGCAATAGGGAGTCAAGCCGGAGGGCACTGATGAAGGTCTTGCATGAAGGAGGGAGGCACCGTCGCGCGTTAGAGTCCTAAGCCGTCGTGCCTGCGGCGGAGGAACTGCACCAGCAGGCTCATGAGGACGGGAAACCCGGGGGCGCCGGTCCGGTCCAGTTTGCGCTCGGCCGTGGGAATCCAGTTTAATAGATGGCGCTCCAGGAACTCGGTCTCGGCATGGGAAAGCGACGCGACGTTTGCTTTGTCAGATGTATTTTCTATGGTGTAGCGGAGGGCGGCGAGGAATTCCAATTGTGTAATCAGGTAATCGGGCACGGCCTGAGAGGTGTCCGACCTGAGACCGAGAACTCCGTAGAAATAGGTGTTCTCCAAGGCGATCTCCTGGGCCGGGCGAGATTTGTTGTGGGCCGACTCGAATAGAGGTACGGGCGGCTCCGGGATACCGACGTCGAACAGGGAGATATACGTGGATTCGTATTGCTCGTAACTCGCGAACCCTTTGAATCCCGGAAACTCGCCCGTGCACTCCAGGCGCTTCCATAAATCCTCGAACGCCGCCGGCAGGGCAGGCTGCGACAGGAAATGATAGCGGTCCTTCGAGGGCGACGCGAAGAGAAAAGCAAAGAAGCGATAGAGATCGTTCTGCCGCCAGTCAATCGGGGCTAAGGTAGTCTTTTCGGCAGCGATCCTGGGCATGGCAGCTCCTCGGTCCTGTTCAGGTGTGCATCCGGAAATAATCTGCGCCAGAGAAGACAATTTGCGCATTGTCATCTGCCTTCTTTGCGCATCCCGGATGTCCGTATCTAGAAGACCCTTTCAGGGTCCATGGAATATGTATGACATGTCCCCCCCAGGGCGTTGCCCTGGGCTTTTGAAGGTTGCCCTTTCAGGGCAAAGGGGCCTGGATATACCACCATTCCGGCCTGGAGTTTAAGACCTACTCCCTTGGCGCTCTTAGTGCCTCTTGCGGTGAATACACACCGGCGGGAGGAAGCGTCAGTTTTCTCTACTCGAGCAACTGCCAGACCGAAAAATACTTCCGGCCGTCGCGGTCCTTTTGGCTGCCGTTCCATACGGCAAAAGCCACCGGTGTGCCGGCCGGCAGATCGGGCAGCACCAGGATCACATTCCATTGGCCGTTCTGATACGTGCCGGTTGCCGGGAAGCTTTGCCCGGTGCGACGCGTCGTGCTGCGTCCCCGAGCCTCCATCAGCATGGCGCCCCGCGCTGCATTCCAGTAATAAATTTCGACAGGATGTTCGACATCGCCCATCTGTAACGATGGCGCGATGGCTCCCTCCCCGGGCTTTGCAGGGAACATGACCGCCGCGGCATCGAAAAAGCGGTCATCAGCCTCCGTCGGTACTTTTCGGAAGCGTGTCTCCGGCGCGGTGCCGGGAACTTCTGCAAGCATCGCCGTGTCGTGCGTGGCATCGCGCCAATTGAGTTGTACCAGCAACTTCCCTCCAGCTCGTGCGAGTCGCAACTCAACCGTCGAAATGTCGAGGCCTGCAGGTTCGTCGGTGTCGTAAAGCGGCGGCGTGCGGTTGAGGCTAATGCGCTTGGGTACGATCGGGTTCCAGTCAGAAGGCCCACCCTTGAGCAAGTTGTCCACCGTAGCAGACGAAGCCGCCACCGACAGCGACTGTCCGGCAGCAGGCTTTGTTTGAATCTGGGGCCACATGGCGCCGGAGAACAACAGCGATCCTGTTGCGGCGATGAGGAGGTTGCGAATTCGCATGACGGTCTCCTACAATTTGATCTGAACGAGTTCTGGCCGGATGCGGTATCGTGCCCCGGCATCCCGGCCGATGAGTAATTGGAGCACCTCGCTTGGTCCCACTTCTTGAGCCTTCTTGAGCTCTGCCTCAAGCCGTGAGATGACGTCCTTCACTTCGTGACCAAAGCGTTGAACCAGGTAATCG
>JAIQFY010000061.1 GCA_020072965.1 Terriglobia bacterium | reverse complement strand
CATCCGTAGTTGCACGACCAAGGTCCAATCCGATATATTTCATCGTGGGTCTCCTTTGTGGTTTCACCGATTGTGTTTTCGACAACCACAATCAGTGTATTCCACTCTGTGAGGCCCGTGTTGTCACAGTTTCAGATTGGCGGATTTCGTAGTCCGCAAAGACCTTGTATCGGGATTGGGTGGAGAACACGAGATGGAGCAGGATTTAAGCAAGGGATTGTGCCATGCGATTGGTCTCGGGCGGAGGGTTAGAAAACACGTTCCAGCTTGGAGGAAGAAGATAGCACCATTCGTCATTCGGGCCCACACCCGGGTCATGGGGATTCTTAGCAGCGCCGGCCCCGTCACCACAAGATTGCCCTTACAGGGCAAGGCAAGAATATGAAATGACGATCGGCCCCAGGGCGATGCCCTGGGCTTTTGAAGGGTGCCCTTGCAGGGCACGAGGACACGCCATCCCTGTTCTGCGGCACACAACTTCCGGATGACCCGAAAAAACCGATTGAATCACGAACCACAGAACGGAGGATTCATCCATGGGTGTTGATGGAAACAATCTCTAACGCAACAAGGCAATCACTCGACGTTTCCTGGAAGAATTCAAAAACAGCCATAACCTCGGGGTTGTCGATGAACTATTTTCCCCGAAAGCCATTCTGCATTTGCCCGCCGAAGGACTCCCTGACGGACCCGAGGGCCAGAAGGCCATTTCCCGGGTCGTTTTCGCCGCGTTCCCCGACGTCCACGTCACCCTGGAGTACGCCATCGCCGAGGGGGATCTGGTGGCGGAACGGCACACCGCGCGCGCCACGCACAAGGGTGAGTTCATGGGTATTCCCGCGACCGGGAAGAAAGTCTCTTGGACTGAAAATCATTTCTATCGCCTTGAGAACGGAAGGATTGTAGAGCTCTGGTCCGAATGGAGTTATCAGGCGCTCATCACTCAGATCGCCCCCCAAAGCAAAGCCGCGACCCGTTGAGCGAGGGGCGGTTCCCTTTGAATTAAGAAAAAAGAGACATCCATAAAGGGTCGCAGCCCGGCCGGCGAGACCCGACAACAACGGAGGGCACCAGGCAGCCGCCTTGAGTTGGCGGCGGGGTGTTGCTCCCGCGGGGAATGCCAGGATTGGCAGCCCCCCTCCAAAATTCCACTTCCGAACCGGGACGCCTGGGTATAAAATTCGAGTTCTTCCAACAATCCGTTGGATTTCAATTCGATGTTGAGATCCAAAATTGATAGGGAAGACACGCCTTCTCCATGTGAAATGGGGAGCCCGGCTGACCGCCGCAGAATTCGGAAGGCGGGAGCTGGACAGTGGATTGTTTGCAAAAAGGAGATCTCGAAATGTCTCACTCTCGGGTCCGTAGGATTGCTTGTGTTATTAGTCTGCTGGTTCTGATTGCTCTTGAGGCCTGCAGCGCATCGGGGGCCGCTATGAAGATACCCAATCCGGTCGTGGACGATCCTCTGGCCGCAAAAACGGGTCAACAGACCGTCGTCCTTGCGGGCGGCTGCTTCTGGGGGATTCAGGCGGTGTTCGAACACGTCAAGGGGGTGAGCAGTGCGACATCAGGATACTCCGGCGGTTCGGTTAAAAATCCGGATTATGAAGCCGTGAGTACGGGGGAGACAGGACATGCCGAATCGGTGAAAATCGTTTACGACCCGTCCCAGGTTTCGCTGGGCCAGCTGCTTAGGGTGTTTTTCTCGGTGGCGCATGATCCCACGGAGCTCAATCGCCAGGGACCGGATACCGGCACGCAGTACCGCTCTGCCATTTTTTACGCCAATGAAGGGCAGCGTCGTGTCGCCCAAGCCTATATCGATCAACTCAATCAGGGCAAAGCGTTTCCGCGACCGATCGTGACCCAGGTCGTGACGTTACGCGGTTTTTATCCCGCCGAGGACTACCATCAGGATTATGCCGTCAAACATCCCCACAATCCTTACATCGTATTCAACGATCTCCCGAAGGTGGAGCATCTTCGGGAGCAGCTTCCCGATCTGTATCGGAGCAGGTAAAGAGGCAGGTCCGAATGTGGCCGGAGCATCATAACAAGTGACTTCCGAAGTCGACGTGACTTCGGAAGTCGCTCCATCCCTTTTCAGAGCTCAATCTAAATCACAGGAGGTGCTTATGAGGACTTTTCTTTGCACGCTCGCGCTCCTCGTACTGGGATTGCTACTAATAGCTGCCGGGTCCGAACCGGAGGAGGCGCCGGCAGCATTCGATAATGCCAGCAACGGCTTCGCTGATACCGCGGCGCATCAGGTTGACCTGGGAATATTTGACGGGGTCGAAGTGATCTCGGATGGCCTCGGCCCGATTTACAACGCCCAATCCTGCCGGGAGTGTCACCAGAGTCCGCAGTCCGGAGGGCTCAGCCAGGTCACGGAGTTGCGCGTGGGTCACCGCGATCACAAGGGGAAGTTCGTTAATCCCAGTGTTCCGATCGCGAATGGTACCGTGGTGATCGCGGGCCGCTCCCTCATTAACGATCGTGCCATTTGTCCGAATGGATCCTTCCCGGATCAGGAAATCCAGGAGCGTGTGCCGGAAACGGAGAATATCCGAACGCTGCGCACTTCATTGAACCTCCTGGGAGACGGGTTCGTAGAGGCCGTGCCGGATGCGACCTTGAATGAGATTGCGACTCGCCAATGCCGCGAGACGAAAGGCAGGATCTGCGGCAAAGCCATTTCCGTGCCGGTGCTGGAAGCCCCGGGAAAGTATGGAATTGGAAGGTTCGGCTGGAAGGCCCAGCACGCCAGCCTGCTCTCCTTCTCCGCCGACGCGTATCTCAACGAAATGGGGATCACCAGCCGCCTCCAGCCCGATGAAGTCACGAGCCTTTGCGACTCCGTGAAGGATCCCGAGGATAAAACAGGGGATGACGGTCTGGCGGATATCGACCATTTCGCGCGCTTTATGCGCGCCACCAAAGCTCCTCCGAGGGACACCAAGCTCGCCGAGACCGATGACGCGAAGAAGGGGTCGGAGCTTTTTGACTCCGTCGGCTGTGCGCGCTGTCATGTCCGCACCATGCAAACAGTACCGGCAGGAACGCAAATTAACGGGGGTGCATTCACAGTCCCGATCGCATTAGGCGCCAAGACGTTCCATCCCTTCGGTGATTTCCTGCTGCACGACGTTGGAACGGGCGACGGCATCGCGATTCCCGTTGAAGAGCACTACGGAAAGCTGTACCGGGAGATGCAGCCGAAGTATGAACTGACCGCCAACCGGATGCGGACGCCTCCGTTGTGGGGTGTCCGCACCCGGAGCCGTCTCATGCATGACGGCACTTCGCTCACGTTTACTGATGCCATCCTGCGGCACCGCGGAGAAGCCTCCGTGGAACGGCTCAAGTTCATCGCTTTGAAGGATCGCTCGAAACAACAACTCCTGACGTTTCTGCGATCGCTCTGAGGCCGCTGGATTATTTTGGATAGGTTGTTGGCGGTGAAGCCGGCCCTGGAATCAAGCCCTGTGAAGCTCACTTGGGTGGCGGTTGCGGTTTCTTCTTTTCAGGTATCATCCCGCGCAGCAATTGATCGAGGGTGTCGGCAGGAGCAGGTTTTTGCCCGGGCTGCGAGGGCTGTTTCACGCCTTTTCCACCCAACAACTCTCCCAACACACCGGAGATGCCGGCAGAGGGATTGTCAGAGCTCGGAAACAGTCCTTTGAGCCTCATCTCGGCCATTCTCTTGAGGTCGGGCGAGTACTTCGGATTCTGGAAGGTTCCTGTCACAATCGCCGGAATCACCAGTTCACCCAGGTTGTTGGCCAACACGGTGTTCATGTATCCGCTGATGCCCGTGCCCCCCACCGACTGACTGAAGACCTTCGACAGAACGGCATTCATGCGCAGATCCAGGGTTTGAGTCACGAGATTGGCGGTCCCGGTTGCCCCGATGTTTCCCATATCGAGGAGCGCCTGCAAGTCGTTCGTTAGGGCGATCCCGTCCTTGATTTGAATGTTCCCCGTCAAGCGTGAAATGCTGGTAGCTCCCTGGTCCTTTTGAGACGACTTCAAGAAACCCCCGATCGAGGCCAGCTCGTAGCCAATGTCCGTCCCCGCCACTCGCACGGTGGTGAAGTTCAAGTGCAGACTCCCATTGAGCTTCTTGAGAATTTCAGTCGAGGCCACCGACCCTAACGGACCGGAGGCTTGAAGGTCCGCGTCGATCGTACCCGAGCCGCTGATTTTATCGAGGCCCGAGACACCGCAAGCCTTGAGGATGGTCAGGAACTCAGGAAACGTGGCGCCGGGAGCACGCAGCGCAGCGTCCAGGGTTGGTGACTTCGACGCGTAGTTCTGCAGGTTAAAGCGCACCGCGACCGTGGTCTTGCCGGACGTGGCATCAAAGCTGTTGGAGCGGATTTCGGTCGGGGTCAGGTTCAAATTCACCGACCGAACTTCGACGGGTTGAGGGATTCCTTTCCCGGTGATCACCAGTCCCTGTCCCGAAATGGTACCGGTGACGATGGGATTGTTGGCCGGGCCTTGAACCCGCAGGTCTGCGCTGGTCCGTCCGTTCACAGTTGTATCCGGGGAAAAGGCGGCCCCGAAAGAAGAAGCCAACCGGGCAACCTCGGTGATGGAAACATTGCTGGCCTTTAAGCGGAGGTCAAGGTGCGCGGGTGTGGGTCGAGTGTTTACGGTGCCGCTGATGGAGAAGGGCGTTGGCCCGAGCTGGACCGTGGCCCGGCTAACACTGATCAGATCGCCGGTCAAATCGTCAGCTATTTCATAGTTGGCCAGGATGGGATAGTCGATATCCTGGCTGTGGATCCGCATCTTCTCTGCCTTCAGATCGCCTGCGGCTGAAATTTTGCCGGAGGCACTGTCGAGCTTGGCCGTTCCCGACAATATGCCATCCGTGTTGGCCAATGCCCCTGCGTTCAGGAACTTCTGCAATCCCGCTATGCCGACTTCCTTAAGGCTCAGCGTGCCGCGAAAAGGCGTTGCTGCCGGGTCACTCTCAGATAAGGGACCCATTTCACCTTCAAGTTTCATCTCCTGGACGCCCTTGCCGGGCAGGTGGACCGCAGCCTCAATGGAGAACGGCTTCCCCGAGGCATAATTCCGCAGGGTCAAATCGATATGGTCGTAGACGGTGCGCGCCTCTCCCTTCTGAACATCCGTGATCGCTACCAGGCCGCCATGGACAACAAGCTGACCCAGAGTGAACGAAGGCGTTGAACCCCCCGACGGGGGCTGGGCACTGGCCGAGCCCGGCGAAGCGATTTGAGAGCGGCCGGAACCCAGCGAAGCAAAATTCCATACCCCCTGGCCGTTCTTCACGAGCTCGACCTGCGGCTGCTGCAAATCGAGGGAGTCCATTTCGAGGTTTCCCGAGAGCAAAGGAAGCAGGTGGACGCTGACATCCAGGCGCTGGGCATGAACAAAGGGTTGGTGTCCGCCGAACTTGGGGTCCTCGCTGATCCACAGGTTCTCGACGTGGAATCGTGGAGGCAGCAGCCCCAGGCTCATGTCCCCCAGGGTCACCTCCCTGCCCGAGCGCTCTTGCAGCTCCGCCTGAATACGCCCGCGATAGCGATTCACATCAAGCAGCCCCCACACCGCAACCACCGCCAGTACAATGATTGCGACAACAATTCCGAGAATAAGTCCGAGTTTGCGCATAGATCCCCCTCTGGCAAGTATGACCTTAGTCTATGCTCATTACAGAAAAAATGAAATGGATTCGATGGACGTCGTGGTACGGCGGGGATTGCGCCGGCTCTGAAACTCACCTGCGCGGGAGTGACCGAAATGCGTCCTCTTTTCTTTCCTCTTGACAATCTAGAGAAGAGATGTACCCTTCCTCTTGATTGTCGAGAGGAGTCACCCGATGACGGACAAACCCAGTGGACTTGTCCAGGGCACCCTGGACATGCTCATCCTGAAAACCCTGGATCTGGAGCCGATGCACGGTTACGGGATCGCCCTCCGCATTGAGCAGATCAGCAAGGGGGTCTTTCAGGTCAACCCGGGATCTCTTTTCCCGGGCTTCCGCCGCCTGGAGCGGGCGGGCTTCCTGAAGACCGAATGGCGGGACACCGAGAACAACCGGCGGGCGAAGTACTACCTCCTCACCGAGAGAGGGCGAAGGGAACTGAAGAGTGAAACCCGGGAATGGGGAAAACTGACGGCGGCGATTGCCCGAATCCTCGAAACCTCTTAAGGAGGAATGCCATGTCGCTGCTGCGACAAATTGCGTCCGGGCTCCGTTCGCTTCTAAGGAAGGAACAGGTGGAACGGGAACTCGATGACGAGCTGCGCGCTTATCTGGAGATGGCGATCGAAGCGAAAATGAAGAAAGGCCTGAGCCGGGACGAAGCGCTCCGGTCGGCCCGCATGGAGATGGGGAGTGTGGACGCAGTGAAAGAAAAAGTTCGCCATACCGGCTGGGAATCGATCGTGGAGTCGTTCGGGCAAGATCTCCGATACGGCCTGCGAAGGTTGCGGAAGAATCCGGGCTTCACCGCGGTGGCCGTACTGATCCTGGCCCTCGGGATCGGAGCCAACACCGCCATCTTCAGCCTGATTAACGCGTTGATGCTCCGGTCGCTTCCCGTCGAGCAGCCGAAGCAACTCGTCCAATTCCTTTTTCAGGGTTGGGGTGGGACCGGGTCGCACACTTCCTATCCTGACTTTGAGGACTTCCGCGACCGGAACCACGCCCTCTCAGGGGTCAGCGTCGTTTTCTGGCTGAATCCACCCCTCCTTGATGCCAGACTCGAAGGTCAGTCCGAACCCATCAGCGGGCAACTAGTGTCGGGCAACTTCTTCCCGCTCCTGGGCGTGCACCCAGCCGCCGGTCGTCTTTTGACGCCGGAGGAAGACCATGCAGGCGCCGGAGCTCGGGTCGCCGTGCTCTCGCATGCTTACTGGATGCGGCGTTTCGGCGGCGAATCATCCGTCCTCGGCCGCAGCATCATCCTTCGTCAGACGCCCTTCACCATCATTGGAGTGGCCCCTCCGGAGTTCAAGAGTGTCACACCGGGTTACCCACCCGATCTTTACGTGCCCTTTACGACGGAGGCCGTCTTTCATCAGCCCCGGACCTGGCTCGATCAACGGCGATATCACTGGGTTCAAATTCTGGGACGGCTCAAGCCGGGGGTTTCGTTGCCGCAGGCACAGGCTGACTTTTCGGTGATCTATCAGCAGATGCTCGAAGGGGGGACCAAGCCGGACTGGTCGAATAAAGACCGTGAAGAGTTTCTTTCACAGAGGATTAGATTGGAACCGGCGGCGAACGGGTTCTCCGACTTGCGAAGACGTTTTTCAAGGCCCGTGTTTGTTTTGGCGGGGATGGTGGGGCTGATACTTCTCATCACTTGCGCCAACATAGCCACCCTGTTGCTCTCTCGCGCCATCACGCGCCAGAGAGAATTTGCCGTAAGACGGGCGCTCGGATCGGGACGGGCACGACTGGTTCGTCAACTTTTGACTGAGAACCTGTTGTTGGGGATTGCAGGAGGGGCCGCTGGCTTGTTCCTCGCTTCGTGGCTGAGCAGTTTTCTGGCGCTGATGGTTTCGTTGGGTCAGGGGCACGTTCAGGTTGATCTGCGACCGGATGGCCGGGCGCTGGTCTTCACACTTGTCGTCTCCCTCCTCACGACCATGCTCTTTGGCCTGGCGCCCGCATGGCGTTCCACCCGGTTGGCAGTCGCGGCGGCCCTCAAGAGCACTCCGGGAATCCTGGGCCCAGCCTTTGGCCATCTCCGGATTGGAAAAGTCCTGGTGATCGCACAGGTTGCCTTATGCATCGTCCTGCTCTTCGGCGCCGGACTCTTTCTGCGGACGCTCTACAACCTCGAAACCGTCAACCCCGGATTCAACCGTCAGAACGTGATTCTGTTCTCGGTTGACCCGACGACAGGCGGGCTCAAGGGCCACCCGGCCGCAGATCTCTACCATCGGATGCTGGAGCGACTCCACTCCATGCCCTTGGTGCGTTCAGCGAGCTTGTCGGCCGTCACACCGATCTGGGGTGGCGGAATGAACACCGAAGTGTGGGTGGAGGGCTATACGGCGCGACCGACCGAGGATGTCGTCGTTCACAGCAACTGGGTCAGCCCGGGATTCTTCACAACGCTTCAAACGCCCCTTTTGTTGGGACGTGATTTTGGTCCCGAGGACACCGAGCGGTCGTCGAAGGTCGGCATTATCAATCAGGCCATGGCGCGTTATTTTTTTGGCGACCGGAATCCAATCGGAAGGAAGTTCGGATGGACCGAAGTCGGTGAGAAACGAGAATTTGAGATCGTCGGTGTGGTGGGAGATGCCAAGTACATGGACATGCGCGAAGAGCCGCCGCGCACCGTCTACCTCAATTGTTTTCAGGACGAGCTCGGCGCGATGAGCTTTGAGGTTCGAACGGCAATTCGACCTGCGTCCTTCATCTCTGAAATACACCGCTCCATGGAAGAAATCAGTGGCATGGCACAGCTCTCCAACTTCACCACCTTCGAGACGCAGGTGGACGAGTCTTTGGGGCATGAGCGATTGATCGCCGTCTTGTCGGGCATGTTTGGAGCTCTAGCGCTTCTCCTGGCGATGATCGGATTGTATGGACTCATGGCTTATGCCGTGGCGCAACGAACCAACGAGATCGGCATTCGGATGGCGCTCGGGGCGCAGGGTGTCGATGTGCTGCGAAGGGTAATGGGTGAATCGTCACTCCTGGTTCTGGCGGGGATCGCCGTGGGGCTTCCCTGCGCATTGTTGGGCACAAGGCTGGTGGCAAGCATGCTGTACGGACTGGGGTCGACGGATCCGATCACAATAGTCGGTGTGATCCTGCTCATGGCGTTGGTGGCCTTCCTGGCCTGTTGCATTCCCGCGAGGCGGGCAATTAAGGTCGATCCTTTGGTGGCGCTACGGTACGAGTAGATCGGAACCGCAACAGGGCGTCCTCCCTCCGCTTGCTGTAAGACTTACCGCCCTGTCTCCGCCTTGTGCCCCTGTACAAGACCTGTTGTCGTAAGCCCAACGAAGAAAAGTTTGATCCAGGAACAAGTCGACTCACATTGATCAACTCTGTAGAACTGGTGTGTCCAAAGTCATGGTGCTGACCGCCCTCCACGGAAGACCAAGTGAAAGTCGTATTCTCGTGCTCGCCTAAGCTGGGGGTAATCCAAAGTGCCAAGGAAGAGCACCCGCTTCCAGCGGCGTCATGCTCGCTTGACCGATCGCTGATAACGGTGGCCTCCAGCGATCAAGAATCAAGGCTTTAAATTCGTCTCGCCGGGCTCCCAGTTCATTTATAATAGAAAAACTAACGTAAGCGGACATCGAATTCCATCGTCTTCCCAAGTCCAGGGGGGAAAGTCGTATGAATGATAAGAAGATCATCGCTGTATTGGGAGCAACGGGTTCGCAGGGTGGCGGGTTGGTGCGCGCTATCCTGAGTGAAAAGAGCAGCGGTTTTATGGCGCGCGCAATCACAAGAAATGTCAACTCTGACAAGGCCAAGGAACTGGCCCGTTTGGGCGCCGAGGTCGTCGCGGCTGACGCCGACGATGTGGAAAGTCTGAAGAGGGCGTTCAAAGGGGCATACGGGGCCTACTGCGTCACATTCTTTTGGGAGCACTTTTCACCTGAGAAGGAAATGGCCGAGGCCAAGACCATGGCCGCGGCTGCCAGGGAAGCGGGTTTGCAGCATGTCATTTGGTCCACCCTCGAAGACACACGCAAATGGGTGCCCCTCACCGACAACAGAATGCCGACCCTCATGGGTAAGTACAAGGTGCCCCACTTCGATGCCAAGGGCGAGGCCAATCAGGTGTTCACTGACCTCGGCCTGCCGACCACGTTTCTCCTGACGTCGTTCTACTGGGATAACCTGATCTACTTTGGCATGGGCCCCAGGAAAGACCCGGACGGCAAACTGGCCATCACCTTCCCCATGGGGGACAAGAAACTCCCGGGCATCGCCGCCGAGGACATCGGCAAGTGTGCGCTTGGCATCTTCAAAAAGGGCCGCGAGTTCATCGGAAAGACCGTTGGAATCGCCGGGGAACACTTGACCGGCGGGCAGATGGCCGCGGCGCTCACCAAGGCGCTGGGTCAAGAGGTACGTTACAACGATGTGTCGCCGGACGTTTACCGCAGTTTTGGTTTCCCCGGCGCTGACGATCTTGGCAACATGTTCCAATTCAAGCGTGACTTCGAGCATGTCTTCTGCGGGGCGCGCAACCTCAACGTGGCCCGGGCATTGAACCCCTCGCTGCAAACCTTCGAGGGGTGGCTCGCCCAAAACAAGAGCCGCATCCCGCTCGAGTAGGGCGAAACCGGCGCTCAACCCCTCGACGGGTTCGCCTGCATTGGCTTCGGCTGGCCTTTTCGTTGGGAATTGTTCCCATAGAAAAATACCGTTGACCCAGTGGCTTTCCGGGTTGTGTGGTTCATGTTGAGAAGTTCCTTTGCGGTTTCTGCTTCGAGGAATTCCGTTGAAGAACGGCGCTCGACATTAAGGGTCAGTTTTGGATCGCTGGGCAGATCTGAGGAGAGGCATGTCTTCGTGGTTGTCACTCTGGAAAGAGTTCGGACCAGTGATCGAATTACTTATAAATTGAGCCGCTCCCCGTTGAATTGAGGGTTGGACCGACCCAATGGAATCGCGTTTAACCAACGTATCGCCAGGGGCCTCGCACATCACGCTTCCGTCGACAGCCCGGGGGAAGAGTTGATCCCGATTTAAGAGGCCGCCTTAACGGTGTTTTGAAGAGACCGTCACATGAGTGATGCACCGACAAGGACCCACCCGCCCGACTACGGTTTGGACGCGCCATCGGTGGTCCGCAATTTATTGCTGGGAGGTGCTGCAGGGCTCCTGCTTTGGGGCACCGTGGCAACCGGGCTCTGGTCCGGGAGGCTTGTGGTCGGCCCGGTTGCGGGGATCACGCTAATCTTTCCCCTTGCAAACATGGGCCTCTGGCTTGGAATGGGCCTTACGGCGATGGGCCTGTGGATGATCTGGTCGAGTAAGATTGGAAAACTCCGGTTCTCCGATCCTGGCGGTGCTGAGGGCCGCTGTCAGTTGGCTCGCAAAAACCCCCGGCGAGAAAGACGCTCCCCGGGGCTACCAGTGCAGATCTTTGATTGCGGCTGGAGTCCATTAGGGAGTTTAAAATTGGAGAGAACGGGCCGAGGGCAAGCGCTCACGTCCCAAGAGTACTGACAAGTATCCGTTTCAGCCGGTCATGCTGCGTGCAGGGGAAACCCGGCTCATCCTAAGGCAGCTTTCAGAATTAAAACGGGGGAGTCAATCGAATGTCAGACAAAATACATGGTCACGAAGTCATGGAAATGATGATTTCATCAGGAAAACTTTATACTCGAGATTCACTGCGGGCCGACATCATTGGACGGTTTGGTGAAGCTGCCCGCTTCTACACGTGTTCCGCAGAAGGCATGACCGCCGACGAGTTGATCTCGTTTCTCGAGGCGCGGGGAAAATTTCTTGATGCAGAGGGCGGGTTCAAGACCGACAGGGAAAAGATGTGTGATGACTGATGGAGGAAATGTGACGGGGGAACATGCGCATCAGATGATTGGCAGAGCACGCTACCTCTTTGTTTCTGATGTGGTGAAGGCATCGGAATATTACCGGGATGTCCTGGGGTTTTCTTATCCAAAGGTCTGGGGTGACCTACCTGAGTTTTGCATGCCACGGCGGGACGGCTTCATCGTCCTGCTCTCGCAGGTGGGCTGGCCCACCTATGAGATTTGTGAAACAGCCCGATGATTAACGACCCTTGCTGATCTGGCTGGGTCGGGTTCAGAATGTCATTCGATTATCCTGGAACCTAAACCAACCAAGTTCATTTGGAGGCATTATGAATCACGTCCAGACCGGAGTGTTAAAGCCGCCTACGCCCCTTGCAAGATACCTGTTTTTTTCACACGGGACCTCTTCAAAACCCGGCGATGCCTTGCGGGCTTTATGCACCGTCGCTGATGGAGAGAACACGGTCGTGGGGCTGGGATCATCGCTGGTGCTCGCCTTGGGCAGAAACATCGAGGGGCTCCGGGTCTTCCCGGGTATCACAGGAGCAGGAATCGAAGTGCCCTCCACATCGTCGGCGTTATGGTGCTGGTTGAGGGGAGATGACCGGGGCGAACTGATGCATCGGACTCGGCTTGTTGAACAAACCCTTCTGCCTGCTCTTCGCTTAGAGAAGATGATCGATGCCTTTCAATATGGACCGGGCCTTGATCTGACGGGTTTCGAAGACGGCACGGAGAATCCCCAGGGGAACAAGGCCGTCGAAGTGGCAGTGGTCCAGGGGAGAGGGGAGGGAATCGACGGTTCGAGCTTCGTGGCGGTGCAGCAATGGGTCCACGACCTCGACCGCTTTGAAGCCATGCCCGCCGCAGAGCAGGACAATGCCATCGGGCGCCACAAGAAGGGTAATGAGGAGATTAAAGACGCCCCCGCCTCGGCGCATGTGAAGAGGACGGCGCAGGAGAGCTTCGACCCGGAGGCGTTTATCCTGAGGCGGTCCATGCCGTGGGCCGATGAGACGGGGGCGGGGCTGGTTTTTGTGGCCTTTGGAAGGTCCCTTGACGCGTTTGAGACAATCCTGCGCCGGATGGTCGGAGCCGAGGATGAAATTACGGATGCTTTGTTCAAATTCTCCCGTCCCGTATCGGGCGGCTATTTCTGGTGTCCTCCGGTCAATAACGGGAAGATCGACCTTCGGGCAGTTGGCCTTTAGTCCGCAAACCCCGAGGCACGTGGCATCGGCCCACGGTGCGGATGCCAAGCGAGCTGCTGTTCTTCACGCCCCGCGCTGGATAACTGCATCGCCCGTTTTCATAGAGGCGCATCCGCATTTTGAATTCATTGGAACGACCCAGTGGAATGGGGAAGAGGATCAAACCTGCTCGGAACATACAGGTGCCTTGCCGAACAGAAATCGGAATCCAAGTCAAAACTCGAGGAGAGGTGAAAAATGAGAGGAACAGTTGAAAATCAAAGAGGGTTGGCAAGAGTTATTCTATGGAGATCAGCGTTCCTGGTTAGCCTGGTCATGCTGGTTTTGACCCCTGCATTTGCCCAAGGGGGGAAAGCTTCAAAGCCGACCGTTGTCAAACTACAGAATGGGCAAGGGCAGAGTGTGGGAACAGCCACTCTCACCGGGGATGCAAAAGGCGTTAAGATCAAGCTCGATCTACATGACCTTGCTCCGGGCGAACACGCCATCCATGTCCATCAGGCCGCGAAATGTGAAGGGCCGGACTTCAAATCGGCAGGGGGACACTTCAATCCCGAGGGAAATCATCATGGATTGCAGAACCCTGAAGGGCCTCACGCCGGCGACATCCCTAATTTCACCGTGGATGCAAAAGGCAAGGCGATGACCACTGTGATCGCCCCCCATGTGACACTGGGAGAGGATGCGCACTCCGTCTTCAGCGGAGGCGGGACCGCTCTGGTCATCCATGCCAAGGCTGATGACATGAAGAGTGACCCGGCCGGAAATGCCGGCGACCGCATTGCCTGCGGCGTGATTGCGAAATAGGAAAACGGGTGAACGCTGCCGGCTGTGCGCGTAACCATTGCGGCTGGATAGAGCTGAATGAAATCACCTGAGGGGACGGAAGGGGAGCGACTCAAGCCCAGCCGAGCGAGACGTGAGAACTGCGGCTTGGATGCTTCCACTCGCCGGATATCGCGGCCGGAATACACGCCGGACCTCCCCCTACCTTTTCGGGGGGTGCGTGCACCTCATTGAGAAAGATAGTAGTGAGCCATCGGAGCTTGAGAGACTGCCACGCCCCACCAGGGAGCCCCCTGTCGACTGCAAGGCAACAATCTCCGTCACTGTTTCGCCGAGTGAATGTCCACCCACCGAATTGACGCTCGCACGAAACTCCACCCTATTACCCCTCATGTAAGTGCTGGGGATGTGTGTCTGTCCATCGTCGATGACATAGCCGTCGACATTCTTTCGGATAAAAACAGAATTGGAGGCTTCGGTTCCCGGCCGGATGCCATAGACATCAGCCCTCGCTCCTTGACGCACGCCGGTGATGCGAGTCGTACAATCCCAGGACCCGCTGAAGCCAGCCGGGGCGGGCGAACCGCCATTGGTTGGCGCGGGCGGTGAAGTCGGATTAGAGATCGTCCCCAGGGTCTGACCGAGTTGTTGTTGAATCTGTTTCAACTTCTCGGCTCTTTGCTGCTGCTGGATGCGCTGTTGTTGCTCCGCCCGCTGCTGGTCCAGCAAGCGCTGATTTTCCTCGGCCTGTCTTTGGGCTTCAGCGCGCCGGGCTTCTTCGGCGCGTCGCTGTGCCTCCAGTCGCCGCTGTCCATCGGCCCGTTGCTGTGCTTCAATCCGGCGCTGGTCTTCTTCGCGGTTCACTTGGATACGAGCGTTTTCAACCGCATTGCCCGTCTGAGAGACGGGTCTCGGAGCTGTCCGCGAGGCCGTCATCCACGACGGCAGACCTTTACTGCAACCTTCAAGTCCCTTTGCGCTCAAGCTGCGATCCAGAAATTCGCCCAGGGTACACAGGTTGGTGGAGTCGTACCGGTTGCGGTTCTCCCAGACATAGCGGTAGCGTGTCCAGTCAGGAGGATGATCGGGATTTCCGGTGGATGTGGCCGCTTGACTCAGCGGTTGCAGCCACTCGTTATAGTGCATCACAATCCCGGGATCTTTTGAGGGTGGGACGGCGGAGTGGATCCATCGATCCATCAGCTCCTGCACTTTGGGGTTGTTCCAGGGATCCGCTTGAACTAACGGTGACGCGGCTGCGGTCGAGGTGGCATTTTTTCCTCTCATCCAGCCCGGCAGACCGGATGAGGGTTTTGTAACGGCCACCTGCCGGAGGTCGCGTGCGATCAGAGCGCGTTCTCCCTCATGCAAGTCGAGATCTTTTGCCGGTGATGGCTTGCCGGCATTCTGACCCGACGCTTGAAGCTTGATGATATAACCGCCGGATAGATGGACCACT
Organism: Terriglobia bacterium; assembly: GCA_020072965.1. Classification (GTDB taxonomy): domain Bacteria; phylum Acidobacteriota; class Terriglobia; order JAIQFV01; family JAIQFV01; genus JAIQFV01. The sequence continues at coordinate 15,122 of JAIQFY010000061.1, read as the reverse complement.
CCTTCAAAGACCTGAACTGTGGTTCCAATGCTGTCCAATTCCACGCGGTAACGTGTTCCTCGGGGAGTGATGGTTCCATCCGGTGATCGAATGACCACATCATCAAAGCTCGGTGTTCCGTCAGGATGGTTGACGTCGACGCTCCCGTTTATGAGTTCAACGACTCGTCCTTTCTCCCCACCCCCGGAAGAAACGCGCACGTTGGAATTGGGGTTTACGGTAACCGTGGTTTTGCCCTGAGATCGGAAGGAAACATGTGAACTGGCGCCCGTGCGCAGTCCTGACCCGGGCCCGACCGCTTCCTGACCTCGAATGGGCTGCTCCGGGCCTGCCGGGGGCGTATACCAGATTGCATCGCCGTACAGATCCAGGACGAGCAGCAAACCCAATCCCGCACCACCCGCGCCAGGGCCTGTGGAACTGGTCGGCTGAACGTCCGGGCGCGTCTCCGGAGTGGAAGCCGCCTGTGGATTCACGGGCGGGAGACCCAGCTGAGTCCTGACCTGATTGATGTGCTTCCTCAGTTGATCAATATGGCCATCACGGCTTCCAATCATGAAAGAGCCGTTGCAATCGAGCTCAGTCGAACCAAACTTGCGTTTTCCTTCCTCGAGGCATTCGAGCCGCTCCTGGGAGCGCTGAAGGTCCTCCTGGAGCGCCTGATGATCCACTACGGGGGGCTTAGAAGAATTTGGCGTGGGAGTATTCCCGCCGGGGGCTGACGCAGTTGCAGAGGGCCCACCAGCCGCGGCAGGAGGGAGCGGAGGCAGTCCAAGTTTGGCACGGGCATTCACAATCTGCTTGCGAAGCCGGTCAATGACCACATCCCGATTTTCCATGGTCCAGTTTCCGTTGCAATCCTGCCAGGACGATGTTTTGCGCTTACCCTCTTCGAGACAATCGAGCGATTTCTGCCATTCCTCCAGGTTCTTTCGGAGTGTGTTCAAGTCCTCCTGTGGATTTCCATTTTCGGAGGAGGGACGGGTACCGGGTTGTCCTTGGCCTGGTGCTGCTGCCGCGCACTGTGTCAACCGGGCCGTGAGCTCGGCACCTAAATCCTGATCGCATCCGCCGGCGTCCGGGGGAGTCTGCCGGACCTTCGCAAGAAGCCGGAGGCATTCGACTGGAGAGTTTGTCCGCTGGATTTCATCCCGGAGCTGCAGCAAGCGCGCGTGCAGTTGCATCATGTTGCTGATCCTCTGTCGCAGAGACTGAGCTTCTTGTCGGTGTTGCGGCGAGAGCTGACTGGGATCCAGGAGTGAAAGCAGATTCAATGCCTCTTCGGCTTGACAGGCGCCGGCGGCGTCCTGGGCCTGTCGCATTGTGCCGGTGATTTGAGCCAACTGCTGCCGTGTTTGGGCGACCAGGTCTTGAATTTCGTCAGTCAGACAACCCGGGGCCCCCGCTTCTGCCTCCGATGCCAGTTGCAAGGCCCTGTCGAATTCATTGGATTGTTGAGCCGAGCGGGCCTGCCGAAGCGAATTCACACTCCGCTGGATCGCCTCGTCGGTTTTTTCGATTTGCGCCTGTAGATCCGCGGCCGGGCGATCTGGGGAATGTGGAAGAGCGTCGCATTTCTCGGCATAGAATCGGTCCGAGATTTTCCGGGCCGTTTGAACATTGCATTGTGTCAACAATTGCTGGATCTGATTCGCCCAACCGTTGCAAGTCAGGACTTGCTGGGGGGAAGGGCCGGCAATGGGCCCGGGTTCGACCTCGCAGATGCTGAAGAAGCGGCTTTGTGCGGTAATAAGATCTTCGGCTTCCTTGCGCGTCATGTTCGTGCCGGCCAGGATGTATCCGTTGTTCGCGTTCTTGTACCGCGCGTTGTCACACTGCGTGGCTACGAAATGCCAGCATTGAGGATCCGTATCGCTCAGCAGCTTGTATCTCCAGACACAGTTCTCTCCTCCTGAGCCCGGACGAACCGGCGGTGGACTACCCATTCCCGGGACTGCAATTTGGCCCTTGCTCAACACATTCACCGTCAGGGTGAGCCCGACTTCCTCTGCTCCTTTCTGTCGAACAACGATGTGAATGGGAATGGAGCCCGGGTCGGCGCCGGAGGGAGCCGAAAAACGGAAGGGGAATTCGAATTGATTGTGGAGGTCAGTGACCCCTGCAGTGAACATGTTTGCCGGTTCTGCAAAAGTGCTCCCGGGGAACACGCTAACCTTTCTGGGAAGAGCGGCGCCCTCGTCCCCCATTTGAGGGAAAACGACTTCCACTCGATCAGAAGTATTGCCTCGCCAGCCACTCACACGGACACCGCAACTGCGGTCGATTTCCCCGGGGACGATTTCCAGAGAAGTGCCACAGGTCAATTGTGCCTTCAGCCGGGTGGGGGGATTTACCGTGATAGAAAGGTGGCTCGAGACCGTTCCCCCTCGCCCATCGCTCACCATCACGGTCACCGTGACCGTCCCCGGTGAAGTGCTTGCAGCCGAACTCAATCCGGCCGTCGTCAATTGGACATGGGCCCCGTCTCCTACGATGACCCCGCCTGTCTTTGCCCATAAGAAGACCAGGGGATCGCCCTCCGGGTCTGAGGCTTGCGCATAGAGATTAACGACCCCCCCTTCTTGAACAGATGTTGTATCCGCTTCCAGCCGCACCTCCGGGGGCTGATTGGCTTCAACGGCTTTTTGTGGCGAGGAAGGCGTTGGAGGCGTCGTGGATGGTTTCTTCAGCCGGATGACGGTAGGATAATCGGCGCACTCGATGACGGTTACCGGAGTCGTATCGTTCGTGTAGCCCGGGGCTCCCACTTCAATGCGATAGGGGGTCGAAGACAACGACACACCGCTAAACCTCAAGCCATTGGCCAATGGACTGGAGAGACCTGAAGAGGGAGTGAGGGTGGCCTGGGCATTGGGGATAGGCTGCCCCGTGGTGAAGTCCACGACTGCCACGGTAATGGAGGACGATTCCTTCTTGAACTGCTCGGGGTGAGTCATCCATTTTGACCGCGCCAGATCACTCTTCAGTTGATTCTGCAATTTTTCAAGGTATTTGTTTCTCAGATTCCGGTATTGATCCTCCAGGGAGGTTTTCGTTAATTCCTCTTTAGCTTGTGCAATCTCCTTTTTCAGGTTTACAACGTCCTGTTCGGTTTTCTTTGTGATGACCTCACTCAGAATTCTCTTAAACTCCACAAGGTCCGTTCGTATCTTCCCGTCTTTGTCGATTTTGTTCATGTCCCGGTATTTAACAATCGCCCTGTCGAACAGGGCCGCCTTATTCTGATCCCGGTAGCGGTAGTATTCTTCGCTCCCCATCCAGTTTTTTACATCGCCCGGTGGGGACAGGTTTTTCACATCATCCACGATCCCCCAGAAGGTGGAAAGATCACTGGAGGGAAGAATCCTCATGAGGGCGTCCGTTTGCACCGCAATGAGCTTCAATTTGTAGATCATTACGGCGATGGTGTGCACCTTTTTCGCAAACGCCATTTCCTGGTTGGCCGCGTCGATCCGTTTTTCGAGACTTCGTACCGGCAAACCAAGGGGGTCTGCGCCGAGAGCGTCGATGGCCGCCTGTCCATTCGGAGGATCCGGCGCTGCGGTCCCGCAGGGGAGAGAGCCGAGGGCCACGTCCATCGAATCCCATTGTGCCTTCAACCGGGAAAGGTCCCACTCCAGATCATCGGACTGAGGAATGTTGGCGATGGTTCTCTTGAAGGCGGCCGCGTGAACAGCAACCAGTTTGAGAACCCGGTCGATTTCATTTTTCTTATCCTCGACGTCTTTCCGGGAATCCTCTCGTGTTTGCGAAAGGGAAGGCGTGGAGACCATTGAGGGGAGGATAAGAAGACAAAGGAAAGTTACTATGGACCTGGGAAGTGCCATCATGGGTTTTCCTTCCGGAAATTCTTCAATTCACGGCATCTGCGCGACCAGCTTCTTGAAATCACCCTGGTTGCGAAGGTCTTCGAAATACCGGTCGTTTGTCATTGCATTCTTGTTGCGAAAGCCTGCGCCCACCGCCTTCCCAACTGCATGTCGCTTCGAATCGATTCTGCGGAGTGAGGTGACTTGAAATAAGCGTCCAGCCGCGCGACCTGTTTGGTGTCCGAAAAATAGGTGATGACGAGGCGTTCAAAGATATTCGCTTCGGCCGGCGGACCGTATTCACATAATTCGGAATCGGGATTCACTCTCCGCAGAGGCTCACCGAACGACAGGTCGACCTCGGGCTTGGTGGTCATGCCGGGAACAACATTGAGGAAGGCCGGAACGTCAGCGGCCACCGCGTTGCCCGCAGATAAGAAGAGAACTGGCAGAAGCAGAAGAAACCGTATTCCAAGCAGACGTAGAGCCATAACATTCAGCCTCCACAGGGATGACTCGGATCCGTGGAAGACGGGTCCGGATTCGATCCTCCTGGTATTAGAAATCGGCGCGACTCCCCCAAAAACTTAATGGAATTTGTTGACAGGGCCTTGTCGTGGCTTCCTTGGGACCTTGTGGACCCAGTCCGCATGCGACGATGAACCGACCCCAGGAAGGGATTAAAGGCATCCGGTAAGAGAGGAGGGAGAGTTGCAGGACTCCCGTTGTCCCGACCGCTCCCGCGACGGGTCCAGGGTCAATGGCGCTTCTTAGTCGGATGCATCCCGGATCGCGCTCGCGGACCCTGGAAATCCTCAAAATGCTCTAATCCAATTGACAGGAAAGGACGATAAGGCAATTGCGGAGTTGGATTGAGAGGGGAATTCCGTCTATGGTCAGCCAAGTGAGAGTCATGGAGGATCGAAGCAAGATCGAAGAGATTGCGCATCTCTTAAGCTCATTTGTGTTCTCCGCGGCCGACGCCATCACTAGCGAAGAGCTGGATGGGACCATCCTCAGCTGGAACAAAGGGGCAGAACAGATTTACGGCTACTCCTCAGAGGAAATGATCGGTCATTCCGGAATCGTCCTGCTTCCGCCGGCCTGCCCTGACGAATTTCCAGAAATCGTTAGGAGACTCAAAGGCGGACAGGGGATTGAGACCTACGAAGCAGAGCGGATCAGAAAAGACGGTCGCCGGATTATCGTGTCGCTGACCGTCTCTCCCGTCCAGGGTGCGGACGGGGACGTGGTGGGGACGGTGACTATCGGTCACGATATCACCCTCCGCAAGCGTGCCAAAGATAAGGTATTCGAGAGCGAAACCAATCTCGCCGCTGCCCAACGGCTCACTCACGTGGGCAGCTGGGAACTCGACTTGACCGACCTGGAGGACTTGAAGAAGAACTCTTTGCATTGGTCTGACGAAGTCTTTCGCATCTTCGGCTATGAGCCCAATCAGATCAGGGTCTCCAACGAGGCCTTCTTCCAGGCCGTCCATCCGGAGGACCGGGCGCGCATTCGTGAAGCCGTGGCCGAGGCCCTTGAACAAAGAAGACCTTACAGCATCGACCACCGGATCATCCGGGCCGATGGGGAGGAGAGAATCGTTCATGAGCAGTCGGAATTGATCTACGATCCGAATTCGGGACGGCTGTTGAAAATGCAGGGAACAGTCCAGGACATCACGGAGCGCAAACGCGCGGAGGAGGCGCTTCGCGAGAGCGAACGACGGCTGTCAACGCTGATTTCCAATCTCCCCGGAATCGCGTACCGGTGCAAGAACAACCGCGCCTGGACAATGGAATTCATCAGTGCCGGCTGTTTCGAGCTGACCGGGTACACGGCCGAAGATCTAACCCAAAACCGAAAGCTGAGTTTCAACGATTTGATCCATCCCGAGCACCAGGAGTCCACCTGGACGGACATCCAGACAGCGTTGGAGGAAAGGCGCCCTTTTCAGCTCACCTATCGCATCCGTACGGCCCAAGGGCAAACCAAGTGGGTCTGGGAGCACGGCCAGGGCGTTTATTCCGAAGAGGGAGAATTGCTGGCGCTGGAAGGGTTCATAACCGACATCACGGAGTCGATGCAGGCGGAACGGGAACGCCGGGTCATTTTTGAAATTAGTGAGGGCATCAACCAGACAGCGAATCTCGACGAGCTACTGCGACGGATTCATCAAACACTTCAGAGGGTGGTCTATGCGGAGAACTTTTTTATCGCGCTCTATGACCGGAAGCATCAGCTCTTTGAATTTCCCTACTTTGTGGATCAATTCGATCCTTCGCCCGACCCCGTCAAGGTGGGGCGAAGTCGAACCGCCTATGTATTCCGGACCGGCCAGCCGATCGTGATGACGGAACGAATCTTTCAAGGGCTGGTCCGGGAAGGCGAGGTGGAACTGGTGGGAACCCCGCCGCCGGTATGGCTCGGCGTCCCCCTCCGGACCATTAATGAAACGATCGGGGTCCTGGTGGTTCAACATTACTCTGACCCCAATGCATACACGCAGAGGGACCTGGAGTTCCTGACTTCAGTGGGAAACCAGATTGCCCTCGCGATCGAGCGGAAGCGGTCGGAGGAAGAGGTCCTCCGCCAGCGGGCCCGGTTTCAATCGCTCTTTGAGAATGCCCCGGTGGGGATCGTCATGCTGGATGACCAGGACCGGATCGTTCGGACGAACCGGGCGTTCGAGAATCTGTTTGACTACTCCATTGAGGATGTTCAAGGAAAGCTTATCAATGATGTCGTCGTGCCGCCGGATTTGCGCGCCGAGGCTGATGAAATATCGAGGAAGAATCTGGACGGAATATCGGTGGAAATGGAGACGATCCGACAGCGGCGGGACGGGACCCGAGTTCCCGTGCATATCTTTGGGGTTCCCTTGATCTCCAAGCAGAAACAAATTGGAATTTTTGCCATCTATGCCGACCTCACCGAATCCAAACACCTCACTGACCAGCTCCGGCAGGCCCAGAAAATGGAGGCCATCGGACGATTGGCGGGAGGAGTCGCCCATGACTTCAACAATTTGTTGACCTCGATTATCGGTTACAGCCAGCTCGTCCTGGGACGGCTGGGGGAGAACCATCCCTTGGGCAAAAACCTCGAGGAGGTCATTAAAGCCGGGGAACGCGCGGCAAGGTTGACGAGCCAGCTGCTGGCATTCAGTCGTAAGCAACTCCTGCAGCCCGTGATCCTCAATCTCAATACGGTCGTGTCTGACATGGATAAGATGCTCCGCCGGCTCATCGGAGAGGATGTTGAACTGGTCACCATCCTGGACCCCGCCCTGGGGTATGTCAAAGCGGATGCGGACCAGATGAGTCAAATTATCTTGAATCTGGCGGTCAATTCACGGGATGCCATGCCTCACGGCGGCACACTGACCATTCAGACTTCAAATATCAATCTCGACGGCGCCTTTTGCAAAACGCACTCCGAAATTGAGTCCGGTCCTCGCGTGATGTTGACGATCAGCGACACCGGATGCGGGATGGATCGCGAAATCCTGTCGCATCTGTTTGAACCCTTCTTCACCACAAAGGAACAGGGCAAGGGGACGGGGCTCGGGTTGTCGACTGTTTACGGGATCGTGCAGCAAAGCGGGGGCTGGATTGAGGTGTCCAGTGAATCAAACGTCGGTACGACCTTTAAGGTGTACCTGGCCCGGGTTGCTGGAGAGCCACTCAAGTCGAAGGGAGCCATCTCTCAGTCGAACCTTGGCGCCGAAACCATACTTGTGGTGGAGGATGAAGAAGGAGTCCGGAGCTTGGTCCGAAGCATCCTGGAAATGAAAGGTTATGTTGTCCTTGAAGCTCGAGACGCCGAGGATGCCATTGAAGTGATGGCCCGGCATCAACACCGGATCGACATGCTGCTGACCGACGTGATCATGCCTAAGACCAGCGGCGTGGAATTGGCCAGGCGATTCAAATCGCAGTGCCCCGAGGCGAAAGTTCTTTTCATGTCGGGCTACACGGACACCGCACTCACCAATCACGGCGTTCTGGAATCCGGCACCATCCTGATCGAAAAACCGTTCACTCCGTACACCCTGGCTCAAAAGGTTCGCGAGGTGCTCGATGCCTGACGTGTCATGCGCGGGAGGCGACAGACACGCTTTCAGAGTGCGCCCTGGACGGCGAATTTCTGAAGGAAATATGCTCTTCTCAGTTCCAGCCCCCCGCTCGGTAGCCGGGGTCTGAATTTTGCTTTTTGGTTCCGCTTGGAATTTGGAATTTATTTGGAATTTGGACTTTGGATTTTGGGATTTACCTCCGGGGTCTCTTCACCCTGTCCACTTACACGCTGACCACTGGGCATGAAGAATCCCGGATGATCGCGTAGGCATAAGTCCGCAACCGTCCCCCCGAACCCCCATCAACGCCACGGTTAATCACGAGGAGATCGGCCTTTAACGTGGCGGCAGCATGACAGACCCCTTTGTGAACATCACCGAATTCAAGTTTCACCTCCGCCTGGATCCCCATATCCTTCTTAATCTCTCCCAGCGAGGCCATGGCCTCGTCACTGACGTCTTTCCGCCATTCGGGAGAAAGATAGTAAGTTTGTGTGTGCGGGTCGAGTGACGTGATCACATGAACGATGGTCATCGAAGCTTTCATGTCTGCTGCCAGCCGCGCAGCCCAATCCAGGGTGTGTCTGCTCTGGGGACCCAGGTCGATCGCGCAGACGATGTGACCGGGCTTCGTCGATCCCGATGAGGGAAACTCCTCCAGGTGCACACCCGTCCAGACGGGACAGGTGGTGTCGTGCAGGACTTTTGCAGTGACTGACCCCAGCAGGAATCGACGGAACGGTCCATAACCGTGCGTTGCCATCATGATTAAATCAGGTTTTTCGGACAGGGTGAATTCCACAATCTTTCCAGCGGGATCGCCATGGAGCAAAGTCCGACTCACCTTGAGGTCCTGGAGGTCCGTCTTCAGGAAGGCGTTCAAAGACTGCTGGGAACCGGCCTGCAATTCAACAATCAAATCCTCCAGGACGGCCGCACCTTCAATTTTTCCGAATTCTCCCGGCCGTACGAAAACATGCAAGAGTACAAGCTCTGAATTGAAATGCCGGGCCAGGGGGATCGCATATCGAGCCATTCCAGCACTGCGTTCAGAAAAATCGACCGGGAGAAGGATCTTGGATATTGAGAACATCAGACGCCTCCTTGGCAGGACCCGTTAGCTACAATGAGATAGCAGCGATTGAGAACCTCGTCAGCATCAAGCGTATAAAATCAGCATACACCATGTGTAGCGCCCTTGCAATGAACGCGGGGTCAAAAACGATTTTGTCCGGAGCGGTATCATTCGATCCAGACCAACTCCCCTGGAGTTCTGAGGGGACAAGTTCTGCCCTCCTTCCTGTCCTCCGGCGGGGCGAATTCCAGTGAGTTCGGAACTCTGAATCATTTCTTTCCGGCGTTCTCCAAGGGAGCCACGACATCAAACTGGTCAGTGAGGTAGCGCGTGTCATTCGTCAGCCCGTCTCGAACTGTCACATGTGCGATGTAATGGCCGAGGGGGAGCTCTTGCAGGGGAATCCACATCCCCACGGGAAGCACGCCATTTTCCACGGGAGGAAGCTCCATCACCGGCGAAAGAGGGGATTGAAAAACCAGTTTCCCATTGGAGATAAAAGAGTAGCTCACGAGCACTGTCGGCTGCTTCAGAGCGGGGTCAACGGTTGGATTGTAGAGCGCAAAATACAGGCACATCATGCCGCCCCGGGTAAACTTCCTGGCAGGCGATTGATAGATCTTCGTGCCGTTGGAGATCATCGGGTCCTTTTCGTCGAACAACTCCGCCTCCAGTTTGTTCATCAGGCTCGAGAGGGGGCGCACTTCACCGCTCAAGACGAGACTGCTGGTGGTGAACAGGTTTCCTCCGTACGGGGGAATGTCAATCGGCTGCTCGACTGTCCCGACCAGATCTCCTTCTTCATGAGCAGCCACCTTGATCCGGTACTTTCCGGGAACCAGGTTGAAATAGCTGGGGATGCTCAGGGTCGCGTCTGCAGGGAGACTTTTCAATCGATCGTCATTCATCCGGAACGGGATGGTATCGCTGAAGCGCGCTGCCGTGGAGCCATCTTCGCGAAAGGCGACTCCCAGGACGTCGATCGCATTGGTGTGCAGGTCTTTGTTTCTTTTCATTTTTAATTTGGAGATCGGAAGCTGAATGGTTACCGGGGCCCGCGCCTTGCCGGCGCCCTCGTAAAAATAGTCACTGACGATGCGAAGCGGGAGTGAGGTCAGCGGGGCACTTTCGCCGATTGCCCGGATGAGCGGCTTTTCGGCCGGAGTCCCAGCCAGCGCATCCTGGGACTTCCGGTCAAAATAACCCTTGCGATATTTGACTTGGAGACCTTTCTTTCGGACTCCCACCTTGATAGCGCGAAACTTTCCGTCGTGGATCTTGTTGCTTGATTCGTACCCGAGTGAATAGAAATTGTGCATCTCGGATTTGATTGCTTGGAGTCCGGGAGCAAAGTCGTTCGTATTTTGTATGTAGAACCCTCCCGTTTCGACGGCCAGGCTGAGCAGAACGTCTTTGAGTTGATTCACGGTCAGTTGATCGAGCCGGCGCTCATTGAATATCCGCTGCTCGATTGGAGTGTTTGGGTTTCCAGGATTTTGAGTGTCGGGAGGATTATTCCCCGGCGTTCCAGGGGGATTTCCGCCTCGCGTGCCTCCCGGAGTTCCCCCGGGTGTCCCGGCAGGTGTGCCTCCCCCGGGCGTTCCTCCGGGCGTACCCCCTCCGGGTCTGATGCCTCCCGGAGTGCCGCCGCCGGGGGTGGGTGCAGGCTCACCCCGTCCCCCGGGCGTTCCTCCGCGTGGGGGTGTCCCCTGGAAGGAGTTGACAAACGATCCGAACGAGGGAATTGGAGGACCTAAATTGAATCCGACACGACGCGGGTTCGGCAATGTTGTAGGACGATCCACCTCCAGGCCCTTCGAATCGATGGTGTAAACGGTGACATTGGCCTTGTTGGCGGCATCGATGGCGGCAATCAAATCGATGGTGTTGTCTGGAGGGAGTGTCACTCCACCCGAGAAGACAATCAGGGATTTTCTTCCCTTCACCGTGCGAAGAGAATTGAAAAGCTCTCGCATCCCCAGCATCAGATTTCGAGCATCAAATTGAGCGCCGAGCGACCGGAGATTCTGTTGCGCGCGACTGATCAGGGGATCTGTGTTTGCATCCGCCCCCGGTTCGGTCACACCGGATCCCTCCGGACCGGCAATGACGCCCAGGGCCCGCGCAAGGCGGGCCTTGTTTTCTGAAAAGTTCTGGAGGATCTGCATCGAGAATCTGTAATTGACGATGGCCACCAGGTCGCCGGGACGAAGGTTCTCGTCAATGAACCGGGCTGCAGCCTTCCGGGCCTGCTCCTGGCCCGAAAAATCCAAGGAAGAGTTGTCAAAGAGGAACAGGATGTAGTTCATCCGCTCCGGGCTCATGGGTTGATCAGTGGTAATGGAGGCGAACTGCGTGACCGGCTGATCTTCGCTGTAGTATTCAAAATGGCGGATCTCCTGGAGAGCATCGTCTTCTCGAATCTCGAAGTCCTCTTTGGTCAGCCCCTTGACGGGCATTCCTTTCTTGTCTTTGACGACCACATCGAGATTGACGATGGGTACGTCAACGCGAATAATATTTTCATTCGACAGGGGGACTTGTTGTTTTGATTGAGGAACTGGAACTGCTGCCGCTGGACCGGCTTGAGGTGACACCGCCTGGGTACCAGACACCTCGGGGACATTGACGGCGCACAACAGGAGCACCGTCGCAAAGACCCCCAGGCAGGAACCCTTCAGCCATTCCTTTGTTTTCATGATGTGTCCTCACAATTCTTTGTCAGTTGACAAACGGGCTGAGCGACTCGCCAATCTCCTGTCATCAGTCCATGATCTCGATGGTTTTCGTGGCGCTCCCGAGTTTGGTTTCTCCCGCCTCACGCACGACGGCCTTGACTTTGTAACTGCCCGGCTCCAATTGAAAGCGGGCCTGGGCGATTAGCCCCTCATCCATGACGTTCTTGAAGCCCGGATCGGTCAAATTGAAATCGATCCGCGTTTCCCAGCCATCAACGTACCTGCCGTTGGCATCGTAAACAACCGTCAAAATTGTGAAGATGTTCTGGTTCCGGTTTTCGCGTTTGTGAAAACGGATCTTCCGTACGTCGATCCGTGTTTGAACTGCTAGAAGGGTGCGAGAGGGTTCCAGATGGGTAATGTGGTATCCCACCGTGACAGGGATTTCCTTTAAATCATGTGCAATCCGCAAGGCTTCATCGAGATCGTTGTTCTTTGCGGTTTCAAACGCTTCCTCGCCCCGGGGGGCAAGGTACCCTTTGCGCGCGGTGACCGCCACATCCGGACGATTGACCTTCACCGCCAGTTTGCGAAACTTGCCGTCCCGGGTGCTGTTCGTTGAATAATAGCCCAGGACGTACCTTACCGGCGAGGGCTGGGAGGCCCTCTTCAGTTGTGCCAGGAGATCATTGTTGTTGTGGAGAAAGTGGCCTCCCGTGTCAGAGGCCAGGGCGTTGAGGGCGTCCTGCCGGGCTGCGGCCTCATCCCTGTCCATCCTCATCCTTGCCGCAAAGGACTGCGCAGTCGTGGTGATGCTGCTGGACGCATCTCCTCCGGGCACGTAGGCGCGTAATCCTCCGGTGTCAATTGCCTCAAACACTGTATTGGCACGGATGGCGGCGTCAATTGCTTCCTGGATTTGAGATTCGGCCTGTCGAGTGAGGAATCCATCCGAGAGAAAAACGACGGTCTTCGGTCCCTCGATGGACTTCAAGCGTCTGGCCAGGGCTTGAACCGAGGAAAGGGTCCGACGGGAATCATACATGATCAAAGTGTTTCGTCCGCGCGCAGCGGAAACACACATATTCGCTGCAATTGTGATCCGATTGAAAGTGCCACTCAGGTTGGCGCAATCGATCGTGTCCAGTACACAGACCTGTAGAGGCTCCGGCATCTTCAGGATCTCATCGGCCTCCTCGCCGCGCTCGCTGATGGAGCTGGCCTGCAAATCATTCAAAGGGGGACAATCGTTCGTTGCTCGATGGGTCATCAAGAGAGGGAAGATATTATTGAGATTCGAGATGACATGCTCCCTGGACTTCGTCAATTCCGTTGAATTCTTGCCGGACGCGGTAATGAGCGCAATCACATCGTCGGGGCCCAGACTGTTTCTGATGAAATCCGTCCCGGCCTTTTTCAAACGAGCCAGGTCCCCAAATTCGATATGGTAGTCGTCCACAAAGAGGATGATCTTGCGTGACAGGAGGACCACCGACTCTTCGGTGCCGGCAGGGTTTTCCTTGGAGGATGCCGGGACGGTCACACCCTCGGCGACCTCGACCTTGAAATGGGAAATTTTCTGGGGAACCCCATCCTCCAGGATTAGAAAATCGTCCTGGGTCAGGTCCTTGATGGGATCACCATTCTTACTGTTGACAATGGCATTCACAGAGATGAGGTCCACAACGACCTTGAAGGTCTGGGTGTCACTCTCTTTGGGGGCCCGGGTCTTAGGTTTCTTGTCAGCCCATGAGGGAACAGAAATCAGGAGGAGAAGGCTCAGCCCGATAGACACGGAGAGGTCGCGGCCCCGGTAAATGAATTTGTTTGGCAAGACACACCTCGTGTGGGTCGGACGATCAGGTAGGATCTGTAACCTAAGCCCCCAGAACAGCTACTCCAGAAACCTCAGCAAGCGAACCTGTTGAATAGGATTCGCGAAAGAGCCCCCGAGTTGCTAGGGTTATCATAGGTTCGTCAGGGGGGGACGTCAACTCCATTCGATCGCCGCGACACTCCTTGCAAGGTTAGGGTCGTATCTTTGCGGGCTGTTGCCGAAACCCGAGAGCGCCCGGTGAGGCCCAATGACTCATCGGGGGGCCTACAACATAACCGCATCATTCTGCGTTGTACACCGGGTCCCCTGACCCGGCGAAATGATTTGAGCAACAGCCCGTTTGCATTCTACATTTCAGCGGCGTATCACAATTGACGTCGATTTTCCACCATTGGATCCCCATCCAACATCGCCCTGGATCAGACTCGACATGGCCAGAGCTCAATTGTAGATTGCAAAGACAAGACCCCATTCATATGTGCACGACCTACCAAGAATTGGGGTCAAGTCTTTCCAATCTCCAATTGAGATTTGGCATTCTGGAAGATCTCGGCTAAGTGCTGGTCTGTCTCCATTTTGTCTTCGAATCGATGAATGGCGCCGGAGACAGTGACATAGTCCAAGCCGCCCGCGAGAGCGCCTAGTTGTTTGAGCCTCAGCCCTCCGTAGCGGAAGGCCAGAGTCAAGACGAGGTTGCGTCCCCAGTCCCCGTGACGGCCGGAAAAGTCTGTCCACGGCTCTCCCTTCATGTTCTCTACGATGCGAACCACCCCCGCGAAATCAGGTCGCGTACTCAGGGCGCGCAGGGAGGGTTGTTCCTTGGGGTCTCCCCGGAGGTGCCCTTGGAGGGTTTGCCGGAACTCTGCGCTCCCGAGAACAACCTGGGCCTCCAGCTGTGTCCAGGGTGTTTGTGGGAGCCCTTCGCGGGCGGCTTCTTCTACGTAGCGCTGATAGGCCGACTGGCAGTTCTCGTTCTCGCCCCCGATCCAATCCAACACCGTCTCGCAATGGAGCCACTCAGGAACCTTCTCCAGACCGATGTAAGCCCGATAGGAGCTCCACGGGTAGTCCCTCAGGCAGGCAATGCGAGCTTTCCACATATTCAAGTCTTCTTCATGACCGGGCCCCAAGTGGTTGCGGCGGCGGGTCCGTTTGTCCAAGGCCAACGGACGGATGCGGATCGGGTTGAGGTGGACATAGCGGCTCAGCTCCAGCCCCCATCGCTGCGGCTCCACGACAATCCCCTTGAACCGGCCTTCGAGCAGATGGCCGCTGCGGCGATGGCGGCGGTTGAACCAGCCACTGTATCCGCTATTGAGCCACTGCATGCCCGCGCTGAGGTTGGCCTCAGGGGTCTCGAGCACGAGGTGGTAATGCGTGTCCATCAAGGTGTAGACGTGCAGTAGGATGTGGTAGCGGTCGCTCATCCGCCCCAACAGGCCAAGCAGATGGCGGCGGTCCTCGTCATCGAGGAAGAGAACGCCTCGCTCATTGCCTCGTGCGGTGATGTGATACCATGCTCCTTCCCACTCGATCCGCAGTGGTCTGGCCATGAATCCTCCCGGACGGGGGAACGTTGAGGGGGATTGCAAAGGGGGGAAAATCGACGCCAAGTATA
>JAIQFY010000101.1 GCA_020072965.1 Terriglobia bacterium | reverse complement strand
GGTTAGTAGTATTAGCAGGGGTAGGGGGTGTGGGGGAAGGGGGCGGCAGCCCCCGTCCCTCGCCCATCCCTGTAGAGATCCCTGCTGGTGCTATGGTCTGCTCGAACTCGACCGGTGATAAATAGCCTAGCGCGGAGTGGAGCCGTTGGCGATTGTACACGGTTTCCAAAAACTCCGCGATGGAGCGCCTCAGCTGATTCAAGTCGCGATAGGCCCGGCCATCTACCTCCTCGTGTTTGAGCGTCTTCATGCAGGACTCCGCCTGGGCATTGTCGTAGGGGTTGCCCACCCGGCTCATGCTGATCTGAATGGCGGCGTGCTGGAGCACCCCCACATACGCCGAGCAGGCATATTGAACCCCCCGATCGGAATGGTGGATCATCCCCGGGGCGGGGTGGCGTTGCGCCAGGGCCATCTGGAGAGCTCGCAGCGGCAGGATCGTGCCCAGATGGCGTTCCAGCGCCCAGCCCACGACGCGCCGCGAGTGCGCGTCCAACACCACGGCCAGATAGACGAACTCTTCCCGGAGGCGGATATAGGTGATATCGGCGACCCAGAGTTGATTCAATCCCGTCGTTTGGATTCCCCGCACCCGGTTGGGCCAGACCGGCCACCGGTGCTTGGAGTCGGTCGTGGGCGGCACATACGCCCGCCGGCGCAAGCACAGCAGGTTGTCCGCCCGTAACAGCCGCAGGATCCGCTTGGGGTTGGCCTCCCATCCTTCCCGCCGCAACAAGACCCCCAAGCGCCGGTAGCCGTAATGCCGATGCGCCAGGGCCAACTGCTGCAGCCGATCGCGCAGGGCGGTGTTTTCTTCCCGCGGCGCACAGGCTCGCCACTGGCGATAGTACCCCGCCCGGCTCACTTCCCCCAGTCGACACATCGCGTGGACCGTCAGTCCGCCTTGCAACGCCTGCTCCTGGATGACCGCGTAGAGCGCAGCTCGTTGCAAGCGGCCTCCTCCACCGCCTGCACGCGCCGCAAGGCTTCGGCGAAAAAATCATGCTCCAGCTGCTGCCGGCCGACAATCCGCTCCAACTCCGCGATCCGCTGGCGCGCCCGCAACAACTCCCCTCGCCCCGGACCCACCTGGGGCGGTAACCCCAGCCGCTCGCCCCGGCGCGGTCGGCCCCGGCTGCGCAGCGCCTTCGCGCCGCCCACTAGGTACGCATCCTTCCACTCATAGAGCAACTTGCGGCGCACTTGCAGTTCCCGGGCCAGCGCACTGCCACTCTCGCCGGCCAGCATTCGTTCGACCGCGTGCATCTTGTAGTCGCGGCTAAAGACTCGCGGCTTCTTCCGCTGGGACATGGACCCTCTCCTTTGAGAAGCTGTCCCTATTATAGGTGTCTCACTTTAGGGGTGCACTCCACCTGGCACCATGATTATTCAGGGCCAGAGATCCATACCAACGTATTACATCAAGTGTTTCTAGACGGAAAATGGTGATCGTCCTGATTAATCTGTATCAATTCGCAAATCCTCCTATGTCCTTTAGTCTGGCCTCGCCTTTGACATATAAACCCCCGGTTCCATAGACTTCGTAAAAGATGCTCTCTTCCTTCTCTTCATCGCTCAGGTTTTCTTTGATGGGAAATCGCAATTCCCATAATCGAAGTGGTGACATGCTGGGTGAGACCACTTTCCTCAATGGTTGAAACCTAGGTTGATAATCTGGTGATCCCGGTGTTGACTCCTTACCGGCAATATAGCTTCGGACGAGAAAATTTTTGTTTTTGATTAGTTTGTTTTCGGAATACAGCGCTGGCGGCACGGCCAGCGGTGGCCAATTGGGGTCTCGTAGGCGGTCTGGCGTGATCACCCGAATTTCGATCAATTCGACTTCTCTACTTCCAGCAACAACCAGATTGAAGAGCAAGTAGATCGACCCCTGATTTTGGCGCTCGATAAGAGGCTCAAGATAAACGCGGTCGGAAGGTAACCGTCGCTCGATTTCGATGAGTTCTTCTACAAACAATTCCGCATAATGTTCATGCGGCTCAATGGCAACTTGATTTTCAATATCCTTCAACAGCCCGTCGACGTCCATTGGATCATGCAGATCCCTCATCTGCAACTCTGCCAAAGGTTGCCCTACATCTCCTTTGGAAAACCCTCGGATGACTAGAGGAATTACTTTGGCATTTGCCCCTAGACCCACACCGGCCTCAAAATTTATCCACTTCTCACCTACCGACGCATCCGAGATCAAAACCAAGACCACCCTTACACCTTGAAGTGCATTAATGATTCTTGAGAACCAGAGTTCACCCCCTCCTATGCTGCGATAATCGGATGCGACAAAAACCCTGAAATGCTTCCCAAATGTGTTTCTGAGAAGACTCTTGAGTCTTGACGCGACCTCTTTCTCCTCGCTGATGTGGCTAATGAACACTCCCGACTTTTCAACGCCGTGATCCATTAACACCTCCGACAATTCGTTACACCTTACTGCTCTCTCCATTCTTAGATTGATGTCAAGTGAAGAGAGGAAACTCAGCGAGGGATTTGAAACAGCTGGCCCTTTTAGATCGGGGCGTCGACGCCGTGCATCAAAAACCGCAGCGTGACAAACAACACGCCACCAACCACTCCAACCAGGGCACCGGAGTAAACCCAAGAGAGCCATTCGGTACGACCAAGACGCCGACGTTTCCGTACCAGGGCCATACCCACGACGTTGGAAAGAAACCCAGCAATGAGACCGACCAACACGTTAATAATGTTGCGGGTGGTACCACTCCGTGCGAGTCGTGGTCTCGCGTCGTTGGGTCCCTCGGTCCCGACGATGTTTCCGCCGAAACGAAAGTGAGCAGTGGCGGCTCCCACATAGATGACCTGAAACCGCACACCAAACCCCGGGTCCAGATGTCTCCAAGAGAGCTGCACATAACGGCTGTCGGACTGGTCTGTGGGCGGCAACGTTAGAACGCTGAAGGCTGAGATATTGGGGTGAGTCTGGCCCATAATGGTGGCGGAAAGGATTCTCCTCGCTGGCGTAATGGAGAACACGACAGTTTGGCGTACATCTTCGGGTTCTATAGGGAGGTCACCAGCATTCCAGAAACTAGCTGTCACCACGTGAACATCGTCCTGAATGGGCTGACCTTCTCCATCAACGACGCGGAGTCCTGGAGCTGACAACTTACTGTCGAAGACCTTTGCCGGAGGCTCGTACACCACGTATCGCGGATCACGCCTCTTCTGTGCCTTCATGTAGAAAAAGACACTCAGGAGAATCGAAACGACAGTCAAGGAAACGCTAACTGCATTTACGATTCCAGGTCGGTGGTTTGCCACTTCTGGCCTCCTTTATAAATTTCGAGAGTCGAATTTTGACGTTCTAATTGCTGGGGCCTGGTCTCAACAATCAACGAATCCACTTCTTGAATTTTGAATCCCGGCGCTATGATTTTCAATCACAACCCAAACCCATTAGTGAGGGGGTAGGGGGTTTGGACCTATTTCGTGCGGATCTATGAGTAAGCTGGCGCCTCCCCAGTTCTCCAGTCCAACCTCCGTAACAAATAACCGAAGACTTCCTCTGGAACACGAAGCCAATAGTGCGTCAGTAATCGTTCTCGGAGTTTCGTTCCCAGTCGTGATTACCCAAACGGAATCCAGCATCTTCTTTCCCCACCATTTGCTCAAGACCTGGAAGAACTGGGTCAGGTCAGCATCCGGGTTGAGCCGGTCAAAGCAAACAACATACATTTCCATAAAACCCTCCTTCAAATTGGAACATTCCAATAATGCTCAGCCCGTCACCTCATAGCGGGCATCTCCCCGCTAATCGGGGGCACACGCGAGTTAACGGCTTTCGTTCGAGGGTTGCGATATTCGTGGTTTTGAATCAATTGTTGGGCCTGGTTTCAACAAACGTGGCCTCCGTCAGGTGCAGTATCTTTTTTAACGGCATCACTCTCACCCATCAGGGACATGATCTGCACTGCCTTGACTTTTTCGTGCTGAAGAGGTGCATTGGCCGAGGTTTGGCGAAATCCATCAAGCTCTTGGTCTGGAGGAACTCGCCGTAGCTCGCTCAGAGCCCACTCATCGAGAAGCGCGAAGAGCTCCAGTGGAAACCCGAAAATCTCTCGCAGCTCAATCTGGTACCTGCCCCTGTCAAATGCTTCCAGCCGTTTCTCTGTAGTGAACTGAAGGATGACCTTGCCATCTGGAATCGAAATGAGTGCGGTACCGAAGTGACTTAACTCCGAGCGAATGTCGAGCATACGCGCTACCCACTTGTTACGAGCCAAGCCGAATAACTCGAACCGCCTTGCTTGTTTCCGAAAGCCGTGTGGCAGCTCCGGATGAAAACTCTTGTTCAATTGGGCCGCAATTTCCAAAGCTGAGTACGTGGCGGAAAGCATTGCATCTAGCGCGGCCAAAAAGACCTGGTGAGACTCGTATTCGCGCACATAGCCGCCTGAGTAGAAAGGTTCGTTGACTCCGCTGAGGGCGAAGCCGAGTTGTCTTAGAGCATGCCGAGCACTGAAAAGCTTGTTTTCAAGCGCAAAAGAAAGGCCGAAAATCCGGCTCTTGTCGCCCTGGGCGAGATGCTGGGCAAGGAAGGTAAGAACGTGAATTGGGCGAATGTCTTGGAGGCGGCCATCCGTGACAGAGAGACCATGCGCGATGACCCACAACTCGCCGCCCCCTTGAGCTGGAAGCCGGAGTAGTTTTAGCATTCTTGTTATCTAGCTGCTACTTGGGTAGTCTCAAATTTATGAAGCCGCGCCATACGTGTTGAAAGTTAACGCGTTCTATGCAGATTGTAAAGTGGATAGCGTGTTGGCGAGAAGGAGCGAAATCAACTGTGGTCATCGTCGGCGCTCGGACCCATGCTGGCGTCGCCTTCGCCAGATTTCACGGGCAAATTCTTGGCGCTCAGCTTTCGGCGTCTCGTGGATAACTCGCCCGCCTTCGTCATGCGCGCCTCGTTGATGGGTGACGGCTGCCTGCACATATTGCGCGAGATTCTCAGCACCTGGGGGATTGTACTGACGGGTTTTTCTTCCCTCTCCCACCCTTGCCATCGCAATGCCGAGTCGCGTATTACAGGATTTGCAGAGCCAGCGGAGATTTTCCGGCGAATCGTTCCACTCGTCGCCGTCACGGTGATCCACCACCAAAAAACGAGTAGAGCCGCATCGCTCGCATTTGTGCGGGCCACGTGGCGCACACTTCTGTGCGCGGTAACGGTGCGCCCGGTCAGTTATCGACTCAGGAGACTTTCGCCAGCGCTCGCCACACTCAGGCGGCGCGGCTACTCTTCCCCCTGGTCATCATCCTCCGTTCCTTGCTCTTCTCCTTCCCCTTCTCCTTCCTCTTCTCCTACCTGTTCTCCATCACCCACGATCTCTGCTATTTCGTCAATTTGAGACTGGAGGGCCTCATTCTCTGCTTCCAGCTCTTCAATTCGTTCAACCAGTTCCCTTCGCTTTGATACGGCCATGTTTGTTACTCCTTTCAAGTGCGGATGTGATACCTCTCGAACAACTCTGTTCAGCTCAGTGGCTAAACATTCCACTAAGCTGCCGCATGGAGTAACCAAGACCCCTTAAGTGAGCCGGGCAGTTTCACCAACAGAAGGTTGCAAGCAGACTTGTTGTTTTAATTATATCGTGTACCGATATATCGTATTAAATGACATGCGCCACCACTGCCGTCCAAATTAGCTGAGAAAAGCGGCATTTGGACGGATTAAGCCATTGATTCTAAAGAAACGACACTTTCGATCAAGAAGGAGGTCTCAATCTCTTGAATTCTGCTGTCCAAATTGTGAGGGGTATTCCTGGATACAGCCAAATTGCTGAAATCCCTCCCGGAAACCGATTTTCAGGCCCTTTGATCGGTTCGATCAACGGGTTGTCAATCAGATTACGGTCACCTGCTGTCCAAATTGCCGAGTCCAAGAAACCTAATTTGGACAAGAGTGATGCGCCACATAATGTTGTCGATTGAATCTGAACGTACCGTCACCTAACGTCATTTGGAGGTATTGCGTTTTCGCTTGACAAGAGTATGTCAAAACTCTTTAGAAATGTCCTCATGGTTAACTCGTTAGAAATGTCCCCAGGTTTTGGTTTTCAGTCTCAGCTTCTCCGGGGTAGATCGGAAGGAGCCCGGAGGGCGACTGGAGTGACCCCCGGAGAAGCTCCCCGAGGCTGGCCTTCTCCCCCTCAGCCGCAGGGGGGCTTTGTCCCTGTGTAGGATTGCTGCTAGCAGGAATCGCGCGCCGCCGCAGGAACGGTCGGCGCCAGGGATGATCCGGGGGCGGGACA
>JAIQFY010000060.1 GCA_020072965.1 Terriglobia bacterium | reverse complement strand
CGGCTTTGGCCCAAACCCATTTGCGATCCTCGCCGCAAATGGCAAATCCCTTTAGCTCGCCATCGCGCGCCTCAAGACCGTTGCCGACGCGATCGAAACTCAGGACGGCCTTGCCAGCATCGATCTTGATACTTTTATAAATCGGTCCCGAGTATTCGATCTTTTCACCGTAAGCAATACCCCGTGCGGCCAGGGCCAGGCGCGCGCCGACGGGCGCCTTCTTGCGCGGATGGATATCTTTTTCCTCACCGACATCAGTAATGACGGCCATGCCGGCTTTGGGCAGGACTTTGGTGGACAGCAGTTGTGCCTCGCGCAACTCCGCCCAAGTACTTTCGCCCGGCTGGTGTCAGCGCATAGAACTTGGCGCGACGATTATTGTCCGACTCACCCCACTTCGCCCGGATCCATCCGCTTTGCTCCAGGCGATGCAGAGCGGGGTACAGCGCTCCCTGGTTCACCTGGAGCACTTCCTTCGACACCTGCCGGATTCGCTGGGCAATGCCCCAGCCGTGCATGGGTTCAAGCGCCAGGGTCTTGAGGATCAGGAGGTCCAGCGTCCCTTGGACCAGGTCGGTTGGCTTGCTCATTTTCACTCCCCTCAGTTATCGACAGCGCATCTTACTCCTGCTCCTGTCAATAATCAAGGGGGCTGTGGCAAGATTTTTTCAATGGCCTTGGAGTGCGGTCCGCTTGGCGGACCGCTTTCACAGGGCGCAGCCTGCTTCGCGCGCATTCCCTCAGCGCTGCAGGCCGCGCGGAATCAAAGCGGCCCGCCGCGGCCGATTGGAATTTGTTTGGCTTTTGGGGTTTGGAGTTTGGTTTTTATTTGGAATTTGGTGGTTTGGAATTTGGATTTTGCTTTTCCCTAGCGCCTCCCATGAGTAATGACATGAAACGGATTTTGGAGAGCAAGCGTGCCTTACGCCGGAAGCTTGCGTCGCTCCCCGTAGTGGAAAAGCTGCGGATGCTCGATGACCTTCGCCAACGCGCACTCACCCTCCGCTGAGCAGCCATTCCCCTGACCACGGGATCCCGGGTCCTCAGAGATGCGCCCCGTGAATACCGTGCTCCGGAGGAAGGGAAGAAGTAAGAATGTAGAATGCGCAACTTGCTCCCGCTTTTCCCGGCGCAGGCTGACTGCTCCCACTTAAAGCGCAAGCAAACTTGCGCACTCCAAAGACGTCACCGATGATCGCCCGGTTTGGCTTTTGTTTGGATTTTGGAATTTGGGTTTTATTTGGAATTTGGCGGTTTGGGATTTGGAATTTGCTTCTCAAGTTGAGCCTTCAATCCTCCTGTGCTATGCTTCCTTTGCAACATCGGCCGGCAAACGCTTATTTCTTCTACACGGCCCTGTACCATTCCCCTTGTCGGCCCATACCCATCAAACATTCGCTGAGGGTTACTTGTTTCCAGCACACTGGTCGGGTGGGGGCAATTCACCAGTGGAGTTGTGTTGTCGAGTGTCAGAGAATTTCCTGAAGTTAAGACTTGTGATTGGCCCTAGGCAGTGACCCCATACGCATCCAGCACACAATGAACCCCATGAGCTTGACCGACTACCACGCCAAGTTTTTTGCATATGAGCTCACCAAGCGGTGTCCCTCTGACAGCGTCGAAAAGCTCACTGGCGCCTTGGTGGATGCTCAAGTTGACTTGAATCCTCATCAGATCGAGGCGGCGCTCTTTGCATTCCGGTCGCCGCTTTCCAAAGGCGCCATTCTTGCGGACGAAGTGGGTCTTGGAAAAACCATTGAAGCGGGGTTGGTCCTCTCCCAGAACTGGGCTGAACGAAGGCGCTGCGTCCTTGTCATCACCCCTTCCAACCTTCGAAAGCAATGGTACCAAGAGCTCCAGGAAAAATTCTTTCTCCCATGTCAAATCCTGGAAACCAAGTCTTACAACGAGAAGATCAAGCTAGGTAACCTTCGACCCTTTGAGTCGGACGAGATCATCATCTGCTCCTATCATTTTGCACGGAACAAGGCGACAGACATCGCGGCGATGCCTTGGGATTTGGTTGTGATCGATGAAGCCCACAGGCTGCGAAATGTTTACAAGCCATCCAACGTAATTGCCAATACTCTTAAGCAGGCGCTTCGGGCCGCGCCGAAACTCTTGTTAACCGCGACGCCCCTGCAGAACTCTCTCGTCGAGCTTTTCGGTCTGGTCAGCTTTGTCGACGACTTCACGTTTGGCGATCTCAAGAGTTTTCGTGAGCAGTTTACATATTTGAATGACCGAACGGTTTTCAACAGTCTGAAGGCGCGGCTCAAACCGATCTGCCAGCGCACCCTTCGAAGGCAAGTCCTGCCTTATGTCAGATACACGAAGAGGTTGCCTATCGTGCAGCCCTTCACGCCGGAGGAAGGGGAAGACAAACTCTACAACCTTGTTTCGGAATATCTTCGACGGGACAATTTGCAGGCCCTACCAGCAAGCCAGCGGTCACTCATCACCCTGGTGCTGAGAAAGCTCCTGGCTTCATCAACCTTTGCCATCGCAGGGGCGTTGGATTCTATGAGCCGGAGACTCAAGGAGCGGATCAAAAATCAGGAGCCGCCGCAGTCTTTGGAAGAGGACATGGTGACTGACTACGAGGCCCTGGATGAGACGGCTGATGAATGGTCCGAAAACGGTCCGGTTCAACCTCTGTCTGCGGAAGACCGCACAGCAATCGAGCATGAAATTGCCGATCTTGAAAGTTTCCGCGAACTCGCAGTATCCATCAAACAAAATGCAAAAGGGCGGGCTTTACTCACCGCATTGGAGAGGGCCTTCATCGAAGCGGAGCGACTGGGGGGCCCGCGAAAGGCCATTGTTTTCACGGAATCGCGTCGCACGCAGGACTATTTGGTGCGCGTCCTTGCCGAGAGCCCATACCACGAGGGGATCGTTCTTTTCAACGGGTCCAACTGTGACGAAAGGTCTCGCGAGATTTACGCTGATTGGCTTCAAGAACACTCCGGGACAGACCGTGTCACAGGCTCCCGGACCGCAGATCTGCGATCAGCGATTGTGGATTACTTTCGGGAAAAGGGGCAAATCATGATCGCCACGGAAGCGGGAGCCGAGGGGATAAATCTCCAATTCTGCTCTTTGGTGGTCAATTATGACCTGCCCTGGAATCCGCAGCGTGTTGAACAACGCATCGGGCGGTGCCACCGATATGGTCAGCTACACGACGTGGTCGTCGTCAACTTCCTGAACCAAAAGAACGAGGCTGACCAACGTGTATTTCAGCTTCTCTCCGAAAAGTTTCAGCTTTTTGAAGGCGTGTTTGGTGCCAGTGATGAGGTGCTGGGAGCCATCGAATCCGGCGTTGATTTTGAAAGGCGTATTGTCGAAATCTATCAACGTTGCCGCACAGCTGAGGAGATCAACGCTTCCTTCGATCAGCTCCAGCAGGAGCTCAGCGCTCAAATTGACGAGGCAATGACACACACCCGCCAGCAACTTTTGGAAAACTTTGATGACGAGGTGCGAGAGAAGCTTCGGGTCAGTGACGAAAGCTCCCGACTGTATCTCAACCGGTTTGAGCAAATGCTGATGGAGCTCACTCGCCACGAGCTCGGAGAACACGCTGAATTCCTTAACGACTCTGCATTCCGCCTGAGGTCGTCTCCGTTTAACGGCGACTTTTCTCTCGGCCTTTATGAACTTCCACGCCGGTCTGGTGAAGCCTATCTTTACCGGCTCAACCACCCACTCGCCTTGCAGGTGATAAGGCGTGCCAAGGACCGCTCCTTGCCTCCCGCAGAGATCCTTTTCAATTACAGCGACTATGAGGGCAGAGTGACTGCTTTTGAACCATTGGTGGGCGAAACAGGAGCTCTATGCGTTTCTCTTTTGACTGTGGAGTCACTCGACCAGGCAGAAGATTACCTCGTGTTTGCAGCCGCAACCGAGAGCGGACAGTCATTGGAAGAGGAAGCTGCGCGCCGATTGTTCGCACTCCCCGCCCATGTGATCAGAGAACTACCAAATGGAAGTGAGGCTCCCGAGTTGGAAAACTTACTCCGTCGGCGGCAGGAGGATATCCAGCAGGCAATCTCCCGACGCAACGCGGTTTTTTTTGAGGCGGAGGCTGAGAAGCTTGATGGCTGGGCCGATGATTTGAAGGTGGGACTTGAACGAGAGATCAAGGAGTTGGACCGCCAGATCAAGGAAGCACGACGAGCGGCCAGCGCCAGCCTTTCGTTAGAGGAAAAACTGGCCGGGCAGAAGCAGGTCAAGGCCTTGGAGTCCGAACGAAACACCAAGCGCCGCGCGCTCTTTGACGCACAGGACGACATCGATCGCCACCGCGAGCAGCTCATCGCTCAAATCGAAGGAAAGCTCAAGCAGCGAATTCTCCAAACGAAATTGTTTTCTATCCGATGGAGGCTCGCTTGATCGAACAGGCTCTTTGGGAGGCGCTATAGAAACACACATATCCACCCGCATACAGACGATTAGCAGGGGGGTCTTTACTTCACTCCAAAACGGAAAAAGGGGAAAAGGCATTTAGAATCATTGTGTTGTTGCTTATTTCAAGATCTAGATTTGGAACACTCGGCAACAGATGCGCTTAAGGCTAACTGTGCTGCAATGCTTAATGTAGGCTTCTCGCTCATTCGGTTTTTGTTGTGGATAAAAAGGTTTACACATATATATAAGTGATGGTATCTTTATCCACCATGAGATACCCGGACACGTGGCGTAAAGCCGAAGGAATCTTCAAGGAGCATGGAGGAATGCTGCGGACTTCCCATGCCATTGCGCTTGGCGTGCACCCTCGTGTTCTATACAACATGTCGGATGCCGGGCGGCTGAAGCGGGTCAGCCGGGGACTGTATCGCCTCGCTGATCTCCCGGAACTCGGTAACCCCGACCTGGCCTCAGTGGCGGCCCGGATGCCACACGGGGTGATCTGCCTGATTTCTGCACTGGCCTATCATGGGATCACCACACAGATTCCACATCAGGTGGACGTCGCAGTTCCGAGAGGGACCAAACAGCCACGCATACAGTTTCCGCCCATTCGTGTGTTTCGTTTTTCAACTGCGATGCACAAGGCAGGGGCTGAAACTCACCTCGTGGATAACATCGAGGTGCGCGTTTACAATGCAGCCAAGACCGTCGCTGACTGCTTCCGATTCCGCAACCGCATTGGAATTGATGTGGTCGTGGAAGCACTGAAGCTCTTCCGCGAGCGAAAATCAGCCTCTGTGCAAGAGCTGCTGAAGTATGCGCGTCTCTGTCGAGTCGAGCGAGTCGTGATGCCTTATCTGGAGGCGCTCCAGTGACCCGCCGGCCGCTCGTGAATGTCGCTCAATCTGTACACCAGCGACTGTTAGCGCAAGCCCAAGAGACCGGTCGGCCCTTTAACGAGCTTCTCCAGCATTACGCGATCGAACGATTCCTTTATCGACTGGGTCGATCCCAACATGCAGCGAAGCTATTACTCAAGGGAGCGCTGTTGCTGCGGGTTTGGCAGATTCCTTTGGCTCGCCCAACAATGGATATTGATGTGTTGGACCGTGCTGACGGGACAGCTGAGACGCTCGTTTCGATCCTTCGCAAATGTATGCTCCTCAAGATCACGGATGACGGGATGCAATACGACCCGGAGAGTATCACGACCGAAGCCATCACAGCTGACGCAGACTATCCGGGCTGGCGAATCCGGTTCAAAGCTTCGCTGGGAAAGGCACGCGTTGCAATGCAGGTGGATGTCGGCGTCGGTGACTCCGTGTACCCAGCGCCAATTTGGATCGACTATCCGGTCCTATTGGATCAAGCCGCTCCCCATCTGCTGGCGTATGCGCCGGAAACCGCGATCGCAGAGAAGTATCAGGCCATGGTGGAGTTGGATATGGCCAATAGTCGAATGAAAGATTTCCATGATATTTGGACTTTGACGCGCCACCTGGATTTCGACGGCACGAAACTAACCGAAGCCATCCGAAGAACATTTGAACGACGCAAAACGCTGCTGCCCAAGTCAGACCCCACGGCGCTCACACCAGAATTTTATGAAGACAGAGCCAAGCAAACCCAATGGCGTGCATTCCTGAGAAAAGGACAATTGGAAAACGAGGAGCTGACGCTGGGCCGCGTGGCCAAAGACCTCCATGACTTCTTAATGCCACCGACTGAATCTTTGGTCCGCGATGAAGACTTTACGTTTCTTTGGCATGGGGGTAGTCCTTGGAAACGAACGACCTCCAGAAAATCCAGAAATTCGAAATGACCATGGTTAAAGACAAATCCTGGATGTAGAATCGTACAGTCGCAGTACCAACCCTCGGAACCCCAGAAAGACAGAACCAATGGCAAAGAGAGGTTTATGACTGAACCCACAATTATCTGTCCCAACTGCAAGACCGAGATCAAGTTGACCGAGTCGCTGGCAGCGCCGCTCATCGAGGCCACTCGGCGTGGATTTGAACAACGCCTGGCTCAAAAGGATGCCGACATCGCGAAGCGAGAATCGGCGCTTCATTCGCGCGAAGAGGCCCTCTCCAAAGAAAAGGAGACCATCGACCAGCAGGTGGCCGAGAGAATACGTCAGGAGCGCGTCAAGATTGCGGCTGAGGAAGCCAGGAAAGCGAAGCTTGCTTCGGCGACTGATCTGGAACAAAGAACAAGGCAATTAGCAGACCTTGAAGAGGTCCTCAGGCAGAGAGACGCGAAACTGGCCGAGGCCCAAAAAGCCCAGGCTGACCTTCTCCGGAAGCAGCGCGAACTGGACGATGCCAAACGCGAGGTAGAGCTGACGATTGAGAAGCGCGTGCGTGCAGGGCTTGCCGCGACGCGGGAGCAGGCGAAAAAGGAAGCAGAAGATGAGTTGAAACTCAAAGTCATGGAGAAAGAGGAAACCATCTCCTCCATGCAAAAACAGATCGAGGAACTCAAGCGCAAGGCCGAGCAGGGATCCCAGCAAACCCAGGGCGACGTTCAAGAGATTGAACTCGAAGCCCTGTTAACCGAAAAATTTCCTCAGGACACGATTGAGCGGGTACCCAAAGGTGAGTACGGTGGCGATGTGGTCCAGCGCGTTGTCGGTCCCTTTGGGCAGGTCTGCGGCATGATTCTGTGGGAATCAAAACGAACCAAGAATTGGAGTGACGGTTGGCTCTCGAAGCTCCGCGACGACCAGCACGCGGCCAAGGCCGATCTTGCCGTCATTGCCACGCAGGCGCTCCCGAAGGGAGTGGAGACATTTGATCAGGTCGATGGCATCTGGGTGACACACTTCAAATACGCCATCCCGATTGCCGTAGCGCTTCGACAGTCGCTCATCGAGATAGCCACGGCTCGCCAGGCCACCGAGGGCCAGCAGACCAAGATGGAAATGGTCTACCAATACCTGACGGGTCCGCGGTTCCGGCAACGCGTCCAGGCCATCGTGGAGGCCTTCTCTTCAATGCACGAAGATTTGCAGAAAGAGAAGAAAGCCATCACGAAGCAATGGGCCAAACGCGAGGAGCAGATTGACCGCGTCATGCAGGCGGCCGTCGGAATGTACGGCGATCTGCAAGGAATCGCAGGAAAGACCTTGCAGGAGATTGAAGGTCTGGAAATGCGAGCGTTGAATCCACTTCCCGCGGATGGAGAGGAACCTATTCAGGAGTAGCCACTGCGACATGGATAACTGATGCTGACATTGGAATGGACCCGGCCCAGCAAGGCTTCAAAGGGGCACTTAACATAGAATCGGAGCGGTTTAGCCTTAACAGGCAGATTCTCAGTCAGAACAAGGCTTTCAAGGTAGCGTAACGGCCTTATCTTCAATCCGGGGGCGAGATCATTTACGTCAGTATGAGCCATCATTGCTGATTGGAGAACTTGGCAAAGAGGAGGCCGAGATGAGATCGTCTAAGGTCCAACAGAAAGAGAGTAGAAGACCCCACATCGCACGAATAAACTTTGCCCTGTTTTACCGATCCGCCTTTTCTAGCGCTAAGGAAAGCCGTTCCTTCTATGAAAGGGTAAAGAAATTATCTGAAAAGAGACGCGACCCCCAAACAATCTTGCACCAAGCTGCGAGAATGATATGGTTGGCAGATCGAATCGACAACGTTGCAAGAAGACGTCCATCATTTCAAGTAATGTTTTACTTAACGACGGCGGAGCTGGTTGCTAAACTCGTATTTAAGTACAACGGTGAATCCCGCTCGCGGGAATTCGTTCGAAAGTTTTTTGAAGAAATCTGCACTCAAGAGCACCAAACAAGACTTGCACAAGGATTCACGGATCTCACGAGATCAAGCGGACTATCCTGCCGAGAGGTCGTCGACCTTCTTTATGATGTTCGGTGTGATGTCGTTCATCGCGGCCAATACTTCTCGTTTAATTTGCAGTCAGAACAAAGCTCCGTTGCGATGCTCACAAATGCCAGGCCGCACTGGCTTTCGCACATTAAATTGTCAGAGCTGCGACAAATTGTTCTGGAGGGTGTAATTCAAGGGTGCCGGAGAGCTGCATATCCATATCTTAGGAAATAAGATAGGAGATCGTTCATTAATGTCAAGGTTACCCTGACATTTGGCAAAGCAATCGACAAGGTGATGAATATGAAATCTTTGATAAGTCAACCTTCAGTTTCTGCTCTCCACGAGATTTACAGGTGGTCGCTCTCACGTCCCGAGTGGCAGCGGGATGCGTTACGGCGCATCGTGACCAATGGAACCCTCAATGATGTAGACCTAAAGGATCTGGAGCGACTCTGCCGAGCAAACCATCAAGCGAATTACAAGAATGAGCCCATGGAGAAAGCGGTGCCACTTGATAAATCTCACCTACCGCCTGATGGTGATTCAGAGGCTTCTGTAACGCTCGTCTCCATCAGCAATCTCCTCCGCGTCAATCGTATCCCTTCTGACCAAATTCTCACTTTCGGAGCCTCGCCTGGTCTGACGGTGATCTATGGTGACAACGGCTCCGGCAAATCTGGATACGCGCGGGTTATCAAGAAAGCATGCCGCTCCCGTGGAGCACCTCCTTTAATTCGACCGGACGTGTTCGCTACGAAATCGAGAGAGCCAGCAAAGGCCCGCATTCAGATTGCAGAAAAAAAGGAACCGATCTCTTGGACTGACGGGACGGTTTCGGAGGCTCAGCTTGCCAACATTTTCGTGTTTGATGCTTCGACAGCAGCAAACTACTTGGAGGAAGACGGTCCTACGAGTTTTACGCCACGAGGATTGGACATTTTGCCGAAGCTTTCGAAGGCGTGCGATGTGATTAAGGAACGGATCCAACAAGAAATTGATCGCATCAACATGGAGATTGAGATTACCTTCAAGAATTGGAGGTATAGCCCCGGAACGAAAGTTGCGGATCTTGTGGAAACATTATCAAGTGGCACTAAGCCTTTAAAAGTCGAGGCCCTGGCCGGATTGGACAAGGAGGAACTCCGACGCCTCCAAGAGATCAATGAGGCTTTGAGTTCCGACCCAAAACAGAAGGCCAAGGCAACCCGTGCTTCTGCAGAGCGGCTAAAGACATTCTCGTCGTCCATCGCGAAAGCTGCAGAAAGCTTGTCAGAGGAAGCATTATCAACCCTCCGCAACATCCTGGTAGGTGCTAATACTGCCGCGCAAGCTGCGAAATTATTTGCTGCTAATCGGTTCGATTCAAGTTTTTTGACCGGAACAGGCGGGGGACTTTGGCGGGGTCTTTGGGAGGCTGCTAGATCGTTTTCTGCGGGCGCTGCATATCCTGGACAGGAATTTCCGGTCACGGTTAAGGGTGCCAAGTGCGTCCTTTGCCAACAGGATCTTGATTTGGAAGCTGGAGCAAGGCTAAGGGCCTTCGAGGCCTTTTGCGTGGACAAGAGCCAACAACTTGCTGATGAGGCGACCAAAAAAGTTGAAAAGGCCAAAGAAGACCTGAAAATAATCCAAGCGTTGGACCCAGAAGCGATGAAAGTCGAATCCGACCTTACTGCAACTTCTGAGGCACAACGAATAGCTATAGCGGACTTCATTGGGGCGTCCGATGCCCGTTTGCGAACTGTGAAAGACAACCTAATGACGGGAACGTGGACTGACCTAAACAGCCTACCTTCCTCCCCTGCGAAAGCCGTCGCGGCTCTCGCTGGGGTGCTCGATCAACGTGCCATAATGGAGGAATCTGCAGACGATCCAGTCGCCCGGGCATTGCTGAAAAAGGAACAAGATGAACTTTCCGCCCGCAAGTGGCTGAAAGACGTGAGCAAAGAAGTTCTTCAACAAATAGATCGCTATAAGCGTATTGCCGCACTGGAGACCTGTCAAGACGATACAACAACTACAAAGATCACTAACAAAAATACAGAACTCACGAAGCAGCTTGTGACTGATGCGTTTTGTACATGCTTTCGAGACGAGGCAAAGGCCCTCGGACTTCATACGCTCGAAGTGAAATTGGAAGAGATCAAGGGTAAGAAAGGGGAGACCAGATTTGGTGTCAGGCTTGTCGGTGCGAGTGAAAGTAAAGTCCAGGACATTGCAAGTGAGGGAGAATATCGGTGCGTTGCTTTGGCTGCATTCCTAGCCGAACTCTCACAAGCTACTCATCGCTCATCTCTCGTTTTCGACGACCCTGTGTCTTCGCTCGACCACCAACACTGCGAGAGGATCGCAATTCGCCTTATCGAAGGGAGTAAAATCCGGCAAGTCATCGTCTTCACACATGACGCAATATTCCTGAATGATCTGGAAACGGAGGCACGCAAAGAGCAAGTTTCTTCGACGTTCAGGTTTCTCGAATGGAATGGCGCTATCCCCGGTGTCTGCCAAGAGGGATTGCCATGGGACTGGAAGTCGGCTGATGACCGCTTCGACAAGCTCGAAAAGCAACAGAGGGCAATCGCGAAGAAATGGAGCCCACTACCAAATGAAGCAAATATGAGCTCAATGCGACAAGCGTATAGTTGGCTTCGAGCAACGCTCGAGAGAATCATTGAGAAGGAGGTTTTTGCGGATGTAGTGTCCCGGTTCCGGAATTACATTGATGTCAAGAAACTGGATCGCGTCATCGGTTTCTCATCTGCTGAGTGTATTGAGCTAAAGCGGTTAATACAGAAATGCCACAATGTGACTGAGGCGCACGATCCTCCAAGTGGCCGACATGCTCCCGTCCCGTCGCCCGGTGATCTGGCCGAGGATCTCGAGGACGCGAAACAGCTATTGAATCAGATACGCACTAAGCGAAAAACAATTACTGGAAATATCGCAACTATCTAGACTGCATCCTCTCCTAGGATCCAATAATATATCAAATGCAAAAACTCGAGCTGATCTGGATTGGTAAGGAAAACAGACCGAAGTTAGAGCCACGGATATTACTGGAGGACCACAAGAGGTCGCACCATGGTCCGCATCGAATGAGCAGCCACGATTGTTTCGAGAACTATCTGATCTTCGG
Source organism: Terriglobia bacterium (assembly GCA_020072965.1). Lineage (GTDB taxonomy): Bacteria > Acidobacteriota > Terriglobia > JAIQFV01 > JAIQFV01 > JAIQFV01. The sequence continues at coordinate 19,807 of JAIQFY010000060.1, read as the reverse complement.
CGACAATCTCCTTGCCCTCAAAGCGTTGGAACAAGAGTTCGCTGGCAAGATCAAGTGTGTTTACATCGATCCGCCATACAACACGGGGAGTGCGTACGAACATTATGATGATGGTATTGAGCATTCAACATGGCTTTCGTTGATGCGCGACCGACTTGAAATGCTGCGAGCGCTCTTAAGCGACGACGGCTCGATATGGATCAGCATAGATGATAATGAAATGCCTTATCTTCGTGTCCTCTTGGACGAGATATTCGGTCGGCGAAATTTCGTCGCTACCTGCATTTGGGAAAAGGTGTACTCACCTAAGAGTTCTGCTAAGTTCTTATCCGAGAATCATGACTATGTAGTGTGCTACGCCAAGGACGTCTCTCGTTGGCGACGAAACTTGCTTCCTAGAACCGAGCACCAAGACAGAGCATACAAGAATCCCGACAATGACCCACGTGGACCTTGGAAACCAGGGGACTTGTCGGCGCGCAACTATTACAGCGTGGGTCGCTATCCCATTACCTGCCCATCGGGTCGAGTTGTTCCAGGCCCCCCTCAGGGAATGTACTGGAGAGTATCAAGGGACCGCTTGAAGCAGCTCGATAAGGATGGACGGATTTGGTGGGGTAACGATAGGAATAACGTCCCCGCAATTAAACGGTTCTTATCCGAGGTCATCAGGGGTGTGGTTCCTGAGACTATTTGGACTTACAAAGAGGTAGGACACAATCAGGCAGCCAAGCAGCACCTAAAAGCTCTTCTTCCAGATGAAGTAGATCTTTTCATTACACCAAAACCGGAGGGACTCATCCAGCGCATTTTGAATATTGCGACAAATCCTGGCGATTGGGTTGTCGACTCTTTCGCCGGCTCCGGGACCACCGGTGCCGTGGCTCACAAAATGGGTAGACGCTGGATCATGGTCGAGTTGGGGGAGCATTGCCACACGCACATCATCCCGCGCATGAAGAAAGTCATCGATGGAGAAGATCCCGGAGGGATTACCGAAGCTGTCGGTTGGAAAGGTGGTGGCGGGTTCCGTTACTACCGACTGGCGCCATCGTTGCTGGAAAAAGACAAATGGGGGAATTGGGTCATTAACAAGGCGTACAAGAGGGAGATGCTGGCAGAGGCAGTCTGTAAGTTAGAAGGTTTCATCTACGCGCCGAGCGACACGGTTTATTGGCAGCACGGATACTCCACGGAGCGGGATTTCATCTATGTGACCACCCAGAACCTGAGCCACGAGCAACTCCAACAACTTAGCGATGAGGTCGGCGAGCAGCGGTCGCTCCTCATTATGTGCGGTGCCTTCCGCGGCAAGCCGGATCGATATCCCAACCTGACCATTAAGAAAATTCCCAAAGCGGTTCTCTCGCGCTGCGAGTGGGCCCACGATGACTACAGCCTGCAAGTGGAGAACCTGCCCAAGGCACCCCCCAAGCGCGGTCAACAGGATCTCGAATTCGAGGAGGGGGTGGATCGCTGATGCACCGTCAAGTCAACGCCATCGCCGGACGGTTGAGCCTGCGGCCACCTCAACGCCGTTCACTGGAAATCCTGGACCGCATCACAGAAATTGCCCCGCCCGAAAAAGAAACTGACCTCAATACCGCACTCGCCGCCATCCAGAGCGAATTTCCGACAGTGACCGATTTCGAGCGGGCGTTTCCGTCCCTATGCTTCGCATTGGCGACGGGCGTAGGAAAAACCCGACTGATGGGAGCATTCATCAGCTACTTGCACCTGGCCCACGGCGTCAACAACTTCTTCGTGATGGCCCCCAACCTGACGATTTACAACAAGCTCGTCACCGATTTCACCCCGAACACACTCAAGTACGTTTTCAAAGGTATTGCGGAATTCGCCACTGACCCACCAGAAATCATCACGGGTGACAATTACGAAGCGAAAGCCGGCACCCTGTTTGACCAGTTGCTCCGTTGCAAGGTCAATATTTTTAATATCTCAAAGATCAACTCCGAAGTGCGCGGTGGAAAGTCTCCTCGCATCAAGCGGCTTTCAGAATACATCGGCCAAAGCTACTTCGATTACCTTGCCGGTCTTCACGACCTTGTCCTCATCATGGATGAATCGCACCGATACCGGGCATCAGCCGGCGTGCGGGCCATCAATGAACTGAAACCAGTCCTGGGGTTGGAACTCACTGCGACGCCTCGCGTCGAGACGGGTCGCGGGGCGGTTCAGTTCAAAAACGTGATTTATGATTATCCGCTGGCTAAAGCGATGGCCGACGGATTTGTCAAAGAGCCCGCGGTTGTGACGCAGCGAAATTTCGATCCTAGCCAGTTCACGGCCACCCAGATCGAAGAAATCAAGCTCGAGGACGGCATTCGCCTGCACGAGAATACCAAGGTCGAACTGGAGACGTATGGCCGCCAGACGGAACAACGCATCGTCAAGCCCTTCATGCTAGTGATTGCACGCGATACAACCCACGCGGCTCAACTTATTCAGTGGATCCAATCGGAGAAGTTTTTCGAGGGGCGGTACAAGGACAAGGTGATCCAAGTGGATTCCAGCAAGACCGGCGCTGAAGAAGACGAGATGGTGGAACGGCTTCTGAAGGTAGAGAGCCCTGAGGAGCCGACAGAAATCGTTATTCACGTCAACATGCTCAAGGAAGGATGGGACGTCACCAACCTTTACACCATCGTGCCACTTCGCGCGGCCAATGCCCGAATCTTGATCGAACAATCCATCGGGCGGGGTCTCCGATTACCCTATGGAAGGCGTACGGGGGTGACCACCGTAGACCGTCTCAACATCGTTGCCCATGACCGGTTTCAGGAGATTGTCGACGAGGCAAACAAACCCGATTCGGTCATTCGATTGCAACAGGTGATACTTGATCCAGCGAGGGACCTGCAAAAAATGGTGACGGTCATCTCCCGATCGAGCATTGCCGAGCAAATGGCTTCGTTGAGCGTATCACCCACCAGCGGAGCAGTTCCTCCTGGTTTGGAGCCGTCAATCTTCTCGAGCGATACCGAGCGCAGAATCGCGGGCTTAACGTTTGGCGTCATCAAGCAATACGAGGGTCTTCCGAGTTCCACCTATCTCCTTAAGGAAGAAGTGCAAAGTAAGATTGTCAAAGAGGTTGCCGCTGCGTTTGCTCCCCTGCAGCAGGAATTGCCTGGGGTGATCGAAAAGCCGGACATTGCTGCCATCGTGCAAAAGGCATCAACCCTTTTCGGTCAGCAAACCATCGATATCCCCCGAATTCTTGTGGTACCGAAAGGGGAAGTAACGATTGGATACCATTCCTTCAAGCTGGATACTTCGGTCATCCACTATCAGCCGGTCTCCCGCGCTCTCTTGCTTCAGTATCTTCGGACAAACCGTCAGGAAACGCTCGACTCCGGCGGAAGTATGCAGCTGGAGCAGCGGCTGGAGGATTACATTGTCCGTGGTCTCGTTGATTTCGACGATATCTCGTACGACGACCATGCGGATTTGATTTACAACGTCGCCGGCCAGATGGTGGCCCATCTGAAGAGCTATCTGACGGAAGACGACGTCCGGAACGTTCTCATTTACCATCAAAGGCAGATCGCCGAGTTCATCCATGCCCAGATGCAGGCTCATCAGTGGGAAAAGGCAGGTGATTACGATGTGGTGGTTAGCAAAGGCTTCACTGAGTTAAAGCCCAGTGCCTTCACTAAACCAGCGGCTGATGCCCTACGCGACTTCCGTGAGACTGTCCAGGATAAGAGCGCGATCAATCAGATGCTCTTCGGCGGCTTCAAGCGATGCCTTTATCCGATCCAGAAGTTTCAATCGGATTCAGAGAGGAAATTGGCGGTGATTCTGGATCAAGAATCCTTGAAATGGTTCAAGCCCGCACGTGGCCAGTTCCAGATTTACTACAAATCGGGAATTGAGCACCTCGAGTATCAGCCCGATTTTGTGGCCGAGGTGGGGGATTGCATCTACTTGTTGGAGGCGAAGGCGCGTAACGAGATGGAGAGTGACGAAGTCATTGCGAAAAAGGATTCCGCGGTAAAATGGGGCGCCCTTGCTACCGCCCACGCGCTGGAAAACAGCGGAAAGCCCTGGAAGTATCTCTTGATCCCCCATGATGCGATTACAGAGAATATGACCATTGAAGGACTTGCAAATCAATTTCTGGTCGATTGAGATTGTTCCCCGGGAAATCTCGTTGAAGGGAACGGTGCAATTCCCGGAAAAACAAATGCTGCAAAAGTGTATGTGCGGGTTGCTCGGATTGTCATAAGAGTCCAAAGCGTTTGCTCTGCAATCGTATAAGGAGGGTTTCGAATGACAATGAATTGTTCGACTGTTCAAGGACGGTGTCAACGATTTCCGGATCGCGGTAGGTTATCGAAGAATACAAATCTTTCTTTTCTCGAACTGAAGAGACAATTGAAGGGCGTTAATGAGGGATTAATTTACTCTTACGTGGTTACAACTGTCGAACGGGATGATCATGGGACATTGTGCCAAAAGGGGTCTGCCCCCAACTTTCACGGGGGAATCATCACTCTCTGCACGTGTAAGTGGCGCATGCGTTCATGGCGGAGTCCTGAATGCTGGTCTGGAGTCTGGATAGCCGGTATCTGCAGCAAGGATACCGCTCAGAACTCGCTATTTTATCTCATGAAGGTTTCAGAGGCATACCGTTCTCACTTTGAATTGTGGAATGATCTCTCACCTCGAATTAGAAAAGCAAAGGCTGCCCACAAGCATCGGCATGGCGATCTTTTCAAACCCAAGCATAACCATTTGTCTGACAAAGATGAGACAAACCCGAAAATGTACGTCCCCCCGTGTTCGGATCATATGCATGCTGGGGAAGAGGGGTGGCATGACGATATTCGATATGTTGGCAAATCAGAAACGAGTGCCGCCTTGCTCGTAGGAGACCCCGTGTACAGCTTCCTCTGGAGGCGGCCCAAGGTTCAGCTCATCCATCCAAAAGGAAAGAGTTTTACCCAGGGCTCCCGAAAATGGGATTTGGATGAGTTCGTCAACTCTCTATCGAAGGGAATTGCTTGAGAAGAAGGATAATTTCATGAACCTGTTAATTCCCTATATCTACTTGATAAATCACCTAGATCCGAAATTCGATGAGTATACCTATGGAGATAGTGGCTCAAGAGGGAAGAAATTAGAGAAATGCAGGCAGGGAGAACATGTTTTCTTCCACCACAGCGCTGGAGGAAGAAAATTCATCACAGCCTATTACGTGGTCGACCGTGTGCTTGATTTAGTGGATATCTGTTCTGACCCCCATCTCACCTCGAAATATAAGAACCCTCACATTACTGAATTCCTAGAGAAGAGAAAGAAGAAGGCACACGATGATGTGGTCCTTTTTGGAGACCCCATTCTATCCAGAGAATTGCGGCGTCCCCTCCTTTTCGACCGAAGACTTGCTCGCCGCTTATCGTTGAATATCGGATTTTCAAAGAGCAGGAGTGAATCACAGGCAATCGGGTCTGCCACCCGTACATGGAGGACCCTCACAGAGGATGATGTGGAGATCCTGCTATCTGAGATCGAACTCGCGGAGAAGGAATCTCAACCCCCTCAGGAGATGCTCAGTACCAATGAAGTTCAGGAGTTACTTGAGAGGGACCTGGAGAATCTAATCGCAAAGAATCCCGGACTAATCGGCAAAGGATTAAAACTGAAAGATCGCCAATTTCCAACCCCTTCCGGGAGGATCGATCTCGTTTTCGAGGACAGTAAAGAGCACATCGTAATTGTAGAATTAAAGCTCGGAAGAATTGGCCGCGGCGCAGTCAGCCAGGTAAAGGGCTATATGGGCTGTGTAAAAAAGGAGCAAAAGAGGGGAGTAAGGGGCATCATTGTTTGCCAGGGCGTGTTGCCTACCTTTGACCAGGAATTTAGAAATCTTAAGGGAGTAAGGATTTTCTGCTATGGATGGAAACCAAGCATAGCCCCGTGGAATTGAATTGATACCGAGGAGCTGTTCCAGTCCCTATTGACATCCAAACTATACGGACCAACCTGTCTTGGTCGAATGTTTACGTGCGGATCTGGGCTGATGTCCTGGTAAGCGGCATCTTGAGAAAGAAGATGCGAGGAACAGGGGGGAAACCTATGGCCGACCTCATAACACTGATTCCATGGGCCATTCTGAGGCTACTTAGGCACGAGTGTTTGGCTGAAATGGACGAGAAAGGCGAGCCTCTGACCCTGGAGCTTGATCCTCAACTCAATCATCCCTCCTTACAGACAATGGAAAAGGATTTGAAGGATGTGCTATCTCCAGAACACGCCTATTTACTATTTGCCTTGAAAGATCGCCACACAGAGGAAGATGTAAGGATGGCTGTGGATGAACTATTCTTGGGGTCTTGGGGTGACCGGATTGCCGAAGAATGCGTCAATGCTGAGTGGCCAGAACTATTGAGTAGAGTATACCAGGGATTAGTTGATTTCGCGGAAGAGCTTGGAGATTCACTTGCCCGGAAGCGCGAGGGAGTTGGCAGCCGATATGCGGCGAACCTGGACACGTTGACTGAGAAAGCTAGGCCGGGTGCTAATTTCAATTCCACTGAGCGGAAATATGCCCGGGATATGGTTTCTCTTTTCCCAAGGATCGTGCGTCGTGCTACACCGCTAAAAATCCTAGCAACGACGGACCGAGCACCGAAGCAGCTTCTAGCGTATTTGACGGAAGCTTCGCGTTGTTACATCTATGGGCATTTCATTGCGTGTGTTGTGCTTTGTCGAGCGACGATCGAGGGAGCTTTTGAGGATTTTCTTACAAAGCAGGGACGTGGTCGAGATGTGAGCCAGATTGAGTCGGATAAACTGTTCAAGCTTATTAATTTGGCGCGCAATGCAGGGTTAATCACTGTCGGGATTTTCGACGACGCACACGACATCCGGACACTTGCCAATGAAACATTGCATAACGAGCAACTGCCTCAAGAGCATGACTGCATGGTTGCTTTTGAGCGAACGAGGAATATTGTGGAATACCTTTACTCTCGCAGCACCCAGGCCGAAGGAAGAGTGCAAGGTGACGCGTGAGCCAAGAGGCATTGCGAAAGGCATGGGACTAATTTCGTGAACGCTCTTCTTGTAGGCGTCGACTGCGCAACCGTTGACGCCAAGGTCGGCTTAGCATTAGCGGAATATACCTATGGCAAGGTGAGTCTGAAGGCGGCAACATTGTGCAGCCGAGAGCGGTCAGCGGCAAACACGGTAGTGGAATGGCTATCCAACTCAACGGAGCCTGCGCTTCTTGCGATTGACGCCCCACTGGGCTGGCCCCTGGCGTTGGCTCGGAGCTTGGCTCGACATCGGGCGGGTCAGAAAATCGACACCGAGCCGGATGAAATGTTTCGACGCGCAACCGATCGCTTCATCAAGAAACAGCTCTCCAAGACTCCCTTGGACGTCGGGGCTGATCGCATCGCGCGTACGGCACACGCTGCTCTAAGGTTGTTGGGCGAAGTTCGACGCCGGCTCGACATTCCGATTCCCCTCGCGTGGAATTCCGCATTTGACGGGATTTCAGCCATAGAGGTGTACCCTGCGGCTACGTTGGTAGCCTACGGTTTCCAGTCGACTGGCTACAAAGCGCCAGCGCAGGTCGGAGGGCGACGGGAGGTTTTGGCTTCTCTGAGTTCGCTCATCCAAGTCGGCAGGATTGCCGCGGTCTTGGAATTGAGCGCAGACGCCCTCGATGCGGCGGTCTGCGTACTGGCAGCAAAGGATTTTCTCGATGGCAGCGCATTGTCCCCCCCAGATCGTGGCTTAGCGGCGCAAGAGGGCTGGATCTGGGCTCCACCCCTTCAACCTGGCGTGAAGCCAAAAACACGAAATAAATCGACGCGCGGAGAATTTTGACTGTGCATGATAACTTCGTAGAGGTAAGGCTAAAATCAAGGTGGCCGCTCAGTTCGGTTTGAGCAGTTCCGCTACCTAAATGATTCGAGAGTCTCCTTATGATTGAGCGTTACGACTGGGCAAGGCTCAACCACCTCCAGATCGGGCGATATGCTGAGTACTTTGTGAAGATGGAGTTGACACTTCATGGATTCGAGGTCTACACGGCGGAAGTTGATGATCGTGGAGTAGACCTCGTGATGCGGAAGACTGGACATTCGTTTTATGAGGTTCAAGTGAAGTCTGTGCGTGGTTTGAATTACATATTCTTTAGGAAATCCAAATTTCAACTTCGGCCAAGCCTCATGGCTGCTGTTGTACTATTCCAGCAACTTAAGCCTCCCGCATTGTTTCTTATTGAATCCGAGCGACGGCTTCATCTCGACCCCCTGTTTGTTAGCAGGGACTACGAGGACAACGAGAGTGAACCGGAATGGGGGCTCAATCTTTCGGAGAAGAATCGACCGCTCCTCGAAACATTCCGATTCGATCAAACAAAAGGGGTCAGGCTGCGACATTCGACTATTGAGAGACCATGGCACAAAGAGCAATCCCATCCATTCAATCTTATCCGTTTTTGGATTGTCGCGGCCTGACCCCTTTTCTACACAGATTTCGCGGATGACGCCGATGGATTCGGCAAACGCCGGGTCGGGGGACCCGGCCTACAAATTTGAGGGACCGGGCCGAGTTGCTCCGGTCATCGCAGACGATGCGCCTGCATATAGGTCCTTAACAACTGGTTGATGCGGGTTTGGTAACCGGAGCCTTGCAACCGGAACTAACTCAGGACATCGGCATCATTGCGAAGGGTCAACTGCTGCTTATGAGGTACAGGTGGACTCAGCCAGCTTACCCGCGCGATTCAAATCCAACGCGTTGGGAGCTTGCGTATTCCATAAAAATGAAAGTCATTGGGGTCGTATCTTCGCAATCTACATTTCAGCACTAGGATACATTGTGGATCTCGATTTTCCCTATTCCTAATTTGCTGGGATTGGAGGGTATTCATGCCCGGAGAGAAAAAGCTATATTCGTTTCTTAGTTGGTTCAAACAGCCCGCTTCTGTCCTTTCTCTAGTCGCTGCCGTTACCTCGCTTCTCACATGGTTCTGGGTGTACGCGAATAAGGGAGAGATTCGCATCATCCCACCGGATCGCGTGGGCATCGCTTTGGCTGGCGGGGATCTTTCACTAATAATCCCATTGATATTCACAAACACTGGTGCGCCGCGAACAAATCAGCTTATCAGGAGGGTCACGGTCGAACTTGATGGAATCACGCCCATCAAACAGCCGCCTATATCACTCCGGTTGCGGTGGCGATTGGAGGTAAAGTACATAAAGGCTAAGGAAGATGATTTCTTACATGATAGGCTCGATTACGTGAACCGCGCAGTGCCATTCGCGGTCGTTGGTGGGACTTCGACGCCGAAGCTCTTCGAATTCATTCAAGTTGACACGGGATTTCCGAAGCGTTATGTCGACGGGTTCAGATTAACCATTAAAACATTTACTGAGTCACGGACATTCTCGTCAGCGACGGTTTATTATGACTGTAGGCATCACGATTTGGGCGCTGACTCTAGCGTAACAGCCAATTACCATTATTGCGAGATGAATTCTGAATAAACCATTGGCGTCGCATCTCCACGATCAACTATTGAGATTCATTCTAAAGAGGGGCGGGGTTCTTCAAAAAAGAGAGCACTTGGGGTCAAGCACTTGGGGTCTGATCTTTTCAATTTTCATTTGCCTGTGGGAACCAGTACCGTCCACGCTCCGCTTCGAGCTCCTCATACGAAATGAGAAAAAGAACAGTCGGACCCGCCAGTCCGCACCGTCTTATCGGGATGGAGGCTCGAGGTGCGGGATGGGCCCTGGCTGATGATCATGGCCCTTTGATACTATTGGAATTGGGTGGCCTTGTTGGAAGACGTCATTACCTTTGGGCCCACGTGGCCGCCGGGCGTTTCCAAGGCCACTTGGAAAACGAATCAGGATGGCCCGCTTCATCATCCACAGATTTCGCGGATGACGCCGATGGATTCGGAAAACGCCGGGTCGGGGGACCCGGCCTACAAATTTGAGGGACCGGGCCGAGTTGCTCCGATCATCGTGGACGATGCGCCTGCATATAGGCCCTTAACAACTGGTTGATGCGGGTTTGGTAACCAGAGCCTTGCAACCGAAACCAGCTCAGGACATCGGCATCAATGCGAAGGGTCAACTGCTGCTTACGAGGCACGGGCCCTAATCCACGGCGCACCATCGCCCGGGCAAACCGCTGCGGCGAGACCTCGGGTATGTGGGTCAGATCAATCTCCTTGTCCGTCAAAGTGTCAAGGCGTCTGAAGTCAGTGCGGGATTTGCTCAAAGTATGATTTGCTTTCATTCTGAGTTGCCTTCCTTATTGAATCGAGAAAGTCGATTCCGTGTTTTTGCAAATTACGCCGTCGTTTTCCTTCATCCCATTCGAATGGCACAAAATAGTGTAGCTACATTGTGGCACTACGTCAAGTGAAGAGGAGCGATGGGCAGGGAATCAAAAGGAATTCGTGTCGGGCACTGACACTAAAAACTTGTCTGATCCACAGATTTCGCGGATGACGCAGAAAGCCATCCGGTCCAGGCTTGCCGGTCGCAGTAATTTTGGAATCAGGCTTCCACAATTACAATTCGGAAATCACCGCAAAGGCGCCAAGGGATCAGAGGCATGTTGTGCCCGCGCTCAGATGAAGGCATTTTACAACATTGCGAATGGGCGGGATGGGTGTACAATCGTTGACGTCCTTGAAGTCAAAAAGGAGATTCCGGATTAAAGTCTCACAAGGTTAACTGACCCCGTCTGGGACTGGCTGTCCCATTCCACCTAAAGAAATCATCTCCCCGGCGGCCCTTAATGCAGAGGAAAACTACTTTGCCCGCTGAGAGGCCCGAGGATGGCCCGATTAACAAGGGTCCCGCTGAACGTCCGGTTCAGGCTCATCGAACAGCTCAATACTTAGTAGAGTTGGCGTTAGTTCTTGTCGTTTACCTGCTTGGGGGCAAGGTCGGGCTTGCCATTCCGTTCACGAGTGGAAATGTATCTCCCGTGTGGCCACCTGCGGGAATCGCGGTCGCCGCCCTGCTTGTGGTTGGCTATCGTATCTGGCCCGCCGTTGCGATCGCTGCTTTTCTCGTGAATTTCTTCACTCCGATCCCCCATGTGGCTGCGCTCGGCATTGCGGTGGGTAATACTGTCGGCCCTTTGGCTGGCATTTGGTTGATGCGGCGAATTTCGCGGTTTCACCCCTCCCTTACTCGTCTCCAGGATGTATTCGGGCTGATTGTCTTTGCTGCGCTCGGGGGCACGGCGATAAGTGCCACGCTCGGGACTTGCGTTTTATATCTCGCTCACGTAAATGCCTGGCTGAATTTTGGGGCGGCTTGGCGAATTTGGTGGCTGGGCGATGCGATGGGAGTCTTAATCGTAACTCCACTGGTCCTTACCGCCCCTGGATTGATATCGATCCGCCAACCTCGCCAAATGCTCAAACTGGCGGGTGCCCTGCTCGCTACGGTAATCAGCTGCTTGCTCATCTTCGATCGATGGCCTGGATTCCGGGCCGGAGGAGACGTATTCGCATTCGGCGTCTTTCCATTCGTGGTCTGGGCCGCAATGCGATTCGAGGCGGCCGGGGCGGCAGCGGTAACCTTCTTGATTTCCGTCGTTGCTGTGTGGGAAACAGCTCACGGGTTCGGGCCGTTCGTGAAAAGCGCTTCTCTGCAAAACGCGACCCTCCTCCAGTCCTTTCTCGCCGTCATTTCAATGACTGGAATGACGCTGGCTGCATTAACCACCGAAAGGGCACAACTGATCCGTGAACAAACGGCACGCGAGGGACTCGAGCAGAGTGAAAAACGCTATCGTGGAATCGTAGAGACCGCGAACGAAGGGATCTGGAAGCTGGACGCGGAGTTCATCACCCGTTTCGTCAATCGGCGTATGGCTGAGCTGTTGGGATATACGGTCGATGAGATGCTTGGGAAGTCTCTATTCGATTTTATCTTCGAGGACGATGTCGAGCAGAAAAGAGCCGATCTGGAGCGCCGACGAACGGGCGTGAATGAACAACTCGAAAGGCGCTACCGCAAGAAGGACGGGTCGGAGTTGTGGGGAAAGGTATCAGCGAGTCCAATCTTCAATGATGACGGAACATTCTCGGGGGCACTCGCAATGGTCAGCGACATGACCGGGCAGAAGTACGCTGAAACCGAACGGCAGAGCGCACTGAAGACCGTAATGTTGCTGTCCCGCGCGATGGAACGGACAGCCGATAGCGTTGTGATCACAGACAGGGAGGGATTGATCCAGTACGTGAATCCGGCGTTCGAGGCGACTACCGGTTACACTCGCGAGGAAGCATTAGGCAAGACGCCACGGATTCTCAAGTCTGGCCACCATGATTCGGATTTCTATCGGATGCTTTGGGGCCGCCTCCTCGAGGGAGAACCGTTCCGGGGAACACTCGTGAACCGGAAGAAAACGGGTGAACTCTACTGGGCCGAACAGACGATAACCCCGATAAAAGATCTCGCCGGGAATATCACCCAGTTCGTCTCCGTGCTCAAAGATGTCACCCTATTGCGCAAGGAGCAGGAGCAGGAGGTGCAACTGCGTCTGGCGCGCGAAGTGCAGCAACGATTCTACGCAGCAGCCATTTCTGTGCCCGGCCTTGATATCGCTGCGGCGGCATATCCAATGAAAGAGACAGGCGGTGACTACTTTGACTTCTTCTCCCTGCCGGACCGCTCTGTCTGTGTGGCTATTGGCGATGTCAGCGGACATGGGTTCGACTCTGCGCTGGTGATGGCGCTCACCCGAGCTTACGTGCGCTCATTCGCCGAAGTGGAATCTGATGTTGGTGAAATTCTGACCAAGGTCAACCGCATGCTCGTGGCAGACCTCCACGACGAACGTTATGTGACCCTGCTGTTTGTACGCCTCGATTCGTCCCATGGCTCTTTGGCTTATGCGAACGCCGGGCATGTCCCCGGTTTCCTGCTGAACGGCTCTGGAGGGGTCGACGCTATGATGACAAGCACGGGCCCTCCCTTGGGTCTGTTTGGCGACGTTAAGTTTATTAGCACCGTGCTCCCGCTTGAGCCGCATCAGTTGTTGCTGCTGCTGACTGACGGGGTCACTGAGACCACCACTTCTAATGATGCGGAATACGGTCCTGACAGAGTCCTCGATTATGTGGGTGCGCACCGCCAGGATTCTGCTCACCAGATTGCTGAAGGGATTTGTCAGGCCGCTCGCTGTTTTGCGCGTGGCGAGCCCCAGCTCGACGACCTCACCTCGGTCGTTGTCAAGGTGGATTAGAAAACCCTGTCAGGAGGGTTTTGAGCATGCTCGCAGCGCCGATACATAGGGAGAGTAAATGAAAGGCGAAGTAAAGGTATTTGATCTTTTTCGTCATCCCTAAACGGAATGCACTGACGTTACTTTGATCAAGCGGCTCCAAGGCACTGACGCGGACCGCCAGGAGGCTTCCACGTGAGCATAAAAGCAAGCACCCGGCAGGTAAATGGTGTCACCATCGTTGACTTGAATGGAAGTATTATGGAGGGCAAGGACGTCTCGGTGTTGCGCGACACTGTGGAAGACCTGCTCGGCAAGGGACAGAAAAAAATCCTGCTGAACCTGAGCGATGTCCCCCACATTGACAGTTCGGGCCTCGCCACCCTGGTCAGGGCCTTAACTTCGGTCCGGAACCAGGGCGGCGAGTTGAAGCTGGTGCACTTGACCAAGAAAGTGCACTACCTGCTGCAAATTACGAAGCTGTACAACGTCTTCGACGTAAGGGACGACGAGGCCGCGGCGATAGCTGCTTTCGGCAGCTAGTTCTTCTACGCCGGTGGCGAATGTTATGTTGCGGTCGCATCTCCACTGTCCACTTTTGATATTCGTTTTAAAGCTACAGGATGGTCCCAGGTCTCAAGAATCAACCAGTCCAAAATTTCCCGAGGTCAGACCTTTCCAATTCTTTCCTGCCGCTGAGCCTTTTTGATAATCGATAGGTGAGATGAATTGACCGGGGGGACAATCAGCTATGCCAGAATACTTATCGCCGGGGGTCTATGTGGAAGAGATAGTTGCAGCGTTGAAGCCGATCGAAGGAGTTTCCACCAGTACCGTTGGATTTGTGGGAAGGACGGAACACATCAAGAATAGTGATTTTGACAATGATACATTGCTTGACACACCCACACTCATCACGAGCTGGGCGGAATTTGTCGGGAGTTTTGGCCGCTACGATAAGGAGCAGGCTCCCTATCTGCCTCCAGCCATGAAAGGCTTTTTTGAGAATGGCGGGACTCGCTGTTTTGTGGTCCGGGTGAGGCAGGGGGCAACCGACGGAGAATATGTAGGAACAGACGAGCCCGATGGAAAGAAGACAGGCCTGCGAGCCTTCATGGAAATCGATGAAGTCAAGATTCTCTGTGTACCCGGAGTGACCTCATCCGCAGTTCAGCAGGCCATGATTGCTCATTGCGAAAGTATGAGATACCGGTTTTGTATCCTGGATTCTCAGGAGAATGCAAATGTCGATGTTGTAGCAGCGCAGCGAGGTGCGCTGTCTTCTGAAAAAGGATTCGGCGCCTTATATTTTCCCTGGATTAAGGTCTCGATAGAAGTCACAGTGAACGGCCAAACGCAACTCATTCAGGATTTTGTTCCGCCCAGTGGGCATATTGCCGGAATCTATGCACGGACGGACCGGGAGAAGGGTGTGCACAAAGCTCCTGCGAACGCGCTGGTTCAAGGAGCACTCGAAACCCGGGTCCCGGTTACCCGAGGCGGGCAGGAGTTTCTGAATAATCAAGGCATTAACACGCTCCGCAGCTTCCCGGGCCGAGGGATACATGTCTGGGGAGCAAGGACGTTTTCGACGGATCCGGAATGGAAGTACGTGAACATTCGCCGGCTCGCAATCTTCATTGAGGAATCGATTGATAGGGGCACTCAGTGGGTGGTGTTTGAACCGGATGACGAGAACACCTGGGCGAGGGTCAGGGCAGCAGTTACGGATTTCCTGACTCAATTGTGGCGTGACGGGGCGCTGTTTGGGGTCAAGGCGGAAGAGGCGTTTCTTGTGAGATGCGACCGGACAACCATCTCCCAGGATGACATTGACAACGGCCGAGTGATCATTCTGATCGGCATTGCTGCGATCAAACCTGCCGAGTTCATAATCCTCCGGATTGAGCAGCAGACTGTGAAGTAATTATTCGGGACGGTCCCCAGGGACATCCCTTTTTATTTGTGGTCTCGACCGCGGGTGGGACGCCCTGTCTCTCTCCAAGGACTCAGCACCGTGTAGCACGGTATCGCTGTCGCGTTGTCCTTGCTGGCGGCGAGCAGTTTCCTTCGGATCAACCATCTCACAGCAGCTTGGACGGAACTCTTCGAAACGCCAATGCATTCCGCGAGTTCCCGATAGCCGACCCGCACCACGCCATTTCTACTCTGCTGTTCGGCTGCCAGCCATAGGTATACCAGGAAGCAGACCGGTCGTCTGTCATGGCCGACCAAGTCGCGCAAAAGCACCTCAACAACGTAATCGTCAAAGGAGAGCATCGCTATATCAACAGATAATATACCAACTCCTGGCTGATTGAAACTGTCTGGGGCCACATGATAAGTTCTGAATATGTTCTGAGCAAATTCAACAAGGAGAGAAAAATGATTCGCGGAATCAGGATCGCCAGCATTCCCGTTCGCAACCAGGATGCTTCACTGAAGTTCTACACCGAAGTGCTCGGATTCAAGGTCGTCACCGACCAGCCGTATACGGACAAGCAACGTTGGATTGAACTCCTCATTCCAGGCGCGGAAACTCGGCTTGCGCTCTTCACACCAACAGGTCACGAGAATCGCATCGGTGGTTTTCAGCCCATGACGTTCTGGTGCGACGACGTCTCAGCCACCGCCAAGATCTTAAAATCCAAAGGCGTGGAATTCGCGCAGGAGCCGAAGACCGAAGTCTGGGGAACGATGGGGATCTTCAAAGACCTTGACGGCAACCAGTTCGTACTTTCCAGCAGGTAAGGAGAAACACCATGAAACGTCAACTAGGCCTGATGGCGGCATTGTTGTTCGCCGCCACAGTGCTGTCGTGGACCGTCTTCCCGCAGTCACCGGCGGAGGATCCTGGTATTGTGCGGCTGCGTTATGCCACGATCGTGGTCCCCAATTACGATGAGGCACTGCGATGGTACACGGACGTGCTCGGCCTTCAAAAAGTGGAAGAGGGCTCGTTTGGCGCCGGGCTGCGCTGGATTGTAGTCGCACCACGAGGCCAGAAGGAGTTCGGCATCGTGCTGGAGCTGGCGCAGCCAATATCTCCGGATGACAGGATTCGCGATTACAAAAACCGCGTCGGCAAAGAAACGAGATGGGTCTTCGAAGTCAAGGACTGCCACAGGTTCTACGAATTGCTCTCGAAGCGCGGCGTAAAGTTTCCCGAGGTGCCCGTCGACCAACCCTGGGGTGTCACGGAGGCGCACTTTGAGGATCTTTACGGCAACATCTTTGTCGTCGAGAGCCCCAGACCGACACCGAGTGGAGCCAAACCCTGAGGACGCGATGTTTGAACTTGAATGATCGAGACAAGTCAAGCTCCGGAATTTTTGGGGTCAGGCTTCCACAACTACAATTCGGAAATCACCGCAAAGGCGCCAAAGGCGCAGAGACATGTTGGGACCGAACACGATGGAGCCAGGTCTTAAGAAGGATGGTCCGGTTAGTGGGGCGATCCGACGTACTCGAAAACGTGCCCTCATGGATCATTCCACCACCGACATCCCGGAACGGACTCGCCATTCAGTCCTATTTGGGATGAGGGATGATATTCAAAATGAGGTAGGTCTCACCCGTGATGACGAAATAGAAGCGCCAGTCGCGGTTCACCCGAGCCTGCCAAATAGATGTGGGGATCGCATCTCCAGTATCCATTTTGGGGGCACGGCATGCCGTGCCGCCTTTGCCGGTTTCGACTTGCCCACCCATGTTGCTCCCGTCCTTGGGGCAATACAGTGGACGCCTGAATTGATGGCTGACCGCTGCTCGCTGTATACTGCCGTGCCACAGGAGAATACCTTGCGCCTCACCATCGATCGCGTCAGCAAACGCTACGGCCACAGCGTGTGGGCCTTGCGCGACTTCACCCTCGATCTCGGTCCCGGCGTCCACGCGCTGCTCGGACCCAACGGCGCCGGTAAGACGACGCTGATGAACATTCTCGCCACAATCAGCCGTCCCACCGAAGGCGCGGTCAACTGGAACGGCGTCGATCTCGCGCGCGATCCCGACGCACTTCGCCGCGTGCTCGGCTACCTGCCGCAGGATTTCGGCGTTTATCCCAACCTGAACGCAGTCGAATTCCTGGAGTACCTGGCCGCTGTCAAAGGTCTTGACACCCGCGCCGCTCGCCGCCGCATCGACGAACTGCTCTCGCTTTTGAACCTGCACCAGGTTCGCAAACGCCTGCTGGGAGGCTTTTCCGGGGGCATGAAGCAGCGCGTCGGCATCGCCCAGGCGCTGCTCAACGATCCGCAACTGCTCATCGTCGACGAACCCACCGCCGGCCTCGATCCCGAAGAGCGGGTGCGTTTCCGCGGCCTGCTTGCCGAACTCTCGGGCGAGCGCATCGTACTGCTTTCGACTCATATCGTCTCCGACGTTGAAGCTTCGGCGACGCACATCGCACTCATCTCACAAGGTCGCCTGCTGTCTTATGTCCCGCCCGAGCAGTTGCTCTCCACCGTCGAAGGGAAAGTCTGGGAATGTGTCGTGCCCAGCGCGGACCTGCCTGCGCTCAAGCAGAAATACATTGTGGGTGGAACCACGCGCCGCAGCGACGGAGTGAGGGTGCGCATCGTTGCCCCGAATCCACCTGAGCGGGCCACCGCCGCTGCGCCCACCCTGGAAGACGCCTACCTGCTGGCGATGTCCACGCGGTCCCAGGAGACGCACGCATGAGCCGCGCACGCGCGATCTACCACATGGCGCGCGCCGACTTTCGGGAACGCGTGCGCCGCTATAGCTTCCTGGTGACGCTTGCCTTCACTGTTTACGTCGGCCTGGCCACTGCCACCGGCAAACTTCTCCTGAGTCTCGGCGAGTATCGCGGCATCCTCAACTCCGCCTGGATCGGCTCATTGATGGCTCTGGTGAGCTGCATGCTGTTGTCGCTGGTCGGCTTCTACATCGTGCGTAACTCCGTGGAGCGCGATCAACAGACGCGTGTGGGCCGGATCCTGGCAGCCACCCCGATGACGAAAACGGGCTATACCCTGGCAAAATCCATCAGCAACTTTGCCGTGCTCGCCGCCATGGTCGCTGTCATGGCCCTGGCGGCGCTCGTCTTCCAGGCGATGCGCGGCGAGTCGCGGCACATTGAGCTGTGGCCACTGCTTTCGCCCTTCGTGTTCATCGCCCTGCCCTGTATGGCGCTGACTGCCGCGGTGGCCGTGTTCTTCGAAACCACTCCCGTTTTGCGCACCGGCGCCGGCAACGTGATCTACCCGGTTGCCTGGTCGACATCGATCGCCGTGGTCCAGTTTGGCCGCATCGACCCCACCGGCATGGGCGTCTTCTTTCACCAAATGACCTCGGCAGTCCGCGCTATCGATCCCACTTTCAAGCAATCGTTTGCCTTGCAGATCAACATCGGGCAGGCGATGCCGCCGAAGACTTTCGTATGGTCCGGCCTTCACTGGAGCATGGCGCTCGTTGCCGAACGCCTGCTTTGGGTTTTGGTCGCCGTGGGCGTCGCGCTGCTGGCGGCGGTCATGTTCCACCGCTTCGATCCCGCTCGTGAGCGCCTCAGGATCCGGGCCCGCCGTGAGAGCGAGGCGACATCGGACGAGGCTTCTGCGGCCGTCGCCCCCGCGGCCGCTCACTTGTCGCCTCTCTCCGCCGCGCGGCGCGATTCGCGGATGACGCAATTGTTCGCATCCGAACTGCGGCTGTTGCTGCGGAAGCGCTGGTGGTGGTACGCCATCAGTCTGGGATTTGTCGTCGCCGGATTCGCCACTCCACTTCCTGTCGCGCGTTTCGGTGTGCTCGTCGCTGCGTGGCTGTGGCCAGTGCTGGTGTGGTCGCAGCTTGGCGCGCGCGAGGAACTCTTCTCCACCACGGCCCTGATCTTCTCCTCGGCGCATGCCATGGGGCGCCAGCTCTCGGCCGGCTGGCTGGCCGGCGCCATCGTGCCGCTGCTGCTGAGCTCGGGGGTCTTGCTCAGGCTGCTGTTAGGGTCCGACCTGAAGGCCGCCAGTTCCATCATCGCCGGCTCGCTGTTCGTGCCGGCATTGGCTTTGGCCTGCGGTACCATGACGGGGAACAGCAGGCTTTTCGAAGCAATTTACACCGTCTGGTGGTACGTCGGCCCCGCGCACGCTGTCCCTGGCCTCGATTTCATCGGCGTGACTGACGCCTCTGCCCGCCCGGCACTGTACCTCGTCGTCACCGCTGTGGCACTCACCACGGCCTTTGCCGCCCGCCGCCTCCGCCTGGCTCGCGCCTGAGCGACACGGGGCTGAATGAGAATTTTGGGGTCAGGCTCCCACAAACAAAATTCGGAAATCACCGCTAAGGCGCAAAGGGCGCAGAGGCATGTTGGGGTCGCGTCTCCACGGGCTGGCCGGCATTTTCAAGAAAAATCAACGTGCCCTGGGGCGTGTCTTTTTCAATCTCCATTTCAGCGGGAGGAGAGGTAAAGTTTCCTGGACAATTATGCGCACTGCCAATGGTAGAAAAGAATTGGATGTACGGGGCGTTGCGAAACTCTGAAGGGGTTTCGGCGTCATCATGGTTTTACGTAACCCCTTCAGGGTAAAACCTGCATGGAAACGAA
>JAIQFY010000010.1:36017-188210 GCA_020072965.1 Terriglobia bacterium | reverse complement strand
GCCACATCCAGATGAACAAAGAGTTCTTGGACCGTTCATATGCCTTACCCTGATGCGAGCCGCTGTGTTGCAACAAAATGAGAGGGTACTCGGAAGGCTCCCACTAGTAATCGTTTCTAGTGGCGCTCCTCTTCTGTACCGTCCGGGTCGGGGAATGGGATCGTTCAATCGAAAGCCTCAGGTGGCAAGCCGGTCGCTACTTTATGTTTCGAGGGGCCGATTTGGGGGTTCGGCTAGCCGGGGGAAAGTGTAGAACTTGCCGGACACAAGTTCAAGAAGAAAGTGCCAATGGAGAGATATGCGATAAACAAAGGGGGCGGCGGTTCACGGCGCCGCTAGGAGGGATTTTCACACTGTAAAAACTGTGCCCTATTTTGTGCCCCACCAGGCTCAGAAATGGTGTCAAATGATACTAAATGGAGTGGGCGGAGTGCCGTCGGAGGAACTCTTTTCTGCAAGCGTGGACGAGTTCCTTCCAAGAGCATGGCATCGAATAGGACGTTCGGTATACTTGGAACTGAAGGCACTGTTTCGCCCCGCCAGCGGGGCTCCCACATTTTCTCTCATTGGTACCCCGCCCTCGCCCCGCGAAAAGAAGAAGCGCGGGTCTCCGACGGGGCTACAGTCTGAGAGCCCTCCGGGCCTAAAGGGGAGCTCTGGCGGGGCAACGCCCCGCGGCGCAAGAGCCCTCGGGGCGTAGAGCGACAGCCGATTTGCTCGAAAAACATGGACCGACAGAACAGGGTCAACTGTGGCCCTCTTTTTTTGGTCCCTTCAAGGGTGGGACAATTCCATTCTCCCATCATTTCATCCCAATCGATTTGAATCGAAGCGCCTGACGCTTAGTTGATGCGCTTACCTTCGGAATTCAGGTTTATGAAAGGGGAGATTCGTTTGAATGGAACAGATGCCCACAGTGGGGGCTAGTATCGTGAAGAAACTCCCGCCACCTCAGGAGGTCTCCTCCAGGGGCTTCCATTTCTCGGTGATATCCTGAACCATGGAAAGGACCCCGGCGACGGTGCCGTCATCCTCCAGGAGCGGGGTATTAGTCCAATCGCAGAGGATGGTGCGGCCGTCTTTGGTGATATTCTCATTGATACTATGGGCCGCGCTGTCGCCCTTCAGAAGGCGCTCCCAGATCTTCTCCACCTCAGATTGGATTTGCTTCTGGACAATGAGGCCGTACGGTTTCTTCCCGATGACCTCGTTCGCTGTAAATCCAAAGATCCTCTCAGCCGCGGGATTCCAGGAGAGCGCCCGGAATTCTGTATTCCACACAATGCACGCAATCGGCATGCGATTGATTTGAAGTTGAAGCCGTGCCTGGCTTTTCTGGAGTGCCCGTTCGGCCTGCTTGCGCGCCGTGATGTCAATCACCATGCCTGACAAGACCTCTCCCTCCTGCAGCGCACTAATCAGCACGTTCTTGGACTGCCCTTTTTTGGTCAGGACCTCAGCGTCATATCCTTCCACCCGGCCTTTTCTCTGAAGCAGGTCAAGGAGCGTTTCCCGGTCTTTCGGGTACTTGAACCTCATCTGGGCGTGCTCGGCGATCATTTCGACGGGCGAGGTGAAACCCAACATTCTGGCCAGGGCGTCATTCACATAGAGAATGTCCCCCTGCGTGTTGATCTTATAAACGCCGACGAGCGCGGTCTCGACAAGATTCCGGTACCCCTTTTCGGATTCTCTCAGCGCCTCCATCATCTTCTTGCGCTCGCTGACGTCTCGAAAATTCCATATCCTCCCGTAATACCTCCCATCGGTTCCGAACATCGGCGCAGAGTAACGATCGAAGGTTCTGCCATCCCGAAGTGCAATTTCATCCTGACTGGTTTCATGGGGATGTTCGTAAAGGTATTTCACCTTTATCAGAAACTCTTCGGGTCCAATGAGTTTTTCGAGGACGGACTGCAAGGCGAGCTCATCCGACCGGCTCTCCACCACCTTGGGCGGGATGTCCCACATCTCCACAAATCGCTGGTTGAAGGAGAGCATCTTGCCCGTTTCAGCCACCACCAGGATCCCATCGATGGAAGCTTCCTGCTGGGTGTTGAGAAGGAGGTTTCGGAACCGGAGCTCTTCCTCTGCCCGCTTGCGCTCGGTAATGTCGCGCGCCACCTCAGCAAAGCCCCGCAGGGAGCCGTTTTTCTCGCGCAAGGCCGTAATGACCACATCCGCTGAAAACTGCGATCCATCCTTGCGCACCCGCCACCCTTCGTCCTTCACGTATCCCTTGGCTTTTGCCATTTCCAGGAGTCGTTTGGGCCAATCCCGTTTCAGGTCTGAGGCGGTATATAAAAGGGAAAAATGCCTCCCCACAATCTCATCTGTGGAATACCCCTGCATGCGCTCTGCGGCCGTGCTCCAGCTGACAACGCGCCCGTCGGGATCCAACATGAAGATGGCATAGTCCTCGACGCCCAAGACCAGCAGGCGGAATCGTTCCTCGCTCTCCTGGAGGGCCTTCATGGCTCTTTCACGTTCCGCCTGAGTTCGCAGGGCCGTAATTCCATAGACCAAATCGTTGGCCAACTCAGTCAGCAGATTGACTTCGGCGACGTCAAAGGCGTCAGGCGTCCTTGAGTAGATATTCAATGCCCCCAAGGGCGTGCCTCCGGTCATTAAAGGGAGGGCGATGGAGGTGACAAACCGCCGTCTCGCAATCTCCTCGCGCCAGGGCTTGAAGTTCGGGTCAGAGAGAAGGTCTCTCGAGATGACGGGCTCGCCGGAGCGAATGGCTTTTCCGGTAGGCCCCTGCCCTCGCTCATCCTCGCCCCAGGTCACATCGAGCGATTCAAGATAGCCCTGTTCATCGCCCCCTGATGCCACACGCCGAACGGTTTTCCTCTCATCCTGCTGGGCAAAACCAATCCAGGCCAAACAATATCCTCCGATCTCCACCAGGGCCCGGCAAATATTTGCCAACAGCTCCTTCTCGTTGGAGGAGTGAACGAGCACTTGATTGCATTCGCTGATCATTCGAAGGGCACGGTTGACGCTGAGCAGAGCCTCATTCGTTTTAGCAAGTTCAGCCGTGCGCTCCTGGACGCGAACCTCCAGCTCGTCGCGAGCTTTTTGCAGCGCCAATTGCGCTTGCTGGCGGTCCGTGATGTCGCGGGCAATCGTAGAAAGATACTCTGTCTGACCCCCCTTCGATTTGTGCGCGATGATGACCTGTGAGACCGGGATTTCGCGTCCGTCCCGGCCCAACAGGGCGGTCTCCCCCGCCCAAGTCCCTTCGCGAATGGCCGTGGGGATGCCCTCCTTCTTGACAATCTTGGCGGCCCATGGGGGATGAAAATCGGCGATAAGAAGACCGGAAACATCGACGTCTTCGGAGATTCCACGCATCTTCCGGCCTGCTTTGTTGACCGAAAGGGCACGGCCCTGCATGTCGGCACTGCCCACAAAATCGGGAGTTGCTTCCAGGATCGAACTCAGGTGTCGAAGCGATTCTTCCGCACGGAGGCGTTGGCCGATGTCGCGGTGAATGATAAAAATCGCCCCTGCAACAAGCCCAATTGACAGGAGCCCACCCAAGGTGATGACTACCTCGGCATTTCGAGCTGTAACTTTCTCTTCCTTCGAACGCTGGAGGAACACTTCATTTTCATGGTCCTTCATTTCCAGAATCAACTTTCGGACTTGCTCGTGGAGCTTTCTTCCCTCTTCCAGCAAAGCGATTTCGCTGGCGGAAATCGATGGATTCTCCTTTTTCAGGTCGATCGACTTCTGGAGAAGGAGAAGTCGCTGCCGAACCAGGGATTGAAGGACGTCGACCCTCGGCAATTCTTCAGGATCGTCGTCATTCAACTTCCGAAAGTCTTCGATTTGCTGATCGACCCCACTGAGGGCGCCATAGTATGGTCGCAGGTAAGACTCATCTCCCGTGATGAGGTATCCACGTTGCCCGGACTCGGCATCCGTGAGTCGGGCCGTCAGGGCCACGAGTATTTCCAGCTGCCTAAAGGATTGGGACTCCAGTTGAGTGTTCTTAACAAGGCGGGTCGTGGTCCGGTAAGAAATGACGTTGATGCTGATCAGAATCAGCAAAGCCAGCCCAAAAGCCGATATGACCTTGCCTCCAATGGACCATTTCATGTCGGTGTGCTCCAGCGGCTGCTGCAATCGCGTAGGGTGTTTACGCCTGCGTTTCCTGAAGAGCGAAATGTCGAAGTGCTCAGTCTCGTGGTTACAGTATACCTAAAATTCGGACACGGAGCGAAGAAGTAAATTCGCTTCTTCAGGGCGAAAAAAGCCCGGAGTGGAGAGTGCTGTTTGGAAATGCGGCACATCACGGAAGAATACGTTTTTGATCGCTCCGCGAGTCGCCGAATCCCTGGATAAAAGGTTATTTGCAGAAGCAGCTGCACCTGTGGTCCGAATGGAAGCCTATTTGAAGTCGTTAACGCCGAACTTTTCGGGTGACGTTCTATAGGAGGCGGGCTATACTTAAAACACAGGAGGCCAGTGCTCCGATCCTTTAACTTTGTTCAGAGTCACATTCTTGCAATGTTTTTTGACGAACATGTCGCCGCAATGTACTCGCGCGTTTGGGCTCGGGAAGGCAAGCCGGCGCGATTTCTAAGGCGGAGTCAATCGATCATGGGTATGAAGCGCACGTCGCTCTGTTTGATCCTCTTAATCTTTTTCCTATACCCCAAAGTTTGCCATTCAGAGGAAAGAGGTTCGATTGTTTTGAAGCAGAGCCGGCTTGTCAGCAAGGCAGAACCCTCGATGGAACTCAGGTCGATGTCCCTGGCGTTTCGAATACAGAACCTCTCCGGTCTGCAGGAGCTATTGGAAGAGCAACAGAGCCCTCAATCTCCGCGATATCACCACTGGCTCACACCGGACGAATTTGGAAGGCGATTCGGGGTGACGGAGACGGAGTTCCAGGACGCCATTCAGTGGCTGCAACAGAATGACCTGGTTGTGACACATGCATACCCCAATCGCCTCTCGATTTATTTTGAGGGAACGGTCGAACAGGTGGAGCGCGCCTTCAAGGTTCACATGGGCAACTATGAATTCCAGGGCAAGCGATTTTACAGTAACGATCTTGCTCCGCGAATTGCAGAGCGATTTCAAGCCGCCGCCCTGGGAGTTTTCGGTCTCGACAATTTTCCCTCAGAGAAGCCGCTCTACCGGAGCGGAACTCGCACTGCGATGGCTCCGGCGGACATGCACCTGGCGTACAACCTGCGCCCGCTTTATGGCAGCGGCATCAATGGTGCCGGGCAGAGTATTGCCATTGTGGCACGCAGCGACTTCGACGTCAGTGATGTCCAGGCTTTTCGCAGTTTTTTTGGACTCCCACCGAGTGAGCCGCAAAAAATATTCGTGGTTCCCGGTCAGAATCCCGGGATGAGCGACCTGGGCGAAGTAACCGAAGTGTTGCTGGACACGGAATGGTCGGGGGCGATTGCACCCGGGGCGACGATCCAGGTGGTCATTGCTCCCACCGACTCGAGCATCAATCCCTCTCTGGATTACGTTGTAAATCGGCTTCCCTCGACGCATGTGGTGAGCATCAGCTTTGGTGGCGGGGAGAACACGGTCTCGGACCTGACATTGATTCAGTATGACCAGCGCTACATGCAGGCAGCTGCCCAGGGACAATCCGTATTCGTAGCGTCGGGTGACGATGGGGTTCAGCAATTCGCCACCGGTGCGCAACTCGGCACGGGGGCGGATGTCAACCGCCTGTGTTCGTCACCCCACGCGACCTGTGTGGGGGGGACCAATCTCAATCCGGTCTTTGATGGGAACGGAGATGTCACCGAGTATGGTGAGGAAACAGCCTGGAGTGGAAGTGGCGGGGGGAAATCGAGGTTTTATGCGAAGCCCGCTTACCAGTTTGGTCCAGGGGTTCCCGATGACGGGATGCGTGATGTCCCCGACGTAGCCGCCATGGGCAGCCCTGCTCAACAGGGCGTTTACTGGTACCAGAATGGAATCCTGCGCTGTTGCGCGGGTGGAACCAGCCTGAGCGCACCTTTGTGGGCCGGTCTCTTTGGCCTGGTCAATCAAACGGGGGTCATTCCCGGAACAGGGAGTGGAGGCCTGGGTCTGGCAAACACGCGAATCTATGAAATGGCCCGAACCCAGCTTACTTCCGGTGGTCCCCCGACATTTCACGACGTCACGAGCGGGGACAACAGCGCGGGAACTCTGCCAGGTTATACCGCCGGGGTGGGATACGACCAGGTGACGGGCTGGGGCTCTTTTGACGGCGAGCTTTTTGTCCGAGATTACACCTCCAGCTTGTCGGACACTGGAATCGTGACTCTGATGTCGGGTGTCCAGACCTCGGCCGTCCTGTCTCCCAATTCGTCCGGCAGTTCTTGCACCCTCGCACCTTCGCAATACACCCTGGAGATCCCGCCTGGCACACTCCAACTCATCGTCACCCTCTCAGGAAATCAATCGGTGAGCTTGTTTTTACGTCAGGGACGCCCCATTGTAACCGTGGCAGGGATTATTGCGGCCGATTTCAAGTCTGAAACCACGCTTCCGAGTCAGACCCTATACGTCAATGAACGGAGCAACCCCCCTCTGGTTCCGGGATCGTATTATGTTGCGGTCGCGAACTGCAGCGGTGTTCAAGCGAGTTTTTCATTGAAAGCAACCCTCGTGAACGCTTCGACCGCCCTGAAGACCGAGGAGCTGCTGCTGGATGACGGGACGATGGAGAGTAGTTTGCCCGCTACCGGTATGATCGTGGTCAATCGCTTGACTCCTCTCCGGTATCCTTCAAAATTGAAAGCAATTCGAATTTTCATTCCACGGGGCGAGACCTTCCATGATTCTCTGGAGCAATCAGTTCGGCTGGTTGCCTTCAACGATCCGGCCTCCACAAACCACCCCCCGGACTCGCGGGTCCATTTGGTCGACCAGTGGGTTCCCGTGAACGGAAAGAACGGATATGTTGATTTTCCGATTTCCAATGGACCCGCGATCGACTCGGGAGACTGGTACATCGGCTTTCAATATCCGGCTTCCGGGGTTGTCCCTGTGGCCTTGGATTCAGGCGGCCTGCAAAAACAGGGCGGGTTCTTTTCGAGTGACAATGGGATGACCTTCGAAGGGCCTCTGGTGTTGAGCGAGGGCGTCCCGGTCAACCTGATGGTCCGTGGCGTTGTTGAGAACGGGCCGCCCATTCTGGACATCGCGACTGCGACATTTCAGCCCGATTCCGCCAACGGGGTGATCCGGCTGGAGTTCTACGGCCGAGACGGCCAAGGCGATGTGGTCGGGTTAACCGAGACCCGGTTCGACGCTCAGCACGAGGTTCTCGGCACTGGGAGCTTTGATATTAGTACGAGGGTTGCCAACATGACTTCCTTCCTTTCAGAAGTGGTTTTCACGGGTTCAAATCGTCTGGCGGATACCCGCGAGATTCAGATTCAGCTTTTGGATCAAGAGGGGTCAAGCAGTGATGTTCGGGTCGTCCCTGTCATTTCTACTTTGACAACCGCTGAATTGAATTTGGATCTACCGGCGGCCGGAGCCGCTACCTATTCGTTGTCGGGCAGCGGAGAAACTGCCCGTGCAGGATATGCTTCCCTGACGACAAACGGGGGAAGGAACGCTTATGGAACGGGAGTGTTCGCGTTAAGGCGGAATGGAGTTGTGGTGAGTGAAGTTGGAGTGCCGGCTCTTCAACCGACGACCGCGGCCCGAATTTTCATTGATTATCGGACCAGTCTCCCGACCGGAACCGGACAGACCCGTGCGCCCACAATCGAGGTCAACACCGGCCTGGCGATCGTCAATCCAAACGATGTGCCCACCGACGTCAAGTTCACGTTGAACAGCATGGACGGGTCACCCTTGGCCCTGGGATTTGGAACGATCCCTGCGAGGGGTCATGTGGCCAGGTTTATCGATCAGCTGGGTGATATTGCCAGGGGATTTGCCCTCCCTTCCAACTTTCCGGCCGCCCTTAAATTTGGGTCCCTCGAAATCCGAAGTAGCCAGGCGCTCGCGATCCTGGCCTTGCGACTGACCCGCAATGAGCGTGGAGACACGTTAATCACGAGCACCCCAATCGCGGATCTCAATTTGCCGCCAGCGATCATTCCCCTCTATTATCCGCACGTGGTAGATGGAGGAGGTTACAAGACGACTTTGGTCTTGATGAATGCTTCCGCATCCGCGGAAACAGGGGAACTCCGGATTCTTGGTGACGATGGATCGCCCCTTCAGGTTCGAACGGTCAACGGTCCCGCAGGCTCTTCCTTCCTGTATACGATACCTTCCGGCGGGCTTTATCTATTTGAGACTGACGGCTCACCCTCCCTCGTCAATTCGGGCTCGGTTCAGGTAATTCCCGACCCTGCGCGCTCGACCCCGATGGGAGCGGGCCTCTTTAGTTTCGTGCAAGGCGGGGTTCTCGTGACCGAGTCCGGCATTCCGGCCGCGACTTTAACCACGCACGCACGCATTTTTGTGGATCGGTCGGGGGGACACGATACGGGATTGGCGGTGGCTAACCCAAGCGGAAACCCCATCCAGCTCAAGCTGAATGCGTTCCAGCGTAACGGGGTGAGCTGGGCAGGAAAAGGCTCGCTCGAGCTCAGCCCCGCCGGCCATCAATCGAAGTTTGTCGGTAACCTGATCTCCGGGGGTCTGCCAGACAACTTTACGGGAATCGTCGACCTTAGTTCCGGCGCGCCTTTCGCGGCGTTGACGCTAAGAACGCTCAACAATTCGAGGGGAGAAATGCTGTTCACGACTTTTCCCGTGGGCGACGCCCGGCAATCTCCCCCTTCGGTGCTGCTCTTTCCACAAATTGTGGACGGGGCCGGGTATCAGACCCAGTTCATTCTTCTCAATTCAGGTCCATTGGGAAATATCCGATTGAATCTCTTTGCCGATGATGGATCCCCAGCGCCGCTTTCAAAGACTGTACGAAGTGAGATTCTGAGTCTCCATGAGCAGATTCCCTCAGGAACTTCCCACTAAAAGTTCGTTGAATCCCGCAAGGTTTCCTGTTTTAATTCTCTTCCACTTATCTAGAACAGTTCCAAAGGGGTTCGGCTTTGCAACCCGGGATAGACTGTTGACTGATTCGGAGGTGCCATGATTAAGAGACATGTCGCGGGGATCACGATCCTGTTCCTTTTATTCGTTTGGGGTTCAACAAGCTTGATTCAACCGGTGCGATCGGCGCCGACCCCCCCCGCATCTCCGGTGGATGCCCTCATCGCTGAGGCCCTGGGCCCGTCGCCGCTTGGCGAGACGTTGCGTGTCCTTTGCGATGAAATTGGCGGGCGTCCGACGGGAACACCCGCCATGAGCCGCGCGGTGTCCTGGGGGGTCGAGAATTTTCGCCGCGCCGGGGTGGATAACGTCCACACGGAGAAATTCACCATCCCTCAATCCTGGGTGGAGGGAGCGACCCAAATAGAGGTTACCTCGCCTGTTGCTTTTGAGGTGAAGGCGGTCTCCATCGCATGGGCGCCTCCCACGGCCGGCAAGGGAATTGAAGCCCCGGTGCTCGACGTCGGAGAAGGCACATCCGCCGATTTCTTGAAGGCGGAGAACGCTGCCAAGGGTTCGATCCTGCTGATCCATTCCAAGCCGATGACGACACTTGACGACCTGTTCAACGAGTACATCAGGGCGCCCGGAATCGTCAATGAAGCCGTCCGCGTGGGCGCCGCCGCTCTTGTGTTCATGTCGACGCGCCCGCGCGAGCTGCTCTATCGTCACACCAATTCACAGTTTGGCCTCATGGATCGATTGCCTATGGCCATTCTGGCGCGCGAAGATGCATTGCGCGTGGCGCGCCTGATCGAATCACGCCGCATCGTGAGAATGAGGATTTCCCTCCCAAACAGGGTGGGGGGTCCCTTCGAATCTGAAAATGTGATCGCGGAGATTCGTGGCAGCGAAATCCCGGACGAAGTCATCATCCTCGGCGCCCATTTGGATTCGTGGGAACTGGGAACAGGCGCCTTGGACAACGGATGCAACGCGGCGATGGTGATCGACGTGGCACGTGCCATTCACGATGCCGGGATACGGCCGCGCCGCACACTGCGATTCATACTCTTCAGTGGCGAGGAACAGGGATTGCTGGGCTCAAAGGCATACGTGCGGATGCATCGGAATGAATTGGATCAAATTGTGGCTGTCACGATCTTCGATGAAGGGGTGGGGCGCGTCTCCGGTTACTCCTTGGGTGGGAGAAGAGATACTGAACTCGCCCTGATAGAGATCTTGAAGCCCGTTCGTGATTGGGAGTCCAACCTCCATACATCGGATGCCTTCATCGGAACGGATAATTTTGATTTTCTCCTGGAAGGAATACCCACCTTTGTTGCCAACCAGGATCCCGCCGATTATCTGCCCAATTATCACGCCTCTTCCGACACCCTCGACAAGGTTGATTTGCGCGAACTCAAGGTGCAGGAGGCCTACGCCGCGGTGACCGTGTACGGCATCGCCGAGAGGCCGGAGCGAATCGGGAAGCGACAGTCCCGGACGCAGGTGGAGGCGCTCATGGCGGAGACGCAACTCGACCAGGTCATGAAGACTTTCGGGTTGTGGCCGGAGTGGGAGAGTGGACAGAGGGGAAGGGAGAAGTAGTCTTTTTGCCTGGCGATCGACGAAGAGGGACCCGCCTCCGGACCCCCTCTTACCGGGCCAGCAGTTTGTTCATTCCCGAGAACGCAGCCACTTTGTAACATTCGGCCAGAGTGGGATAGTTGAACACATTGTTAATGAAGTAGTCGATCGTTCCTTCGTAGGTGAGCACGGCCTGCCCGATGTGAATCAATTCTCCGGCACCTTCCCCCAGGATATGAACTCCGAGCAATTTCCGCGAGCCACAATGAAACAGGAGCTTCAAAATCCCGGTCTCATCCCCGATAATCTGTCCGCGCGCAATCTCGCGATAGCGGGCGACTCCGACTTCGTAGGGGATCCCGGCGGTGGTAAGCTGCTCCTCGTTCTGTCCGACAAAGGAGATCTCGGGGATCGTGTAGATGCCATAGGGGAAGAGATGCGGCATGGAAGAACAGGGCAGATGGAAGGCATGGCAGGAAGCCAGTCGCCCCTGTTCCATGGAGGCAGAGGCCAGACTGGGGAAGCCAATCACATCCCCCACCGCATAGATGTTGGGGACCGGAGTCTGGTAGCTCTCGTTCACGGTGATCCGCCCCCGATCATCCGGTAGAAA
This sequence comes from Terriglobia bacterium, assembly GCA_020072965.1. Classification (GTDB taxonomy): domain Bacteria; phylum Acidobacteriota; class Terriglobia; order JAIQFV01; family JAIQFV01; genus JAIQFV01. The sequence continues at coordinate 177,013 of JAIQFY010000010.1, read as the reverse complement.
CCCCGCCTTCTCGAGATGGAGATCAGACGTATTTCCCAGGCGCCCGACCGCATAGAGGACGACATCGGAATAAATTTCCTTCTTGCTTTTGAGCTGAACCACCACGCGTCCGGAGGCCGTCTTGTCGACGCTTTCCATTTCCTCCCCGAGCCGCAGGGTGACGCCGATCTCCCGCATGTGATAAGTCAGTTCATTGATGATCTGCTCATCCACGAATTCCAGCATGCGGGGACGAAGATCCAGAAGGGTGATGGCGACTCCCAGGGTCGCCATCATGCAGGCGTATTCAATCCCCACGACCCCGGCTCCAATGACGGTCATGGTTTTGGGAATTGCCGGCAATCTCGGGAGCATGTCGCTGTCGAGGATGGTGGTCCCATCGATGGGGACCGCTGAAGAGTGGGACGGAACCGTCCCGGTTGCAATAATAATGAACTCGGTTTCGAAATCAGCGACGAGCCGGCTGCCCTCGACATGGAGGTGATGGGCGTCCAGAAAAGAGGCGTGTCCGATTAGGACATCAACTCCATTGCGCGACAACTGGGCATTACAGACCTCGCTCTCGGTCTTGATCACATGATTGACACGAAAGACAAGATCTTCTATGGTGATGTCTTTCTTGACCGCATAACTGATCCCATAGAGTCCCCGCTGACGGAACCCCGACAAATAGAGGACAGCCTCTCGCAGGGTCTTGCTGGGAATCGTGCCCGTGTGGACTGAAACGCCTCCCATCAGCTCTCTTTTTTCGACGAGGGCCACTCGCTTGCCGATCTTGGCGGCTTGAATGGCCGCATGGTGACCCGCCGGGCCGCTCCCAATCACAATGAGGTCGTAGGTCTTCATGAGTTCCTCTCCACAGACAGCTCGCATCGCCGGGAGCTGCAAATTCTGCGTGACGGGGTGATCGTGGTGAAGCGCCACGATTATATCCCAGCTTCAACCGGGACGAATCAATATCGTAGTAACGACTTCAGTCGTTACTCCTCTTAAACGGGTGGCCCTCATAAGACGCTCTGGAACGGCGGAGGGAAAGGGAAGAGAATCGCTCATTCGGCTTTTCGGTTTGATTCAGAGCGGTTTTTTGTTACATTACCCGCGTCATTTGACACACCTCAGACATACAATTCGAGGACCTATTCACTTGAGGGCGGTATCCTGCAATCATCGCAATCGCATCAGGTCGACAGTTCAATCCTCTCCGGTGCAATCGTTTGACGCATTGTGAATCAGAGGGGCACCTCGGGTGCCTTCGGGTCGTTGGAGAGCACAAATCGGTTCACGGAGTTCATGACCAAAATTAAAATTGCGGTTTCCCTGCTCCTCCTTACCTTTCTGCTCTGGAAGGTTCATCCGAGGCAGATCTTTCATACGTTTCGAGATGCGAACTTTGACGGATTGATTATTGCGGTTGCGCTCGGCATGCTGATGCTCTCGCTGCGGTGGTGGAAGTGGCACATCCTGGTGAAGAGCGGCCTCCAGACCTGTAGCCGGAAGCAATCGTTGGTCAGTTTGCTCGGGGGCATGGCCTTCGCGCTAGTGACGCCGGCCCGCGTCGGGGAACTCAGCCGTGCCCTTTTCTTCGGAAAGGGAAGCAAGACGCAAGTGGGTGCTCTAACTTTCCTCGACCGGTTGGTGGATCTCCTTGTGGTTCTATTATTCGCTTCCGTGGGCGCCACTTCCCGGGTCAGCCCCATCTTCCGGGTTGGACTTGCATTGACGATGGGGGTCATGGCATTCATTGTCATTCGTTTTGAATCGTTCCTGGGATTGCTCCGCCGGCGCTTCAAGAAGGGTTGGCTGGGCGCCCGTATTTCCAAAGTCGAGGAGGTAGAGAGGAACCTGGGCCATGGGGCAATCGTGCAGAATTTTGTGCTGAGCTGCTGTCTGACCTTCGTCGATCTGGTGACTTTTTACGTTTTGCTCCGGTGCTTTGTTCCCGTCCCATTTTCCGTGATCCTGTTTGTGTTCCCGCTGGTCCTCTTGACCAATGTGGCGCCCGTCACGCTCAGCGGTCTGGGGCTGCGGGAGGGAACGGCGATCGCCCTGTTAGGCCTGTTCGGCATATCCTCTGCAGCCGCATTTAACGCCACGTTTCTTTCGTACCTCCTCAACTCCGTCGCCCCCGCGCTGGCGGGGGCGGTCTATGCCAAAAACATGAAACTGGGTTTTTCGTCGAGCGGGAATTCAAACTAACTCGGGTCCTCCCATGATCGAAATCAAGATCACCTCCGATCCAAAGTTCTTGACCATCGTGCGTGCTATGGTCGGAAAGGTGTGCGAGTTGGTGGAATGCTCCCGGGAAGAGGAGAACCAGATCATCCTGGCGGTTGACGAGGCGTGCTCCAATATCATGAAACACACGTATCACGGGGACCCCGGACAGTCGATCGAGATTCGGTGCGAGAGTGCGCACGATAAAATTGAGTTGGTGCTTCAGGATTGCGGTCCACCCGTCGATGCCCGAAAGATCAAACCTCGTTCCCTGGAGGAGGTGCGCCCGGGCGGGTTGGGCACGCATTTCATTCGGACGATCATGGATGAGGTGAAATACGAGCACGTTGAGGGTTGCGGAAATATCCTGAGGATGGTGAAATATCTCCACAGGAAACAGTCGGGCGAATCGAACTGAAGATTCGCGGGGAAGGCAGCGACTATGGAAGTGAGGACTCGCAAGGTGGGGGTGGCGACGGTAATCGACCTGAAGGGTCAGATTGACCTTTCCTCCTCCTCGAAAATGCGAACGGCAGTGTTGGAGGCCATCAAGGCCAAGGACGCATCGCGCGTCGCGGTCAATCTAACCGAAGTGAGTTACATTGATAGCTCAGGGATCGCCACCCTGGTTGAAGGGCTGCAACTGGCCCGCTCCAAGAACTGTCATTTTGTGATATTTGGACTGCAACAGGCGCCCCGCGAAGTGCTCGAACTGGCACGACTTGACAAGGTTTTCGAAATCCGTCTCGACGAGACGGCGGCCCTCGCCAGTTAGAGGGCCTTCATCTGGAGGTCACCAGGAAGCACGAGCGGAAGGGGAGACATCGCGAGGTCAGGCGCAGCATGAGAGGGCTTGAGAACGGGATTTTCCCTTCGAACCGACGAGAGGCCTATGCTTTCACTTCCCGCGCTTGTTGGCCGACAGTCCCTTGCCTTTGCCAGATACCTGGGCGGACTGGCGGAGATGTTTTCCAAGGCCACCTACTGGACATTCGTGGCGCCTTTCCGTGGCAAGGGGGTCCGGGGGAGTGCGACGATGCGGCAGATGGTGGTGGTGGGCTTCCAGGCGGTTCCCATCGTCTCTTTGATTTGCGCATTTGTCGGCATCATCATCGCCCTCCAGGGCGCGTACGAACTGCGGAAGTTTGGCGCCCTGAACTACGTTGTGGACATGGTGGCTATCACCGTCACGCGCGAACTGGCGCCCCTCCTGACAGCCATCATCGTGATTGGACGGTCCGGATCGGCCTTTGCCGCTGAGATCGGCACTATGAAGGTGGGGGAGGAGGTCGACGCGCTGGAGACCATGGGGCTGAATCCGATCCGGTTTCTCGTCGTGCCGAAATACCTGGCGATGCTGGTGATGATGCCCTGCCTGACGATCGTGGCGGACACCGCCGGAGTCCTCGGGGGCGCCTTCTTCGCCATAACCAACCTCGACTCCAGTTTGAGCGGTTACTTGCTGGCCACGGTGGACTCCCTGTTGCTCCGCGACATCGTGAGCGGTTTAATCAAGAGCGTGGTATTCGCTGTCATTATCACAAAGATCGGATGCTATGAAGGTTTCTCGGTGCGGGGGGGAGCCGAAGGCGTCGGCCGGTCGACGACTTCGGCGGTGGTGAAATCAATCTTCAGCGTGATCGCCGCCGATATGATTTTCACCGCTATTTTCTATTTCACGAATGGAAGTTGATCCCCGGGGCAGGCAGATCAATTTGCAGGTAGCGCCAGTACTTCTTCCCATGGCAGCAACGACTGAAAATCACAACTCCATTCTCATCAGGAATCTGTCCAGCACCCTTGGCGGGCGGGAGGTTCTGAGGGAGATCAATCTCGAAGTCCGTCGAGGTGAAACCCTGGTCATCCTCGGCGGGAGCGGATCGGGCAAATCCACGCTGCTCCGCCACATCGTCGGTTTGGAGGAGCCCACGGCGGGAGAAGTCCTCATTTTCGGGAAGAATATTAATCGCATTTCAGAAGATGAATTCAATGAGATACGAAAAAAAATCGGAATGGCTTTCCAGGGTTCAGCTCTGTTGAACTCAATGAGCGTGGGTGAGAACGTCGCCCTCCCGTTACGCGAGCACACCAACCTCGAGGATTCGACCATTCAGATCATGACCCGGATCAAATTGGAACAGGTTGGCCTTTCCGGATTTGAATCTTTTGCCCCCTCCCAGTTGAGTGGAGGCATGAAGAAACGGGCGGGGATTGCGAGGGCCCTCGCGATGGACCCTGAAATCCTGCTGTTTGATGAGCCCTCGGCGGGGCTGGACCCGATCATCGCAGCGGGAATCGACGAGCTCATCCTCAAGCTCAAGCATGCATTCCATATGACCGTTGTGGTCGTTACCCATGAGCTGACGAGCGCGTTCCTGATTGCGGATCGCATTGTGGTCCTTGACAAGGGATCGATCCTCGCCGAGGGGACGCCCGACGAGATTCGCCACTGCACCAACCCGCGGGTTCGACAGTTCCTGGAGCGCCAGCCTGATCACGAGGAACAGGATGCAGAAAAATATTTGAATAGCCTGACGGAAGAGGCGTGACCCCTGGAGGATGAGGGACAGACCATGGCAAAAAGATCCGATGAGGTGAAGGTAGGGATTCTGGTAATGGCGGCGGGCGCGATTCTGATTGTGGCCATCTCCATGATGATTCACTACAACCCCTTCCGCCCCAACAGCGAGGAGTACAGGACCTATTTCAAGTTTGCCGGAGGACTTGAAAGCGACAGCGTCGTGCGCTTTGGAGGGATCAAAGTCGGGAAGGTCGCCGGTGTCCATATCGCACCCCAGGATCCTTCCCTCATCGAAGTGGAGTTGCGGCTGCGCCAGGGAGTTCCCCTGAAGACCGACAGCATCGCGCGGCTGGCCTCGCTCAATGCACTGGGGGAAAACTACATTGAGATCAGCCCCGGAAACAAGACCTCGCCTCCGCTTAAGCCGGGCGACACCATCCACTCAGAGGAGACCCCCGAGTTCAGCGCGTTACTAACAAAGTTCAATGGGCTTTCTGACAATGCCCAGAAGTTGATGAATGACCTCGATAAGAACATCAACCAGATTTCTTCGCGGGCTGATTTGCTGTTGTCGAATTTGAACGAGGTAACGAATGAAAGAAACCGGAAGAATTTTTCGGAAGCGCTTGAGCGAACCAATTCCTTGATCGGTCAAAATTCGCCGCGGATTGACGCCATCACCTCCAACCTGCAGTCGACCTCCAGGAAACTGGATCCTTTGATGGATGATATCCGGAAAGCAACATCGAAACTCGATGCGCTGGTCAGCCACCTTGACGGCACCGTGGTTGAAGATCGACCCCAGATTAAGAAAGACCTCGCCGAACTGGAAACGACGCTGCTCCAGGCGCGAAAATTAATGGAAGAGATAGGCTCCGCTCTGGCATCCAACCGCAGCGACATCGATGCCATGATAGAGAACTTTCGACGCAGCTCGGAAAACCTCGCGGAGTTCACTGGGACCATTAAACAGCGTCCGTTCAGCCTGGTTCGAGTAAAACCCATGCCCGACCGGAAGGTGCCCAAGTAAGACCGGTGAGAGAATTCTTTATTCCGGAAGGACGTCGCAGACGCCTTTCCGGGGACAACCGGAAATCCGACGTCTACCAGATCATTTCCGGCAGGAGAGCTACGGATGAACAAAAGGCTAGCGACAGCGTTCCTCATGCTGGTTCTCGCAGTGTCAGTGGGCTGTGGTGGGCTCCCCAAGACCCACTATTACATTGTGGAGTCTCCGCATGTCCACTCCAGTGGTGAGGCGGTGATTTCCAAGGTCATAATGGTTGACCGCTTCCGCGCCAACCGCGTGCTCCAGGAGGACCGCATCCTCTACCGACAGAATGAAAACGAAGTGAATTACTACGAATACGAGCGGTGGACCAGCCCGCCAGTCGACCTGGTGACGAATTATTTTCTTCACCATTTAAAGGACTCCGCTGCCTATGCCAACGTTAGCAGCACCCGGGATATCGAGAAGGCCGACTATAAACTGCGGGGTCGATTGCGACGCTTCGAGGAAGCGGATCGGGGCAAGCAGGTGTCGGCCGAAGTGGCCTTGGAGGTCGAACTGGTGGACGCCAGGACCGGCCAGGGCCTTTGGCGCGGGGAAGAAGAGTGCTCTCGCCCGATTACTGTCCGCACGGTGGCTGCCGTAGTTCAGGGAATTCAACAGTGCCTGGATGACACAGCCAACAAACTCTTGAATTCGATGCAGGACAGAATTCTAAAGAAACGAGAGTGAGCGGGAGATTTGTCAGGGCGAGGTCTCTTTTCGGCGCCTGACACGATGCCGCAGGTAAAGGAAACCCGTGAGAAGGATAAGAATAGCGAGGACGATCAGGTCGAACTGTTTGATGATTTTCAAGAGGAGGAGCCATTGACTCCCAAAGAAATATCCCACTAACGAGATTGCCGTGGTCCACAGCACTGCCCCGGAAAAATTGAAGAGCAGGAATCGCGACCAGGGCAGGTGGAGCACCCCCGCAAAAGGTCCGGCCACGACGCGAAGTCCGGTGATGAACCGCGCAAAGAAAACCGTCCAGGCTCCATAGCGGTGGAAGACGCGCTCGGCTTGCTCGATGTGATGTTTCCGGATGAAAAAGTGCCTGGCATGCCGATTGAGGAAGGGGCGGCCCCCGCGGCGACCAACCCAGTAACCGAGGTTGTCTCCCAAGGTCGCGCCACAGATGGCAACGATGATGATCCCCTCGATCTTCAGATTGACCGCGCCACTATGGGCAGCCAGAAAACTGGCCACCAGCAGGACGGATTCCCCCGGAACCGGGAGTCCCGCATTTTCAAGCATGACACCGAAGAATACCGTCCAGTATCCATAAAGTACAAAAAGGTGGACTATTTTTTGAAAGGTTTCCTGCATGGGACTGGCGGATTCCTGATTCGAGATCGCTGGCGCCTTGAGCGATGAGCTAGCTGAAGCGCCCTGATTGTACCGATTTACCCTGAAAACTCAATTAAACAATCCACCTCGCATAGGCCCCGGAGGATGGTGAATCGCTGTCCCATTTCGGTTGAATCGTTCGGAATTCCTATGGTAGGATGCTGGCTTTTCACTCGCTCAAGAATACTTGCTCTTACCGTCATCTCTCAAAACCGTTCTCAAATCTACCTGTCCTGAAAGGAGTTACGCGTGAAGGTCTACGAGGGGGGAAGCATTCGCAATCTCTGTTTTGTGGGACATGGAAGTTCAGGCAAGACCTCAATTGTCTCCGGGCTTTTATTTACTTCGGGAATGGTCAACCGGCTGGGTCGCGTCGACGACGGGACCACGGTCACTGACTATGACGAAGAGGAAATCGAGCGGAAGATTACCATCGGTACTTCCCTCGCCTACGCGGAATGGAACAAGACGAAGATCAACTTCCTCGACACCCCGGGGTATGGCTTCTTCATCAACGACACGCGGGCGGCGTTGCGGGTGGCTGATGGGGCAGTGGTGGTCGTTGATGCCGTGGCCGGCGTGGAAGTGCAGACCGAAAAGGTATGGTCGTTTGCCGATGAATTCAACCTCCCCCGCCTCATCATCATGAACAAACTCGATCGGGAGCGCGCCAGTTTTGAGCGCTCCCTGGAATCGATCCGGCAGAATTTTGGACGCACTCCGGTGGCCATTCAACTTCCCATCGGCGTGGAAAAAGTGTTTCGAGGAGTCATCGATCTCATCTGTATGAAGGCTTACCTTTATGACACCTCAGGCAGCGGCAAGGCGACGGAGAGTGCCATCCCGCCGGAATTGCAGGATGCCGCGCAAAAGGCGCACGAGGCGCTTGTGGAACAGGTTGCCGAGGGGAACGATGCCCTGATGGAGGAGTTTTTTGAAAAGGGAACCTTGCCGGTAGAGGATCTTGAAAAGGGTCTGATACAGGCCATCCTGGAGCGCCGCATCGTGCCCGTCCTGTGTGCATCGGGATTTTACAATATCGGTGCTCAAAATCTTCTTGATGCGGTTGTCGCCTACATGCCCGCGGCCAACGCGCGACCCGTGGTGGGGCATGTATCGCCTCAATGGGAAGAGGAGATCATCCGCAAGGTGGCGGAAGACGAGCCGCTTTCGATGTTTGTCTTCAAGACAGTGGCCGACCCGTTTGCAGGCCGGGTCACCTACTTTCGGGTGTACTCGGGAATTCTGAAGAACGATGCCACCGTCCATAACTTTACCCGCGGATCGTCCGAAAAGATGGCCCACATTGGCGTGCTCCAGGGAAAAAATACAACTGCGGTTCCCGAGTTGAGGGCTGGAGATATTGGGGCGGTCGCCAAACTAAAAGATACCTTGACCGGAGACTCCTTGGGGGACAAAGCGCATCCGATTTATTACCGGCCGGTCAAATTCCCTGAGCCCGCCATCGCGTTTGCGATCGAACCGAAGTCGCGTCAGGATGAAGACCGCATCGGTACCGCCATCCACAGAATCCTTGAGGAAGATCTTGCCCTCCGATTCAGCCGCGATCCGCAAACCCATGAATTGCTGCTTTCGGGCACGGGTCAGCAACACATCGAAATCATCGTGTCCCGGCTGAAACGGCGTTATCAGGTGGAAGTCAAGTTGAAAACCCCCAAAGTACCCTACCGGGAGACCGTCGTCGGGAAAGCGGATGCGCAGGGCCGTCACAAGAAGCAGACCGGAGGTCACGGGCAATACGGAGACTGCAAAATCAAGATGGAACCGCTCCCCCGGGGACAGGGCTTCGAGTTTGTGAATGAGATCTTCGGAGGATCCATCCCCCGCAATTTCATCCCGGCGGTGGAGAAGGGGATCATCGACGCTGCCTCCCGCGGTTTTCTAGCCGGCTATCCGGTCGTAGATTTCAGGACCATCCTTTACGACGGCTCCTATCACGACGTCGACTCGTCGGAACTGGCTTTTAAGATTGCCGGCTCACTGGCCTTCAAGAAGGCGATGGAGCAGGCCAGGCCCGTCCTGCTCGAACCCATTATGAATGTGGAGATCATTGCTCCCGAGCAGTATGCGGGAGATTTGATGGGGGACCTGAATTCACGCCGGGGACGTATCCAGGGCATGGATTCTCGTGCAGGCAACCAGATTATTAAGGCCCAGGTTCCCATGGCCGAGATGTTGACCTACGCGCCTGTCCTCACATCAGCAACACAGGGCCGGGGCACCTACGCCATGGAATTCTCACATTACGATATCGTCCCGGCTCAGATATCCCAGAAGATCATAGAAGCCGCAAAGGCCGCAAGGGCTGGTAAGGAGGAGGAAGAGGAGGAAGCGTAAGCCGCGCTTTCTCTCTCCGGACAATCGATTTTTTATCTTTTTTCGGCCTTAGCTCGAACCACGAAGGAGTATCGCTGCATCCAAAATGAGTCGCCCTTGAAGGTAGCGAATCAGGACATGCAGATGTATCGCCTGCCTGCCATTTTTTCTTGGTAATTACACTTCACTCTACACCTCGCCTCAGACCCGAATTGCGATCAAAGAACCCCCCCCCGTCATGGCGCCTGCCTAAATGGATTGAACCGCCTAAAATCAGGAGGAACTGGCCTCCTCACGTGTCCCTCTGATTCCGAGGTTTGCTCTGCAGCATGGCGTCTTTGCGGGAGGTCGGTTTCAGCAGGAGAGCTGTAGACTCCGATTCGTGGATGCGGAAGAAGTTTCCTCTTTGATGGAGAACATCTTCGCGATATCATACACGGGTTACCACGTTCTTGAACCCACCCCCGATCCCCCTCGGTTGCTCCGATGAATAGTTTAATTGCACTCAAGGACACGCTTGAGTTGTTCCTGCTGTCGCATCCCAGTACGATTATTTGTGATCCTCGTGCCGGTCTGCTTAAGCTTGAGGATTCTCATTTTTGTTTCGAAATTCAGTTCGGAAAACTCCTCTTCACCCTTTGGAACTCCGATCAATCCATCACGCGGCGAGTCATAAGCCTGGAAGAGTGCGAAAACGACCGGCTGGTTCTGCAGGTAGCATATGGCGGCGCTCCTCCCTTCAATCTGGAATTCGACGCCTTGGTCTCCTCAGCGTTACTGGTTGAAAGAAAGGCCTCTAGGCGGAGATTTCCGGGTCAAATCCTCCAGATACTTCGATCCCATTGTCCCGAAATCCGGATCGAGAGAATGATTTCAGCGAAAGATCTCAGCCGGTCCTTTTCCGAGCATTTTTGCCGTGGAATCGGAGTGGAGAGGAACTGTCGCTGGGCGGTTTTCGGAGTCAATCCCGCAGAGGACCAGTCTACGGTGGATGCCTGTTTGAGCTTTGCCTTGATTTGGATGAACCAGTTGCGCACAGATCCGGACAGGCGGCCTGTCGTGGGGCTCAAACTGCTCGTTCCGGAAGGAAGAAGCTACACAATGGCGACTCGGGCGGCCTACCTACAAAGCGCAGGGCTTCGGTTGGATCTCCTGGAATACGGAGAAGACCCCCGTATGGTGACTCCGGTTGACCTTGCGGACTACGGCAACGTGGAAACGAAGTTGTCGCGCGTCGACCAGGTCCCGCTGCGTTATGAGCAGATTCCTTTCGATGCTTTGCCCGCGCCGATCCGCTCCAGATTGGACTTGGTTGAGATCGTTCATCGGCCGGCTTCGAGGCTCTTCTCTATCCGTTTTCATGGCCTGGAATTTGCCCGGCTGGGGGAAGAAAAACTGTCGAGGGTCAATTACGGGGTGGGCTCGATGGAGAGGGCATATAAAAAGGGTTTGGACGAAGAACTCTCCTCCCTCCTCAGTGAATTGCAGGCGATCCGATGTCCGCGATCACCTGCTCCCAGGCACCCCTACTACCGCCTTCAATCAGAACGCTGGCTGGAGTCGCTGGTGTTATCTGACATTCGACAGATCCACTTCAACCTTGATCCCGGCTTCGTGTATCCGCAGGTCCCGGCGTTTTCCGGACTGGATCGAGGAGTCATCGATATCCTGACCCTTACGCGCGATCGTCGATTGGCGGTGATCGAATTGAAGGTTGCAGAGGATATCAATTTACCCCTTCAGGCGCTGGACTATTGGACACGGGTCAAGTGGCATCACGAGCGTGGCGACTTCGAGCGGCAGGGATATTTCTCCGGGGTCAAAGTCGGACCCCGCCCGCCGGTCTTATACGTCGTCTCTCCGGCCTTTCGCTTCCACTCCACCACTGAAGGAATACTCAAATATCTCCCTCCGGAGATCGAGGTGATCAAAGTGGGCCTCAACGAAAACTGGCGGGAAGGAATTCAGGTGATGTATCGGAGGAGGGTGTGACGTAGTAACGACTTTAGTCGTTACGCCTTAACGACTGAAGTCGTTACTACATAAACAAGGCGAAGACCTCGCCACGTTGCCGCAGACACCCTGGCATTGACTGATGGAGAGGACATCGGGCCTAAACAATTATGTCTTATCTATATCGCCGGATGACAATTCTTGAGAGGGAAGTGATCTTGCGTCAGCGCCGCGAGCGCGGGTACCCGCTTCATGCCCCTCCACACCCGTTTCGCATGGCAGGTGAATACTTGATCACAGCAGCGAATTTCGAGCATGCTCCTGTTATGGACACTCCAGAGCGCCTGACCGAATTTGAAGCGCGCTTGTTGGAGTCTATGGATTCGGTCGAAGCCGATGTTTCAGGGTGGGTAATCCTCCCAAACCATTATCACCTTCTCGTTGACGTTTCTTCGCTCGACCTTGTTTCAGCCGTTCTGAAGCAACTTCATGGTGCGACGTCAAGGGAATGGAATCTAGAGGATGGCTTGGATGGACAACGACGGGTCTGGTACAAGTTTGAGGACCGGATGATTCGGGATACGAGGCATTTTTACCGGGCTCTGAATTACATTCATTATAATCCTGTAAAACATGGCTATGTTTCGGATCCCTTTGAATGGCCCTGGTCAAGTGTGGATAGCTACAAGGAATCTTATGGTCGGCAGTGGTTGCGTGAGAATTGGATTACTTACCCACCCCGGGACTTTGGAAAGGGTTGGGATGACTAGTGTAGTGACGACTTCAGTCGTCAAGTAAAACCTGGGAGATTTCTATCTCCGGATCTGACAGGAGCAACGACTGAAGTCGTTACTACGATGTGTTGGAGTGGCGGGGGTAGTGACGACTTCAGTCGTTGCTTGAAGTGTAAGCATTCTCTGTGCACGGATTGGGGAGGAGTAACGACTGAAGTCGTTACTACGACGTCATTCAATCAGCGCATAGATCCGGGCCTGGCCGCCGCTGCCCCCTTCAATCTTGATGGGAGAAACGATCAAGAAACCGCCGCGCGGAGGCATTTGATCGAGATGCGCGACGTTTTCGAGACCATACTTTCCGGCGCTCATCAGCAGATGGTGGACGGCGAAATCCTTCGAGGGTCCGTAGTCCATCGAAAGGGTGTCCATGCCAATGGCATTGATGTTGCGGGCGCGAAGGAGAAAATCCACCGCCTCGGTTGACCAACCCGGAAAGTGCATGACTCCCTGAGAATCCTTGTTCTGATATTGCTCGAGATTCTCGACCCGCTCTCCCCAGCCGGTGTACGCGAGCACGATAGCGCCATCCGGAATCTCGTGATTCTTCCGCTCCCATTCCTGAAGGTCGGCAGGAGAGACTCGATAATCGGGATTGGAAGCCGCTTTTCCCCGGACATTGATCACCACGGCATAACCGAACAGATCATCCAGCGCGATTTTGTCGAGGGGAATTCCCCCTCGTTCAAAGTGGTTCGGGGCATCCACGTGGGTCCCCAGGTGCTCCGGCGCACAATACCTCCCTGAAAGGACACCATCCTTTTCGAGGGTGGCAAAAAATTCATGCTTTAAGGGCTCGTAGTTCGGGGCCGGCCAATAAGGGGTCTGTGCATTCAGGGGATAAGTCAGGTCCAGGACGCGGGTTCGTCCGGAGAGAACGCCGTCCAGTCGGTCCTTTCCCGCGATGCGGCGGGCCCGTTTCGTGATTTCCTTGCCCACTTTTTGGGCCTCTTCCTTTTGCGCCGGGAGATGATTGGGCGGCAGTAACCACAGGCCCAGGAAGATTACGACGGTCAGAAGCAGGCGAGACTTTTTCATGGATCCTCCCCGATTGAATGACAAGATTCATGTGTAGCAAACTCCGGCTGAACGAGTTGCCGCAAAGAGCCTCAGGAGGCCAGCCTTCGGCGCACCAACTCACTCACGGCTTTTCCATCCACAGGTTTTCCCGCGAACTTCGCCATCGCCATCTTCATCACCGCACCCATGTCTTTTAGAGTAGAAGCTCCCGTTTCCGAAATCGCGTCCGCAACCGCCGTCTCCATTTCCTCGGCGGTTGCTGCAGCGGGCATGTACTCTTCGATGATTTTGATTTCAGCCGCTTCCTTGGCGGCCAACTCCAGTCGTCCACCCTTGGTGAACTGCTCAATGGAATCTTTACGTTGCTTGATCAACGTTGCGAACACCTGAAGACACTCATTCTCATCGAGCGGCTTGATTTTCTCGACCTCTTTGTTCTTAACGGCGGCTTTCATCATGCGCAGGGCATCCAGCCGCAGTGAATCCTTGGCGCGCATGGCGTCCTGAATGTCTTTTTGGATGCGTTCCTGTAGAGTCATGGGTCAGCCTCGCAGTGAACGGGCGATGGATTGGAGGATTACTTTTCCGTGGAATCGTCCGTTTTCGATGAAGATCTCGTTGTTCTTGAGCCCGGCGACAATCGATCCCGCCATGTGGACGCCCGGAACGTTTGTTTCGAATGATTCCGGATGGAGAGTGGGTTTCAAATCGATGGGACTCAATTCAATCCCCATCGATCGCAAGAAGGATTCGTCTGGCCGGTAGCCCGTCAAGGCAAACACAAAGTCATTTTTGAGCTCCACTTTCCCATTGGAATTCTGGATGACGACAGCGTCCGGCTTGATGGCGATCACCTGAGTATTAAAATGCACCTTGATTTCACCTCGCTTGACGCGGTTTTCTATGTCCGGCTTGATCCAATACTTGACCGAGTTGCTGAACTCCGCGCCGCGGTAGATCAGGGTCACGTGGGAATCATTTCGAAATAAATCCAAGGCCGTCTCAATCGCGGAGTTGCGCCCCCCGATCACGGCCACCTCCTGGTCGTAATAGGGATGCGCTTCAGTGTAGTAATGCGACACCTTTGGAAGGTCTTCGCCGGGGATCCCCAGCCGGTTCGGGTTGTCGTAATACCCTGTCGCCACGATCAGTTTGCGGGCTTTGTAACTTCTACTCTGACCCAGGCGTTCCCGGGTGCGAATACTAAAGTCTCCATTGAACCCCGACACACCCTCCACTCTTTCGTACTGATGGACGTTCAAGTGATATGTCTCCACGGCACGCCGGTAGTACTTCAGGCCTTCCAGTCGGGTGGGCTTCTCGTGCGCGGATATCAAGGGCAAGCCCCCGATTTCGAGCAGTTCAGGGGTCGTAAAGAACACCATGTTGATCGGATAATGGGCGAGGGAATTGACGAGGCAACCTTTCTCGATGATGACGTGGCTGAGCTCTAATTTAGTGGCTTCGATGCCACAGGCCAAGCCTGCGGGTCCTGCGCCAATAATGCCGACGTCATACAGGGTCGATGTCATGGACGTTTTCTAGAAGATCTCATTCTAGCGACGCCCCCTTGGGTTGTAAAGCCTTTGTGGCTGATGAACAGGAAATCGTAGGGACCCTTCTCCACTCCGCCGAGGTATCCTAATCTGTCCCAGCTTCGTCAGCTTGGAGAGACCGTGATTCCGCCATTAACCCATGCGGACCTCATTTGGGGGTCGACGATGCGGTCTCATTAGGGCTTGAACTGAGGCCGGATTATGCGTAGTCTTCAGCGGGAAAATGGGTTTGTAACCGGGGTGGCTCAATATTCCGGGAGTCCAGGGAGCAGGCCAGGAAATACACAGTTGCGGGAGGCGATATGGAGCGAGGGGCAGGGCGAAAAACCCTGGTGTTTTGCCGTATCATCCTGGGAGCGTTCTTTTTGTTCTTCGGCCAGTATAAACTGGCGACGCCGGCTTTTGCGAACGGCGGTCTTCAGCATTACCTCCACAGCTTCATCAAAGACTCCGCCTATCCGTTTTTCAGACCGGTCCTTCAGAGTCTAGTGCTTCCACATGCCAGCTTCTTCGGTTACTTCGTTGGGGTCAGTGAAACCTTAATTGGTTTATCCCTGGTGTTGGGGGCTGGCGTCGGTCTGGCGTCAATTTTTGGATTCATTTACATGATGGCTTTAGCTTTCTCCACGGGTTATCAACCCCATTGGCCGTTGTGGAGATACCTCGGCGCCAACCTGGAACACTTTTGCCCCGCCCTGCTCTTTCTGATCTTTCTGTCGGCCCATGCCGGCCGGACCTGGGGGCTCGATTCATTTCTTCACAAACGATTTTCTGCCCGAAAGATTCTTTTTTAAACTGTTACAAATCCAATTTTGTTTGGCATCCCGGATCTCCCGCGGATGGAAAGAGTTTGCTTTGGAGGCGGTCCGCCAGGTTTTTGCCCCTCCTCATCTCTGGCCTTGGGCGTGCGTCCAGCTAGTGGAAGTGTTTTTGGGCTGCGGCGCCCGGGCGGGTATCAACGAACGTGGTAGGAATGTCATAGAGAAGGACTTTGGGGGCATATCGCAGGGAATCATGAATATTGCAGACGTGCGTGCACCAGCACTGATCACACACGATCTGATTCAGCTCCTTTTGCCGACGCCGATCTGACCAGAACTTCGAGAAATCATAATCGTAATCCCGAAGATTGGCTAATTTGCCACGAAGTTCGCAGGCGCGGACGTCGCCGTTATAATCAATCACGCAGAACGTCTCGCCCGCAGTACAAGCCATGGGCCATCGGGTCGACTCGAGGTAGTTGGCATATTGGATCTTGTTGTGAAGCGCCAGTGTGCCCACGTATGCCGTCTTGGCCAGTCCCTTCGAAAGACCCCCCAGGTGACGAAACATACGCTCCGAATATTTCTCATAAAGTACCCGTGCAAAGTCGTAAATCTCCCGGAGCGCCTGAAGCGGGATGGTCTTCATTTCCGGGTCCATCGGATTTCCACGGATAAGTTGAAGATACTGTCCGTCCACTGGCAGTTCCTCAAAGACAAACTTCATGAACTCGATCAATTCCATGCAGTTGTCCCCGTTTAAACAGGTGTTCACGTTGACGCGAAGCTGCTGGCGGTGCTCTCCGACGAGCGGGGGCAGGCTTCGGATCATTTCCACCGTTTTCTCATAACAACGGGGGACGCCTCGGATCCGCTCGTGTGTCGCTTGAAACCCGTCCAGACTGACATTCAAATCGATATGCAGCTCGGGGCACCGGCGTAAAACGCGGTCGAGCCACTCATGCGCCCGGTCTTTAAAGAGGCCGTTAGTAGGAAGATTGATCCATCGAACGTCATTGTTTCGATAAAAGGTCTCGATGATTTCCGGGAGATCCTTTCGCATGAACGGTTCGCCGCCGGAAATCCACAGATCGGTGATCCTGGGCATGGTTTGCGAGACTTTCATGATTTGATCCAGGGTAAGATCTCCGCGCTGGTTCAGCTCCTCCCAGTAAAAACAATGACGGCATTTCTCATTGCAGATTGAGGTCACGAAAAACACGACCGTGTTCAGTCGTTTCTTTTTCCTTACCCGACCCAGGAGGTCTGCCGCGCGCTGAAATGTCTCCACAGTGAGGGCATTCTAGGCAGAAACAAATTCTCAGAGCAAGGAATAATCAGGGAATGGTGAATTTGCCGGTTCCACCCTTAGAGGTTGAGGTGGAATTTTGTTGAGGCCGTCACTCAGACCTTTAATTCAAGGGTCGGGTGCTGGAGACCTCGATCTATTGGGATGAGGGCGAACTCTCAGGTCGAAAGCAGCTCCCGGGCCCGTCTAAACACCCGATCGAACATGGGCTCGGTCAGCTTGCCTGTAAAGGTATTCTGTTGGCTTGGATGGAATGAAGCTATGAGTGTCAACTTCGTAGAGAGATGAAATTCGACACCATGTGAGAACCTTGGCCGGGGACGAGGCAGCTGCCCGCCGAGTTCGCTGAATGTCTTCAAGAACGTATCAAAGGCAACCTTTCCCAAGGCAATCACGACGGCTGGTTCCATCCCCGGAGCGTTTGCCCCCAGAGCACTCAATTCCTTTCGAAGGAATGGCCGGCAGTTTTGGAGTTCCCCCGGGAGTAGCTTGTTCAAAGGCGGCGCACATCGCGCCGATGCCGTGATGTAACAGTTGATCAGTTTCAATCCGTCGTTCCGAAGGATTGACGAGGGTTGATTCGAGAATCCAAATTTGTATAGGGTGCGGTACAGCCAGTCGCCGCTTCGATCTCCCGTGAACATTCGTCCGGTGCGATTGCCTCCGTGGGCCGCAGGGGCAAGGCCAATGAGCCATAACCGGGCATTGGGATCCCCAAAACTCGGGACCGGTTTCCCCCAGTACTGCTGACCCGTATATCGCGCCACCTTCTCCTTTGCCACCTTTTCCCGCCACTCGACGAGACGGGGACAGCGTCGGCATCGAACTACTTCTTCCTGAACCTTCTCGAGAGCGCGAGCTTTTTCGGTGAAGACGCGGCGTCGTGGGGGAGACATGGGAACAGGACTCTCTGGTTTTTTGCTGAAACTGGACTTGTTGAATTTGACCAGAAGAAATTCAATCTTTGACCACAATGCCGGCGAAGTCAGAAGCCGGAGTACAGATGTCAGATTAAAGGCACCCGGTCCGGCGTAGACGCCTCGAACTGGGAATTCTCAATCTGATCTCCGACTTTCCGACTTCTGTATCCAGAATGACGATTTCCCGGCTGAGTCAGAGACCACATAAACCTTAAAAATCCCGGGCTAGAAATTTCCCTGGAGTATCTCAAGGAGGTGTTTGGAAAAATAGGATCTCGGGACCACCACGAAGGCCCCCGCCCTCCGGGCGGAATCAGCTAAATCTTCCTGAACGTGAGAAAAAAAGGCCAACACGCGGATGGGATGGGGGCTGCACGCCTCCTTGACTGTTTTGATGACTTCTGGTGACCTGTTGACGTCGAAATTCAGATCGATGATGACGATCGATGGGCTTTCTCGTTTCACTTCCATAATCAGGGAGGCTTCCGACAGGAGGGTAACGAGTGGAATCCCCAGGTGCTTTGCAGTCTCTTCCACCTTGGCCGCAAAGAACATGTCCGGAATCAGGGTAAGGATACGGTCTGCCATTTTGTTAGCTGTCGGTGGCCAGGGACTACAAGCCGGAGGCTGGAGGCCAGAAGTCAGAAGCCAGAAGTCAGAAGCCAGAAGTCAGAAGTCAGAAGTCGGAAGTCAGAAGTCGGAAGTCAGGGTCGAAACGGTACCTTAAACTTTGAACTTTGAACCTTGAACTAGATTTTCATTGGACTTTGGCCTTTGAACTTTGAACCTTGAACTTTGAACTCCTTACTTATCTCGAAAGGGCGCCAGCACTTGCATCATGGACTCGTGGATTCTGCCGTTGGTTGCGAGAGTTTCGGTTCCGAACGGATCGAACGGTTGACCTCCAAAATCGGTGATGCGTCCTCCTGCCTCTAAGAGAATCCGGCTGGCTGCGGCAGTATCCCAGGCATGAAGACGGAACTCCCAATGCGCTTCGAAGCGTCCACAGGCAACGTAGCAGATATCGAGGGCGGCACTTCCGAGCCGGCGGACCCCTTGCCCGCGCATGGTGAAAGCCCGAAAGACCTGCAAATTAGTTTCCGCTTCTTCCCGCTTGCGGATCGGGAAACCGGTCACAAGCAGAGAGCGGCCCAGATTGTCGACGGTAGATACCGAAATGGGTTTGCCGTTCAGGTAGGCCCCCCGATCCTTCTCGGCGAAAAAAAGCTCGGGCCGAACCGGGTCGTAGACGACACCCACGATGATCTCTTTCCGGTATTCCAGCGCGATGGAGACTGAAAACAGGGGCAAATTGTGAGCGTAGTTGGTTGTGCCATCCAGGGGATCAATGATCCAGCGATATTCTGAATCGGACTTCCGGAGACCGCTTTCCTCCGCCACAATGGCATGGGTGGGATACTGCCCAAGGATCTTTTCGAGAATGAGTTGCTCCGAGGCGCGATCGACCTCCGTGACCAGGTCGACATCGCCCTTGTACTCGATATCCTTGGGTTTTTCGTAGGAGCGCAGGAGAACATCGCCGGCTGCCCTCGCCGCGTCCAGCGCCGTTTCAAGATAGGGAAGCATAGTGGAAAATGATTAGTCCTCGAATCCAGGAAATAGAAGGAAACCTTCGGTGTCTAGTCCCCGTTGGGTGGCCGTGGGGACCCGTAATCCGAGTCGTCGTGAAGGGTAGATCAGACATCCTGCTTCCGGAGCCGCACCATTCTCGCGGCACCCCGCCAACCCGGCGCACTCATCGGTGTTCACATTTCGAAATTCAGGTTGAAAGGTCGTCTCTAACCGAAGTTGGATTATAGCCGCGAAATCGTCCCGGGGTAGAAATAATTGCGGGAAACGTTTGAAATTACGAGCCCGGTTTAGAGAAGTACCCTCGACGGGTTCGGACCGTGAGGCGGGGATTGCGGGTTGTGAGCGTGATGCGCCGCAGTTGAGTTGAGGGCGCATTGACCGTGGAATAAAATCCCAGCGTGTACTGAGTGCGCAACTCCTCGCTGATTTTCGAGTAGATGCTATCCAGCTCGGTAATGGTATTAGGGAAAAACGACATTCCGCCAGTCTCTTCCGAAAGCGTCATCAGGGCATGCTCACCGCCCAGCGCCCTGCCGGCGTCACTCTTCACCGGCATGATGATGACCGAAAAGATGATGGCTTCGGCTTCGTTGGCGGCCCGAAGCGCCTGCGCATAGCTGATCTTGCTCGTGGTATCTGCCCCGTCCGAGACGATGACCATGACCTTCTTCTGCTTGCGGGACTTCAGCGTGTCGGAGGCCAGGTATATAGCGTCAAAGAGAGAGGTGGCGGTCTCTGGGGAAATGGCCCTGATCCCTCGCGATAAGGCCTCGATGTCGTTGGTATAGTTGGTGAGCTGGTGGACATCGTATGAAAACTCAAATACGGAGCCCCCATCCTGCGGCCGCAGTACCGACCGGAAGAACCGGATTGCCGCCTCGGATTCGAATTTCAGGTCGCGAGCCGTGCTCAGACTTGAATCCACCAGCAAGGCAACCCTCAAGGGCAATTCGGACTCCCGGCTGAAGAATGCTATCTCCTGCTTCTGTCCATTTTCTTTAAGCTCAAAGTCTTCACGCGTCAAACTCCGGTCCACCCACCCGTTCGGATTAGTCACGGTGGCGTAAACCACGGTCAAGTTGACGTCCACTTTGAATCGCGCCGTTGGGGTTTCCTGGCCTGGTGCCGCCCTTTCCTGCAACTGTTTTGCGCCGCCTGGGCCGGCTTGCGGAGGGGCACAAAGAAGGATCTTCGTCCCACCGAATATTGAAAGGAGGATAAAAGAACAAAAGGTGCAGCGGACCAGGCGGTTCACCGCCACTGGTGCTGAGTGGGAGGGAGCCATCTGTTTAATCATTGGCGAGGTTTTCTGGTTGCATGGAGGAAACCTTCAGAGGCCGGTCGGACAGGAGCCCTGACTTCGCTCCTGGCTCGCGACTCTCCCTAATCGACTTTTTCATTCACCTTGGATGCCGTAAACTGGGGGAGCGTTGGTTCAGAAGCGGAGCCAAAATAACCCGAACGGCAAAAAAACCTCCCGGAGGAAGGCTGGCCCTTCCAATCAGTGCTCGCGGCAGGCTTTTACCGGCACATCGCCTTCAATCCACATTTCGCCGTCCTCAAAGCACTCTTTCTTCCAAATCGGAACGGTCTTCTTGAGGAGATCAATGGCGTAGTGGCAGGCATCAAACGCAGCTTTGCGGTGGGCCGAAGTTACCACAATCAGCACGCTCGATTCCCCGATGTCCAAATGGCCGAGCCGGTGGGTAATGGCAACACCGTCGATGTCCCACATGGATTTGATCCGTTCGCCGATTTCACGAATTTTCTTCAGCGCCATGGGCTCGTACCCGTGATATTCCACGTACCTCGTCCGCTTGCCGCGGGAGTTGTTGCGAACAATCCCATCGAAGACCACGACCGCCCCGTCCTCGGGCCGTTTCAACGCCTGGATGACTTGGGCAGAATCGATCGGCGTGTGTGTGACGGCATAGAAATCCCGAAGGGCCTCGACCTCCACAGCGCCACCACTGACCGGGGGAAAGAGGGCAACTTCATCACCATCCGCAAGAAGCTGATCGGATTGGGCATATTCCTGGTTGACTGCAACGAGAAGGTTCCGGCGGAGCGGTTCCAGGGCAGGCTTCTCAGAAAGACACTTTGCCAGCAGGTCCGAAACGCGCGCGCTGTCATCAAGAGTCAACCACTCGCGCTCCCGACCCATCAGGTCACGACAGTAGGCGAAGTAAAGAACTTGAACTTTCATGATTTAGAAGAGTCCAAAGCCCAAGAAATCCAGTTCAAAGTTCAAGGTTCAAAGTTCAAAGTCCGAAGTACAATCCCTGGAATATCTGCCTTTTCGACTCTACGTTCCGACCTCTGACTTCCGACTTCTGTTCCCGGCCTCTCACTCGTGTTTCCAACTTTCTGGCACCTGGCACCGGACACCCGACACCTGAATTCGTTTATAGCATAGCCCCGCAGTGCAAGCAACAAGGCCTCGAGTTTTGAGTTGACGCAGGGAGGGCCTTCCCTTACCATCCCGCTCATCAGGCAGTTCATCAGGCCGGGATCCAACCTTGAAGTTATCTTACAGAATCTACCTCATCCTCCTCCTGATGCTGATCGTAAATGGCATCGGGACGCTGGGATTTCATTTCATTGAGCGCTGGAGCTATGGTCGAAGCTTTTACGTCACGGTCATCACCGTGACCACGCTGGGCTACGACGGCATTCTCGAGATTAGCCCGGCGGGCAAATTGCTCACGGTAGTCATCGTGGTGCTCGGGATCGGGGCCGCGGGGTTTACGGTGACCAGTTTGGTGCAGTATTTCATCAGCCTGGAAGTTCACACAATACTGGGACGGAGGCGCATGGAAAAGGAAATTCAACAGCTCAAAGATCATTTCATCATCTGTGGAGCAGGTCGTGTGGGCCGGCGGGTGGCGAAGGAGTTCCGCTTGCACTCCGTCACTTTTGTGGTCATTGAAAGAGACGAGGCCAAGGCAAACCGGATGCAAGAAGAGGGCGCCCTGGTCATCCTGGGAGACTCCACCAAAGAGACGGTGTTGAAAGATGCAGGTATCGAGCGGGCGAGGGGGTTAATCAGTGTCATTACCTCCGATGCCGACAACGTTTATGTCACGCTAACAGCGCGCGGCCTGAGACAAGATTTGCCTATCATCGCGCGGGCAAGCGAAGAAGACGCAGAGGAAAAATTACGGCGCGCCGGGGCGACTGAGGTCATCTCCCCTTACATTTTCACAGGACACCGGATTGCCCAAGCGATGCTTCGACCCAACGTCTATGATTTTCTTGATGTGGCGACCTCGACCATGGGCGCTGAGAAATTAAACCTCGCAATCGAGGAGATTCCTATCAGCAAGGGTTGCGCCCTTTCCGATCGAACCCTGCAGGATTCCGGGATTCGCCAGGAATTGAACGTCATTGTGCTGGCGATGAAGAAGGCGGATGGAAACATGGTGTTCAACCCCACCTCGGAGACACGCATCGGGGCCGGCGACTGCCTGATCGCGATGGGAGACCCCTCCAACCTCAGGAAACTCGAAGGTATCGCCACCAAGGGATAAGGACGCTTCACATTCGTCTCTTGCATGTTGTTGAGAGATTGGCTATAGTGCGGTGACCCTAACAGAAATCGGTCCGAATCTCGTTTCTTGAGGAAGGAATCAATGAAAAAAACGTTTCTAGTTTTGTCCCTTTTTGTGGCTGTAATGCTGATGGCCACATTAGCCTTAGTAGCTCAAAGTGCGTCCCCTCCCGTCAGTACCGGCGAGCAACCCCCCAAGGTGGGAGACGCAGCACCGGACTTTGCCCTCCCCTCCGGAGCCAAACTCACCCCGATGAAATTGAGTGACATGCGCGGCAAAAAAAAGGTCCTTCTGGCCTTTTATGTTTTCGATTTCACCGGGGGTTGAACGACCGAGCTCTCTGGGTTCAGAGAGAATTATGAAAAGTTAAAGGCCAAGAACATCGAAGTGTGGGGAATCAGCACCGACACACCCTTTTCCCAGGATAAATTCAGAGAAAGTCTGAGTCTGCCCTTTCCTCTGCTGAGTGATATGGAACGCAAGGTGGTGAAGGACTATCACATCGAACATGAAATCAACGTCCCGGGAATCCATTCCGTGGTGGCCAAGCGAACGTACTTTCTGGTGGGAACAGACGGGAAAATCCTCTGGGAAAACGTGGAAGGCAAGCTTTTGCCCGATCAGCAGGTCGTGGACGCCGTGACGAAATTTCCTTGAGGTTCCGGCGGGATTAAGAATGTTATTCCGGCTGGCCTGACCTGACTCTTGTCATCGCCAGCCGGTTTGCATTTTGGCTGGTCCGTACAACGACAAGGTTCAAATCCATGGATAGCTGTTATTACTTCTCCGTGTGTTCCGTGTTTGTCCGCGTCCGTTTAATGCTCGAACCGGATGTCGTCGCCAGTCCCAAACTTGCGGTCCGGCCCAGCGGAAATCAGGACGTATGAAGTGGGTGTGCTGAGTTGGTAGTCATATTCTGTTGCCCAGGGATCGACCCGCACTGCTTCTGCCAGATAGGTCGGGAACAAGAGATCCACAAGGGGGCCGATCCCCTTGATGGCGGGCAAGGTTTTTGTCTGGGCCTGGTACTTTTCGAGGGCATTCGCAATTTTCTCGAAATCTCTCTTGACGCGTTCGAGCCGCACCTGGTTTAGTGCCCGGGCAAAATCCTTCGCGTCCTCCCAATTGCGATCGCCCATGCGGACGGATTGAATCTCCCATTCCCCCCGCGAATTCCGTTTCATGAGGAATGCCGTGTGAACATCCGCCACCAGGATGGCTTCGTCTTTTCCGTGCGGATGGAATGAACTGACTTTCAGGTCCGTTTCCGCCACATCCGCGATTTGGAGTGATTCGATGTTCTGAGCGAGCCTCTTATCCTGCCTCCCTCCACATGACATCAACAGGACGATGGCGAGTAGAACCGGTGCGGATTTCAACCCTTTTCGCATACTGAGTTTATCTTATCATATTGGGCCACTTGTTCTACGTCTGGAATGTAAATGGCGGAAGTGAGGCTTGCAATTTCAGGGAATATTTGCGAGGCTTTTCAGCGTATGATCTTCGCCGCCTGACGTAGGGTAAATGCTCGGGAGGGGATGGAAAGGTCGAATGAGTTCACAAACCGTTGAATGGGCCACCCGGTTGATCGGGAAGATAGCGTACCTGGGATTGCTACTTGTTTCTCCGCTGTGCGCACAGCAGTCGATGATTACCCTGGATGGTGACGTCCGCCTGTTCACAGTGCTGTCGGCACTCCACGCCGCGGGATTTGGTTTTGGCTCGGCAGGCACTCCTGGCGTCGCCGCGGTCCGTCAGCAGGTTCAAAACGCGATCGATAAAGATCTTCCGGCCGAACTGCGTGAGAAGCTGAAACAATTTTATGTGTCGCATCAGGAGGGACCCGACCGCAGTGCGGAGTTGTCCAGATACGTGTCGCTGGCGCTGGTGCTCGATCAGCCTCCGAAATGGCGTTTCGTCTGGAGCCATGACAAGCTGCCTCCCGATGTGCTGCCCATCGAGGAATTTCAGCCCCTGGTAAAGGAATTTTACGAAGCAACTCATTTAGAGAAGCTTTGGGGAAATGCCCAGCCGACGATAGAAGCCTATATAGAGGCACAACAGGCCCCCATCATGCGGACCGTTCAGCAAACCGAGGCCTACCTCCGGCTGCCCTCTTCCTCCTATCTGGGACGCCGCTACTCGATCGCGATTGATATGCTCGGAGCCAGTTCTGCGGCCCTGGCGCGCAATTACGGCGAGGATTACTATTTGGTCATCAGTCCCGCGCCACGGGCCAACCTGGATGAAATCCGGCATCAATTCTTGCATTTTGTCCTCGATCCGCTGAGCCTGAAATATGCCAACCGGTTTTTTCACAAGCAAGCATTGATGGAGGTGGCATCGAAGAATCCCAACCTCGATCCCCAGTTTAGAAAGGATTTCGTGCTCTACGCGATCGAGTGCGTGATCCGTGCGGCGGAGCTCCGTATGCGAAAACTTCCGGCGGCCAAAGCCGATGACGAACTCACGCGGAATGCCGCCTCAGGATTTTTTCTAATCAAGCATTTCTACACTCAGTTTCAAGAGTTTGAAAAGGGAGAACAAGGGATCCGGGAGGCCCTGGGCGACATGGTGGAATCAATCGACATCGAGGCCGAAAAGAAGTATGCCGCCTCGCTCGCTCTGGTTCCGGTCCCACCCACCCCGGCGCCTCCCAAGCGCCCACGGACCGAGAATGAAAAGAAGCTGGATGAGGCTGAAGACCTGATCAGCGAAGAAAAGTACGAATCGGCTAAGAAAATCTTTAAACAAATCGCCGAGTCGGATGCGGATTTGCGGTCAAAAGCGCTCTATGGGCTGGGCGTTGCCTGCAGCATGCAGCGGAATCTTGAAGACGCGAGGTCTTATTTCGAGCAGGCGCTTCAGGACAAGAATGCCGACAACGCCACCAAGGCCTGGTCGCATGTGTACCTGGGGCGGCTCTTCGACCTGGAAGGCGAACGTGAAAGCGCTGTTCGCGAGTATGCTGGTGCGGTGCAACTAGGAGAGGATACCCGCGGCGCCCTCGCTGCCGCCAAGCACGGGCTGGAAAAACCGTTTGGTGAAAAGCTGAAGCTGGAGAAATAAGGCCCGGATGCCGCATCAGTAAGGAGATTCGGGCTCGCTGTTCAGGCACGAAGGGAGAATTCGTAACAATCCCGAATTGATCAAATGCGTGTCATGCAAGGGTGAGCGGATTCTGAGGTTGATTGTCCGGGCATGCTCACTCTCCTCAATCTACTGTGCATAAGGGTATTATCTCTCAGTAATCCTTTGACTTTTTCTGGGAAGCGGTCGAGAATTGATTTGTAGGCCGGGGCTGTTGAGGCTTCAGCGCCAGATTCGGTCTCCCAAGAATCGCAACTCTGGGCAATCCCCCTTGACTTAAGTCATCAGACCACCCATCCGACCTAAACCTCATTGACCCCTCCTCTGAATGGTATAGCGCCCGGAGCGATCTCGGTTTCAATAACACTCTGGTTTTGAGGTGCACAGCAATGACTATACTGAACAAAAGCCGCCGTTCCTTCGAATTTTTTCCTTTCATGTTGGTACTCAGCATCTATCTTCTTGCATTATGCAACGGTCCAATATCGGTATTGCACGCCTCCAGTGGGTGCACAACCCCAGGTTTTCTAGGTGCTCCCACCGTTAACCTCAACTTAGGAGATTCTTTCGTGGTGGCTGGAGACCTTAATGGGGATGGAATTTCCGATGTCATTGGATTCAGCCATAGGGGCAACATCAACTCACTCGCATTCTCTGTTGTTGTCCTTCTCGGCAACGGCGATGGAACATTCCGCTTGCCCATCAACTCGGACACTCGCGGAGGAAGTGTGAGTTCCGCTGCCGTGGGGGATTTTAACGGGGATGGAAAGGTGGATCTGGTCCTGATTGAGAATGGCGGCAGCATACATTTCCAAGGTCCCAGCACCGTTTCGATTTGGCTTGGGAAAGGTGATGGCGCCTTCCAATCTCCTTTGGTGTTTGTGCCGGGGTCGATCTTGATCTATGTAGCAGTGGCCGATTTTAACAAGGACAACAAACTCGATTTGGCTGTAGTCAGTTTCACAGGGGTGTCGATCATTCTGGGGAAGGGCGACGGGACTTTTCAGCCATCGCAGGACATTGGGATTGTGTCTTCCCCCAAATCGTTGGCTGCCGGTGATTTTAATGGTGACGGGAAGACAGACTTGGCCGTGGCGACCACCAGCGAGATCTCGATTTTGCTTGGGAAAGGTGATGGGACTTTCCAACCAGGTTCGAGCTTCTTGGGTGGATCCAGTTTTGATGGACTGGTTGCAACGGGCGATTTCAACGGGGATGGGAAGACCGACCTAGCGGCGTCGAAGGCCAGCGTCATTTCCGTTTTACTCAGCAATGGGGATGGAACATTTCAGGCCCCTGTGATAGATCTTGCCACCGCCGGCCTGAGTCCGTTTGTAACGGCTGACTTTGATGGAGATGGCAAAACGGATTTGGCGGGGATCAACCAATTCACCAAGGACGTTTCAGTTCTATGGGGGAACGGGGACGGGACTTTTAAGATCGGCCCAACCCTAAGTGCCGCTGTGGGTGGGCGCTCCCTCATCAGTGGTGACTTCAACGGGGATGGACAGCCCGACTTGGCGGCGTTCAATTCTTCTCTCAACAACCTTTACATTGATCTGAGCACCTGCCTGACCCCGAAGAGCTCCGTGACCCTCGCCGTTACGGCAGGAGGATCGGGCACCCTTTCGACGCTGGGTAGAATCGGCAATGTTGAGGCAGGCTACGCAACCGTTGATACGAATTCGGGAAGTGCGCCATACGGAGTTGCCGTGTTCAGCCTTGTTCAGAACGGTGTGGTGGTCAGTGAGGCGGGCGTCCCCGCTTCCCCCCCGACTTTGGATGCCCGGATTTTTATTGATTATCGAAATGTAGTCCCTTCGAAGTCCAATCAGGAGAGCTCAGGCGCAATCAGTGTCAACACGGGGCTCGCCGTGGTTAACCTTGGGACAAATACGGCTCAGATCGCCTTGAAGTTACGGGATTCACAAGGGAAAGTCCTGGCTTCAGGCGCTATAACTCTCCCCTCAAAAGCTCACCTGGCAAACTTCATTACTGAGCTGGCTCCCGGCTTGGTTGTGCCGCCGAACTTTCCGACTGAGGTTGGATTTGGGTCTTTGGAGATCACGAGCGAAGAACCGATGTCCATCGTGGCGTTGCGGTTGACTACCAACCAGCAATCGGAAACGCTACTGACAACCACACCCATCGCGGATTTGACCAAGGCCCCGTCGCAAGATCCTCTTTCCTTTCCTCAACTGGTGGATGGAGGGGGTTACCGGACGACCCTGGTGCTCCTGAACACCTCCGAGGGGGTGGAGACGGGGAATCTGAAAATCTTCAGCGATTCCGGTTCTCCTCTATCGGTGAATGCGATCAACGGTTCGTCGGGATCCTCGTTCCCATACTTGATCCCCCCGGAGGGAGTTTTCATCTTTCAGACCGACGGATCGCCGCAATTCGTGAATGCAGGCTCGGTCCAGCTTACACCAGATTCCGGGACCACGACCCCGGTCGGCGCTGGGATATTCAGTCTCCGGAGAGCTGGTAATCTCGTCACCGAGTCCGGTATCCCCTCGGCAAATCTAACCACTCATGCACGCCTCTACGTTGATCTGACGAACCGGCACAACACGGGGGTGGCCATCGCCATTGCCGGGAGTGTGCCTCTTCATGCTTCGATCACGGCATTTGAAGCGGATGGGATCACGCCGGTCGCGACGGGGAGCCTGGATCTCGACCCCAACGGACATGCGGCTAAGTTTGCCAACCAGTTTTTCATTGCATCCCTGCCCGAGGGCTTCACCGGAGTTTTGGATGTCACTTCACTACCAACGATATTCCTCCCGGCGACTCCCTTCGCGGCGCTCACTCTTCGCTCACTCAGTGCCACGGGCGGAGATTTTCTGTTGACCACTTTTCCAATCGCGGACGTGAATCAGCCTGCCCCAAGCCCTATGATCTTCCCTCAAATCGCCGCCGGTGGAGGATTCACGACTCAGTTTATTCTGCTGAGCGCGACAGGCGGGGCCAGCACAACGCTCAACTTCTTTGGAGACGACGGCTCGAGCATGGCAGTGGGGAAAAACGCAAGGTAGTGGATCACCTTGCGATCGAGATCCGAATAGTCGGAGACCAAAGTGCTAGAATTGGTTTGTTTGACGAGTGAAGTTCTGAGTAATCGGAGGTGAAAGAAGTGAGCAATAAGACCGGAAAGGACCTTGGTCTTCATTCCTGGACGCTTTGGTATGTCCTGCTCATGATGGTGAGTCTCTCTGGTATTGTTGGACGGAACCTCCTTGCTGCCGCCATTGCCTGCACGACTCCAAGTTTCTCAGTGAAACCCGATTTCATTGCCGGCGCTACCCCTGTATTCGTGGCCATAGGTGACTTCAACGGAGATGGCAAGGGAGACCTCGTCGCTGTCAATTTCGGTTCCAACAATGTTTCCATCCTGCTCGGGAAAGGGGATGGGACCTTTCAGGCCGCTGTGAATTATGGCGTCGGATCCGATCCGGTGTCCGTGGCCATTGGAGATTTTAATGGGGACAACAAGCCCGACTTGGTGGTGGTGAATCAGCGGGACAACGATGTGTCGATCCTTCTGGGTAAAGGTGATGGCTCCTTCGGGGCGGCCGCGGACTACCAGGCTGGCATCGGACCGAACTCCGTCGTGACCGGCGACTTCAACCGGGACGGTAAACTCGATTTTGTTGTGGCAAACCAATTCTCAAAGAGTGTCTCTGTATTTCTGGGAAACGGTGATGGCACCTTTCAGACAACTTCAGATACCACCCTGGCGACGTTTCCCTCCTCGCTGGTCGCCGCAGATTTTAATGGCGATGGAATCGCAGACTTGGTGATCGCCGGAGTGAGCCTGGAATCAGTATTCATCTTGTTGGGGAATGGCGATGGCACCTTCCGGAATGGGCCTGGCGTTGGTGCCGCTGCAGCCATCCCTTTTGCTGCTGGCGATTTCAATCGTGACGGCACAACGGATCTCGCCGTCCGGGGTCCGAATGGGAGGGTCTCGATTTTGCTCGGCAAAGGAGATGGTACCTTTCAAGCCCCGATAGACAGCCCTGGAACCGCGTTCGGATTCGTCATCCCGGGCGACTTCAACGGCGACGGCAATCTCGATCTGGTGGCGGATTCTTCAGTCATGTTAGGAAACGGCGATGGCTCCTTCCGGCCTCCGATGGCCATCAGTCTGCCGTTTAATTCCGTGTTTGTTGCCGTGGGGGATCTTACGGGGCATGGGAAACGCGACTTGGCGGCAGCAAACATCTCCAACGACACCCTCGCCATTTTGGTTGGGAAGGGCGACGGGACTTTTCAAAGTGCGGTGAACTACAGCACGGGATCAGGCCCGGGACGATTCTGGCTGGCAGATCTGAACGGTGATGGAATACCCGATCTGTCAGTGCCTAATCGGGGTTCGGATACGCTGGCAATCTTGTTGGGGAATGGCGACGGCTCTTTTCGAACACCATCGACTTATCCTGTCGGATCGAGTCCGGTGTTCGTTACCGCGGGCGATTTCAACCGGGATGGAAAGACGGATCTGGTGGTGAGTAATTTCACCTCCAAAGACATTTCAATTCTGTTGGGGAACGGGGATGGCACTTTTCAGGCTTCCTCGAAAATTGCGGCGGGATCAAATCCTTTCTACATTGTCGTTTCAGATTTCAATAACGACGGTATGCTCGATTTGGCGGTAGTGAACCCCAGCCAGGTGGTGCACAACTTTTTCTCGCAGCGCGGGGATGTCACCATTTTACTGGGGAACGGGGATGGCACGTTTCAGCCGCCAATCCATAACCTTGCGGGTACAAATCCCGGGGCGTCAGCCGTGACAGGAGACTTCAACGGCGACGGGATTCCTGATCTGGCGGTCATTGATTCCGGCAACAGTGTCGGAGGCCTTGGATTTGTGGCGCTTCTCAGGGGAAACGGGGATGGGACCTTCCAGGACGCTGGATCCATTGAAGTGGGAATCTCGCCCGGGCAGATTGCCGTAGGGGACTTCAATGGAGATGGGATTCTCGATCTGGCCGTGGGACGCTCATTTATGAACCTCAGCGGTAGCGTGGTCCTCCTTAGGGGGAATGGGGATGGGACGTTCCAGGCTCCGGTTAGTTTTGGTGACATTTCGAGTGCCGGCTCCCTCGCGATCGGTGACTTCAATGGGGATGGCAAGCTCGATCTGGCAGTGGCTAATTTGAACTCCAGTGTCTCGATCCTCTTGGGGAACGGGGATGGCACTTTACAGAACCCCGTGGATTATAGCCTTGGCATCTCTTCCGCATTCATTGGAGTTAGCGACATCAACGGAGACGGAAAGCCCGATGTTGTGGCGCCCGATGCGGTCCTCCTGAATTCCTGCCCGGCCGCTAATGCTCAGATCGCTATGAATCTTATAGATGGCGGAGCGCAATCCGTTTTCACCAGGGAAGGGGCAGGCTTTGTTCAAGCCGGCTATGTCACGGTAGACGTGGGTTCAGGTAGTGGATTACTCGTTGGGACCGCCGTGTTTAGTCTTGAACAGAACGGCCATGTAGTGACTGAGGCGGGTGTTCCAGTGTCCCCGCCGACAACAGCGGCTCGGATCTTCATCGATTACCGTACCAGTGTACCGTCCAAATCTGATCATCCTGATGCAGCGAGCATTAGCATCGACACCGGATTCGCCCTCGTAAACCCCGGCGGGAACGCGGCCAATGTATCATTCACCTTGCGGGATGCCGCCGGTCAGCTGTTGGCCTCGGGCCACAGCGTGCTCGCCGCTGGTACACACCTCTCCAAATTCATTGACCAACTTCATGACGTCGCCCCCGATTTTCAGTTAGCCGCGGATTTTCCAACAGTCACGAAATTTGGCTCCCTTGAAATCGGGAGTGACCAGCCGCTCTCCATCGTCGCCCTCCGGTTAACCACGAATCAGCGGGGTGAAACGCTCATCACCACCACTCCCATCGCCGATTTGACGAAAACTGCGTCTGAAACTGAGCTCTTCTTTGCACATGTAGTTGATGGAGGCGGATACCAGTCGACAGTCGTTTTGCTGAACACTTCGGGGTTGGACGAAACCGGAAACATTCAGCTTTTTGCAGACGATGGGGCGCCGCGTGTGGTCCGGCCGGTCATTGGGAATTCGGGCTCCTCCTTTGCGTATACCATAAAACCAGGGGGGATCTTTGTGCTTCAAACTGACGGCTCACCGCCCACGGTGAATTCGGGCTGGATCCGGGTGACAGCTAATCAAGGAAGCCAGGTCCCGGTCGGTGCGGGGATTTTCGGTCTCACGCAGGGGGGAATCCTGGTAACGGAATCCGGAATTCCATCGGCCCTTCCGACTAATCATGCGCGGATTTACATTGACAAATCGAACGGCCACGACACAGGTTTAGCCATTGCATTTCCCCAGAGTGGCGCCGACCCGATCGCCCTGAGTGCTTTTCACCTTGATGGCAGGACCCCGGCCGGCAAGGGTCTCGCCTTCTTGAATCTCAATGCCAATGGTCACGCCGCAATGTTTGTGGGAGAGTTGATTTCAGATCTTCCCGATGATTTCAAGGGGGTCTTGGATATGAGTGCTCCTGCCAGCTTCGTGGCACTGACTATGCGTTCGCTGAACACCGCGCGTGGGGATTTTTTGCTGACGACCTTTCCAGTCGCTGATCTGGCTCGTCCTGTCCCCTTCCCGATCATCTTTCCTCAAATCGCCGATGGGGGAGGCTATCAAACCCAATTCATTTTCTTGAATATCGGCACCGAGGCCTCCGTCGCTGCGCTCAGCTTCTTTGGGGATGACGGCTCGCCACTGGCAGTGGGGAAATCGTCTCGTTAGAAGCCCGAAGCCTTCTCCGTCTCAAGCTGCGGCCGCCCGGCGGTCGCGGCTTATTTGACTTCCCGTCGCTTTCTCCCTAACATACTTGAGATCATGTGGAGGATACTAAAGCATTCCTTTGCCGGTCTCGTCCGCTCGCTCAAGATCATTCTTCATCAGTTCATGAGCCTCTTTTTTTTCATGCTGGGGTTTAGCGCCGCCGCCGCGGCGTGGAAGGAATATAAAGATTACACTCCGGAAATCCCTTCGTCCGGCATTCGGTTTTACACTTCCGCAGGGTTTGCCGTCCTTTTACTGACCTTCGCGGTGAGTTCGCTTCTGCGGGCTCGGGCCGTGAAAAAGAAACAGTAGTCAGGCCCTCGCCGCCGGGCCTCCCGACCCCGGGAGGGCAACCCTGAAGTATACATTGATTCGACGTCCTCTTTTTTTATCAGGGACCAGCAATGACTGAACGCAAACCCAAATTCGAAACCACTTCCCACATCGAGCTGAAACCCTTTTACGACGCAGACGACCTGTCAGGCTTTGATGCCGGAAATTCACTGGGTCCGCCGGGCGAGTTTCCATTCACCCGCGGCATCCAGCCCAACATGTACCGGGGTCGTTTCTGGACCATGCGCCAGTACGCCGGGTTCGGCTCAGCCGCCGAATCCAACCGGCGGTATAAATTTCTTCTTTCACAGGGTCAGATGGGCTTGTCGGTGGCTTTTGATCTGCCTACCCAGATCGGGCTCGACTCGGATCATCCCCTGGCATCGGGCGAAGTAGGGAAAGTGGGAGTGGCGATTGATTCGCTGCGAGATATGGAAACCTTGTTTGATGGCATCCCGCTCGACAAGGTCTCCACTTCCATGACCATTAACTCCACGGCGGCGATCCTGCTGGCGCTGTACATCGGGGTGGCGAAGAAACAAGGCGTGCCGCCTGAGAAGCTTTCCGGCACGGTGCAAAATGACATCTTGAAGGAATACATTGCACGGGGGACTTATATCTACCCTCCCCGGCATTCTCTTCGGGTGGTCGCGAATATTTTCGAATATTGTGCCAAGCACCTGCCGGAATGGAACACGATTTCAATCAGCGGATACCATATCCGCGAGGCCGGCTCCTCCGCGGTTCAAGAAGTGGCATTCACCCTGATGAATGGAATCACCTATGTGAAGGCGGCGGTCGAGGCGGGTTTGGACGTTGACCTCTTCGCTCCGCGCCTCTCCTTTTTCTTCAACGCGCACAATAATCTCCTTGAAGAGGTGGCAAAGTTCAGGGCGGCTCGCCGGATGTGGGCGAGGTTGATGCGCGACCGCTTCGGGGCGCGCAAGCCCAAATCCTGGATGCTGCGATTTCACTCTCAAACGTCGGGCGCCACGCTGACGGCGCAACAACCCGAGATCAACGTGGTCCGAGTAGCATTGCAGGCATTGGCCGCTGTGCTCGGAGGTACACAATCACTCCATACCAATTCCCGCGATGAAGCCTTGGCCCTCCCCACGGAAGAATCCGCGTTGCTGGCCCTGCGCACCCAGCAGGTCATCGCCCAGGAGAGCGGGGTTGCCGATGTCGTGGATCCCCTCGGCGGTTCATATTTCATCGAGTCGATGACTAATGAAATCGAACGGCGCGCGGAAGAGTATGTCGCGAGGATCGAGAAGATGGGAGGCATGCTTCAGGCCATTGAAACGGGATTTGTTCAGAGAGAAATTCAGGAATCGGCCTACCAGTACCAGCGCGCCATCGAATCGAAAGACCAGACTGTGGTCGGAGTCAATGCCTTTGTGTCAGATCACGAAAAACCATTTTCTATCCTCCGGGTCGACCCCGCCCTGGAAGAGCAACAGAAGAAGAGCCTCGCCGCTGTGAGAGCGGAGCGGGATACAAGCAAGGTGGATCTCGCTTTGAGGGAGATCGAGGCGGCAGCGCGAGATCCCCGGAAGAATCTTCTGCCGCCAATCCTCAATGCAGTAGAAGCCTATGCCACTGTCGGGGAAATCTCCGACGCCATGCGCCGCGAGTTCGGTGAGTACCAGGAAGCCATTGTGATCTAGGAATCTCACTTGAACAAAAAATCCAAACCTGTGGGGTCTTTCTTCCCTGAGAAGGGAAGTCAGAAGTCAGAAGCCGGAAGTCAGAAGCCAGAGACGGGAGCCCAGAAGGTGGAACTCCAAAATCATGAGGGGGAGGCCTTCTCCTCCCGAGAGCCCATCACCATTCCTATCGAAGATTCCATCGATCTCCATACTTTTTCACCAAAAGAAATAAAGGTCGTCCTTGAAGAATACCTCCGGGAGGCTCACGAGAAAGGATTTCGCAGGATGCGAATCGTCCACGGCCGGGGGATTGGGGTTCAGCGTGAGATAGTCCGATCGGTGCTCTCAAAGCATCCGCTGGTGGCGTCTTTCAGAGATGCGAGGCCGGAGGCAGGAGGGTGGGGCGCGACGTGGGTGGTGTTGAAGGAGCAGTGAGCAGTGAGCGGTGGGTGGTGAAAAGTGTGCGGGGTGCCAGGCGTCGGGTGCCAGTGAAAAACAGGGATAAAAATGTAGGGGTTCCAATAGGCGCACCCTTTCTCAAAGCAGCATCCATGAAGATTTCCGATTTACACTAATATGAGAAACCTGAAGCTCACGGTTGCCTATGAAGGTACGCGATTCTATGGCTGGCAGATCCAAAAGGACGTTCGCACGGTCCAGGGTCAGCTGCTGTCGGCAATGATTGATGTTCTGAAAGAAAAGCCGCGGATCATTGCGGCAGGTCGAACCGACCGGGGCGTCCATGCCGAGGCCCAGGTTGTGAATGCCGTCATTCATGGGGACCCTCCGCCGGAAAAGTCCGCCTCTCGCGATATCCCGCTCTTGAAAGCGCCTTTTCATGCCGGGGATCACACGGAGGATCCACGGCAGTGGTCGGCGGAAAAGATTATGCGGGAACTGAACAACGGATTGTCTGCGGACCTGACGGTATCACACGCTGCATTCGTTCCTCTGAATTTTCATGCTCGCCATGATGCGCGCTCTCGCAGCTACCGCTATCAGATCGTTGAAAGCTACTCTCCCTTCCTGCGGCGTCACGCCTGGTGTCCAAGGCGCGAGATCAAACTCCCCCTCCTCCAGGAGGCGGCAAAGCTCGTGGTCGGGAGGCACAGCTTCCGCTCTTTTTGTGATCCGGATGAAGAGGAAGAGCGTTCCTTTCAGTGCGTCGTGGATGAGTGCGAGTGGAGAGAGATCCGCATTACCCGGCCTTGTTACGCCCGGCTGTTGACCTTTCACATCCGCGCCGATCGATTTCTGTGGAAGATGGTCCGACGCCTGGTTGGGAGCATGGTGGAATTGAGCGCAGGGAACTGCACTCGGGATGAATTTAGTTCTTTCTTCTACAAACCCTCTCCAAAGCCGGCCGAGTGGACCGCGCCCCCGTTCGGTTTATTTCTCGAAAAGGTATTCTACTAGAGCTTCTCCAGCACTTCTTGCGGATGGCGCGCGGCATCGACTTTGGGATAGGCTTGAAGGATGTTACCGTCTTCACCAATCACATATGAAATTCGCTTGGCGTGTTCATCCCGAACCGATTCGCAGGCCCCATAAGCCAATCCTATTTTCCGGTCAGTGTCGCACAATAGGGGGAAGGGAAACTGAAATTTC
Organism: Terriglobia bacterium; assembly: GCA_020072965.1. Classification (GTDB taxonomy): domain Bacteria; phylum Acidobacteriota; class Terriglobia; order JAIQFV01; family JAIQFV01; genus JAIQFV01. The sequence goes on along the minus strand of JAIQFY010000010.1, from coordinate 140,574 downwards.
TTTGCAAACGCGGCATTTTCCTCGACCGTATCAAAACTGATTCCAAGGATCTTCATGTTCTTTGCGTCATACTCTCGGATTCGATCACGGAATCCTTTGCCTTCGTTGGTTCAGCCGGGGGTGTCAGCCTTGGGGTAGAACCACAGGACCACTTTGCTCCCCGCAAACTGGCCCAGCGAAAGTTCCTTTCCCTCATGGGTCTTCACTTTGAAGTCGGGGGCCTTCTCTCCGATTGACAACATAGAACTCCCTCCTGAATTTTCTGGTCAGGCCTGTAAATTATTGTGAGAGCGCAAGTAGATTATAACAGATGGAAGTCGAGGGCAAGGGGGCATTCTATTCGAGATTGAGGAAGGGGAAAGAGCTTTGCTGGAGAAGCCGCACCGCCAATCACAACCCGATTAATAACCTGAGAGACTCAACCCCCAAAAGGAAGAAGGTCCTTGAAGCTCCCGCGCTGCCGATCGATCTTCTCCTGCAGCTTCATGATTCCATAAATGAGCTGTTCGGGCCGTGGCGGGCATCCGGGGATATACACATCCACCGGCACCACCTGGTTGACTCCCTGCACGATGGCGTAATTGTTGAAGATGCCGCCCGCCGTAGCGCACACTCCCATGGAGATAACCCACTTCGGTTCCGGCATTTGATCATACAGCTGGCGCACGATCGGTGCCATTTTCTTTGAGACTCGGCCGGCCACGATCATCAAGTCCGATTGTCGCGGTGAGCCGCGAAAGACCTCCGCCCCAAACCGAGCAATGTCATAACGGGAGGCCCCCATCGCCATCATTTCGATCGCACAACACGCCAGGCCGAAAGTCATCGGCCAGATGGACGACCTCCGTGCCCAATTGACCACCTTGTCAAATGAGGTGGTGACCACCCCGGCTCCAAACTCCGTATTTTGCTCAACAAACGGATTTCCTCCCGGGGCGATGTCCTTTTCCTGCGTTGTTATTATTGGCATTTCCTCTTCTTCTTTCTTGAGAGAAGGGTGATTCTACCAAAGATTCATTTATGAAGACAGAAAAACTACAGGAAATGCATAAGAGATTACCATTATCCAGACAAGCCGGAACCAAGACCAGAATTTATTAGGAAGCCAGGAAACCGGGAAAACGGTTGCCGACGGAGAGCCCTCCCTTGCGGGATCTCAAATTCTGTTCCGATTTAAGGTTTTCCCCTTCCTGTATTCCTGGCCCCCTAATGATGGATTGTTTCTTGCGCTTGTCGGCACAGACTCCATTGGTAAGCTACCCAGGATTCATTTGCAGGTGAGATTTCCCTTGCGGGGCTTCCATTTCGCGATAAGATAACGCGTGATTCCTGCGCTTGAACGCGCGGCAGGATACTTCCAACTTCCGAATGAATTCCGATCTTCTTACCGTGGAGAATCTGCGCTCGGTGTTTGACACCCCGGAAGGTACCGTGCGGGCGGTGGATGACGTGTCATTTAAGATCTCTGCCCGGCGGACGCTCGGCCTGGTGGGAGAATCCGGATGCGGCAAGACAGTCACCGCTCTGTCGATCCTGCGATTGCTGCAGCCGCCGGCACGCATCGAGCGTGGCAGAATTCTGTTTCATTCCCGAAAGCTGGGTGGAAATTTCAGCCCCGGGAAATCCGCGGAGAATTCGCCATCGCAGGCCGTGGAGCTCCTCTCGATCCCGGAGCGCGAAATGCGCAAGGTCCGGGGTGCTGAGATTGCCATGGTTTTTCAGGAACCCTCGACGGCCCTGGATCCGGTCTTCACTGTCGGCGAGCAGATTGCTGAGACGGTCCGTGCCCATTCTAAAGTGCGTCGACGGGACGCCTGGAGCCAGGCCATCGAAGCCATGGAGGCCGTTTCTATTCCGGATGCCCCCCGCCGCGCCCGGGAATATCCGCACCAGCTCTCCGGAGGGTTGCGTCAGCGCGTGATGATTGCGATGGCCCTGGTGTGTCATCCTCAACTTCTGATCGCCGATGAGCCCACGACGGCGCTGGACGTGACAGTCCAGGCACAGATCCTGGAACTGCTCCAGTCCATGCGCGAGCGGTTTGCGCTCTCCATGCTCTTTATCTCTCATGATCTGGGAGTCATCGCCGCAGTGGCAGATGAAGTGGCGGTGATGTATGCAGGAAAAATTGTGGAACAGTCCCCGGTCTCGGAGATTTTCTCAAATCCGCGGCACCCTTACACGCAGGGGTTGTTGCGCTCCCTCCCGACGATTCGGCCGGGCACGCTGCCGACGCGGAAATTGGATGCCATCCCCGGAACAGTTCCGAATCTGCTGGCTCTGCCTCCCGGGTGTAAATTCGAGCCCCGCTGCCCGGTTCGACTGGAGGAGTGCAAAGGACTCGATCCCCCGCTGTATCCGGTCGGAGAAGGACATTGGGCACGGTGTGTCTTGTGCCGGTAGGAAAGTGGGCGGTGGACAGCGAGCAGTGGGCGGTGGACAGCGAGCAGTGGGCGGTGGGCAGTGAGCAGTGAGCAATTGTGAGGGTGCCAGGAAAAGACCGAAGGACTTCGCGTAAGTCAAAACGGATTGTCAGAAGGGCGACAAACAGGCTAATTCGCGACTATATACCTTGATGGCAGAAAATAATGCTTTGCTTCAAGTCAATCAATTGAAGAAGTACTTTCCTGCGGACAGCCACCTGTTGTTTGGAAGGGGGAAGGAGTTTGTCCATGCGGTGGACGACATTAACTTCTCCATTCAAGGGGGAGAGGTTTTTGGGCTGGTGGGGGAGTCGGGATGCGGAAAATCGACCACAGGGCGACTGGTGTTGCGCTTGATTGAACCCACCTCGGGAGAGGTTATTTTCGATCTTGAGAATCTGTTTTCGCTCGATCGCGAAAGCCTCCGCCGAAAACGTCGATCCATGCAGATCATTTTTCAGGACCCCTACTCCTCGCTCAATCCCCGTCTGCGCATTCGGACCACGCTGGCCGAGCCGTTTATTGTCCATCACATCTGCAAGAAAACGGAAATCGAGGAACGCTTGAGAGTGTTGCTGGAGACGGTGGGGCTCGAGCCGGATGTGCTGGATCGCTTTCCGCACGAATTCAGCGGAGGCCAGCGGCAGCGCATTGCCATCGCGCGCGCCATTGCGCTCAAGCCCAAGTTTATTGTCGCCGACGAGCCGGTCTCCTCCCTCGATGTCTCGGTCCAGGCCCAGATCCTCAATTTACTTGCCGACTTGAGGGATCAGTTTCAGCTCACCTTCCTTTTCATCTCTCACAGCCTTCCCGTCGTGGCACACCTGTGCGACCGGATTGCCGTCATGTATCTCGGGAAGATCGTGGAAGAGGGAACCACCGAGGAAGTCTTCACCCGGAGCGCGCATCCCTACACGAGAGCGTTGCTCTCGGCGGTTCCGGAACCTGACCCGAAACCAAAATCAAGCCGGCTCGTACTACGAGGGGAGATACCTTCCGCGGTCAAGGTTCCCAGTGGTTGTCGATTTCATCCTCGGTGCCCGATTGCCGATGCCGCCTGCGCGGCGGGCGAACCTCCCCGGGAAACAATTTCGGCGACCCATTGGTCGGCCTGCTTCAAGTTCAAAGACGCCGCCCAACTCGCGATTAAGTAAAAATGTTTGGTGAAATAAAAATCTCAAAAGGAGAGTTCTATGAGTCAGGAAATTCCGGGTAGCACATCACCTGTTTCAGCGGAACCAACAAAGAGCCCCTTGGAACGAATCATTGGAGTGTTCTTTTCCCCGAAAGCTACTTTTGAAGACATCAACCGCAAGCCGGACTGGATTGTGCCCCTGGTTCTCCTTCTGGTTCTTGGAGTAGTTGCGGTCTATGTTTATTTCTTGAAGGTCGACGTGGGTGGATTGATGCTTGATCAGATTCAGCGGGCAGGGCAACCTGAACCGCCGGAAGATCGGCTGAATTCGATAGTCAAGGTCACCAAAATATTCTATTACGCAGGAGCGATTGTACTTACTCCAGTTATTGCCCTAATTTCGTCCGGGATCCTGTTCGCAGTAACCAATTTCATTTTTGGGGCCGAGACAACTTTCAAGAAAGTGTTCTCGGTGCGTTTATACGCGGACATGGTATTTGCCCTCAGGACCCTCCTGGCAATCCCTGTTCTGTTCGTAAGACAGCCCACTGAATTAGGCGACCCATCAGACGTAGTCTTATCCAATTTGGCATGGCTCTTCCCCTCAGAAAATAAGATAGCTCATGCTTTTGGGAAGACCCTCGATCTCTTTTGGGTGTGGTATATCATTGTCTTGGGAATCGGATTGGTAGCAGTGTCAAAGAAACTCGCCTTCAAGAAGGCCCTGATTGGACCTATTATCTTGTGGGGGATATTTACATTATTCGTGGTCGTATCTGCTTCTTTTAAGAAATGACTCGATTGTCTGCTTGGACACTCCTTCGTGCAGCAGGAATCAAAAAGCGCTCCTCGAACAGGAGCGCTTTTTCGTGGAAGAGTAGTATGGTGGAGACACCGCCCCGAAACTTCACCTTGATAGCCGGACACCAATCCCGCAAAGCGTATGCGATTTGAATGCTAGGGTAGGTGGAGAGCGTAGGTCCATTTGATGCCGCACAAGTTTAGTTTTGAAATCCTCCACATGGACGGCGCGTCGCGCCTGGGAAGAATCACCACGCCTCACGGGGAGATCGAAACGCCCGTGTTCATGCCGGTGGGCACGGCGGGGACCGTGAAGGCGCTCACACAGGAACAGCTCGAAGAGCTGGATGTCCGGGTCATTCTGGCCAACACCTACCATTTGTATCTGCGTCCCGGCGATGACCTCATTCGCCAAATGGGAGGGCTCCACCAGTTCATTTCCTGGCCGCGAGTCCTGCTGACCGACAGCGGGGGATTCCAGGTCTTTTCAATGAGCGACTTGCGGGAAATAACCGAGGAGGGGGTTCGCTTCCGATCTCACTATGATGGCTCATCCCATTTTTTCTCGCCGGAACGCTCCGTAGAAGTCCAAATGAACCTCGGATCTGACATTATCATGTGCTTTGATGAGTGCACTCCCTTTCCCTGCCCTCACGAACATGCCAAACAATCGATGCTGATGACGGTGCGTTGGGCCGAACGATGTAGGAATTACCTCGCCGGGCGCCAGCAATCCGATGAGAGGGCAAACCAGGCCTTGTTCGGCATCGTCCAAGGCAGCGTTTATGCCGATTTGCGCAAGGATTGCGTGGACCGGTTGCTCGCGATGGAATTTCCCGGGTATGCCATCGGAGGGCTCAGCGTCGGAGAATCAAAAGAGAAAATGTTTGAAATGGTTGAAGCCACAACTCCGTTTCTGCCTTGGGATCGCCCCCGGTACCTGATGGGGGTGGGAACCCCTGCAGACTTGGTCGAAGGTGTCCGCCGTGGTATCGATATGTTCGATTGTGTTTTGCCCACGCGGAATGCCCGGAATGGGTGGCTGTTCACCCACGACGGGCATATTGTCATCAAAAATGAGGTCCATAAGGAGAGCGAAAAACCGATCGACGAGCGGTGTGGATGTTTCGTCTGCAAGAGATATTCTCGGGCCTATTTGCGCCACCTTTACCATCAAAATGAAGTACTCTCGGCAGTGCTCAACACCTACCATAACCTCTACTTTTATCTTGACACTATGGAGCGAATCAGGCAATCTATTGCGTCTTCTCGCTTCGCAGAGTTCGCGACGCAATTCCTGTCGGAGTGGAGACAATCAGGGACGTCGGATTGAAGTTCCGCTGTTCCCGTTTCGGGGGAGACGACAGGTTCCGCCCCGGGATTGGCTGCGAAGCGCATTACCCGCACACGACCCGAAACAGTCCTGTTTGAAATCCCAAATCCCATCTGACTTGAGGAATGCCCATTGAGTAGTGCGATTTTGAATTTACTGGCCCAAGCGTCAGGCGGTAGTTCTACGTTAGTTGGTTTTCTCCCACTGATCGCAATTGGCTTTATTTTTTACTTCCTCCTCATCCTCCCCGCGCAGCGACGGCAAAAGAAAACCCGCGAAATGCTCTCAAACCTCAAGTCCGGCGACAAGGTGATTACTTCGGGCGGAATGTATGGAACCATCGTGAGCTTGGACGATAGCACGGTGTCGCTTCGCGTGGCCGATCAGGTGAAAGTGCGCATGCTCAAGAGTGCGGTGGTGGGCAAGCAATCTCCCGAGGATGCCCAGGAGTAATTGGACAGTGGACCGCCCACAGCACCGGGCGTCAGGCTTCAAGAGTCACCCCCCCCGACGCGCAGAACAGCTCGAGTCAAGGACAATGGATTAGTGTTCCTGCGAGGTTAAAGTAAGTCGGAAGTTGAGCTTCGAGAGTTCAAGAGATTATAACGGGAAGGTATGATTGCCCCATGGACAAGAATTTGAAATGGAAAGCCCTTATTTACGGTTTGATCATCGTTGGCTGCCTCTATGGCTTCATCGGGTATCCCCACGCCCCGGTATCGTGGAGCGCAATCAAACAGAATTTCACTGAGCGGATCCACCTCGGCCTGGATCTGAAAGGCGGCACCTATCTCATCATCCAGGTCATGACGGATGATGCCCTCAATGCCGAGACGGATCAGACCATCGAATTGATTCGGACCGAGCTATTGAACCGCCAAATCACCTCGGCCGATCTGCGAAAACGCGATCTGGACCACATCGAGGTCCGGGGGATTGACTCCTCGCGCGCCGCCGACTTCCGGGAAATGTTTAACGACAAATTTGCTGTTTCCTGGGACCTCTCTTCATTGGCAGGCGATGTCAGCGGCTTTACCCTGGGGATGAAGCCGTCGGTGGGATCCGAGCTGCGCTCGGAAGCCGTGAAGCAAACGGTACAGACGCTTCGCAACCGGATCGATGCCCTGGGAGTCACTGAACCCGTCATTCAAGAACGGTCCGCAGGTTCCTACGAAGTTCTGGTCCAACTGCCGGGGGTGGATGATCCCGAGAAGGTGGACCGCGTAATCGGCCAACCCGCGATCCTGGAGTTGAAAATCGTCAAGGATGGCCCGTTCCCTACGCAGCAGGCGGCAATGGCGGCTCACGGAAACACGGTCCCTCCCGACATGGAACTGTTGAAATCGGTGGAGAAGTCCGCACCGGGCCAACCCTCGTCAGAACAATATTACTACGTCGATCGCATCGCCTCGATCACAGGCCGCGACCTGAAGGGTGCTCGACCTCAATTGGACGAGAATGGTCGGCCCGCGGTGGGGTTCACATTGAACAATGCCGGTGCGGTTCGATTCTCCCAGGTCACCCAGCAAAATCTGCACAAACAGCTTGCCATTGTTCTTGACCGCAAGATTCAATCCGCTCCTGAAATACAAAGCCAGATCAGCGACTCCGGCCAGATTACCGGCAACTTCAGTCAGGTCCAGGCCGAAGAGTTGGCCCTGGTGTTGCGCTCGGGCGCCTTGCCGGCAAGTCTGAAGTACCTTCAAAAGGCCACTGTGGGTCCTTCGCTCGGCAACGACTCCATTCGCGAGGGCATCCTGGCGTCGATCGTAGGGCTTGTTTTAGTGGTCATTTTCATGGTGATTTATTACAAATTGTCCGGTGTCAACGCGGTGACAGCTTTGTTCTTCAATCTGATTATTCTTCTTGCTGCCCTGGCTTACTTTGGAGCTACCCTGACCTTGCCCGGGATTGCGGGGGTAATTTTGACCATCGGCATGGCGGTGGACTCGAATGTTCTCGTTTTTGAGCGCATTCGCGAGGAGCTACGCCTGGGAAAGAACGTCGTGTCGGCAATTGACCGCGGTTTCGGCAATGCCTTCCGGACAATCATCGATACCCATGTAACCACCATCGTTTCTGCACTTTTCCTGTTTTTGTTCGGGACCGGCCCCGTCAAAGGTTTCGCCGTCACCCTGACGGTCGGACTGGCCGCCAATGTGTTTACAGCAGTCTATGTGTCCCGGTTGATTTTTGACTGGCACGTCAGCAATCAGCCGCGCGGTGCCACCTTGAGTATTTAGGTTGTTAATCTTTGAAAATTTTGGAACTTCCAGATTTTGATCGGTGTCTAACTTCAATGAGATGATCGAAGTTTGGAAGCTCGACCGGCGAAGGAGTCTGAGGCCCGATGGAATTTTTTCACAATCCAAATTTTGATTTTCTCAAGTACAAGTGGGTTTTAATCGGTCTCTCCTTGGTCCTGAGTGTGGCAGGGATCATTTCGCTTATCGTGAGAGGCGGTCCCCGGTACGGCATCGATTTTCGGGGTGGGACGAATGTTGTTGTCAAATTCAAAGACCAGCCCCCCATTGAACGAATCCGAACTGAATTGAAACGGCGGGTGACGGGAGAGAATTCAATACAGCAGTTCGGCCTGCAGACAAACCATGGAGTGATGATTGGCCTCGACCTCTCGGGTGAGTCTCAGCAGGATATCGATAGCGGCAGGCAGGGCATTCTGGCGACTTTGAAAGCCATTTATCCGAGTACTCCCGCGGCGGAGGGCAAGCTGGATTTGAACAATGTGGGGCCGGCCACCTTCGCGGACCGGATGATCGCCTTGGATCCGCTGAAGATGGCGCCTTCCAAGGGGCAAACTCAAGCTCAGGAATTTTACAAGGATGCGGCAGATCGGATCATCAAGTACAGGGATTTGCACGGCGGGTTGGTCGCTTCGATGGATGAGTTGGTCTCAGGAGCGGGCATCAGCAGGGAGTTGGCCGGGGCCCTCAGCAATAGCTTCTATCTTTCTGATTACGCCGTTGGGGGCTCAGAGGTGGTAGGGCCCAAGGTAGGGAAAGACTTGCGCCGGCAGGCATTGCAGGCTTCCTTATACGCGCTGGCAGGAATGCTGATCTATATTGCTTTCCGGTTTGAGACAATTTATGGCGTGGCCGCCGTCATCGCCACGTTTCATGATGTCATCATCACCATTGGTTTCTTTTCCTTGTTTAACAAGGAAATCACCTTGACGGTGATCGCGGGGTTCTTGACCCTGATTGGTTATTCCATGAACGACACCATCGTGGTGTTTGACCGGATTCGCGAGAATGTGAAGCTCATGCGGCGCGAGCCCCTGGCGCGAATCGTCAATCTGTCGATCAATCAGACGCTGAGCCGAACGATTCTGACCTCAGGGCTGACTTTCCTGACGGTGATGTCGTTGTTCCTTTTTGGAGGTGAAGTGATTCACGGTTTTGCCTTCTGCCTCGTTGTGGGCATCTTGATCGGGACCTACTCCTCCATCGCCATAGCGGCCCCTATTGTTTTGGGGTGGGTGGAATATCGGGCCGGGAGGAAGCAGGCTGTCAAGGCGGCCGCGGCGGCTCGGTAACGCGGAAATAGAAACCGATATGACGGCTCCTTTCCGGGGGGTCGAGAGGGCAAGGGGGGTAGAAAGAGATCGGGTCGGGGTGGCTGCCCGGCCGGAGGAGAACTCGATTGACAAGCCAAATTGAAAGGCATACGATTTGAAATCTCAGACGGTTGTTCCAGCACCATATTCATTCGCGAAGTCAGGTTTCCTCGAAGCATACCTATACGATTTTGTTTTCCAAGGCCTAGAAGAGACTCCATACTGCTGTAATCATAGGTTGTGCCGTTCGATGCATCACCCGTCCCCTGGTTCGAGACGGGCGCTGTCTTTGAACTTTTTTTGTTAGGACACATTATTTTGTGTGTATTTTTTGATTTGAAGGGAGGGAGACCGCATGTTTGAGCATCTCGTCGAATCGGGGGGAACCACTGAGGCGACGAAAAAACCCGTTACGGTTGTCCTGTCGATGGTAATTCACACAGTGGTGATTGCGATCTTGATCCTTATCCCACTGATATACACCGAAGCACTGCCTAAACAACAACTGTTGACCTTCCTGTTGACGGCCCCGCCGCCGCCGCCCCCGCCCCCTCCACCACCGGCTGCCACCATGGTGAAGGTGCAGAAGATTGTTTCGCAGATTGTTGAGGGACAGCTTCAAACGCCGAAGGAGATCCCTAAAGAAATAGCAAAGATTGTGGAAGACGCCCCGCCCCCGCCGAGTACGGGCGGTGTGGTCGGGGGTGTTGAAGGTGGTATGGTCGGAGGTTCGGTCGGAGGCGTGATCGGGGGACTGATCTCCAAGAGCGCCTCGGCCCCGCCCCCGCCGCCTCCCAAGATCGAGGCTCCCAAGCCGGTGCAGCGGATTCGGGTGGGTGGAAATGTCCAGCAGGCGAATTTGATCTCGTCGCCCCGGCCGGCGTATCCCCCTCTGGCGAAGTCGGCCCGCATTCAGGGATCCGTGGTCCTGGAAGCCGTCATCTCCAAACAAGGGACGGTGGAGAATCTCACCGTGATCCAGGGACATCCTCTGCTCGTCCAGTCGGCCTTGGACGCGGTCAAGCAGTGGCGGTACCGGCCGACCCTGCTGAATGGAGAACCGGTCGAGGTCATCACCACCATTACCGTAAATTTCTCCCTGACCGGTGGTTAGGAAAGGGAATCGCCGCTTGTTTCGCGCATCGCAGCCCGAACGAGGGAGGTGCGCGGAGCGGGCGCTCAACAACCAATCGTTCTTAACTATCCTTAGGAGGAAGGTTAATTTATGCTTCTCGTCTTTTCCAAACTTAATTTGTTAGCACTCCTGCTCATGCAGGGTGAGGTGGGCTTTGATCTGGTCAGCATGTGGAAGCAGATGGGCGTTCCTGCAAAAGCCGTCGTGGTGATTCTCTTCATCATGTCGGCCTGGTCGATTGGGGTGATGATTGACCGCTGGTTTACTTATTCCTCGGCGCGCAAGCAATCGCGTGATTTTGCTCCCGCCGTGGCTGGCTGCCTGAAGGAAGGCAAAATTGAAGAGGCGATCAGTGTTTGCGAACAGAACAAGAAGAGCCACCTGGCCAAGGTACTCATTACCGGGTTGCAGGAATTCGAGGCCCATCAAGCGAGCACAGAAATTCCGGGAGAGGAAATTGATGCGTCAAAACGGGCCCTTCAGCGCTCCGCTGCCATCGTGAATGCGGAGCTGAAGCGTGGACTCTCCGGACTGGCAACCATCGGTTCAGTCTCTCCCTTCGTCGGCTTGTTCGGAACGGTCGTCGGCATCATCAACGCCTTCAAGGGGATTTCGACGGAAAAGGCAACAGGTTTGTCGGCAGTCGCGGGCGGAATTTCTGAGGCCCTCGTGACCACCGCATTCGGTCTGCTGGTGGCAATTCCGGCCGTGATGGCATTCAATTACTTCACTGGCAAGGTGGAAGCCTTCGCTGTTGAGATGGACAATTCCTCATCCGAACTGATTGACTTCTTTTTGAAGCGTCGCGGCGGGAAGCGATAGGCCTCTCGGAAGATGGTGCAACACAGGCTTTGAATTGACATCTTTTTGAGGAGGTTAACTATGCCTTTCCTGGGCGGTGCAGATACAAGGGAGAGCTCGGTCAAGAGCGACATCAACGTCACCCCGATGGTTGACATCATGCTCGTGTTGCTGATCATCTTCATGGTGGTGACGCCCATGTTGCAACACGGCGTGTCGGTCGATTTATCCAAGGCCAAGAATCCACGCGAAATGAAGGAAGGTGACAAGGACGATGCCATTCTCATCGCGGTCCAGCGCGATGGGCGATACTTCCTGGGCTCGGATGAGGTCAAGAAGGATGCCATCACTCAGAAGGTCAAAGACCTGCTCGAGCGAAAAGCGGGGGACAAGACCGTTTATGTGAAGAGCGACCGCCGTGCGAAGTATGGAGATGTGGCTGCGGTTGTCGATGAAGTGCGTGCTGCGGGTGTCGATTCGCTGGGATTGATAACGGAGAAGGAAGAAGAGAAAAAGGGTAAACCACCTGCCGGTGGTCAGTGACGGGCAGGACGGCCGTTTTTTTGCGGTTACGGCGCTGTTCCTCTTTCGAGTTATCCTATTGAACCAGGGACAGCTTTGAGACCGTCGAGTTAAATGAGGTGAGCGCTCAAGAGTGAATTAAGCGCCCGCCAAGAGACAGAGCTGATTGGGTGGTCATGTCGGAGAGTTTAAAGGACACCTCCGGCAGTCAGTGGGGTCAATTCAAGTAGACGCACTGATGTTGATGCCCACCCGAACCTAATCTTTGCTGGAGGAAACGCCATGGCAATGGGAGTTGGAACGGGCCACGGCCCGAAGTCGGACATCAACATGACGCCGATGATCGACATTCTGCTGGTCCTGATCATCATCTTTCTCGTGATCACACCGATCATCTCGAAAGGGTTAGACGCGTTGGTTCCCCAACCGCCGAAGGATCCAAAGGCGCAGGCGACGCCACCGGATGATAAACGGACGATCGTGGTGGTCATCGACAAGGAGGGCCTGCTGAAAATCAATCAGGAACCCACCACGTGGGATACGCTGGGTCCCCGGCTGGATGATATTTTCAAGACCCGCAGTGAGCGCGTCATGTTTGTCAAGGGCGACGACTCAACCTTGTTCGACAAAATCATCCGCATTATTGATATCGCCAAGGGAGCTGGCGTCGACAAGATTGGACTGATCACTGAGAAGATCCAGATGGGGCAGTAGTTGAGAGGGACGAGGGGGCATTTTTTTGTGCTTCCCAATCTCCTGTACCTTCCTGTTCAGAGAGGCAAAACCAATGCCCATGGCGCCCTCTTTGAAGCTTAAACGTTCATACACCGGAGGCAGTCGGATGAATTCTCGGAATTGGAAGAAAACTGCAATCTTAGTGGGTATTATTGTCCTTATGTTCGGGTCCATGGCGTGCAGTCGGCTCAAGGCCCGCGATCGACTGAACAAGGGGGTTCGGGCTTATCGGGATCAGAAATACCAGGCGGCGGTCGATTATTTCAAAGAGGCGGTCGCTCTGGACCCGGCGTTGACCAACGCGAAACTCTATCTTGCCACGGCCTATGCCACGCAGTATGTACCCGGGGTGGAGTCGGAAGAGAATAAACGGACGGGCGAAGAGGCCATTAGAGCCTTTCAGGAAGTGCTCAACGCTGACCCCCAGAATAACAGCAGCATCGCCGGAATCGCTTCGATTTATTTCAATATGGGAAAGTTTGACGAAGCCAAGAAATGGTACAAGAAGCGGACTGAAATCGAGCCCGGCAATGCCGAACCTTACTACTCAATCGGGGTAGTCGACTGGACCTTGTCTTATAAGGCAAACATGGAAGCCCGCGTCAATAGGCTGAATAACCTGCCCGCGAAAGACCCCTTGCCCCCGAAGGAACGCGATCCCTTCAGGGAGCAATATAGTGCGTCCGTGGATGATGGGCTCGCCGCACTGAAAAAGGCCGTGGAAATCAATCCGGACTACGATGACGCGATGGCCTATCTGAACCTGCTCTACCGGCAGAAAGCGGACATGGAATCGGATGCGGCCGCACGCGAAGCGGACTTGAATGAGGCCGACAAGTGGTTCCAGAAGGCTAAAGATATCAAGTTCAAGAAAGAACAGCTGCCGCCGGCACCCGGACAAGCAACACAGTAATCGGACACCCCGGCATTGAAGAGAGCCCTGGTCCTCAGCGAGAGCTGCGGAGCAGGGCTTTTTTTATGCGTTTAATTCTCAAATGGACCGTCCGAATTCCAGGCAAGAAGCAAATCCCGAATGATTTCAGAAAACCAGACTCACTCCGCAAGAGGCGTTCGCAGTCGAGCCATGGGAGTGCAATTGAGGGAATTGAGCCGAAGTTGTTGTCCGGCGGATTCTTCGGCGGGTTCGTCTTTGGTTTTTGGGTTCTGGAGTTTGTTTGGAATTTGGATTTTGATGTCTGGACTTTGCTTCAGGCATTTGGTTTTTGGAATTTCCTCGATAAACTGCGTATAATTCACAGATGACCTCTTTCGACGACATTCTGGTCAAGGTCCGGGAGTATCGTCCCGACGACGACCTCTCCCTGCTTCAGAAGGCCTACGAGTTTGCTGCCGCGCAGCACCGAGGCCAGAAGCGGTCGTCAGGGGACCCCTATCTCTCCCACCCCCTGGCGGTGGCAGCCATCCTTGCAGAGATGAAACTGGACCCGAAGAGCGTATGTGTCGGACTCCTTCACGACATCGTCGAGGATACCGGGACACCGCTTAAAGCCGTCGAGGAGAAATTTGGTCCTGAGGTGGCTCACATCGTGGATGGGGTCACGAAGATGAGCAAGATCCAGTTCACCTCGGCGGAAGAACGGCAAGCCGAGAACTTTCGCAAGATGATGCTCGCAATCGTCGACGACATCCGCGTCATCCTGGTAAAACTCGCCGACCGTTTGCACAATATGCGGACCTTGCAGCATCTTCCCCCGGATAAGCAGGAGCGCATCGCCCGAGAAACAATGGAAATCTACGGCCCTATTGCTCATCGCCTGGGCATGGGGAAGATGCGCGGCGAGTTGGAGGACCTGTCATTCAGCTTCCTCGAGCCCAGCATCTATGGGGACCTGAAGGACCAGGTGGAAAAGAAACGGAAGGTGAACGAGGCGTTCCTGTCGGAAGTTCAGTCGATGGTGACGGAGAAAATGAAGGAGAGTGAAATTCCGGTCCAACTGCAGGGCCGCATAAAACGTATCTTCAGCATCTATCAAAAGATGAAGCGGCAACGCATTACCCTGGATCAGGTTTACGATCTGCTGGCTGTCCGGATCATCACCGACTCTATTCGCAATTGTTACGGCGCACTCGGCATCATTCACAACGCCTGGCGTCCGGTGCCGGGACGGATCAAGGATTATATTGCCATGCCCCGGCCCAACCTGTATCAGTCGTTGCACACCTCAGTTATCAGTTCGACCGGACAGGCGTTCGAGGTCCAGATTCGGACGCAGGAGATGCATCGCATCGCGGAGATGGGGATTGCGGCGCACTGGAAATACAAAGAGGGGCGCACGGTGGATCAAGACGAGGATTCGCGCATCAACTGGCTGCGTCAACTGGTGGAGTGGCAGCAGGATATGCGGGACCCCGGCGAGTTCCTCTCCACCCTCAAGATCGACCTCTATCCGGAGGAGGTGTACACCTTTACCCCCAAAGGGAAAGTCGTCATTCTCCCGCGCGAGGCGACACCCGTCGACTTTGCATATGCGATCCACACCGACGTGGGAAACCAGTGCGTCCAGTCGAAGGTCAATGGGCGGATCGTTCCATTGCGGTATAAGCTGCGCAACGGGGACATCGTGGAAATCCTCACTCAGTCGGGGCATATGCCGAGCCGGGACTGGCTTTCCTGGGTCAAAACGTCCAAAGCCCGTAACAAAATCCGTCACTGGCTGAACGTGCAGCAACGAGAGCGGGCCATTGACGTCGGCAAGCGGTTGCTCGAAAAAGAGGCCCGCAATTTCAGCGTGAACCTGAAGAAAACGATTGATGAAATCGACATCGGCCCCGTCGCCGCGGAATATGGATGCCATTCGGTTGATGATCTTTATGCGGGCATGGGGATCGGCAAAATCTCGGCGCGGCACCTGCTGGCGAAACTGATCCCGGACAAGGTCTTTGACGAAGTGACCGCGGTCAAAGATTCCAAGCTTACCTCGGTGGTCAAAAAAGTATTCGGGATCTCCAGTTCCGATTCGATCGAGGTGAAAGGGGTGGACGGCCTGCTGGTCTATCGCGCGAGATGCTGCAATCCGATCCGCGGCGAAGAAATCGTCGGATATATCACGCGGGGGAAGGGGATCGCGGTCCATGCCAAGAATTGTCCGAACGTTCAGAACCTGATTTACGATGTTGAGCGAAAGATCGATGTGGAGTGGCGGGGGACGGCCGAGGAGGCGTACACCGTCCGGCTGGCCATTCACGGAGAAGACCGTCAGGGCTTGCTGGCTGAAGTGACTTCGGTCATCTCTGATACGAGATCCAATATCCGAAACATCGAGGCCAGGACCTATCCGGATCAAAACGCGACCATCGATGTGACTCTGGACATCAGCGACAAACGCCATCTCGAGAAATTGATCGGATCGCTAAAAAAGATTGACAATGTCTTTGAGGTAGAACGGATCCTAAGACCCAGTTCTGCCATCTCCGAACGGCCCTCCGGATGATTCCGCTGCCTGAGGCGGTTTCCTCCCGGGGATTCCATCATCCTTCAAAGGAGTAACAGGGCATGAAAGAAGTCATCCAAACAACGGACGCTCCCCAGGCCATTGGCCCCTATTCTCAAGCCATTAAAGTGAACGGGATGGTTTTCGCCTCTGGACAAATTCCATTGGACCCCCAGACACAGCAGATGGTCGAGGGGGATATCTCGATGCAGACTGAGCGGGTGCTACGAAACCTCGAAGGGGTCCTCGTGGCGGCGGGAAGCGGCCTGGATAAGGTCATCAAGACGACTGTTTTCCTGGTCGATATCAGTGAGTTTCCCAGGATGAATGAAGTCTACGGGAGGTTTTTCCGGGAGAATCGACCGGCCCGCTCAACAGTTGGAGTGGCCCGCCTTCCCAAGGATGCCCGCGTGGAGATTGATGTCATTGCGCTGGCCTGACGAGGCGGTGCGCCTGTCCATTGGTGAGTTTGAAGACTTTGGGGGGTGCTCAGCAGGGTAGAATGAAGTCTTGAAAAGCGAATGAACCCTGGTCGGCTTGCCTCGTGGTTGGGACTTCATCGGACTCTCAAATTACTGAATCCTGGTCGTTTGAGGCTCTCCCGAGTGGTTGAGATGACGCTCAGGCTGCCTTTACGACCCGGTTGGACCTGATACACCGGGTGCAGGCCCGAATTGTCGTGCGGGTCCCTTTTACTACCGCGTGGACCCGATGCAGATTCGGCAGCCACCGTCGATTCGTCAGATTGTGGGCATGACTGATTCGATGCCCGGACACGGGTTTCTTGCCGCAAATGTCGCAAACTCTGGCCATACAACTATCCTCCGGGGAACCTTCGAAAGCCCGCCATTATAGCGAGAAGCAGGAACCTTGACAATCGGTAATTTGAATTCCTGAAGGGAAACCCGGATAGGGGCCGACCGCGATAAAGTGCCAGAATCCTCATTCGGCCCCAGACTGCAATGCCCAACTTGTATCGAAACGGCCCGGGTTCATCCCCGAGTATGGCCTCCTTTACAAGGTGGATCTCTCCACAGAAGCTCGCTTGCAGCGGCCGCTCCCAGTACTCGCGGGAGCTGACGATCAGCGGATCGGTTTGCCGTTGCGGACGAAAAAGTTGTTTTATGGATGGAATGCTGCATGGTAACATCGGCAGGTTCCTTTATACTAAGAGGGCCCGCCGCTGTGGGGTGTGAATCAATTCCAAAGGAGAAGCGTGTGAATCGATTAAAGTGGCAATTCGGTCTGGCGGCCTTGGTCGCAGTCCTCATGATATTAATTCCCGCATGCAGTCGAAAGAATAGCCCTGGCCGGGGAGTGTTGGCCACCGTCAATGGGAAGGAGATCAGCGAGAACGAAGTAGATCGCGTGTATCTACGGAGCATTAAAGGCCAAACGGTGCAATACTCCGAGGACCAGATCAACAGCCTGAAGCTGAACATCCTGACAAGCATGATCAATGACCAGATCCTTCTGGAGCGGGCGGCCAAGTTGGGGTTGAACGCCACGGAGACCGAGGTTGAGAATCGCTTGACCGAATTGAAGAGCCGGAGTACCGCAGAGGAGTTTCAGAAATCACTGAAAGATCAGGACTACACGCTGGATGAACTGAAGCACGATTTGCAGAAGAAAATCACCATCGACAAGCTGAAGAACAAGGAAATAACCGCCAAGATTTCGATTACAGATGGTCAAATCTCGGATTACTATCAGAAAAACAAGGCGAACTTTAATTTTCCCCCAGGATACCGCTTTGCCCACATTCTCATTGCGAATGCCCCCGATGAAGCAAAGTTGAAGGAGTTTGCCCAGGCGGTGCTCAACCGCATCCGTTCGGGTGAAGAATTTACCACCGTGGCTCAGCAGCGATCCGACGACTCCACGCCCAATTCCCCGGGCGGACAGATTACTTTTGTGTCAGATGCTGACCTTGCCAAGACCGATCCGGCATTCAAGGCTGCAATGACGGCGTTGAAGGTTGGCGAGACCTCCGATTTGATCAGGTCAAAACAGGGTTACCTGATCATCAAGCTGTTTGAAATCGAAAAGGGAGGACAACACGATTTGTCAGATCCTCGGGTTCAAACCACCGTCCGGAATGATCTATTCGAGCAAAAGGACCGCCTTCTCACTGATGCCTTCATCGAAGATACCCGGGATGAAGCGAAGATCACAAACTACTTCTCGAAGCGTATTCTTGAGAGTGCTTCAAAAGCATCCGCACCACCGCCTGCGAAGTGAACTAATCCCAACGTTATTGAAAAGTTTACAAAATCGTGCGTGATTCAATGTAGGGGCGTCCGCCTCGGGGGACGCCTCTACCACGCAGAATCCACAATTACCCCATGTAACTCGAATTCCGACGTTTGTATTAATCCATTGAATTTTGACGTTTTAAGGGGCCGGCGAGAATTGAGTATCGCCGGTTTCTTTGCATGAGGGCCAAGCTACACGACGCCCCCCATGGATCCGCGCAGGTAATTTGTACTCGTTAGAATAGGGGACCGGATTGCGATGAACGGTGGCGACCCGCATGACCTACCGGGTCAATAGAACAGGTATTTTCTCCAATGTTCATCGGAGGGACCAATCATACGCATCAACTGGCGGCTTGTGTGGAGATTAAAGGAGCGGGGTTCTCGAAACAAATGGAGGCCTGATTCCGCGGGGGTTGAGTTCCCTTTCTTATGATTGCAACCCTTGCAGCAGGCGACCAGGTTTTCCCAGGATGAAGCGCCGCCTCGCGAGCGCGGGATCACATGGTCGAGAGTGAGTTCATTGGGTGGAAATACCCCCCCACAGTACTGGCAGGTATTCCGGTCGCGCAACAGAATGTTCTTTCTTGACAAGGCCCGCGATTGTCGGGGGATGTGACGAAACTCCAACAACCGGATTACAGAAGGAACGCGGATACTGAAGGTTGGGGATTTAATGAACCGCGGGTGTTCCTCTTCGGCGCGGGCCACACCCTTTAAGACCAGGACGAGTGCACGCCGGGCGGCGCAGATATTGATGGGTTCGTAAGTGGCATTCAAGACCAGAACGGGAGTGTGCATAAAGGTTGAACGGCTTGGCTCGCTCCGGGGTCTGGGAATCTCCCCATGGGTCCGGTCATGAGACTTTGCGCTAATCATAAATCGCTTGTCAGGCCGCTTTCTTTGCCGCCCCGATCGCCGCGCGTGGGGAAACGCGAGCCAGCGTCAGGGCCAAAACTTTGGTGGCCCCTTCTTCTTTCAAAACCCGGGCCATTGCATTTAACGTCGCCCCTGTCGTAAAAACGTCATCAATGACCAGGCATGCCTTTCCCCGAACAGCTGCGGGTTTTCTGACCTCAAAGCATTGCGACACGTTCAGTCGGCGCTGTCGGGGGCTTAAGCCCGTTTGCGAGGGGGTGTTTCGAATCCGGACTACGGCCCTTGATTCCATTGGCCGACCAATCATCCCCGACAGGTATTTTGCCAGAATTCCGGACTGATTGAAACCCCGCTCTTTTTCTCGTCGCCGGTGAAGGGGCATCGGGAGAATCACTTCGGCCTCCTGAAAACGGGGATAGAGCGCCCAGGCTTGTGAGAGCAATCGCGCCAGACGAACCCCCAATCTTGCCCGCCTGCCGTACTTGAATCGATGCAACACCTCCCGCACCGTGTCCTCGTACAACGCGTAGGATCGACAGTAATCAAATTCATGGAGACCGCGGCGGCATCGGCCGCACCGCCATCCGGGAGGGACGAGTGTCGCGATGATGGGGTTGCCACAAAGGTCGCAAAGATTACCATTCAGCAGTTGCAAGCTCGACCAGCATCGAGCACAGACGGTGGAGTCAAAGGCTCGCGAAATCAGTCCGTGGCAGAGGTCGCAGTGGGCGGGGAGTAAAACCGAAAAGAGTGAATCCAGGACGGGGGGGAGTAGGGTCCTCCACAGGGGGGTCGGCGGTAGGTTTTGAGTGCAATCACTACTCGGTTCGAAGACGACCCTCCTGAAGAGTATAGAAGTGAACCGGCAAACACGAATTGTCAGCCCTGAGTCCGAATGGGCTCAATTCAAGAGTCCCTGTTCCTGCTTTTCCTGACATTCGATACAGTGACGCGCCCACGGGACGGCCTCAAGCCGTTTTTGTTGTACTTCCTCTTCGCAAACAATGCAGTGACCGAAGGATCCTTCGCGGATTCGCGCCAGCGCCTCCTGGACAAGCTGAAGGACATAACGATCATTGTTTGTCAAACTAAACAGAAATTCCTTCTCATAGGAATTGGAAGCCTTGTCGGCAATATCCTGACTTGGCTCTTCATCCACTTCTCGTCCGTAATGCTCCACTTTCGAAACGGTTTGCGTCAGCTCTGAATACTTGGTTTCAAGTTTCTTCTTGTAATACTCGAGACGCTTCTTTTCCATTCAGTATGCACGCCCCCCCTCAAAAATAGGGTGATATTCTACATGAAAAGGCACAGGTGTCAAGGTGTCCTCGTGTCCTCCATCACGGTGTGTTCCTCACGAGGTTTTCATGCTCCCGGCTCTTGAAGGGGTACCAACGGTTCGGAGACCTTTGTTTATCCGTCTCATAACCACTGATGCCGGTTTCTATAATAGGTTGCTTGGCGGTGAGGAAATCGTTTTTTGAAATTGAGGTAGCGCTTCAACGCGCGCCTGAAACGTGCAGTGGAGGTTTTGATTTTCTTGTGGGGCATGTGTATGAGCGCGCGTTCCACCACCCAGATGTTCCGTTCTGAAAGGCGCCAGTTGCAGCGGGGGACGAGTTTATTCAAATCAGTCACCCCGTATCCCGTGATCCGCCCGGTGAAATCGACATAAGGTTCGACGTAACTCATCACCAAATCCCGGATCGACCGGAATACCGGCTTGCGGCCGTGCAACCCGGCATCGCGCGACTTGGCTACCGTCCCCCAATGTCCATGTTGGCGGTACAAAAAAAGGACGTGATCCAGATTGTCCTTGGACTCCAGATCGAGCAACACGGGGGGATAACCATGCTGTTCCATGATCGTGGCTGCAGCCAGGGCAGCTTCAAGACAATGGGCCGATCCATGGCGAGCCACCTGTCGAAAGGTTCGCAGGGTTTCCTTTTCCCAGTTGTATGGAAGATTGCGCAGGAACTCCTGGACCTGCCGAGGAGTGCGACATTTACGGATGATCGCCCATTCCTTTGGACTAAAGTCCTGTGGACAAGGAGCCATTGTGGGGGGCGCAGAATGAGAATGGAAGAGGCTCCAATGATAGGCCTTCAATGGGCCACCCTGAAATTAGTGTGATTGTTCAAAGCCCTTGGAAGCTTGCATGTCATGACTTTAAGATTCAGCATCGTCGCGCTCGAGGACAATGAAATGGGGGGAGGCCTCCGAATGCCTTTGACCGTTGCTCAAGGTAACAAAAGATTCGGGTGGGAGTCAAGCCACGTCGCTGTGAAAGAAACTCCAGATCCAAATGCCGGCGCATCCTTTTGTGGCCTTTGTTTGTGGCCTTTGTCTTCAAGATTCTGACTACTGCGAAGGCTCTCCAAGTTCCACAATCGCAATTCAAGACGGTGTTTTAGTGACTTTCCGAAGTTCATTTGATTGGGAGGTTCAAGAAGACGGCTGCAGAATCTCGGAGCGAGTGAATCTTCTTCGAAATGGAGGAATACTGGGTCAGGCAAGACAACCAGCATCGAGCCCCACATGAATCTACAAGGACGATGCGGGACCCGCTTCTTATTTGCACGCCCCTGACGACCGTACCGTTTTACGATCCGAATTCCTCAGAACTCAATGCGTTATCTACTCCCGAGAAAAACCCCAATACTCGAATTTTCCGTGCTTTCACCCGGAAAAGAATGTAAGATTCGTCAATTCCTACAGGAATTACGCCGTTCCCTCGGGTAATTTCGAGGGAAGTCCTGTTTGACTGTGTCCTGGTTTTTCATTAAGTGAGAGCCGGTGAACCGGGTGTACGCAGAAATCCATCTCCGGGAGGAGAAGAAATGGGTCTAAAAACTCGGAAGAGCAATGGAAATGGAATACCGCTCGAAACGTCCCATCACAATGTGGCGCAAGTCCTTCAATCATCGGCCCCGATCGATGGGGGGAGGCTGATTGTCTTATCGGCGCCTCTGTCTGAGACCATTGACCATGCCGGCTATTTTATTCAGATGATGATGGCATCTTTACCCATTTGGATGGAGCGGTTCCTTAACGACAAGTACCCCCATTGGCGCGAGGTGGAGCACAACGAGGATGGTTCCGCCCGTACCATGCCAGCCGGTGTGCGACTGGTTGAAGCTTCTTTGCTTCGGAGCTACGGACCGGATGAGGTTGTCGCTTGCTACCCTGACGACTTGGAAAAATTCATCGGGCCAAACACCCGCGTCGTCGCGGTCTCCACTCACAATCCCCTGGGAGTGACGTTTGCAGCAGGGGTCTATACCTCGATGTTCGGATCTTCGAAAATGCCCATCAACTCCCACTATGCGCGAGCCCTTTTTGCAAAGATCAAAGCAAGTCCCTATCGGGACCAATTCAAGGTTATTGTGGGTGGATCAGGCGGCTGGCAAGTCGTTAAGACGGATTCATACGAGGAGCTTGGCATTGACTGCGTCATCGAAGGGCGGAGCGAATCAGCAGATACGGTGAGGTTATTCGATCAGGCCGTCAGAGGAGAATCCCTCCCCCGGCAGGTCGATGTTGCACATCCGAAGGACGGTTCGACCATTCTTGCGCCTGAAAAGCGCACGACCTTCGGTGTCGTCGAAATGACCACCGGCTGCGGGCGAAGATGTCAGTTTTGTGTTCCCGATTTGAATCCGCAAATCGACCTACCCAAGGAGAACATCTTGAAATCAGTCCGGGCGAATGTCCGGAACGGAAACAAGCAAATCTCGCTTGCAACCGAGGATATGTTCATCTGGGGACAGGTTCACACCAATGTCCCTTTCTACTTCCCGAATCGGGAAGCATTGGTCGGCCTCTTTAGCGAGGTCGTCAACACGCCCGGGGTCGAGCATCATCTGCTGAGTCATTGCACTATTGCCCCGGCCGTCGTCGATCCGACCTTGATTAGAGAACTCTCTAATCTCCTTTTGCCCAAGAGCCCCATCCATTTCCCGTACCTCAGCAGTCATCCCCAGAAGAAAGCACTGATTCCTTTGATTGGCTTGGAAACAGGATCAGTCCGCATGGCGAAACAGATCATGCCGAGCAAAGCGGTCCCTTTTCCCATCGAAGACTGGCCGAGCATTATCCTGGAAGGGCTTCGGGTCTTGAACGAGAACAACTGGTTTCCCGCCATGACTCTGATTGTGGGCAACCCCGGCGAAACGGACGAGGATGTCAAAGCGACGCTCGATCTGGTTTATGAGATGGAGCGCCGTCACGTCTTCGCCTTCCTCATCCCTTCGATTTTTACCCCTTTGCATGATACGCGCATGGCAGATAAGCAGGGCGTGACCGAAACGCGCCAGCTCTCCCCTCTGCAATGGCAACTCATGATGAAGTGCTGGAAGATGAACGTGCGTCCGGGCAATTACAGCTGGTGGGCCCCGACTGTCTGGCGCCTTGGTTCGCTGATCATGTGGCTTGTCAAATTACGGAAGCTGAATGGGCCGAATTTCAAATACCCTTTGTTCATGTTTGCGGGCGCCATCCCGGAAAAGATCCTGGAGCGGATGGGCAAGATCTACATCGGAAAACCGCTCAAAACCAAGACGCGAAAAGAGCTCATCGCTTCCGTGCGTCCCAACTATTGGCGGTATTTTCGTCCAGACAATGGCGATCTCCCAGATGGGTACGACGAGGTTAGACAGGAGGTTATGCCATTGGAGACACTTCCCGGTCTGCCCTTGGTGACCGCCTTCGGCTCTCAATTTCCGGGGGCTGAACAGCCTGCGGGGGAATAGGGTGGGATCGGGCCCAGCTCTCTGTTCCTGAGGATTTTCCGGCCATTCGCGGGTGTGAGCCTGCACCCTTCGGTCAGTACATGCGGTCATGGCAACATCAAAGACGCGGTGTTAAGAAGAGGGGAAGATGGCAGGCGCTGTGAGAGGACGCCTTCCTCCTTCGAGTTTTCGTCCCCTCCCACCTACCTGTTTTCCAAACCGGCCGGGATTACCCCTCTTAGAACCTGCGCGACAAACTCTGCTTCCGGAAGAGCGCCAACAAACTCAACGGTATCGTTCACCACGGTTTTCGGAACTCCTCGAACCTGATACTTGCGGATCAGATCCGGATATTCTGAAACTTCCACCATGTCCGAGGTGATGTAGTCGTTCTCAATTGCCAGTTCGTACGCGAGCTTCACGGCCGCGGGGCAATACGGTCAGGTGGGGGTCACAAACACCTGGATGTGAGTAGGAGTGGTAACGGATCGGAGTAGGGTCTTTGATTCCTCCGACAACTCGGTGGCGGAACGGGACACGGCCAGGATGGCGTGCAATAGAGAAGCAAATTCGTAACCCGAAGGCAACCCGTAAAGCCGAATTCCAAAATCCTTCTCTGTCTGTATAACAGTTGCAGGGACTCGAGCCACCTGAAACTGCGCCGCCAGTTCTTGTTCAATCGCAAAGTTATGGACCTCAAGGGTGACCTTGTCAGACAGGGATGCCAGGTCTTCGAGGAGGCGCTGGGTCTCGGGACAGGTGTCACACATCAAGCCCTGGGTAAAGTGGATCATCCTCACAGGATTCTCGAGCCTTTGAAATTGCTCGCTTACGATTACCTGTTCCTTCTCACCTAACAGAGACATTTCGATTACGCCCTCCTGAACTTGCGCATGGAGTCGTCATAAACGCCCTCCACGTGATTGCCCTTAATGTGCGATTCATTCGCAATTATATCCCCTGTCTTCAGTTTTTTCCAGCCGTCGTGTCCCCGGGGGAAGGGTGATCAAACCGATTTAGATGAGGCTTCTGGCTTCATTTCCGGGGTTGACTGAAAGAAATCCGAAAAATTGTTACAATAATGCCCAATGCCTGATTTACAACAAAGCGTGATCGATGCGTTTCGATCCATAGTCTCCAGAGATGAAGGGCAGATCAATTTAGCGCTGGGGGCCCTGACGATCGCCCGGAGCGAATATCCTGCGTTGCGGGTTCAGGACTATCTGGATCGCCTCGACGAGATGGCTATTGGAGCCAGCTCCTGCCTTCCGCTTGAGAGCCCCTGTACTGTAAAAAGTATCGAGGCGTTTAATCGGTTTATCTTCAAAGAGCAGGGCTTCAAGGGAAACGCGGACAATTACTATGATCCGAGGAACAGTTATCTGAATGACGTATTGGACCGGAAGACGGGAATCCCTATTACTTTATCCTTAGTTTACATGGAGATAGCACGGCGCATCGGTTTGGATATTGTTGGCGTGGGTTTGCCGGGCCATTTCCTCGTGAAACTCGACGATCCCTTCGACGAGATGCTCATCGATCCGTACCATGCAGGAACGCTCATGACCGTGGAGGATTGCCGGTCCCGTTGGGCCGAAATGTCCAGCGGATCCTCGGAGTTTCAACGTGCCTTCCTTCAGCCGGTCAGCAAGAAACAGATTCTTTTTCGGATGCTCAATAATCTGAAACACATCTTTTCCAGTACCGGCGTCGCAGAAAAGTCGCTGGCGGTCATTGAATTGATGCTTGTCATTTCTCCGGAGGACGCAACCGAGATTCGAAATCTCTCATTCATGCACCTTCAACTCAAACATTACCGTAAGGCGTCGGCGGGCTTCAGAAGATATCTTGCGCTGGACCCGGAAGCCCCCGACCGGGAGCAGGTGCTCTCCTGGTTGTATTCCGCCGAGAATGGGATGGCGCTGATGAATTAGGCCCCCGTCAAAGGAGAAGATGGCTCCCTGTGAAAAACCGGCTTTGCACCTGAGCGCCCCTAACAAACCGCGAGGGCGATGAAGCGCGCGCAGCACTCACGGAAATACCTTGCCATTCGGATTGCTTTCATTTAGATTTTCTCAGCTTTATTTGCGCACCTGTTTAGAGACTGTTCGAGAGCCTGTGGAAGGATTTTCAAGCTAGAGGATGAAGCCAATGTCAACCAATGCCATGAAGGAAAATGTTTCAGCTCGCCCGCCAGTGACGTCATTCTCGGAGGATGAGTCCCTGTTCCGCTCCACGGTAAGAGAATTTGCGGAAGCGCGCCTGAAGCCTTTAGTCAAGAAAATGGACGAGGAAGGGGCGTTTCAAAAGGACCTCCTGAAGGAGTTTTTCGAGCTGGGAATCATGGGAATTGAGATTCCGGAAGAGTATGGCGGCGCAGGCGGGTCTTTTTTCATGGCGGTCCTGGCGGTGGAGGAACTATCTCGAGTGGATCCCTCGATCGGAGTCATCGTCGATGTTCAGAACACCCTGGTCAACAACGTTTTTCTACGTTGGGCCAATGAAACACAACGGAAGAAATACTTCCCCCGTTTGGCCAAGGGGAGTGTGGGCGCTTATGCCCTGAGTGAAGCCACTTCGGGCAGCGATGCGTTTGCCCTCACCACGAGGGCCGAGGAGCGTCCCGACCATTTCATCCTCAATGGCCGGAAGCTCTGGATTACAAACGCTAAGGAAGCGGATGTCTTCATCCTCTTTGCCAATGCAAATCCCCCTGCCGGCTATAAGGGGATCACTGCTTTTATCATTGAGAAGGGTTTCCAGGGGTTTACGGTGGGGAAGAAAGAGGACAAGCTGGGCATCCGGGCCTCATCGACATGCGAGTTGCTGCTCGACGATTGTATCGTCCCCAAGGAAAACGTGCTGGGCAAGGTGGGCATCGGGTACAAGATTGCCATAGAGACTTTGAACGAAGGGCGGATTGGGATCGGGGCGCAAATGACCGGGCTGGCCCAGGGGGCGTATGAAGCGGCATTGGCGTACACGAAGGAACGACACGCGTTCGGAAGGGAGATCTCTCAGTTCCAGGCGGTCCAGTTCCAGTTGGCCGAGATGGCGATCGACATCGAGTGTTCCCGCACGCTGACTTATAACTCGGCCCGGATGCGCGACGCAGGCGTCCCCTTCGTGAAAGAAGCTGCGATGACCAAATACCTTTCCTCGATGATGGCTGAAAGGGTCACCTCGATGGCCGTTCAGCTCCTTGGCGGATATGGTTACACGAAAGACTATCCGGTAGAAAAATTCTATCGCGACGCCAAGATTGGACAGATTTACGAGGGCACGTCAAACATGCAACTTCAGACCATCGCCAAATTGGTGTTGAGCGAATAGTCCGGGTCGTTCCCGATTCACCTTCCTTCCCGGGTGTATAAACCGCGGGGTCGTGGACCTCGCAGGGAACTGACCGTTGCACCTACCACAAAGGTGTTATGAGTTGATCGATGCGGCCTGATCACTGGGCTGTGTTCGTATTTCCTCCGAGTTTGGAAGGGCTTCCAAGGAGACATTCAAATATGTGCCTGGATCGTCGCGAATTCTTCAAATTGGGTGCAGCTGCCTTTGCCTGGGCATCAATGAATGATCAAACTGAAGCCTACCCCCTGCCGCCGGCTGCCCAGGATGAAATCAAGAGTCTCAAGTCAATGACGACAGACATCAAGGGGATTGATTCCGAGGAGTATCTGGCGCGACAGGAGCGGGCCCGGCAGTGCATGCGTGATGCGCGTATCGACGCTGTGTACATTGCTGGGGGATCTTCGATGCGCTACTTTGCCGGTATGGAGTGGGGTCAGAGCGAACGCACGTTTGGATTGATCATCCCGGCTAAAGGGGAAATCGCATGGGTGACGCCTGCATTTGAACGAGCCCGGGCCGAGGAACTCATTCGATTCGGGAAGGACATCCGTTCCTGGGAAGAGGATGAATCCCCATATGCCTTGATTGCGCAGGTTTTGAAAGACCGGAATGCCTCTAGCGGAACGCTTGGTATTGAAGAACAGGTCCGTTTTTTTCAGAGCGATGGGATTTCAAAGGCCGCTCCGGCGCTTCGACTTGTCCCTTGTTCAGCCGAGGTATCCGCCCGATGCCGTAGTGTCAAGTCCCGCCATGAACTGGATTTGATGACGCTGGCGAATCAGATCACATTGAAAGCGTTTGAAACGGCGTTCAAAACACTGCATGAAGGCATGACTCCCGGTGAATTGTCTTCCGCCATAGCGGCGGCTCATCGTGCCCTGGGCGCTCCGGGTGGAGCGTTGGTTCTTTTTGGCGAGAACTCAGCGTTCCCCCACGGCTCCTCTGTACCCCAGAGGTTGAAACTGGGTGAAGCCGTCCTGGCCGACGGCGGGTGTCGCGTCGAGGGCTATTCCTCAGACATCACTCGGACCGTTGTGTTTGGAAAACCTTCTGACAAACAAAGAAAAGTGTGGGGGATTGTCCAAAAGGCCCAACAAGTGGCCCTCGAAGCCGCCAAACCCGGCGTTGAATGTCAAGCCGTGGATGCTGCCGCCCGCAAGGTGATCGAGGAGGCGGGGTTCGGTCCGGGCTATAAAGAATTCACTCACCGCGTGGGACACGGCATCGGGCTGGATGGTCATGAGTGGTTCTACCTGGTTAACGGAAATCGGAGAAAGATTGAAGCGGGAATGACGTTCAGCAATGAACCGGGCATCTACCTACATGGCGAATTTGGCATCCGTCTGGAAGACTGTATGTTCTTGACCGTAAACGGTGCCCGGATGTTCACACCACCGAGCCCGTCCATTGATCATCCTTTCGGTTGATTTTTCTGTCGTAACGCAAATATCAGGAGGCTTCGTAAGCGCTCCCGATTTGTTCGGTACGGCCACGGACCACAGGCAAGTCCTCCCGCTGTTTTCAGCAAATTGGGTATAATAGAGCTTTCAGAAAGGATTGGATTTCCTTTTAAGGGTCATCGAGATGATTTCTTCATTACTCACCCGTAAAGTGACAAGGCGCCCTCCGCGCGTCCGGCTGGAAGGCCGAATTCTCTTTCTCACAGAAGACTCCAAGCTCTTGAAAATGCAGTTGGGGGGGGAGGACCTGGATTGGAACCCTTCCCTTAGGTTGCGCGATAACATTTCCACGGATGAGATTACTCCGGCCTACATTTGCTATTACTTCGACGAAACCCTGGGAGATTTTCCTTATCTGGGTTTGAAATGCACTGCGACGGAGGGGGGCAACAGCCGCGAGGAATTTCCAGTCACCCGGGGTTCTGTAAGGGGGGGCGGATTCGTCGCTGCGGTGGCGGGGAAGCGCCGCGGAAAGGGCTCCAGTCGGGAACAGTCCCCTTACGCTGAGATGTGCGCCGGTATTCAAGTCATCGTGGCGGAGAATATCGAGCGGATTTACAAACAGAATTGCCAGAACCTCGGATTGTATGTGACCACCAATTTTGATGTCATCGGGAAGATCCGGCAGGGCGAGGAAATTCCGCTCGAGGAATTCACGCGCGGTGAGGATGAGATTACCAGGCAGATTGTCGAGTTTGGAGGGCTTTTCAACTTTAATGTGGCGCGCATTCAGGGTCAGGTATCCCTGCCAGCCCTCGATACGCAATCGAGACCGATGACACTCGCCGAGAAGATCTTTGCAAAGCACATGGTCGCCGATCTGGCAGCGAATAAAATCGGTGTCTCTGGAGTGAAGCCCGGCGATTCGGGATTTGTGAGAGCGGATTTGCGGTTCAGCCATGAGTATGTCACTCCCATGGCAGCGATCTTCTTTGAGCAGTTAGTTGGAAAGAATGAACGAGTGAACGACCCTTCATCGATTCTCTTCTTCCGGGATCATCTGACGTTCCTGGATGAGGTGATGCCGGTGGAACGGGTCAAGATGGGACTCCTCGATCTAGCCTTCGAGTTGAAGCGAAAACAACAGGCGTTTGCCGAAGTTCAGGGGATTCGTGTCCACGGGGAATTAACCGATCGAAAAGGAAGTGAGGCGATTTGCCACAGCAAGGTTCTGGAGAGCTACGCGCTCCCCGGCCAGGTGGTGGTGGGCAGCGACAGTCACACTCCGCACAGCGGGGCAGTCGGCTGCATCGCTTTTGGGATCGGCACAACGGACGTCTTCAATGCCTGGATTACGAAGGATGTTCGCGTCCGCATCCCGGAGACCGTGAAGATTGTCATTCATGGAAGGAAACCCGATAACGTTACAGCCAAAGATATGATTCTCGAGATCCTCCGTATGCCCTACGTGAAGAATGGAGACGCCCTGGGCAAAGTGATCGAGTACTCGGGCGAGGCGATTGAAGCGCTCTCGGTGGACGAGCGAGCGACCATGACTAACATGGCGGCGGAGATTGGCGGGTTCACGGGAATCGTGGCGCCTGACCAGAAAGTGGTGGACTTCCTGGTGGAGAGGCGGGGGATGCCGAGGTCCAAGGCTGAGATGTACTGTGCGGGGTGGTCCGGTGACCCTGGCGCTCAATATGCCACCGTCATCGAAATCGATGCCAGCCGACTTCGCCCGATGGTGGCACTGCCGGGAGATCCCGGGAACGGGGTCTTCATTGATGAACTCCAGGGGGAAGTGAAAATTGACATTGCCTACGGCGGCTCCTGTACGGCAGGCAAGAACGAAGATATGGACATGTATGCCAGCGTTTTCAGGGAGGCGCTTGCCCAGGGCAGGCACGTGGCCCCGGAAGTGCAGTGTTACATCCAGTTTGGCTCCCAGGAGACCCGTAACTACGCCGAGCAGAAAGGCTACACGCGGCTCTTTCAGCAAGTCGGGGCGCAGATTATTGAGCCGAGTTGTGGGGCATGCATCAATGCAGGCCCCGGTGCGTCGAAGGGGAAAGACGAGGTCAGCGTGAGCTCGCAGAACCGGAATTTTCCGGGTCGCAGTGGCCCGGGTCAGGTCTACCTGGCGAGCCCTTATACGGTCGCCGCCAGCGCCATCGCGGGTAGGATTGTCGAATACCAAAGCACCAAAAAGGCAAGTTAGGGGAATCCTTAGGGGGCGACCAGTCGGCCACCCTGGCGTGAGGAGTTGAATGTCGAAAGCTTCAATTGAGACCCGGTCGAAAGTAAAATCACACGGCAGCTCGTGGAATGGATTGACGAAGGAGCAGTGGTTCCTCTTTTATAGGACCATGCTTCTGTCCCGGCGCCTTGATGACAAGGAGATCCAGCTGAAGCGGCAGCAGAAGATCTACTTTCAGATCAGTGGTGCCGGGCATGAAGCGCCCCTCGTCGCGGCGGCCATGCATTTGCGCGCCGGCTACGACTGGTTCTATCCCTATTATCGTGATCGTGCCCTGTGTCTGGCGTTGGGTATGACCCCTTATGAAATGCTTTTGGGAGCCGTAGGCGCTGCTGACGACCCCAATTCGGGAGGGCGGCAGATGCCTTCCCACTGGGGAAGCAAGCGGCTGAACATCGTCACCCAGTCCTCTCCCACGGGCACTCAATGCTTGCAAGCGGTCGGCTGTGCCGAGGCGAGTTGTCGCATCCCCCGGATAGGTGATTTGAAATCGCGTGTGGAAAACTTCCACTCTGATGAGGTGACTTACGTTTCATTGGGTGAGGGGACCACCAGCGAGGGAGAGTTCTGGGAATCGTTGAACACGGCATGCAATCTGAAGCTTCCAGTCCTCTACCTGGTCGAAGATAACGGTTACGCAATTTCGGTCCCGGTGGACGTACAAACCGCGGGGGGATCCATCTCGCGATTGGTTCGTGACTTTCCAAACCTCTACGTGGAGGAGGTTGATGGGAGTGAAGCGGCGGCCTGTTATGACGTCATGCGGCGTGCCGTCATTTACACTCGGGAGCGTCGCGGTCCATCACTCGTGCATGCCCGCGTTGTCCGGCCCTACTCTCATTCGCTTTCGGACGACGAGCAGGCCTACAAGACTCCCCAGGAGCGGTCCGAGGAGGCGCAACGTGATCCCATCACCCGGTTGGCAATGAAATTGATCGACGAGGGGGTTTTGACGGCAGGCGAGATCGAGGCGCTCAAAGACGAAGTTGACGCCCTGATTCAAGCGGACGTCGATCGAGCGCTTGGGGCGGAAATGCCCTCGCGGGAATCGGTCTATTCCTTCGTCTATTCCCCGGACGTCGACCCCACCTCCGAGGCCTTCTGCACGGAGCCGCACCCGTCAGGCGAGCCCAGGACAATGGTTGATTTGCTCAACGCCTGCCTGAAATCTGAAATGGCCCGGGATGAACGAATCGTGGTTTTTGGAGAAGACGTAGCCGATTGTAGCCACGAGGAAAAACTGGAACAGTTGAAGGGCAAGGGCGGTGTCTTCAAGGTAACCTATGGGCTTCAACGTAAGTTTGGGGGGCATCGAGTTTTCAATTCACCGCTTGCGGAAGCCAACATTGTCGGGCGTGCAATCGGGATGGCAACGCGAGGCTTGAAGCCCGTCGTCGAGATCCAGTTTTTTGATTACATCTGGCCTGCTTACATGCAGCTTCGCAACGAACTGGCGACGATCCGTTGGCGTTCCAACAACAGTTTCAAATGTCCCGTGGTTGTCCGGACCACCATTGGAGGGTACCTGCAGGGAGGGGCAGTGTATCACAGCCAGTCGGGAGAAGTGTTATACACGCATATCCCGGGGTTGCGTGTCGTCATGCCCTCGACCGCCGTGGACGCCAACGGGCTGCTGCGAACATCGATACGGTGCGATGATCCCGTGCTTTTCCTGGAACACAAACATCTCTACCGGCAGGGGCACAACCGGGGATTGAATCCGGGCCCGGACTACATGATCCCGCTGGGGAAGGCCAGCGTTGTTCGGGAGGGTTCCGACCTGTCCATCATCACCTATGGGGCTCTGGTCGTGCGCGCGGTGCAGGCCGCACGAAAGGCCGAAGAAGGCGGCGTCAGCGTCGAGGTGATCGACCTGCGGTCCCTCAGCCCCTATGACTGGGAAACCATCGCCACGTCGGTTTCAAAGACAAGCCGGGTGATTGTGGCCCATGAGGATTGCCTCTCTTTTGGGTATGGCGCCGAGATCGCTGCGCGCATCGGAACAGAATTGTTTGAGATCCTCGATGCCCCCGTCCAGCGGGTGGGCGCCACGGATACCTTCGTCGCCTATAACCCCGCGCTCGAGGATGTCATCCTTCCACAGGTCGACACCCTGTACAGGAAGATCATGGAACTGGCGCAGTATTGAACCTCGGCAGACAACATCGGCCGGCCGGGGGTCTCTTCTGGGAAAGTCATTTGAACAATCGATCCGGATCGATTATGACTTTTTGTGTGAGGTGTGAATTGCCTGAGGCCACCTCGCGAAGGGAAATAGACTAATTAACGGAGGTCATCATGGACACTAGTGAGCGTGAACGCTATTTTGAAATCGTAAAACAGACCCCTGAAAGACTGACGGCAAGTCTGAAAGGGATTCCCAGGAGACTCTTATTGTGGACTCCTTCGCCCGGGAAATGGTCAATCCTGGAGATCGTTTGCCATATGCGCGATATGGAGCGAGATGCTTATCTTGCCCGCTATCGAAGAATCCTGGACGAGGAGAATCCGCTTCTCAAGAATATCGATGGGGATGCCTACGCCCTCGAGTTGGAGTACCGGAGAATGAAGCTGAGTGACGTCCTCCGGGACTGGAAACAGTTGCGCAAGGAGACATTGAAGCTGCTGAAATCGATAAAAGAGGAACAGTGGCTACGTGCGGGCGTTCATGAGACTGATGGCCCGTTGAGCCTCGAGACCGTCCTCCGGCGGCAGGCTATTGGGAATGATGAGGCGCACCTGGGGCAGATTGAGCACATCAAAGTTCGCAGTCAGCTCCTCCAGAAGTATGAAGAGGGCTTGAAGGGCATTGAATCGGAAGTCAGGGGTGTTTCCGAGGATGTTCTCCGTCGAAAGCCCTCCCCGGAGAAATGGTCGATTATCGAAATCCTTGCCCACCTGGCAGTCACAGAACAAGTCTTTCTGACTCGCTATGTCATGATCGCAAATACAGATGGACCCGCGCTGTCCGGAGTCGACAACAATGAGCTGGCAGCCAAACTGAGGTACATTGAACGGGACCTGTCGGACACCCTGAAGGAATTTAAACGGCTTCGGGCTGACACGCTGACCCTGCTGCGCGCGCTTCCGCAAAAAAATTGGCAGCGGGCAGGGATCCATCCGAAGCGTGGTGAGATCACAATCGAAAGCCTGGCGAAGATTCACGCGAACCATGATTCTACTCATGCCGATCAGATCCGTGCTCTGAAGGAGAAGTTTGGAAAGGCCCACAGCGCGTCGGCCTGAGTGGAACCCCAAGATGACTTGCACCCTCATTCGTCCTGAGAGAAACGTGAACCGCGGCAGACTCGAGAAGCGACTGCTGCACCTGGTAGGGAAGGCGATCGGCGACTATCGGTTAATAGAAGACGACGATCGCATCGCCGTGGCCGTGTCCGGGGGCAAGGACAGCTGGACCCTGCTGGAGGTCCTTGAACTGCTTCGACGCCGCGCGCCTGTGAGGTTTTCATTGGTGTGCGTCCACGTGGACCAGGGGTTCAAAGATTTTCGTTACGATTGCGTGGCTGATTACCTGGAGTCCCGTAAGTTTGAATACAAGGTCTATCATTCCCATTCGTACCAAATGATCGAAGAGAAAATCGAACCCGGCGTCACCTATTGCTCTTTCTGTGCGAGAATCCGGCGCGGCGTGCTTTATCGGGCGGCCCGGGAACTGGGTTGCAATAAGATTGCCTTGGGCCATCACGCTGACGACGCCATCGAGACACTGCTTCTAAACCTCTTCTTTGAAGGGAGGTTGGCCTCCATGCCGCCCCGGCTCGTTGCAGATAATGGCGAATCCATCGTAATTCGCCCCTTGATTTACGTCTCGGAAAAGGACCTTGCCACGTACGCCTATCAAGTCGATCCGGTGACACACCGGCCCCGCTATCCCATCGTGTGCTGCAATTGTCCGGTCTGCGGAGATGACTCCCTGAAGCGGCGGCGAATGAAGAGGCTTTTGCTGGATCTCGAACAGGAATATCCGATGATCAAGAAGAGTCTGTTGGGGGCCCTGGGAAATGTTCATCCAAGTCATTTGCTGGATTTGAACTTGACCGCCCCAGGGATCGCTGGAGCTCAGTCACCGCCGGAGACGGTTCCTTACAAAATTACTCCTGCTCCAAGGAAATAATCCGGGCGGCGCGGCCTGATCGTCCGGTCATTTGATCCTGGCAGGATTTTGATCCTCGTAAAATCGCGCCCTGGAATGACCCGCGCTGAGGCCCTTGTTGCATTGTTCCGGTAATGTGAGGCCTGCAATTTCTTGTGGCCCGTCCCTCTCATCTCCAAAAACGGGTTTACGATTTCCCTGATTTAGAAGAGAATAGGAGTGATTCTTGGAGGAGGCTTTTTATGCACAAGGTTATCGTGAGTATCAAATCAGTGGATGGGAAATGCCCTCAAGAGTTTAAAGTGGGGGATACCTGGACGATCAGCGAGGGGAAAACTCCGGCGAGTTTCTGCGCTTCGGCGTTCCACACGATTTATCCGACCCTCGTCATGATGCAGACGGGGGGTTCTCTTCCGTGGGCTGAGGACAAAGATCTTTCTGTGATCGCGTGTCCGGACGCCACCAACCGGGCTGTCTATGAATTGAAGCGAATTAAGGAGTGATCGCGGGCGTATTCTCATCAGTCGTCAGGGTAATTGCAATCGTCAATCCGAAATCCAAAATCCGCAATCATGAAGGGCCGGGCGTTTCTCAAGTTCCGATCATCTCCACCCAGAGTCTCTCAAACAATCTCGCCGAAGCGGGGGCGTGCCCGGCATAGTGGTTGTTGAAGTAGATGTAGGCGGGAACTCCTTTCCGGAGGAGGCTTGCCAGCGGTGGAATCCATCGGCGCATCTCTGCTGTCCGGTCGAGAACAAGTTCATCGAATTCCTTTCTTTTCTCTCCGTTTCGTATCTTCGTCTGAATCAATTCATCAATCTCTTTACGGTGTCCAATAAAGCGGACGAAAGTAAAGTTAGAGGTGAGCGGCTCGATCCCCTTTTTTAGCATCTCGTCGAGAGCCGGCATGGTGTAGTACGCGGTCAAGGCCAGGGAAACCCCGTGTGTTCGGAGAAGGTCCAGCAGCGGCGGCTTTAGCCAATTCCCATTGCGGACCTCAACGACATAACGGAAGTCCTTTGACAGCTTGGGCAGAAAGTCCCTGAGCCTTCCCATGAATTCCTCGCCGGTCTTGTATTCGTGGGCGTCCTTTCCCTTGGCCACGTAGGCAAACTGAAGCACCAGAGGGCCGAGCTTTTCACCCAGGGGGGACATGACTTCCAGAAACTGCTTCATCTCCCCGTCACAATCCACTAGATATTTCTTGTGGGTGATGATCTCGGGCACCTTGGCCGAAAAGATGAATCCCTCGGGGGTACGACGGTTCAGGGAATCGATCATCCGCTCGCCTGGCATGTGGTGCCAGGTGGAATCGATCTCAACGGTATGGAAATGCCGGGCATATTCTCCGATGAATTCAGCCGACGGGGTGCCCTCGGGATAGAAGACGCCGACCCAGTCTTTGGATGACCAGCTGGAGGTGCCCAGGTGAAGATTGGATGGGAGATTACTGGACATCAAATCGAGAAGTCGCCTTCCTCGCTTTTGTGATCCGGGGAAAGTGCCCCGCGATCAGAGTCCCACAGTACCTGCAGGTCCCTTCAGGCGTCAGCTCATAAGCTTTCAGGTCGTATCGCGAACGGCGAATTAAGGCCTTTCCACAGTGAGGGCAGAACGTGGTATGAGATTCCTCGCACATGACGTTGCCCTCGTACACGAATTTGAGTCCCCGCTCCATCGCCAGGCGGCGGGCGCGATGCAGCGTGTCGTGAGGGGTGGGGGACTTGTCCCGCAGTTTGAAGTCCGGATGAAAAGCAGAGAAATGCAGGGGTACAAGCTCGCCCAGGTTCTCCAGAATCCAGTCTGCTAACTTCTTCGTCTCTTCCTCCTCGTCATTGAGGGTCGGGATCATCAGGTTGGTTATTTCAAACCACACTGATGTGTTTTGTTTCAACCGCTTCAGGGTTTCCAGGACGGGATTGAGATGCGTCAACGTGATGCGAGAGTAAAAATGCTCTGTGAAGGCCTTCAAGTCAACATTGGCCGCGTCGATCCAAAGGTAGACCTCGTCAAACGCCTGCGGCGTGATGTATCCGTTTGTCACCATCACCGTTTTCAAGCCATGTTCGTGTGCAACTCTGGAGATGTCGATGACATATTCGGCCCAAATGGTTGGTTCGTTGTACGTAAATGCGATGGAGGAACAGCCACTGTATAGGGCTGACTCCACAACGGCTTCAGCGGACAGCAGGGAAGAGCTCCCGTGGTCTGATCTGGCTTTCGAGATATCCCAGTTCTGGCAGAAGAAGCATCCCATGTTGCAGCCCGCCGTTCCCATGGAGAGGATCTGTGTCCCGGGCAAAAAGTGATAGAGAGGCTTCTTCTCAATGGGATCAACATGGATAGCGGCGGGTTGACCATATCCGAAGGTGACCAGTCTTCCCCCTTCATTCCGGCGGATGAAGCAAAACCCGGACTGATGGTCGCCGATCTTGCAGTAGCGGGGACACAGGGTGCAAACGACCTTGTGGTCGTTGAGAGGTGTCCACCATCGTGCCTCAACTGCGGCCATCATTCCAGCCTTCCTTTCCGACCCGTGATACAAGATTCTATGGGTATGCTACTCCTCGCCGCAACCCGTGGCAAGTTTGTGAATCGGAGTTGTGCACGGCATATTTGGACGCGTTTTTGTCGGTGGGTTTGGGGAGGTTGAAAAGGTTCGGCGGGCGTGATAAAAGCTTACGGAGACTCCCTGAACAAAGGTAGTCATCATATTCATTGGGCAAGAAACAGGCCCGGAGGGATCATGGAGATTCGCGGGCTAAAGGCTTTGGTGACAGGTGCGTCGGGCTTCATTGGGGGGCGGCTGTCGGAGCGCCTTGCGGTTGAGGAGGGTGTTCGTG
Source organism: Terriglobia bacterium (assembly GCA_020072965.1). Lineage (GTDB taxonomy): Bacteria > Acidobacteriota > Terriglobia > JAIQFV01 > JAIQFV01 > JAIQFV01. The sequence goes on along the minus strand of JAIQFY010000010.1, from coordinate 102,822 downwards.
TTCGAGCCATGGTTCGGAGCCGCGAAAAGACCGGTCCCCTGAAGAAGCTCCCCCTGGAAATCGTTGAAGGGAATCTCCTCGATGTGCCATTGCTGCGGCAGGCTGCTGCGGGGTGCGACTTGATTTTCCATTGTGCTGCAGTAGTTCGGGAAGGCGGGGATCGGAAGGTCTTTCTGAGGACAAACGTTGAAGGAACTCAGAACATCCTCAACGTGTCCTCCGAGGCGGGGGTAAAGAGATTCATCCATTTCAGCAGCGTCGCGGTCTACGGCCTCAATCCACCTGACGGGGCCGATGAAAGAACCCCCTACCAGCCTTGCGGCAATCTCTATTGCGACACGAAGATTGCTGCGGAGAAAGCGGTCTGGAGTTCTTATCGCGAGTCAAAGTTGCCGGTGGTGGTGATACGACCTGCGAATGTTTACGGTCCCCGCTCTAATCCCTGGACAATCCGGCCCATCGAAATGGTCAACTCGGGTCAAATGATCCTTATTAACGGAGGGAGTGGTCTCTGTAATTACGTATTCATTGACAACCTGCTTGATGCGACCTTGACCGCGACCCAGCGCGACGCTTCTCTGGGTGAGGTTTATTTGATCAGCGATGGGGCGGCCGTGACCTGGAGAGAGTTCTTTGGGTATTACGCAGGGATGGCCGGAAAGCCCGGGATCAGGTCCGTTCCTGAATGGCTTGCTCGGTTCATCGCACTCAGCATGGAATTGGGCTCAAAACTGTCGGGGAAGCCCCCTAGAATTACGCGCGAAGCCCTTCGGTTTCTGACCCGCCACGCGCGCTTTAGTATTGAAAAAGCGAAACGAGATCTCGGTTATCGACCCCGGATCTCTTTAGAGGAAGGGATGAAGGTTACGGAAAAGTGGCTCAGGGTGGCGGGGTATCTTCCAGCCGCAGAGCCCGTGAACGGCAAATCAGGGGGAGGGTCGGGGAGTTAACAGATTTCGCAGGGCCAAACCTGCCTTCTTGAGCACGAACAGGGGGCCTACCAGGAGATAAACGGGATTCTTGAAAAAAGCGGGCTGATTGCCTTCGATAAAGTGTCCCACAAATTGGAAAATCCATCCCGTGACAAAGAGTATCAATCCGACCCTCCAGTCATAAAAAAGGTAGACCAGAGAGACGACGATCATTGGGATGCCGATGTAGTGGGTCAGCCGATTGAGAGGGTGCTGGTGCTTTGCCCGGTAATTCTCCATGAAGGATGGGTTCATGATTCCCTCCTGATATCGCGGGTTCCAATGGAGAGCATCATCATAAAAAGGGCGCTGCAGACTGTCAAACTCTTTCTGAGGGCTTTCCACGGAAACGGGGTTCATTATCGTTTTTCCTTGTGCTATGATGCCGGCTTGATTCCGAAATCTTCGCTGCTTCACATTGCCCGGCCTGAGGGTCGCAAGGACCAAGTCCCCGTTCGGATGGCATAACCTGATTCCGGAGAAGTCACTTATGGGCGATCGATCCTATTTTTATTGGAAGCGCCTGCATTCCTTGCTGGGCGTCGTGCCACTTGGTTTGTTTTTGTTGGTTCATTTCTACAATGGTTCGTACGTGTTTTTGGGGCGCGAAGCCTTTGACACGCACCTGAAGAAACTCGACGACCTGCCTTACGTCTTTCCCTTTGAGGTCGTTTTTATCTATATTCCGATTCTGTTTCACGGCTTCCTGGGCTTGTGGTTGGGCCTTCGCGCGAAATACAACAACCTCAGCAATCCCTATTTCAGCAACCTTCGGTACACCCTGCAGCGGATCAGTGGGATCGGGGTGTTTTTGTTTGTCTTCGCCCATGTTTACATGACCCAGATCGCGCCGCGCATTTATCATTACACCAGCCAGTATGATCATTTTACCGAGGGGATGAGAGAGCCGGCGACACTGATCGTTTACCTGTTGGGCATTTTGGGCGTGACATTTCATTTTGCCAACGGGCTATGGACCTTCGGGATCACCTGGGGGATAACGTCCGGGCCTCGGGCCCAGCGCGCCACGACCTGGGCGGCGATGGTCATCTTTGTGATCACGCTTTTCATTGGCTACAACACGATTTTCGCATTTTTAGGAAAGGGTATTCGAATATAACCTCCCCGGCCGCAGGCGGATCCTCGACCCTGGGGCGTGTCCTTTCGGGCCATTCAGGCTTTGAGTCGAGCGCTCAGTATGGGAGCTCAGATGACGGGTTTTCAGTTCCTTTTTACATTTTTTTACAAACAAGTGACATGTGAGTCACGGGGCTTTGTTAAATTTGTGTTGGAATGACAGCGGAGGGTAGCAGTCCGATGAACAGGAATTTCTCGCCAAAACGAAAGCTCGTCGTCATCTGGACGCTTGCTATCATCCTGCCCATCATCATTTTAATCGTGTTTGAATACATCTCCCTGTCCAACATCAAGAGCACCCACGCCATCGATGCTGTGATTCAACGGGATTTCATGCAGACGCTTGAAGTGGTGGAGCGAAAATCCTCGGCGGAGCTTAGAATATATGCCCGCTCGGTGATGGATGAACTGGGGGCAACCGACTTGAGCCAAGCCCCTGAGCCGACTATCCGCGCCAAGGTCGATGCCACGCTGGAACATTTTCCGTTTACGGATGCGATCTTCTATTTTGACAGCAGGCGTGGTCTGGTGATGAATGACCGTCAATCGCTCGACACGCACATGGAATGCGATTTCCTGCGTTACAAGAAGGCCCTGATGGGCGAGATGCTGAGGACGGAGCAATTTCACGAAAGCGTGAGGAAGCTGCAGGAATTTGCCCTGAGAGGAGAATTCAAGCTGATACCCACGGCCGTGCGGCGCAATGAGCATGACGACGTGAATATCGTGGTGTATTTTGTCCTCCCTCCCTACGACGACAGCTTCCGGATCGGGGGCTACATCCTGGACACGCCGTTTCTAGCCAACGAGTTTTTCCCTCGAATCTTCCGGGAGATGGAAAACGAGTCGGCATCAGGCGACCGCCGCAACCTGAAATCGACCATCATCGCCATCCATTACATGAACGAGGAACAAAACATCATTGCCAGCTCTCAGCCCATTGACTCTTACAATTTTGAAGTGAAGCGGATCATGGGTTATGGCGCTTGGCGCTTTTTTGTCAGCGCTATTAAGCCCAAAGGAGCCACGATCGAGGGAATTGCGAACCATTACATCCGCTGGAATTTCCTGATGGTCACCTTCCTCGTGGTGGTGCTGATCGGAGGCATGCTCCTGACCCTGCGCAACATGTCCCGAGAGATGCAACTGGCTCAGCTCAAATCAGATTTTGTGTCCAACGTCTCTCACGAGTTCAAGACCCCGCTGGCGTTGATCCGGCTCTTTGCGGAAACGTTGGAATTGGACCGGGTGAAATCCACGGAACGACAACGGGAGTATTTCAGCATTATCCGGAAAGAGAGTGAGCGGCTGACTCAGCTCATCAACAACATCCTGGATTTTTCGCGGATCGAGGCGGGGAAGAAGGAGTATAAGTTCTTGCGGGAGTCGATTCCCGAGGTTGTCCGCGAGACCATTGAGTCCTACCGCTTTCATGTGGAGCAGCAGGGATTCACGCTCAAGGTGGACATTGACAACACCCTCCCGCCAACGCGGATCGACCGGGATGCCATTTCGCAAGCGATTTTGAATCTTCTCAATAACGCTCTCAAATATTCCGAAAATGAGAAATCGATTACCGTGACCGTCAGCCGCGAAGGTCAGACGGCAAAGATCATGGTCGCGGATCGTGGCATCGGCATTGCCCGCGTGGATCAGAAGAGGATCTTTGAGAAATTCTACCGAGCCGCAAACAGTCTGGTGCACGACACCAAGGGAAGCGGTCTGGGCCTGTCGCTGGTGAATCATATTGTCAAAGCCCACGGAGGGACAATCAAAGTCGAGAGCCGTGTCGGGGAGGGAAGCCGGTTTGTCATCCAACTGCCCTTGCCGGAACCGGGGCCAGGGGAATGGTCCGCTTCGGACGAGATCGAGGAATCTCATTCAACAACAGCCACCCACAGGGAGAATGTAGCGTGACGAAACCGAAAATTCTTATTGTAGAAGACGAACCCAACATGGTGATGGGACTCACGGACAATTTTGAGCTGGAGGGTTACGAGGTCATCTCCGCCAACGATGGAGAGGTCGGTCTGAGCAAGGCCATCGGTGAAAAACCCGATCTGGTGATCCTTGACATCATGATGCCCAAAAAGAGCGGGTTGGACGTTTGCAAAGAGCTGCGGGCAAAAGGCTATACCATGCCCGTGGTTATGCTGACCGCGCGCGGACAGGAGATCGACAAGGTCGTCGGGCTTGAGCTTGGCGCCGATGACTACGTGACCAAGCCGTTCAGCATCCGGGAGCTGTTGGCCCGTGTCAAAGCCGTCCTGCGCCGGATTGAAGGGCGCAATCAGGGGATCGAACAATACCGGTTCGGCAATATCGAACTCGATTTCGTGAAACATCAGGCCACGCGCAACAAACGCCCTCTCGATCTGTCAACAAAAGAATTCGAACTCCTGAAATACTTCGTCCAGCATCGCGGCGAGACGCTTAGTCGTGACCGGCTCCTGGATGATGTGTGGGGCTACGATCAGTATCCGACCACCCGAACAGTAGACAACCATGTGGCGAAGGTTCGACAGAAGATCGAAGAGAAGCCATCCGAACCGAAGTTCATTATTACCATCCACGGGACCGGCTACAAATTCCTGGGCTAGCCTCCCGCCTACCTCTCACACATCCGCTCCCGACCCCGGATCGACTCCGCCGGGGCCTCATTTAACAAGGTGCCGCGGCGACGGTTCTCAAATCGGTCAAGCTTGGATATCCATCCGTTTCCACATTCTGCAATGGCGTAAGATCATCAACCGGATAAACCGCGTCCCCCTCATTCGAACCCAGAAACAACACCTACCCACTGTCCCGGCCTGATTCAGGAGCAGAGTCAAGAATCACATGCAGACACCCGGGCGGGGAAAATCCAGGTTGTGACTGGAGACAAAAAATTACACGCGATTTCCCTCGCGACTGAAACAATTGGAATGATATTTCGTCTAATCGAATGAACACGAAATCCTTGGGGAGGGTCCCGTGGAGCCTCCTCTCAATCGATTCAGCAGCCAGCCACAATGGCTCCGCGCAGCAGTTTGGGTTTGGCAGCAGACCTTCTGCGTAAAGGTGGCCCCTGGTGAAGACCCCGTTGGCTCAGATGGCGGGGAAAAAATTTCGAGACAAAAGGGGGTGGTCAATCGAAACGTGCCCGTTGTAACTCGTGAATCACTGGTGTAAAGCCAACTTGCTTATTTGGATCGTCAACTGGATGTGAAGGGAGAGAAAAAATGACAAAGCAAATGAAATGGAAGATCTCAGTTCTAACATTGGCCGTTCTTTTGATGGCCAGCGTTCCAGCTTTGGCAAAGGATTCTGTCACGGTAACAGTGACACATCCGCTGTCACTCCGTGGCGGCCAGGTGGCTCCTGGGGATTACAAGGTAAGCTGGGTGACACACAGTCCGGATGCGACTGTGACATTCAAGCACGTCGACAAAGTTGCCGCCACAACCGATGCCCGCCTTGTAGATCGGGATGAGAAGTATTCCAACACGGCAGTCGTCTATCGAACCAACAGTGATGGAACTCGAACGCTTACGGAGATACGCATCGGAGGGACCAAACAGGCCCTGGTGTTTGAACAGTAAGGTCTATCCGAGGTGGGGAGAGCTCAAAGATTCGGTGTCGCCTGGAAGATAGGGGTCTCTCCCGGCTGCTTGTATTCGAATAGGTCCAACACAAGGGGAGTCTCGAATGAAAGGGATTTCCGGGCCTCTCCTTGTGTGTTGAAATTCTCATTCCCACGATTCTCGGCGAAGGTTGAGAATCCCGCCATTCCTTCCAAAATCACAATACTTCAGTGGCCCTAATTCAATTCGCGGGTTCGGACTGGTTGTCATTCGGAATGGATTTATAATGAGATAGACTACAAGGCCTCACCGTCATTTATCCACCGACTTTAAGGCTGAGGAAGAGCCATGGAAGTTTGGTATAATGCCGCGTGGGTCCGAATAAGATCTGTGTCGACCCGCTCGAACACTCCCTTCAGTATCAAGAGGTAGGCAATCATGGCGTGTCCTTTTTTTTTCCCTTTGGAACCAATGGATCACCGGCGCTGGCCCGGGCGCCCTGAAGCCCCCCTGGGGGATGGATTTGTCGGCGAATGTCGTGCGAACAGTACAGGTACCATAGTTCCGGAGGATCCTGTTCAAAAGGAGCTCTGCAATTTTGGCTATCCCGGTGGATGTCCGCATTTCCCTCAACGACACCCTTACCAGGCAGTCCGCTTCGCGATGATTCATGACAAGAACGGGAAAATGGTGGCCAGGTATATCCTGGAAGACAATCATCAGCCCTACATGCATGGGGAACTGGTTTTCGACGTGGCCACCCGACAGATTGAAAACCCGCACTCAGACCCCATTATCCATCGTCAATCGATCTGCTATTTTGAGTCTTTTCTCAGAAAGAAGCGGCCGGCAAGGCAGTCACAGGGATCGTGACTGCGTTCCTGGATACACCCGATGTGACGGAGGTAAAGGAGTTCTCGGGCACGTCCTCTGTTGCATCATTGCGCCCTGAAAGAGGGGATCCACTGTGGGTATAGGCCAATGAGCGAGAAGAAGATTTTTACCTATCAGGAAGCCAAGCAATTGATCCCGTACGTTTGGAAGGTGACACATGACGCCTTCCAACAAATCAATGGAATTACAGAAGAGTTGCGCGCCCCCGCGGCCGAAGAACATCGGACAGAACTGGAAGAGAGGTACGAAATGATCGTCACTTCCTGGGCGGAGCAGATGAAGAAGCTGGGGTGTGAAATCAAAGGGCTCTGGCTCGTCGATTTCGATAATGGCAAAGGGTACTATTGCTGGAAATATCCCGAAAAAGCGCTGGATCACTATCATACCTATGAAGAGGGCTTTACGGGGCGAATGAGAATTAACTGACCCAGTGGCGTCCCCCGGGGAAGTCTCCCCCCCTGATCTCTGCTCAAGTTGAGATAACCGATTATTCAGGATGAGGTTTGATCTTCAAAACCTTAATGTCGCGGGATTGATATATCAGGTCACCAGCGACCTGGGAGGCATCGGCTCCGTGTCTGTTCGAAGTCCTGGATGGTAGCACGAGAAAAACGATGTCCTCTGACCCGTGGCGGAAGACCTCTTCGATCGAAGTGGCCGGCACAGGCGGAGGTGTCAGGTAAAAATCGAGCCCATAGCGGGCACTTCGCGGGACGTCCAGGACAAAAACGCGCGGTGATTTGACAACTTGGAGGATCGCTTGCGCAGCGGGGCGTGCCGAGATCTCGGAATCAAGGCGAGGAAGAAAGGAGAGAGCGGAGATAATCACCAGAACCGTCACCAGGAGTACATGGCTCCCTACAGCAATGAGCAGCCCCAGTCTATGGAAGAAACTGCCGATGAGCATGACGATCATGAGGGCTGCGGTGACTCCAAGGGTCCAATCCAGACCGCTGAGGGTGAGCCCGAATCTTGAGGCGATCCGGTGGGAGAAGATCAGAAGGCATGTGAAGAATAACCCCTCGAGCCCGAGAGCTCCAAGGAGACACCATCGGCCGTTCTTGGGGGAACCGGCGTCCGGGGACTGTCGACTTGCGGAGAAGAGAGAAATGCCAAGGAGGATCGAGAGAGGAATCAGCACCGGAAGAATGTATCCGGGGAGCTTGGATCGGGCGATCGTGAAAAATAGAAAGGGAATAACAACCCACACACCCAGGATGACCCTCTGAGGATGATTCCTCCAGGCATCACGATTGAAGAGCTCACGGCATCGACCCCCCGGCAGGAGCAAAAGAAATGTCCAAGGAAGCAGCGCCCCCACGATGACCGGGACATAGAACCAGAGTGGGCGCCCGTGCTGAAATTCGTTGGTTGTAAACCGCAAGAGGTTATGGTGAATCAGGAAGGTATCGATGAAAGCCCAACCGTTTGCCCGAAAGCACAACAGAAACCACGGAAGATCGACGGCCGCGAGCAGGACAATTCCCAAAGGGATCTGAAGTCTCTTAATCTCTGCCCACCTCCCGGAGATCCAAAAGTAGCAGAACAGGATTGCCATGGCGAGAACGATCCCCACCGGGCCCTTTGCCAGGACCGACAAACCGAGGGACAGGTAGGCGAGGGCGACCCTGGGTACGGATGGAGTGGGGGACCGATCCAGCAGAGTCACCCAGAAAAGGATCATGGCGATGCTGAATGTGGCGGTCAGAAGCATGTCCGTCGAGGCAGCGCGGGAGAATGCGATGGTCCCAAGGCTGGTACCGAATATGATGGAACTCAGCCACCGGGTTTCAAAGTTAAGAATCGGCCGCGTCCCGAGGAATAGTGTCAAGGTCAGGAGGAAGGCAGCTGCGGCTGAGGGCAGCCGGGCCGCAGTTTCATTTACCCCGCCGATGGAATAAGCAGAGGCCGCCAGCCAGTAATACAACACCGGCTTTTCGAACCACGGCTGCCCCAGGAGCCGCGGAGTAATGTAATCGTGCGACTGGAACATTTCCTTGGCCACTTCGGCATACCGTGGCTCATCAGGACCAGTCAGCCCCATGGCGTCCAGCCGAAGAAAAAAGAGCAGGATGATGACCACAAATCCCAGGGTCAGAAGGATCATGCGGGACGGACGGTTAAGCATGTTCGGTTTCTCATCCAGCCAGTTGACTGCGGTTTTCAGGCAGTGTTCATCCGTGCCACGACGGGCGGAGTAATGATACTATACTATCCTGTCTCGAGATTGAACGCCACACTGGGGGATGCGGTCATCCCGTATCGCTCAAATCGCTTGCCGCAATCTTTGACCTAATCCAGTAATGATCATCTTCATTCGGGGAACCCATTGCGCGAACGACTCGAATTTCTTCTGGCCGCGACGCTGCTGAAAGCCCTCACCTGGATGCCGCGGCCGGTCGCAAAACTCGTCACCCAGCTGATTGGGTTCCTGGGATATTGTTTCGCCGGACGATTGCGACAGATTGCCTCTTACAACCTGAGCCTTGCGCTTCCACACCTTTCCGGTAGCGAGCATCGCCGGATTGTTAAAGGGGTCTTCAGGAATCTTGCCCGCTTGCTTGCAGAATTCAGCCAGTTTCCCAAATTCACCCTGAAGGGCATCGATCGGATTGTCGTTTACGATGGATTTGAGAATTATGCCGAGGCGAAGAAGCGGGGGAAAGGGATCCTGATTATGAGCGCCCATTTTGGGGCCTGGGAACTGGCTTCGTTCGCACATTCGGTCTACGGATATCCTCTCAAGTTTCTGGTTCGACCTCTCGATAATCCACGGGTTGACGCCTTGATTATGCGGTATCGGCAGTTGGCGGGCAATGTCGGAATCGACAAGCGCAATTCCATGCGCGAGGTTCTGCGTGCACTACGCCAAAACGAAGCGGTGGGGATTCTGATCGACCAGAATGCTTCCCGGGAGGAGGGGGTGTTTGCAAATTTCTTTGGGATTCCCGCTTCCACCACGGCCGGTCTGGCGACCCTGGCAATGCGGACCGGTGCTGCCGTCGTTCCCGGGCTGCTGATCTGGGACGAACAAATCAAGAAGCATCGTCTCCGGTTTGAGCCCCCGGTTGTCCTCGTGGATACGGGGAATTTTCAAGCTGATGTGATCGGCAATACGGCCCGGTTCAACCGGATTCTCGAGGAGAAAATCCGGATGCATCCCGACCAGTGGTTGTGGGTTCATCGCCGGTGGAAGACACGGCCTGAGGGTGAACCGGCCCTTTACAATTGACCGGGAGTTAGCGGAGACGGCTCCGCTTAAAATGGGCGGATGGAATTGGCGGGACCAATGAAGGAATACAGGGTCTTGATCGTTGCCGGGGAAGCTTCGGGCGAAATGTATGCCGCCGAACTGGTCCGACAGATTCAAAGGCAGGCAAGGAAACCCGTGTCTTTCTTTGGCTGTGCTGGCCAGGCGATGCGACAGGCCGGCGTGGAGGCAATCGTCACCGTGGAACAGATATCGGTCCACGGCTTTGTTGAAGTGCTTTCCCATCTGGAATACCTTTTTGACGGATTTCTGAAAATCCTGGCTGCGGCGGAGCAGAGGAAACCCGACTTGGTGATATTGGTTGATTTCCCGGATTTCAATATCCGGCTGGCGTCTCGCCTGAAAACCCGCGGGGTTCGAATTGTCTATTTTATCAGCCCTCAATTCTGGGCCTGGCGCCGAGGCCGGCTCAGAGTCTTGCGAAGATTGATCGACAAAATGATCTGCATTCTTCCCTTCGAGAAAAAGTTCTACCAGGACATGGGAATTCCCGTTGAGTACGTCGGCCATCCCCTGGTCGAAATGCTGAAAGTGGAAGGCGGGCAGGAGGAATTTTTCTTGCAATTTGGGATTGATTCCAACCGTCCGCGAGTGGCCTTGTTGCCGGGGAGCCGCAAGAACGAGATCCGCCATAACCTCTTTCCCATCCTGGACACGGTCGTGCGCCTTCACTCCAATCGACCTGAAATCCAGTTTATTTTGGCCGTTTCATCATCGGTGGGGAGGGCGTTCATCACGCTGGGTATCGAGAAATGGCAACGTGCTCGGAATCAGGTCGCGCCCGTCAAGGTGATCGAGGAGTACACCCGCGAAATCATGAAGTATTCCAACCTGGCCGTGATCTCTTCCGGGACCGCCACCCTGGAGGCTGCGCTTCTGGGCGTGCCCCTCATTTGTGTCTACAAAGTGGCTCCCCTGAGCTGGTGGATCGGGCAAAAGCTGATTGACGTCGATTACTACTGTCTTGTAAATTTGATTTTGAATCGAGGGGTGGTTCCCGAGCTTTACCAGTCGGATTTTTCGCCCCGGAGCCTGGAGAGGGAAGTCCTGAAGCTGCTCGAAGACCGTGCCGCGCGTCAAGCCATGTTAGAGGAGGTGGCGGCCCTGAAGGCAATTCTCTCGACAGGCCACTCCCCGATGGCGAAGGCGGCTCAAATTGTTTTGTCCCATCTGGAAACTCAAACGGTGAAAGTTGAATCCAAGCAGGTGACTCTGGAGCCGGCAGCAGTAGTGTCGGGCAATCCGGAATGAAGGAAGGGTCCATGTTTTTGAATCGATTGTGGTTCGGCCGCACGTTAACAGCAGTCTGTTTCTCCCTCTGTTTCCAGGGTGCCGTCCTAACGATGGCCAAGGAAGTTGCGGATCCACGCGGGCGAATCGACGTCAAGAATTATATCATCGATGCCTCCCTCAACCCCGCCACTCACCAGCTCGAAGCGAAGGTCAAAATACAGTTTACCCCACTCGAGAGCGACGTTTCACACCTCGAGTTTGATTTCAACGCCAATTTGACGCCAGCCCGGATCTCCGATGAAAAGAATCGACCCGTTCGATTCACCCAGGATCCTGAGGCTTCCAAGTTGTCCATCGATCTCGATACCTCGCTCACCAAGTCGCAAGAGGCCACGTTGGTATTTGAGTATCACGGCACCTTGAATAAGTCCGATCGCAGCCCCGTCGAAGACGTGAAGCTCGCCAACATCGATGAGGAGGGCTCCTACCTCCTGGCGCGGTCCCTCTGGGTGCCGATGAATGGCTACAACTTTGATCGCGCCGCGGTTCAGCTGAACCTGTCGGTCCCCAAAGGGATTGTCGTGGTTTCACAGGGGAAGCTAACGGGAGTGGACAAGGGAGCCAGGGAAGATGTGTATCACTGGGCGGCCGACGGACAGCAGTTTCCTCTCACGGTGGCCGCGGGGAAGTACGTCCAAACCACGGTGCAGACGGAGTCCATTCCGGTCACCTTTTACCTCCGCGAATCGGAGACGAACCTGGCGAAGGACTACGGGGAAATGGCTGGCAAGATTATCGGGTTTTACACCAGCCGTTTCTCGCTGTATCCCTTCGCCGGCCTTACCATCGCTGAAATGGATGACTCCACGGTGGGAGGGTACTCGGCAGCAGGATTGACATTGCTGGCTCGCCGGACCCTGAGCACGAAGGTGAATTACCGGCTGTTGGCCCACGAAATTGCTCACCAGTGGTGGGGTCTCAGGCTCAGCCCGCGCTCTAAGAGTGACTACTGGCTCAGCGAGGGGTTTGCGAGTTATTCCGCCGCCTTGTTTATGGAAAGCTATGCAGGCGAAGGCGCCTATGAGGACGAAATGAAGGATGTCAGCATCAAAGCCTTGGTGCACGAGAGTGCAGCCTCGATCTCGAATGCGAGCCGCTTGACTGAAGAGACTGACGAATACCGTTCCGTGGTGCAATCCAAGGGTGCCTGTGTCTTGCACATGTTGCGTTATGTTATTGGCGACACGAAGTTCTCGACTGCGCTTCAGACCTTTGCAACGAAGTTTGCCTACCAGCCCGTCACGACGGCCGACTTCAAGGGATTGGTCGAACAGGTGACGGCCCAGGATCTGACGTACTTTTTTGCGGAATGGGTTCTTTCAACGGGGGCGCCGGATTTTCGGCTGAAGTACACGGTCTTCCGGACTCAAAAAGGATTCCGTGTTCAAGGGCATGTGGAACAGGACATGGACACTTTGCGAATGCCGGTGGAAGTCTCCATCGAAACGCAAGGGAAACCGGAGTCCAAGACCGTGGAGTTGTCCGGCACAACGTCGGACTTCGAAATCGAAACCTTTGGACAACCGGTGCGAGTTGACCTCGACCCGCATCACCGGCTCCTTCGCTATGATTCGAAGACGCATATCCTGACGGCGATTCAGCGGGGCAAGGAGCTGTTTGATCAGGGCGAGTACGTCGAGGCCGTAGATGCGTACAAGAAGGCTCTGGACCTCGAAAAGCACAATTCCCTGGCGCACTTCCGGATCGGAGAAGCATTTCTGGCACAGCGAAACTACAACTCGGCGGCCAATGCCTTCCGCGAGGCGCTCAATGGGGATCTGGATCCGAAGTGGCTGGAAGTGTTCAGCCACATCAATCTGGGCAAGGTCTATGATGCCCTGGGCCAGAGGGAACGCGCCGTCCAGGAATATCGGAAGGCCATCGACACCAACGACAACACCCAAGGCGCCCAGGAGGAGGCAAGGAAATACATGGCCCAACCCTACAAGGAGGCGGCAGTTGAGTCTAAGTAATCGCGGGCCCCGGAGTTGGACCGGTTTCAGGACCGCGCGACGCAACGGGTTGCTTGCATCCCCCCCCGCGAAATACATTTGAAATTTCAAATTAAGAGGGCCAGACGTCTTGCTCGTAAATCATCGACCGATTGAACAGAGTCAGTCGCCTGTCCCTTCTAGTTCGAGCCATGCTATGGCGGAAAAGTTTCCTTCTTCGTCAAATCCAGCACAATTGATTTGCATTGGAGAACCTAACGCCCGGTAGAGACCCTTAAAATTTGAATCCAGGATCAGCGCAAACCGGTGTTTCCTGATTCCGGAATTCGGGTAAACGCGAGGGAGGGGAAGAATTCAGGGGACTCACTCTTCTTCGGGTTCACCGAATACAACCGCGGTGAACGCCTCAATGCGTGTCCCGGGTTCCTTCCAGGACTTCGGGGGAAGACCTGCTTTCATGCAGGTTTGGTCCAGGAATTTCTCCCGGGTGAGGTGGTATTCAGTGGCCACCTGCGGGAGAAGCAGGCCCCTCCGATTCCCTCGTGAAATCATGAGGCCGTGCTTTCCCGCTACAATTTCATTTACATCCTTGACTTCAAACATGGGTGAAAGAACAGAGATTTCAATGTGAGTGCGAGGAAGCTCCTCGGCCTGGAGCGGGGCGAACCTCGGATCACGAGTGGCTGCGGAGACGGCACAATCCATGATCGTCTCATAGAGCGGTTTCAAAGCGGCGGTGTAGCCGATGCACCCGCGGAGTTGGTGTGCCTGGGTCAGGGTTACAAAGGCACCACATTTCTCAAGCAAGAGACCTTCAGGGATGGCTCCGGGAGGAGACAGGGGCTGATTGTGAAGATGGTCGAAGATCGTCTTCCGGGCAAGGGAGAGCAGAAAGGAATGATCTTCCTTACTTAACTTCCACATCGCGTCTCATCTTTCGCCGAAGCAGGAGCGAGCGGCGGCGGCGCTGACGTTCTTTGATGCTGCTGTCCACTTTGCCCCAGAAGCGGCGAAAATACTGAACGGCGGAAAGCACGGCAAAGAACCCCACCAGATAAAGCGCCACTCGTCCCAACAACTCAAAGTTCTTATGCTTGCTCCCGATGATGATCAGTGTAATCGCGATCACTTGCAGGATCATCTTGATCTTGCCCAATTCCGACGCATCAATGGTGAACCCTTCCGCGGACGCTATGTTCCTCAAGCCGGACACGACAAACTCACGACCGATGATTAATACCACCAGCCAGGCCGGGACCCACGGAACCGTTTTCACCAAAGAGATGAGGGCCGCGGAGATCAAGAGCTTGTCCGCAATCGGATCGAGGAGAATTCCCAGGGTGGTGACTTGGCCTCTCTTTCTTGCAAAATAGCCGTCGAGAGAGTCAGTGATCGCCGCTGCCAGAAAAAGCGTCACCGCGATGAACTCCTGATATTGGGCGTAAAGGTCCGGGAAAATAGGGAATCGGCTTGAAAGCAACACCACCACCACAACGGGGACAAGAAAAATTCGCGAGAGTGTCAGCGCAATAGGAAGGTTCATGCCGGTCGAAACTGAGCTAAAAGCAACTTTAAGGGGTATAGTGCTGAGTCAGGGACGAGTGTCGACGCGCCACTCCATTATGCCGAAGCTGACTATAACTTAGAGGATTGGTGAGTGTCAACCAACCAACGGCCAGCCGTTCCGAGGGAAGGGGTGACCCGACCCTTCATTCGGGTTGCTGACAACCCTTGAGAACTCAAGTATGAGAGCCGGAGCCGCCCCTCGGGCTCCTGCAAGGCGGCAGCGTGCACGGCCTTCCGAATTTATATCAAAGGGAGGCGGTGGAAACGTGCTTTGCGAGTTTAGATCAGTCGACGGGTTCGAAGATGTACCAGGCGTCCACCTTCTCGTTGCGGAAGTTGATGCCCAGACCACGGCCGAAGTTGATATAGCCTTCGCGGGTCCCCGAAACCGGCACGCGCGCCGCATTACGAAGCCGTGTGGCCAACTCGTTGCGGGTCATGCCGAGGGAGAGATGATTGGCTGGATCGATCCCTGAATAGCGGGAAGTAGTTTGAACAAAGTCGATGACGTCTTCGGAGCCTGAAATCAGCAGGCCGGAAGCCTCAAAGAGGCTCACAAAAACGTCAAAATGCGTGGGCGTCTTGAGTTGCCAGGTTACGGCCGGTGCGCCCAATAGCCTCGAAATCCCGGTCAGAGTGGCGCCCAGTTGGACCCGTCCCAGCTTTGGAAGAATCTCCGAAGGTTCTGCTGTCATTCCTGTCCAAGGCTTATCCAACTTGTTATAGGCCATCCGGAGCCAGCCATCCCGTTGGTTATCGGCCAATTTGGCGTACCGGCCGTATTCGCCGTATGCGTCCTTAGCTTTGCCCTGCAACTCCCAAACTCGGGCCAGGTTGAAGTGCGGGTCAGGAAATGCGCTGTCGGCCTCGACTGCGCGTGCCAGCAACGCTGAGGCCTCGTCCCATTGAGATTGTTTCGCTGCAATGACCGCGAGGTTATTCAGGGCCTTCGCCTTTTCCTGGGCCACCGGCTTCATTTTCAGGGCATCTGCGAGTTCGCGGCGAGCGCCAGCGTAATCTCCCTTTTCGTCCAGGGCACTAGCCAGGTTAATGCGTACCGCGACGTAGGAAGGATCCCGCGAAATGGCCTGCTGGTAGTGTTCGATCGCTTTGTTCAGGAACTCCGTAAACAAATTAGCTTCCGGCAAGTCCTCACGGACCGGTTCAATAGCCCGGGCCACCGGGTCAAGAATCACAGATTTCTTAAAGCCCCAGTTTTGCGGCGAATATTCCATGGCCAACTTGTGATACGCCAACCCGAGATCATTGAAAGCCTCACGACTTGGAAAAAGCCCAGCCACGGCTTCAAAAACTGCCACCGACCTACTGTACTGCTCGGTGTTGAAAAATGAAATACCCGCACGAAAAAGTTCAACGGACCGAACAATGGAGTGAAGCTCGCCCGCGGTCTCTTCTAAACGCGCATTGAATTCGGGATGAGACTTGTCGGAAATATTCGGAATGTTCTGGATTCGACCAAGAAGGGTTTCTGCTGCGTTAGCCTGGAATCCAGCCACGGACGCAAGGAAAACCCCCATTCGATCCGCCTGAAGTTCACCCTGCTTCTGTGCCGAAGAGTTGAGCATCTTCGCCGATTGATCACGTGAGGTAGAGAAGGAGAGGATACAACTCGTGGGATGCTGGCGGTGAGATACCTCGTGTGCCAGCAAGAAAGCCATCTCATCGTCATTCCGGGTGGCGGCAATATAGCGGGTCGAAAGGGTCAATTCACCTTCGGGGGAAACCTGGGCAATGTATTCATTCGAATCGATGACATTCAGTCGAACCTGCCGCGGGTGCAGCGAATCAGCCGCTCGTTCAACCTGATCCAAGATCTTTTGGATTCGATCAACGGTGGCCGGATCGACTCCGCTGGCTTTCGTTGTCACCTGCCCGGGAACTTGTGTTTGAGCCAATTGACCGCCGGAAGGCGAAGGCGATACACCCAATCGGGCCCGTTGATTCGAATCGATTCCCTTGGGGGACCGGAAATAGAAAACGGAGGTCACCCCCACGATCACAAGAACTGCCAGGGCGGCAACCCAGCGGGGACGAAGTCCTCCCGAGGTGAATCCAGAAAGGCCTTTGAGCCAGGAAGCCACCCACCCGGCCGATTCGTGCCGCGCGATCTCTGCTTCCCCAATGCGATGAGCACTTGTGAGAAGAGAGGCAGGCACCTCCGCCTCGCTCCGTTCGAGGTCCACGATCTCGTATTCCCACTCGAGGAGTACCTGTCTGCAGGCTGCACATTCCGGCAAGTGATTTTCAAAAGCAGATCTCTCACCCTCTTCCAGGGTATCGTCGAGATAGGCAAGGCGGGTTTCATCCTCGATGTGCGCCACACAAAGAGAGGAGGGGCGACGGAAGGACTCCCCATTTGGAATCGCGGCTGAAGCTCTGAGCGCAAGGGCAATCCTCAGGTTCTGGATACAATTCCGACAACCTCTCAGGTGCGAAAGAGCCTCCCTGTCCAAGGGAGCCGGTTCCACGCCCTTCAGCCAAGCTTCGATCTTCGCGATATCAATGCAGCTCATAGGTTGGGACGATTCTGTTCTAACTCCTTCAGGACTAACGCCATGGTTTCAATTGCCAACCCGCATCATCGGAATTCCTGTACGACTCCCATTTCAAAGCATTTAGACGGAAATTTCCGCCACTTTCGGTCTAATCTCTAAAAGTATCTTCCAGGATCTTTGAGGTATACCCCTGTCGGCGCAGTTCGGCACCCAGGCGCTCTTTGATTTGATTCAACAGCGTGTACACCCGTTCAGAAGGGTGAATATTCATTTTTCGGGAAATTTCCTTCGCTGACAGCCCCTTATCGAACCGCAGCATGAAAAGACGCCGTTCCTGGTACGGGAGGGCATCGACCAGGTCTTGGAAATCTCCCACCAGCTTCACATATCGCTCTTCTTTCTCGAATTGACGTAGAAGAACCTCCGGATTCATAGACAAGTCAGGCAATTGTAGAAACGGGTCCGGATCCACAGACGGGGACGCCGCGACCGAGGTGGTCGCCTGGTAATCGACCAGCGCCTTACGCTGCCGGATATTCTGAATCCTCCCACGCATTTTGATACTGAGGCATTCATTGATTCGGTCCATGGCCACCTCAATGGCCTCGTCACTCGCCACGTCTCCAAATGCAGACTTCATCTTCAGGGCGGCCTCTTCAGGCGACAGGTTTTCCCAATGGCGGAATTTGAACAAGGTCTGCGCAAACGGCGGAAGCCCTTTGATCCTTTCAGGAAGGGTTTTGCGCCCGAATTTGGTCCGGGTAAAATCGGACTTCAGGTTACCCAGCAAAGTCACCAGGTAGGAGCTCAGCTTGCAACGAAACTTGAACGATTTGAGTTTCTTGAAATTCTGGGCCGCCAGGGATTCGTAAACGAATAGGTTGAAATCCGAGACCATGTCAATGTCATGAAATGACTTAAGAGAGTATGAGTAAATCAGGCGTGCGTAGGTCTCCAGGAAAAGAGGCCACCCCTCCCGCGGTTTGCGCTCCAGCAATTCGATGAGCTGCTGATCGGTCGACGGATTTGGCATGGTAGACGAATTAGGATAAACGGCTCGTATTGTATACTTGATGCGAAGAGGTGACAACAGAAGGGGAGGCGCCAAGCTTCGCAATATTTCGCGTCTGCTCAGGAACCTAAGGGGAGGCGCCAAGCTTCGCAATATTTCGCGTCTGCTCAGGAACCTCATGATCAAGAAACGTTTCTTCTGATCTGGACAGCCACCTGGGGCCGCCTCGTATTCTCACATCGAACAGTGTGCACCTTAGGGGCACGAATTCATACCGCATCCTTCCTTCAGGGTGTGAAGGTCCTGCTCTGGTTCATGGGACTCGCGGATCGGTTCTGGAATCGGAAACGGTATCTCATTCTGCGTTTACTGAACCTGAATTTCGAAATCAAGATCCCGGAGATATTCTCTGAAAGATCAAAATAGGGATCAAAAGACTCTTCTCAGGTCCTGGCAGGGAAAGACCGGAATCGTGCGCCCATAGCTCCCGGGGAGTGATGTCAGCCGACCGGGCGGGGGTTGGAAGGTCGTTGCACTGGCCGATCGCATCACGCATCCGAACTTCAACTGATCGACGTGCAAGATCTGAAATTTCAAATTTGAGAGGAGAGACAGTGTTGCGGCAGGGCTAAAAACTAGCCTTGAGAAGGTCTTCCGGAACATCTCCGAGGCCTTGAATTCGAATCGGCAGTCGCATCTCCAGGAAAGGGCAAAGAGGCTTTAGAGTCGCTTCGCGCTCAGACCCGCGTCTTTGGAAGTATTCAAGGCACGGATTGAGGGGTGTCACCGAAACGGCCCTTCAACTCTGGTATTCCAGGCTGAATGGGCGAGGAGAGTAGAATGAATTGAAAAAAGGGAAGCGGCACAACTTTGTGGATCGGAAGACAGCAGCCCTGCAGCCTGGACGAGTCAATCTCCCTTTCGATGGTTCCCGAACGGAGAATCCTATTTCTTGGTAATGGGTGTGTACCCATTGGCTACTAGCTTGGCCTTGATCTGCTCTGCCACGTTTGAATCGGAAAAGGGTCCGACCTGAACTCGGTACAATTTGTCAGAGCCGGAATCCCCTGGAGGGGAAACGAGGAAGGCTTGAAACCCCTTTTCCTTCAGCTTTCGCACCAGCGCTTGAGCATCATCTGATTTTGATAAGGCCGCGATCTGGTAGATGATGGTATTTGCTGGGGCGGACGCTGATGCGACCGGTAAGGTCTTCGGAGGCGCTGTCGTCGCTTTGCGGGAGGAGTGATCCTTCCCTTTCTCCCCCCCGCTAGCTTCCTCTTTTGGGTTCACCTTCGGATTTTCCCCCGACTTCCCTTCAACGGTCTTGTAAAAGGTAAGCTCCTTGTTGATCGCGTCTTGATCGGCCTTTTTGGGCTTCGAAGCATCGAGGGGTGGGACTTCCTTCTTTGAGGCCAGTTTATTTGTGGGGACGGCAGACTCCTGGCCCTCCAGCTTGCTGGTGTCATTGCGCACGCTCAGGTCACGTTGTTCGCGGCCCACAAGGAAACCGAGGGTAAAGAAAATGCCGCAAAGGAGCACAGCGCCAAACAGGATGAAGACGAGTTGCCGGTTCTCCAGCACCAATTCATACTGTCCCGAGGATCTTTTTGTTGCCATGTCTAAGCTCCGGATTCAGAACTAGCTCTTCTTCCAGCCCTCCGTCAATTTGCTGATGATGTCGATGGGGAGGGGGAAGACGATGGTGGTGTTTTTCTCAACGCCGATTTCGGTCAGTGTTTGCAGGTAGCGAAGCTGAATGGCTGTCGGTTGAGCCGACAGGATTTGGGCTGCCTCCATAAGTTTCTGAGAGGCCTGCAGTTCTCCTTCGGCGTGGATGATCTTGGCACGCTTTTCGCGTTCCGCTTCGGCTTGCTTCGCGATGGCGCGCTGCATCTCCTGCGGGAGATCCACCTGCTTGACCTCGACCAGGGCCACCTTGATACCCCACGGTCCAGTGTGCTGATCAATAATGGCCTGCAGGCGCTCGTTCAGTTTTTCACGTTGGGACAGCAGGTCGTCCAGCTCCACTTCGCCCAGGACGGATCGCAAGGTGGTTTGAGCCAACTGGGAGGTGGCAAAATAATAATCTCGAACTTCAACGATGGCTTGTCGTGGCTCAATCACCCGGAAATAGACGACCGCGTTGACTTTAACCGCCACGTTGTCTCGGGTGATGACATCTTGAGGCGGAACCTCATGGGTTTCCAGGCGGAGCGAGACTCTTACCATGCGATCGATGGGCTTGAAGACAAAGATAATCCCCGGCCCCTTGGCGTGCTCCAACAGGCGACCCAATCTGAAAATGACTCCCCGTTCATACTCGGCCAGAATCTTGATGCAGCTCATCAAGTACAACACAAGGATGACGACCAGGACCAGAAAGAAATTGGGCTCAAATGCGGATGACATAAATCCTCCTTCAGGTGAGGCTCAGGTTGAGCGCATGGGCGCGCGTGGTGATTTCATGCTCAAGGACAGGTTTAAGGCTCGTTCTGTTCCCAGCCGCCCTCCGACGGACAGAAAAAACTCCGGAAGGCCTTACGCGAAGGGGGGCTAATTTTTTTGCCGGACTTTCAGCTTCAGTCCTTCGACCGCAGTGATGATGACGGGATTGCCCTTCTCAATCGGTTCCGTGGCCGTGGCGTTCCAGTACTCGCCGCGCACATAAACCTTTCCCAGGGGATCGATCTTCGTGTAGGCGATCCCCTCCAGCCCCATCATCCCCTGCTCCCCCGTCTCAGCCTTATGTTTTCGCGCGATCAATACAAGCCGCAGCAGAAAGACCGTGATAATCGCCAGCGGCAGAAACACGGAGAGGGCCGTCCACTTGTGAATCTGCAGTTCCGGGATAGGTGAATCCACCAGGATCAGGGAGCCAATCACTCCTGACACCACTCCGCCCAACGCCAGAATGCCATGGCTGGTGATCTTGGCCTCGAGAATGAACAGAACAACAGCCAGCAGAATCATGATTACACCGACATAGTTGATGGGCAACAAATGGAAGGCAAAAAGCGCCAGCACAAACGCAATGGCTCCCCCCACGCCGGGAAAGATCAAGCCTGGATGACTGAATTCGACGTAGATTCCCAGGATCCCCATTGCCCCCAGCACAAGGGCGATATTGGGATTTAACACCTTGTCGAGAAAGCGCTGGCGCAAGGTCATCCCCGCGTCGGTGAGAGGCTTGCCCTTCAGATGCAAGACGGTCGTCGTACCCCCAAACCGCTTGATCGTTTTTCCGTCGAAGCGGTCAAAAATGTCCTCCGGGGTGTTACAAACCGCATCGATTAAGCCGCCGGCCAGCGCTTCAGAATCGGAAAACGACTTGGCCTCGGTGACCCCTTTTTCCGCGAGTCCCACGTTGCGGCCTCGCTTTTGGGCGAGACTGCGCATATAGGCAGCGCTGTCTTCTTCGATCTTCTTCTTCATCGATTCATCAAGGGGGATCGAACCTCCTGAAATGGGATTCAGCGCCACGGGATGGGCCGCGCCAGTATTCGTTCCCGGCGCCATCACTGCTACATCGGCTGACAGAAGGATGAAAAAGCCCGCGGAAGCAGCCCGCGCGCCACTGGGGCTGACATAGATGATAACCGGGACTGGCGAGGCCACAATTTTTTCGATGATCTCGCGCATGGAGGATTCCAGTCCTCCCGGTGTCGATAGGCTGATGAGGACCGCGTCGGCATGGCGGGTGTTGGCATAATCAATCGAGCGGATGACATACTCCGCGGTGATGGGATGAATGATTTCGTCGTTTAAGGTGATGCGTATAATCTCGGCCCGTCCAGTTGCCGCGAAGAGCCATCCGCCGAGAACCAGCGCGGTGGTGAGCAATCCGTTGGTGTAGCGTCGTTGTTTCATGGCCGTTATGGGGATGAATCGGGTTATCAGTTTGCCGAAATGGCCTCTCCAGAATAGCACAAGACGGGCTATCTTTTTCCTGTTGATGATTTTTGCTGCAACAAAGCCCTTAATTCGAGGGCATCGCGATTCTCCGGCTCCAGGGCCAACGCCGCGGCGACCTCTTGTTCTGCGTCCTTTGGCCGGTTCAAGTTGTAATAGAGATGAGCAAGCGCGGCGTGCGCAATGGCGGAATCGGCGGCCCGAAGCGAAATCTTCCATTCCTTGATCGCGTCCTCCAACTCCCCCTCCCGTTCACGGATTCGGCCCAGATATCCATGCGCCTCGCTTAAATTGGGGTCCAGTGCCAGGGCCCGTTCAAACTCCCGGACCGCATCTTGGTTTCTTAACTCGTCGAAGTATTCAACCCCTTGCCTCAGATGTTCCGAAATCTGCTCTGCGGGGGGGCGATTTTTCAGTTTCTGTTCCTGAAGGAAGTCGAGAGTGGCCCTCAACTCCCGAAAAGCCAGCGCATCATAATTGAGTTTAACCCGCTCCAAAGGGGGCAGGGACGCGGCCGTCCAGTTGACGGCCTTGGGATTGAGCCGCGAGGCTAATCGTAAGAAATGTGAGCTTTCGTCCGCCTGCTTCAAGGTTTCCAGCGAGTTGGCCAACAGGTAGGCTGCTTCAGCATCCTGCGGATTCAGTTGAAGTGATTCGCGAAGATAGCGCGCGGCCGGACCCTGATCGCCCGATTTCCAGAAGTAATAGCCGAGGTTGAAATAGAAATCCGGTTCTCCCGGGTCACCCTCAATCGCCTTCTGATAGTTGCGCACCACCTGGGTCGAACCCGCGATTCGGCTCAGCGCCGCCGCCAGGTTGTTATAGACTTCATTCAACGGCAGCTCGGTGAGGATAGAGCTGAATGCCGCCGCCGCTTTATCAAAATTCTTCATGAAATAATAATCGAGCCCCAGATAAAATGCGGCCTCATGGAAATGCCGCTCCTCCTTGGTGATCCGTCGCAGCCAGAGCTGGGAGGTGGCATAGTCTTTTTGCTGGAAATAGAGCCTTCCTATCTGAAAAATCGCATTTGAGTAGGCCGGGTCAATGCGTTCAGCCTTGAGGAAGTATTGAAGTTGAGACTTGCTGTCGACCGCCCGGCGGCCGCGCACGTAATTCTCAAAGGCGCTGAGGGGGACTTCTCCGAATTGCTTGTAAAACTCTTCCTGATTGTAAGGAAAGATGGAATCGAAGTGGGTCAAAACCCGCCAGGCAATCCGGCTTTGAATCTTCTTGAGCGTGTCCAGCGGCCCCTTTTCCCCGAAAGTTGCCTCAAGGCGTGAGGCATCCACATTGATCAATTCCGCCGCCACAGAGAATTCGGATTGTTCGTAATGATATGATCCCACCACTGCATAATTGGCATCCAATTCCTCCCCCACCTTGATTAAAGTGGCACGACTAAAGTCTCCGTCATAGGGCAGCCCCAGCCGCTCATAGATGGCATTTCGTTGTTCCTCAGTGACGGGGCTGAGCCAGCTCGATACCAATTGCTCATTCAGCGTTTCGACAAAACTTTGCCCGATCCATTCCATCGTGGGGTTCTTGGTATACCACCGACTTGGCGGCGAAGCAGAGGCCATCCAGCCTGACAAGGCCCAGTAGGAGTATCGCTAACCAATACAGAGATTTACGAACCAAAACAAGTCCCCGCTCTCTAGTTCAACCTGCGGCGTATTATAGCATGGGTCTATGGGCTTTGGGGCAGGGGAGCTCGGCCCACCATAAAGCCTCTTTGCCGCAATTCTGTCCCTTCACAGCCTTATGCGCTCCTAATCCGAACAAGCCGGAAACAAGACCAGCTTTTATTAGGAAACCATGAAGCCAGGGAATCGGTCGTTGATGGAAAAGGCGCCACGGCGGGATAATCACCTTCCTTCTAAATTGAAGGTTTTTAACTTCCTGTATTCCTGGCCTCCTAATGATGAATTTTTATGCCCTTGTCTGGACAAAGACTGCTGAAATGTTACTGACATGGCACCTCGAGGGCCCGGGGCATGTTTTGCTGTGCAGGAATAGCAGTAATAGAGGTTGACATCCACACGACTGGATATTATTAAGTAAGGTTCCGATCCGTCTTTTGTTGGAGAATTGCTGCCGCGTCACCGGGGGAGAACACGATGCCAAATCGCGATGATGCTTGGGCGTTATTGTGCGAGTATACGCAATCTGAGAGCCTGCGAAAGCACGCCCTGGCCGTGGAGGCGGTCATGCGAGCCTATGCTCGCAAGCAGGCCGAGGATCAGGATAAATGGGGCCTGGCGGGATTGCTCCATGATTTTGATTACGAGCGATATCCCAACGCCCCCGATCATCCGCTCAAGGGGTCTGAAATCCTCCGCGAAAAGGGGTACCCCGAAGATTTGCGTCGCGCCATTCTTGGTCACGCTGAATACACCGGCGTTCCTCGAGATACGCCTTTGGCAAAGGTCCTTTTTGCCTGCGATGAACTCACAGGTTTTGTGACGGCGGTCGCGCTGGTCAAACCCAATAAGTCGATCTTTGAGGTAGAACCGAAATCGGTTCTGAAGAAGCTGAAGGACAAGGCCTTCGCCCGCAGTGTGAATCGTAACGATATCTTGAATGGCGCCAGTGAGCTCGGCGTGGATCTGAACGATCACATCGCCTTTGTGATCGACTCCCTTAAACCGATTGCAAAGGATATCGGACTGGAGGGATTGAACACCGCGGATAATTCGGCGGCAGCTGGAAATTCGCACTCCTCGACTTGAGACAGCGCGGGAGAAGTGGGGCAGACGTCCCGTCTGCCCAAGGTTTATGAGAAGAATGGCAGACAGGATCTTTGTCCCAGATTTATGAGAAGAAGGGCAGACGGGACGTCTGCCCCACGATGAGGTGAGAAGTCGTGCCCATTTATGAGTTCGAGTGCTTGAAATGCGGTTTTCAGTTTGAGAGGCTGCAGAAATTGTCTGATCCCCCGGTTTCACGATGTCCCCAGTGTGGAGCGAGGCGAGTGTCCCAAATGCTCTCCGCCCCTGCAATCCGGTTCAAAGGATCGGGCTGGTATGTCACCGAGTACGGCAATAAGTCGGAGAGTGGAGGATCTAAAAAGGCAGAATCGACCGAAAAAACAACTACTAGTGAAACCAAAGCCGGAGAGTCAGGTACGACCCCCACCGAATCAAAGACCTCTTCTGGGAAAGATTCCAAAAAGCCTTCCTGAAAAAACAAATCCCGAATTTATCCGTATTAAGAATAAACCGCTGAGTTCGCCAAGGAAGCGCCCGGAATGTCGAGGCTGAGTCGCCCCGTGGGGTTACGTTAATGCCGGGTCTTCTTTGCCAGTTCAAATCCCCGCGCTATGACCCGCTGCGCGGTTTCGGTTAGATGATAACGGGCGAGCTCTGTTCTGGGGACGAAGTGAGCTGACCGGACATCGGATGAGGCCTTGAGTCGACCGCGGATCTTCCAGGCCAGGTAGTCGGCAATAATATAATGGTAGGCGACTCGGTTGCCATCGCGCTGGATCCGCTCGAACAGCTCCACGAGCGGGCCAATCCGAATCTCGAGGTGAGTCTCCTCTTTGATTTCCCGTCTAACGGCCTCCTTCAAGGTTTCGCCGATTTCTACCACCCCGCCAGGTAACGACCACTCGCCCTGGAGTGGCGGGGTTCCCCGCTGGATCAGCAGGACCGAATCGCCGCGGAGAATGACGGCGCCCACTCCCACAATGGGCCGCGTCGGGAATTTGCGCTTCATCATTCACCCATCACTTTCACGAGAACGCGCTTGCGGCGCTGGCCATCGAATTCCGCATAGTAGATCTGCTGCCAAGGCCCGAAATCCATCTTTCCCTGGGTTACCGGAACGATGACCTCATGACCAATCAACAGGTTCTTTAAATGGGCATCGCCGTTGCTCTCGCCCGTGCGATGATGCCGGTAGTCCTTTCGATACGGGGCCAGCTTTTCGAGCCATTCCTCAATATCCTGAATGAGACCGTCCTCGGCATCGTTGACGTATACACCTGCGGTGATGTGCATCGCCGAAACCAGGATCATACCATCCTGTATGCCCGACTTGTGGAGCGCCGAATCAACCTGTGAGGTGATGTTGATGAAGTCGCGCTGCTTTTTTGTGCTGAACCAGAGGTATTCTGTGTAGAATTGCATGGCTTGACCTCGTCATCGTTCTTGAGTTGAACCAAGTGGCGGTCATGCATTAGTGAGACCGTCACAAGAGATCTGCTCTGATAGCCGGGATGTCCGCCAAAATTGCACGACGGAGCCATTCATTCCGGATTTCTGCTTCCGCCCCGCCAAGATTCCGGGATGAGAAGACCGCCCATCGCGGCTACCAAAACTTGATCGCGCGCAACTCCCAATGCAGTAAATGAGAAACACGAGTAGAGACTGAGACTGACCTTTTCAGAGCTTTCAGGGTTTCTGAGAGTAAGGTACCTCTCCCTGATGTGTCATTATAATCGAGAGGAAGTAATTCCTTAATATTTTCCCATGGGTCTTTCCGATTTCACCATTGAAGTGGCGCTCCCGGTTCCATTTCGACACTCCTTCACCTATGACGTGCCGGGGTCCTTGCGCCCGCAGGTCATCTTTGGGTCGCGGGTGATCGTTCCATTCCGAAAACGCCGGGTGGTGGGGGTTGTGACGGCGCTCAAAGGAAAGTCGGCCGACAAGGCGGATTTTGAAATCAAGCCCATTTCCGAGGTCCTGGAAGGGGGATCAGTTCTTTCAACCGGCATGTATGAGCTTTGTCTCTGGGTCGCGGACTATTACTTCGCCCCCATCGGCGAAGTGCTGCGGGCGGCATGCCCACTGGCTTTCACCAGCTCAACGCGCCAGTTTATGCATCTGACGCCGAAAGGAAGCCTGAGAGTTGAATCGCTTGAGCAGACCGCCCGAACGGGAACGCTTTTCAAGGAGTCTCCCGAAGAACCCTGTGAGGTGCAGCTCTTGCGGGCGGTCGCCGCAAAGGGAGTCATGGATCGCCGCAGTTTGCTGAAGAAGTTCAGCGGACCCCCATGGGAAGAAGTATTGATCCGGTTACAAGACAGTGGGGAACTCCGCGTCTCGAGTGAAAAGACAAAATCTCCGGTCAGGGAAAAGGAACAGCTCTACGTCTGCAGTTCCTCGATCGGGGAGTCTGAACTCCTGAAGCTTCGATTATCCGAAGGGCAACACAAAGTCCTCGAATTTCTGAATCAACGCCAGGCGGCCATCCCTGTAAGAGAACTGATGGCCCAGGGGGGTGTCTCGGCCTCCTCCATCCAGACCCTGGCCAGACGAAATCTGGTTGTCCTCGAATCAAGACACACCGATCGGACGCCCCTTGAACTGCTCCCTAGAAGCGGCGATCATGGGATGGCCTTCCCCCAGACACCGCATGTAGAGCTCAACGGCGATCAAAAGAGGGCTTTACGGATTATTGAAGACGCGCTCGGCCGCCGCAGTTTCAGCACCGTGCTGCTCCATGGTGTGACCGCGAGCGGCAAAACCGAAATTTACCTTCGCGCCATTGAGCGCGTGCTCGCTGAAGGCGGAACCGCCCTGATGCTGGTCCCGGAGATCGCGTTGACCCCGGTCACCTCACGCACTTTCGCCGCCCGCTTTCCGAAACGGGTTGCGATCCTCCACAGCGCCCTATCTGAAGGTGAACGGCACGACGAATGGTGGCGGATCAAGAATGGGGAGGCGAGGGTGGTCATCGGGACCCGCTCCGCGGTGTTTGCTCCCCTCGAAGACCTGCGATTGGTGGTGGTCGATGAAGAACATGAAGGCTCTTACAAGCAGCAGGAATCGCCGCGCTATCACGCTCGCGACGTGGCGGTGGTGCGGGCAAAGATGTCACAGGCGGTCGTCCTGCTTGGCTCGGCCACACCCTCCATGGAGAGCTTTTACAATTCTCAGCGAGGAAAGTACCAACTGATTGCCTTGAAGCATCGCGTGGAGTCACGCGCGCTGGCCGAGGTCAAGGTCGTCGACATGCGCAAGGAGTTCAAGGAATCGAAGAAAAACGAGATGTTTTCACGCGATCTGGTGACGGCGATTGAAGCGCGACTGCGAGCCGGCGAGCAGGTCCTGGTGCTGCTGAATCGCAGGGGATTTTCCTCGTTTGTGCTGTGCCGTTCCTGCGGGGCGACCCGGCAATGTCCGAACTGCTCCATCACCATGACCTATCACAAGCGCCGGCACATCCTGCTGTGCCATTACTGCGCCGCTGTCGGCCCGGTTCCCCAAAAGTGCTGGAGCTGCGAGAGCGAACACCTCTATTTCGTGGGGGGAGGCACCGAGCAGATCGAAGAGAAACTGCGGGAGGCATTTCCTCCGGCGCGCATTGCACGCTTGGATCGTGATACCGCGCAAGGGCGCGGCAGCTACCATCGCATCCTGGGCGAATTCAGTGAGGGGGTGACCGACATCCTGGTAGGGACCCAGATGATTGCGAAAGGCCACGATTTTCCCCGCGTAACGCTGGTGGGTGTCTTGAACGCCGATGGGGCGCTCAGCTTCCCTGACTTTCGAGCCGCCGAGCGGACCTTCCAGTTACTGACTCAGGTGGCGGGGAGGTCGGGTCGCGGCGCCACGCCCGGCGAAGTCCTGCTCCAGGCCTTTTATCCGGAGCATTACGCCATTCGCTGCGCCACCCGGCAGAATTTTATTGAGTTTTATAACAAGGAGATTCACTACCGGCGCATGATGCACTATCCCCCATTTGGGCAGCTCGCGCTGGTCGGGATTCGGCACCGGGACTTCGACGAAGCGATGAAACTGGCCAAGGCGCTGGGCGAGCACCTTCGCGCAAATCCTCTGCCGGAGGTACGGGTCCTGGGTCCCGCCATCGCCCCGCTCGCCAGGCTAAAACAGGATTATCGCTGGCAGTTGCTCCTGAAAGCGAGCCGCCGCCAGGCTCTCAAGGAGATGATCGAGCGCTGTGTGGAGTTCTGCGAGAGCAAGAACATCCTGGAGCCGAATGTTTTCATCGACGTCGATCCCACCAATATGATGTGAAGGTGTTTGAATCAGGATTGGGGACGGCTCATTGTGGGAGAGATCGTCCCTATTGTAGAGAAAACTAAAGATCATCAGACAGTTTCACCGTTTCAAAAACTCCTGTGATTAGATGCGGCTTAGCCGCCTCCGCCTTGGCGGAGGCGGCTAAGCCGCTGGCCGTCCCTGAGATCAACCCCATCTCAGTATTTTGGATCTTTCAGCACATGTGAAACATTTCCCTTGAATTCGCACCGCCCAAGTTCTAGACTTTCTTTGGCCAGCCTCCCCCGTCGGCCCCTCGTCACGATAAAACGATCTGCTGGCCACTCGAGGCTTTAGTTGAGGGTTCCCCGCGTCATCATTGAGCCATAAGCTTCTCTTAGGACAGGGCACAAAGGCAGCAGTGTTTGTGGGCCGTGCAACGAACAGCGTTCATATTGAACGATGATGGCGGGAAGGATGCAGATGAGACCCCCGAGTGAAACAAACGAAAAGAGCGGGCCCGACCATGTGGACGGTATCTGGTTGTACGTGATTACGATCTGGTCCAGCCTCATGTGCAGTAACGATGGCGTAAGCGAGGGATCAGGGAAGTCAATCCCCTCTCCTTTTGTCCCTCTGGGATCTGTTGAATTAACTGTTCCGATCCTCTCAAAGGGACCTGGCATCGGATTAGATAATGCTTTCCATGGATGTCTAAAATGACTAAAGGAGACTAATACTAATCATGAAGACCATTAAGCTGCTGTTATTTGTCACCCTAATACTTTCGGTAATTCCGTTAATTGTTTGCGCCCAGGAGACTCCGCAAGCCGAGGTCTCTGTTGGTTATTCTTATATCCATGTCGGAAGTATCTCTTCTAATGCCAGCACTGGTGTACCACCGACCATCAATCTGCACGGCGCCGATCTTTCTATCTCGGGCAATCTAAACGAGTGGTTGGGAGTGGTTGCCGACCTGGGATACTATCACTCATCGGGATTCGTTGTACCCGTCAATTCGGTATCCTATCTGTTCGGTCCTCGCCTTTCTTATCGGAAGAATGAGAGGGTAACACCCTTCTTTCAGACTTTGTTCGGAGGATTTCATACCAATTCCGGGGTAAAGGACAATGCCTTTGCCATGACAGTGGGAGGTGGTGTGGACGTCAAGGTCAGCAGGAGCGTGGCAATCCGGGCTGCGCAAGCCGAATATATGCTGACTCGATCCTTTGGAGATACGCAGCACAACTTCCGCTTCTCCGCCGGGGTAGTGTTCCGATTTGGCGGCAAGTAGGATTGTGTTCGCATTCGGGTGTTCAACTCTTGCATGCCTGTTGTCCATCGCCAGGCCTGCTTTCATCAACCGTATGAGATTCATCGAAGATATTGCCCAGGATGTCCGCTATGGCCTTCGGATGCTCGCACGAAGCCCCGGCGTAACTGCGGCCGTGGTTCTAACACTCGCTTTAGGCATTGGGGCCACGACGGCGATCTTTACGGTGGTCAATGGAGTGCTTCTTCGCCCTTTGCCCTACCCTGAACCCGAGCGGCTTGTTTATATCCGGGGGAACACCTATGGTCCATTCGCCACTAGGGCCGAGTATCTTGCGTGGAAGGACCGTAGCCAGACACTTAGTCACATCGCGGCTTACATGGGGTTCCAAGGTAACCTGACCGTTGGGGACGAGGCAGAGCGAGTGACCTGTGGCACCGTCACTCCATCCTTCATGCCTCTTTTGGGCGTTCAGCCCGTGGTGGGACGAAATTTCTCGCCCGACGACGACGGTTCCGGCACCCCTGCGGTCGTGCTCCTGAGTCACGCCTTGTGGAAGCGCCGATTCTCGTCGGATCCCTCCGTCGTCGGTAGAACGCTGACCTTGGATGCCAAGAGCTACACCATCATTGGCGTTCTTCCGGCCTCTTTTCAGATTCCCGATCAATATTCATTTAGTTATGGCCTGTGGACGCCCCTCTCCCTGTCCGTGGCCGGAGAGGCGAGTGTCTTGCTGGTGCGTGTGATTGCTCGGCTGAAGCCCGGAGTGAGCCATGAACAATCCCTTGCGGAGCTGGATACGATCATGCAGTCCACTCTAAGGAGAGGCACCAAGAGGCATGCCGTAGTGACCGAATGGCACGAAGAAATCACCCACGGTGTGAAGCGCTCCTTGCTCATCTTCCTCGCCGCCGTGGGTTTCGTGCTCCTGATTGCCTGCGTCAATATCGCCAACCTGCTCCTCTCGCGTGCCTCTGCCCGGAACAAAGAGGTGACCATACGGCTCGCCCTGGGTGCCGGCAAGGCCCGAATCATCCGGCAACTTCTTACTGAAAGCTTGCTGATGGCTTTATTCGGGGGGACCTTAGGTTTAGTATTGGCGACTTGGGGAAAAGATGTTCTGGTTGCGTTTATCTCCGCGAACCTGCCGACTCTGGATCCCATCCGCCTCGACCATCGGGTTTTGGGATTCAATTTGGTTCTGACGTTGCTCACCGGACTTGCATCCGGTCTAGCCCCCGCCCTCCACGCGTCCCGGATTCCTTTGAATGAGTCCCTCAAAGAGGCAGGCCGCAGTTCAACCGAAGCCCGGTCGGGCCGCCTCTTCCGCAGCCTCCTGGTCGTCGGCGAGATTGCTCTGACCATGGTACTGTTAATCGGCGCCGGCTTGCTCTTGCGGAGCTTTCTCCACCTTCGTGGCATCGATCCGGGATTCAAATCAGAACGTATCCTGACCATGAACATCGACCTTACGCTCTCCAAGTACCCGAAACCTCTGGATCAGGCATCGTTCTTTCAGCAGGTAATGGAGCGGATCAAGGGCCTGAGGGGAGTCAAATCGGTTGGCGCGAGCTCATCCGTCCCTTTGCTGGGATACAGCGGCTCAAGATCGAATCTATCGATTGAAGGACGAAATGAGAGCATCGCCAACTTGTCGTACTCGGTCGTGAGTTCCGATTATTTCCGGACCATGAGCATTCCTCTCAAACAGGGGCGTTATTTCACGGATTCCGACCGTGAGGGCTCCCCGAGCGTCTTAATAGTCAACGAGTCTTTCGCTCGCCATTTTTTCCCTGATGGGGACTGCCTTGGCCGAAGGGTCGAGAGCTGGATCGGAAAGAATAACTGGATGACGATTGTTGGAGTGGTAAGTGATGTGCGCGATGGGTTGGAGAGTGAGGCATCGCCGGGGATGTATTGCTCCTATTTGCAGGCCAGCGAACCCCACATGACGGTCCTGGTACGAACGGTGGGGGATCCGATGGATCTGGCTGCAGCGGTGCGCAGCCAGATTGCCGGCATCGACAAAAGCCAGCCGTCATATGATCTGATGGACTTGGAAGAACGCCGGACGAAATCCCTGGGCCCCCGAAGAGTCAATATGCTTTTGTTCGGGTCGTTTGCTGCGTTGGCATTGGTTCTTGGAGCGGTTGGGATCTTCGGAGTCGTCTCTTACTCGGTGAGCCAGCGGACGCACGAAATTGGTGTCCGCATGGCTTTGGGTGCAGGGGGAATAGACGTCGTTTCCTTGGTCCTCGGTCGAGTGCTTCTGCTCGTCATAGTGGGCGAAGCCGTTGGACTGGCCGGGGCGTTGGCATTGAACAAGGTGATTGCCAGCATGGTCTTTCGGGTCGCCACGACAGACCCATTGACCTATGCAGGAGTTTCTTTTCTCTGGATCATGGTGGCGCTCCTTGCCTGTTGCCTCCCGGCGCGGAGGGCGACAAAAGTCGATCCGATGGTGGCGTTACGAAGTGAGTAGGGCGAATTAGGGTGGGTCATGAAGGATCGCTTCAAGTCTTTGCAGACGGCATTTGTGAAGATGACGAGTGCTCTCCGTCCAAATTCACAGAAGGCAATCACCGGTGGCTGAGATCTGCCGAAATTCTTGCAAGCATCAAATCTGGTTCTCACTGAGAAGGCAACTCGCTTTGGAAGACGAGAGGCTCTAAAGAGTTTGATCTCTCGCGGCTTCTGAATTTCTCATGTGCCAGGGTCGCCGTCAGCCAAAGGAGGTCTGTGACAGGGAAGGACAACAAGATGAACTTTGTATGGATACGGATCCTTATCAGAGGGTTTCAGGGTGGGGTTGCACTAGTAACTCTGCTGATTCTCCTGCCATTAAACCTGTTGAGCCAGTCTCCCTCCGCTTCTCCTGATAAGAGCAATCAACCCACCCGAGAGGAGGTAATTTTGATTGACGGGACACCTGTTCCTGCCATGTTTGCGGATGCCATCAATTCGGTGAAGGTGCCGGAGGCAGAGAATGGATGGGTCGTGCAGGTGATCACGCGCGGCGGATTTAACGGGGCCGGCAGGGGCGACATTGCGATCACCTCTAAGGGGGTGGTGAACTGTACTCCTCCTCATGCCAAGTGCAGAAACGAGCTCACTCCTGAAGCCCTGCAGCGTTTGGCACAAATCGTCACTCGGGCGAAGCCTTCCAATTGGGGTGGATCAACGGTTGGCAACTGTATGGATTGCTACTTTACCGTGCTCGCATTGCGTCGTCGCGAAGCAGATGGCAAAGTACGGGCTTACTTTGTCATTTGGGATGACACGACTGAAAAGAGCGCGCCATTCGAGGCGAAAGCGCTAATCGATCGGGTCATTGCGCTCGCTAGGTAATCCGGATGGACCATGAATCAGCATAATTGCAGCCGATACGGCGCCTGAATTTGGCATTGGAGCGGTTAAGACACTTTAAAAAGCGCAGGCCTCTGGTCTTGGAGGTGGGATCTGAACCATCCCCCGACTGCCATCGGGGGGGATTGTGTGGGAGTGAACTTGCGGCTCCAGTATGCCGACTCTGAAGGATCCCCCGACTTCTGCCAGGTGAATTGTCATGTTTGAGGGCACCAATTGCACAGTTGGGTTAATAGGCAAGGCGATTCTTGGCGGGCGGAAACGGCGAGGAATCGATGCCTGCCGGCACGGATCGCCCCACATGCGCGTGACGCGAATCCCACCACCGGGAGGTGGTGGATCTTTCAGACTCAGCCTACTGACCGGCAAGGCACGAGGGGACAATCCCCCCAGCGGGAGCTGGGGGATTCTTCAAATCCTGCCTCTCGGCAGGGTGAGACGTGGAATTTACACCGCTTCCCTCAGATGAAATCAAAAAACGTTCTCTGCTTGCTGGCATGGTAGCGGTTGAGGAGTATGAAAAAGCGCGCGGCTCTGGTCCTGAAGGCTGGACCTGAACGATCCCCCGACTGCCGTTGGGGGGGATTGGCATGGTGGAGGGCACGAATCGCACGGTTGGGTCAGTAGTCAACACGATTCCCGGCGGATGCTCAGGAACCGAAACATCTCGCCGGTAGCCGGATGAGCGCATGGCACTGAAAGCGGTCCGTGTCCTCTCCGGGGAGCTGTTCTCGTGCCCGCTGGCGTCATCCTCTTCGATCTCAAATTGGAAATTTCAGAATGGGTAAGCGGACCACAAGAAGGGAAGTGGCAGCTGGGAACGTGGTTCAATGCCCTGCTCTGATGAGATGAAGCAGGCACCTCCTCTTAGCCCCGATTATTGTTTGGTGAGGGTCAGAGACTTGCTGATGAAGGAGACGTAATCGCCGCCGGCGCGCTTGGATTCATACATGGCCCGGTCGGCGGCTTCAATCAAGCGGCGCTCATCGCAGGGAGATTTGCCCTGCACCACCCCGATCGACAGGGTGACTTGGCCTTCGAACTGCGCCTTGGTGTTGGCGCGGATGCGCTCCGTGATCAGGACGGCGTGTTCCAGTTCGGTTTCCGGCAGCAGGACCGCGAACTCATCGCCGCCATACCGGAAGCCGTAATCGATCCTGCGGATGGTCGACCTCATGACTTCACCGAGCTTGCGCAGAATCTCGTCGCCCTTGAGGTGTCCGAACTCATCGTTATATCGTTTGAAGTGGTCGATATCAAACATGGCCAGTCCAAACGGGGCGTTTCGGCGGTTGGAGCGCTCCATTTCCCTCCGCAGGGATTCATAAAAATAGCGCTGGTTATAAAGGCCGGTCAGGTCGTCGGTGATGGAGAGGATCTTCAGTTTTTCCCGGAGGATATGCCGCTGGGTGATGTCGGTCGCCACCACAATCAGTCCGGCGAGGAAGGGAGAAGGGGACTCCATCCAGCGCATCACGACGTGGATCCAAAGTTGGGAGGCATTCAAATTCTCGAAGGCCAGTTCCTCCCGCCACGCCTCACGACGCTGTCCGTTCAGGAAATCGTGGGCGTGCTTGATGATCTTCGCATTCGGGAACCAGAGATCAATAGGCTGCCCGAGGACTTGATCGAGGGGCGCCCCGAAAAGTTTCTCGGCGCCCGTATTAAAAGTCTTGATCTTGCCCTCGCGGTTGGTCGTGATGATGGCGACATCTTCGGCGCTCTGCAAGACCAGCTCCAGATACTGCTTGGACTCCCGGATCTCCGCTTGAAGCTGTTCGGTGTGCCGGATATGTTCCAGCCGCTTGCGCTCATAAGAACTTCTTTCGAGCGCATGAATCAGGACCGTTCGAAATCGATCGGGATCGAAGGGTTTGACCACGAAATCGTAGGCCCCTTGCTTCATCGCCTGGACGGCAGCATTGACCGTACCTTGTCCGGTGAGGACCACGATGGGGGTCCAGAGCCCATGACCGGAGGCAAAATCGATGAGATCTAATCCACTGATCCCGGGCATCAGGAGGTCGGTGATAATCAAATCAAATTCTTCCGCCAGCAGCCGCTCTTGCGCGTCGTATCCCGAGTGCGCCACCTGGCACACAAACCCCATCGCCGAGGCGAGCGACTCGAGGCTCTCCGTCAACCGCACTTCATCGTCTACGATAAGGATCCGGGGGGTGGAATCGAATTTCGTCATGGGCACAAAATGGGCCACCCGGTCAAGGAGATCAAGCCTGTACCGTCAGGAAGCCTCGTATTCAAATTAATACAATGGCCAATTGGGAAGGGTTGATGGAAGCTGCATCTCGAAAAAACCAATTAATTATGAAGGCGATTCAATCCAACCCAAGAGATGTTGTATTAGAACACTTCACTTGTGGGTTGTAAAGGGGAGGCATGTTGATGGGTATAGACCCAACTCATATGCTCCTTCAAGATGCATCGGTCCATGATAACAACCAATCCCGCCCGACGCGCGCGCTCAGCCGCCTGGCGGTGAAACACCCCCTCCTGCATCCAGATTACTTTGGCGCCGATCTTCAGGGCACTGTCCACGAGGGGCTCGACAAACTCCGAGCGCCGGAAAATATCAACGATGTCCACCGGGACCGGGACGTCTTCCAAACGGGCATAGGATTTTTCATTCAAGACTTCGGTTTCGTTGGGATTGATGGGGATGATGCGATATCCGACGGACTGCATGTAACGCGTCACGCCGTAACTCGGGCGCGACGGATTGGACGACAGCCCCACGACGGCAATGGTTTTGGAGTCGGCAAAGATCTTGTCGTATAGGTTCATCTCAGCCCTGAAGGTTACTCTTACACTCACTGAGGAGCCCGGACAACAACCATCCTACCATGCCCGCAAGAAAAAATTCCATTTGAATTCACCAGGGGGCAACGAAGGCCGATCTTTATAACTCTGAATTTCCGGCCACGGGAAAAACCACCCTGGGATAAAGCCGGCTCTCCCGTGATTCCGGAGGTCGGGGAAAGGACTACGGCCCCATCTTTTTAAACCGGGCGACCTCCTGCGGGGTCAAGGCCCGGTATTTTCCCGGCCGCAGATTTGAATCTTCCAGGAAGCCAATCCGGATGCGTTTGAGCTTTTCCACGGGGTGCCCGGCATACTCGAACATCTTCCGGATTTGCTGGTTACGGCCTTCGATCAGGGTGACTTCGTACCAGCTATTGTCAGCCTTTCTCACAGGAATGATGCGGGCGGGTGCGGTTCTGACCCTGTCGATGACGATCCCTTTGCGAAGCCGATCCAGGGCCTCGTCCGCGAGCGTGCCGCGCACCTTGGCGAGATAGGTTTTAGGGCAGTGAATCCCCGCTTTCATGACGATCTGCGCGAAGTCGCCGTCGTTGGTCAGCAGGAGCAACCCCTCGGTGTGGTAATCAAGACGGCCCACCGGGTAGATCCTTCCCTGGACTCCCCGAATCAACTCGGTCACCGTGGTTCGCCCTTCGGGATCAAAGGCGGTTGAAACGACGCCCTTGGGTTTGTTAAGCAGGACGTAGATGTGTTGCTGGGGGGCCACCAGGAGTTTTCCATTAACTTTGATGTGATCGATTTCCGGGTCGGCCTTGGTTCCCAGGGTCGTCTCCATTTTGCCGTTTATCGACACGCAGCCTGAGACGATCAGGGTCTCCGCGTGTCGACGCGAACAAATCCCTGCTTCGGCGATGATCTTTTGAAGTCGTTGTTTCATCGGTCGTTAATAGGTCGGCCCGTCCTCGGCGGGATCGTCGAGTACCTGAATCGATTCTGCAGACGGGTCAGCAAAACCAACTGTCCCCGACGGATCGGGGATGCCCTTCGACGAGCCGAGCGAAGCGGCGTCGGCAGAGAAAGAACCGTGGCTGGCAATCTCTTCAAATTCCTTGAGCGTGGGGAGCTCGGAAAGATCCTTCAATCCGAAATGGACAAGGAACTCCTTGGTCGTCCGGTACAGGATTGGTCTCCCGACCACCGCCTTGCGGCCGGCGGCCGTGATCAGCTTTCTCTCGAGCAGGGTATGAATCACACTGGAGGCATTCACACCTCGAATCTGCTGGATCTCCGGCAGGGTAACCGGCTGCTTGTAGGCTATGCAAGCCAGGGTTTCCAGGGCGGACAAGGAGAGCCGGGTGGGGGGACGTTGCGCCCTCGCAAACTGTTTGAGAATGTCGTAGTGCTCGGGTTTGGTCGACATCTTCAGGCCGTGCGCCACTTCCCGGATTTCAATGCCGTGGTGAGGGGCTTGATATTCCGCCGTCAATTCCCCGACCACCGCAGCAATCTTCTCTGTGGGCTCGTTGGGGAACAGGTCGCGGAGCGTCTTCAACGGAACCGGCTCGGCAGCGATATAGACAATGGCTTCAACGACGGACTTCAATTCTTGTTCAGTCATGATTTCTTCTCGTTCCAGTTCTGGCTTTCCTGTGGGGGATTGCCGGATGGGGTTAGTTTCCCGTTCCCGCATTCTCCGACCACAAATTTATTGAATCGTGGGTTCCGGATTCTCCTCGGATTCAAGGTACGCAGTGCTCAGATGGGCGACCGCGTTTTCAAAGTTGTCTCGCTTCTGGGCGTAGATGGGACCAAACGTTCCTTTCTGCGAGAGGTGAATGGCATGCAACCGCACTAGCTCCAGCAGCGCCAGGAATGTCACCACCAGCGCCCGGCGGGTGGTGTAGGATTCGAAGATCTGGGTTAACAGGATCGGCTTCTTGGAATCTTCGAAGAGCATCCGGAGGTGGGCAATCATCTGCCCGATCGTCATCTCGTCGTGGACAATCTCCAGAGGCGTGCGCAACTTGGCCCGCTCCACGACCGCGCGGAAGGTCATGACGAGGTCGTAAAGCGTGACCGAGATTTCCGGCTCCCCCGATTCGTCAATCCATTTCTCCAATTCCGCCCGGCTGTAAGTAGCCCCCTCGATCATTCCTTTCTGCTGCAGCATCTCGGCCGCGTTCTTGTACTTCTCATGCTCCAGGAGTTGCCGCACTAACTCCTCGCGGGGATCCCCCAGGTCGCCCTCCCGGATTTCCTCCGGATCCGGCGGCAGCAGCATTTTTGATTTGATGTGAATCAACGTCGCCGCCATCAGGATGAAGTCCCCGCCCAGGTTAATGTCGAGATCCTCAAGCGCCCGCATATAGTCCAGGTACTGGCTCGTGATCCGGGCAATGGGAATGTCGTAGATGTCGATTTCCTGCTTGCGGATCATGTCGAGGAGCAGGTCGAGCGGCCCTTCGTAAGCGGGAAGTTGGAATTTGAGTTCAAGTTGCATTTTGGTGCCCCGTGTTACAACCGCATGGCTTTCCGCACTTCATCCATCGTGGCCTGAGCCACGTGCCGGGCCGTTTTGTTGCCGGCGTCGAGAACTTCCCGGACGGCCTCCGGATGGGCCTCCAACTCGCGGCGGCTGGCGGCGATCGGCTCGAGAACGGGAAGCAGATGTTTCAGGAGCCCGTGTTTGCAATCGATACAACCGATTTCGGCGGTACGACAACCGTGCGCCGCCCATCCCTGGGTCGCTTCGGTCGAAAAGGCCTTGTGATAATCGAAGACCGGACAGATGTCGGGATTGCCGGGATCCTGTCGCCGCTTCCGCGCTGGGTCGGTCACCATGGGAAGAATTTTCTTCTCCACGATGGCAGGATCATCACTGAGCTTAATATCGTTGCCAAAACTTTTTGACATCTTTCGCCCATCGGTTCCGGGCAATCGAGGGACCGGAGTCAGCAGCGCCTGCGGCTCCGGGAAGACCGCCTCCGTCCTGTTCCGGCCATAAGTGAAATTGAATCGTCGCGCGATCTCCCGGGTGAGTTCGACATGGGGGACTTGGTCCTCGCCCACCGGCACGAAATCAGCCTTGTACATCAGGATGTCGGCCGACTGCAAAAGGGGGTATCCCAGAAACCCGTATGTGTTGAGATCCTTGTCCGCCAGGTTCTCCCGCATCTCTTTGTAGGAAGGGACGCGCTCCAGCCACCCGAGGGGCGTAATCATGGAGAGCAACAAATGCAGCTCCGCATGTTCCTTGATCGACGACTGGACGAACAGGGTCGATCGATTTGGATCCAGGCCGCAGGCCAGCCAGTCCAGGATCATCTGAAACCGGTTGTCTTCGAGTTCCGACGTGTCCATGTAGTCCGTGGTCAGCATGTGCCAGTCAGCAATGAAGTGAAAACACTCGTATTGATTTTGAAGTTTCACCCAGTTTTGCAGGGCCCCGACGAGATGACCAATGTGGAGCCGGCCCGTCGGCCGCATGCCGCTGAGGACGCGCTTGTTCTTGTGTTCCTTTTCGCTTTCGATCACAGTGAATTAAGAACCCGGCCTGGATTTGAATTCAAGGGCGCGCGTTCAAGTGAAGCGACCCGCAGAAGGAGTAGTGAATGACCTCCCACCTGAAGAAAACTTGAGTCCATTCATCCCGCCTTAGGACAAGATAAACCAATTTAGAAAGTAGCTTAACAATCCGAAAACCGGGTTGAAAATAATGCTGAGAGCCGGTGTGAATACCAGGAGCATCAACAGAATCCCACCATACCGTTGGAACGCTTGAAACTTCTGTGCAGCCTCATAGGGAAGAAGCGCTTCCAGGATATGGCTTCCATCGAGGGGGGGAATGGGAATCAGATTAAAAATGGCGAGCCCCACGTTCAAGAAGATGGCCTGTTGGAAGAGGAGGAACAGGGGCTCCAGGACTCCACCCAAAAGATTCGTGCCCACACCGTTCTTCAGTAGTACGACGACAACCTTGTAAGCGACGATGAACATCGTTGCAAGAATACAATTGCTGATCGGACCCGCGGCAGCTACCCGAAGTCCGCCATATTTTTTATCGCGCAAGTGGAGTGGATTGACAGGGGTCGGCTTTGCCCATCCCAGCAGAGGGGCCCCTGTGAAAAATGAGATTGCGGGGAAAATGATCGTGCCGAGGACATCAATATGGACCAGCGGATTCAGCGAAACCCGGCCCAGGTAACGAGCTGTATAATCACCCAGCCGATCAGCCATCCACGCATGGGCAGACTCGTGCCACGAGAGTGAAAGCAGGAGCACGAGCATGAATATTCCAAAATGCGCTAGATTCCCTTGCATTCTGTGATTTTAAT
The DNA here is from genome assembly GCA_020072965.1 of Terriglobia bacterium. Classification (GTDB taxonomy): domain Bacteria; phylum Acidobacteriota; class Terriglobia; order JAIQFV01; family JAIQFV01; genus JAIQFV01. The sequence goes on along the minus strand of JAIQFY010000010.1, from coordinate 62,031 downwards.
CTAAACTGAAGGCTAATAGTCGATCTATCAACAATATATTGCGCCGGTCGCTGCTTGCACCACAATTCACAGGTGTTTGTAACACAGGGAGCAGGGGGTGTCAAGGAACCTAATGAGATTCAATGCGAAACGCAGGGCTCAAGATAAGCCCTCTTTTTAGTGATGCATAAGGGGATACCCGAACCGGTGAGCGGGGCGAAGGGAAGGCGGTGGTTCCGGTCCCCGGGCATTTCTGGGGCCTGCTGAGCACGTCCCGAAAATCGTTTGAATAGGATTCTCAGGATGTTTGCTTCAGGTAGGCAATTTGACTATAATCGCCTCGCCTAGCGCCCTGTGTGCACGGGATTTAAACCCGCCCATTCTTCAGTAGGTAATATCCCGCGCGAGAAAGGAGTCCGACATGTTCGAGGGTGATGATGAGAGAGAGGAGATGGAAGGAGGATTCCCAGACGAAAGGGAAGAGTCGCTGGAGGAAGCTGCTGAACTGGAGGAGCCATCCGAGGAAATCATAGAAGAGTTCGAAGAAACAGTCGAAACCGAAATGACCATCCCCGAACCTCCGCTTCCACCTCCTCCGAAGCCTGCGCCCTATGTCTCACCGAAGCCAAAGCCCAAATCAAAGGCAAAAGCAAAAAAGGTAGCCCCTAAGAAAAAAGTGGCGGCGAAGAAGAAGATTAAACCCAGGAAGATCAAGCCCAGGAAGATCAAGCCCAGAAAGGTCGCCAAGAAGTCAAAGGCCAAAGCTTCGAAGAAGAAAGGTAAGTCCAGGAAGGCCGCCAAGAAGTCAAAGGCGAAAGGTTCAAAGAAGAAAGGAAGGGCCAGGAAGGCTGGGAAGAAGGGGCGGAGAAAGTAAGATATCCGGAGTGATTCCTGACGAAATTGAAGGGGACTCGTTTTTCCATCACAGGGGGCGAGTCCCGTTCTGTTTTAGGGCCTGGGAGGTCTCGCGCCATTTTGGCCACACCCAGGCGCCAAGCGACGAAGCAAGACTTGGGAAGAGAACAATCGGTCCCGTGAATAGATCCATTCCTATTGTTGTTAATCAGGTTTTGGTGTCTCCGCCGGCCTCGTCCCCTGGCATGAGATCCTTTCTTTGGAATTTGGTTTAAAATCGGATCTCGAGCCTGGAGTGCTGTCGGCAGCTCACGGGACAAGGCGTGTCGGATGACCGAGGAAACCCGGGATTTCCGGGAGAAATTCGAGCACGGAGTTTCGCAGTTTAATTCCGGCAGATTTTTCGAGGCCCACGAGATTTGGGAGGATCTTTGGCGACCTTTGGCCGGGGCCTCCAAACGGGTAATGCAGGCCTTGATTCAATCAGCCGTCGGCTCCCATCACCTTCAGAAGGGGAATCGGCACGGGGCACAATCGCTCTTCAGAAATGCGCTGGGAAAACTCTCCGGCGGCCCGAGGAGGTTCTGCCGCGTCAATCTTCGACAGCTCGAGAAAGATCTTCATACCGCCTCCGTACTGCTTGCCACTGATCGTCCTCTTGCCCACATCAAGCTTTTGTCAATCTCTCTTGAGACCCCTCAGAAAAGGTCTTCCCCCAAGTAGGTTTTGAAGTGACCCTGGCACTGATAGACGCGGGGAAAGCGTCATTGAATCTTCTTTGCGAGTTGGAGGCTGGCTTCCGCGTTGAGGTTGAGGTCCGCCAATTCCTGTCGTTGGAAATGGTCATGCCCAGCGGCGGCAATCATGGCGGCGTTATCGGTGGTCAGGCGAGGCGGGGGGATATAAGCCTCCAGTTTGTGCTCAGCACAAAAGTTCTGAACGGCTGACCTCAGTTCACTGTTGGCGGCAACGCCTCCCGATAACAGGATGGACTTCGGGTGGTATTCCAGCATTCCCCTTTGAAGGGAGCGGACCAGGATGTCCACGACGGTCCGCTGAAAACTGGCAGCCAGATCAATCATGATGGGCGGGACATCTTTCTCGTCGTGGTGTGTTCGCGGGTCGAGGGGGCGGATACTACTTTTTTGAACGTACCTCAGGACGGCGGTCTTGATACCGCTGAAGCTAAAGTCCAGTGACTGGTCCGAGATTTTTGTCTTGGTGAAAGGCACGGCTTTGGGATTTCCGAAAGGTGCCAGGCGGTCGATGATCGGCCCACCGGGGTACCCGAGCCCCAGCATTTTCGCCACTTTGTCGTAGGCCTCGCCGGCCGCATCATCGCGCGTCCGGCCGATCAGTTGATACTGGAATCCAGTGCCCGAGGAGTGGCGCAGCACCAGGAAAAGGCTGGTATGCCCGCCTGAGACAACCAGCGCCAGGGCCGGCAGGGAGGGCGTCGAGGACTCCTTCGTGGAATCGGCCAGGCGCTCCATGATCGCCGCATAGATGTGTCCTTCAATGTGATTGACAGCGACCAGGGGTGTTCCCAGGCTCATGGACATCGCTTTGGCATAGGAGATTCCCGCCAGCAGCGAACCCACCAGTCCCGGGCCGTACGTCACGGCGATGGCATCAAAGTCGCCATAACGAACCCCGGCTTCCCCGCACGCCTGCCGCACGATGGGTCCGATCGACATGACATGCTCGCGGGCCGCCAATTCGGGGACCACACCACCATACTTCCTGTGGAGCCCCACCTGGGAAGCGATCACACTGGATCGAATGTGGAAACCATTTTCCACCACCGCGGCAGCCGTTTCATCACAAGAGGATTCAATTCCCAGGATCAACATGGTTGAGACTTCTGTGCCATCTGCGAAATCTGTGGACCCGTCAGCCCGCAAATAAAGAGTGAATGGCGCCGTCGAAAGGTTTATACAGGACGCCCCGCTCCGTAATGATGTTATGGATGTTCCGGGCCGGAGTGACATCAAAGGCCGGATGGGCCGCATGGGCCCCCTCGGGAGCGATCGCAATGTTCTTGATGTGGGTGACTTCCCGGGAACTGCGTTCCTCAATGGGAATTTCATCCCCTGAGGCCAGCTTGAGATCGAAGCTCGAAGTCGGGGCCGTGATGTAGAACGGCAGGTGATGTTCCTTGGCGAGGACCGAAAGCGAGTACGTCCCGATTTTGTTTGCTGTATCGCCATTGGCGGCAATCCGGTCGGCGCCGACAATCACACACTGCACCTTTCCCAGCTTCATAAAATGTCCGGCCATGTTATCGGTGATCAAGGTGTACGGAATGCCTTCCTTTTGACACTCCCACGCTGTTAATCGCGCGCCTTGAAGATAGGGCCGGGTTTCGTCGACCCACACCGAAATGTTTTTCCCTTCCTCATGGGCGGCCTTGATGACTCCAAGCGCAGTTCCATAGAACCCCGCAGTGGCCAGGGCTCCGGTGTTGCAGTGTGTAAGGATCATAGCGTTCTTCGGGATGAGCCGGGCTCCGTGTTGAGCCATGGCCTTGTTGCAGGCAATGTCTTCCTCATAAATTTTCAGTGCCTCCGCTTCGAGGGCCCGGGCAAGGCGAGGGGGGTCGAAGTCGCGATTGCCCTCGCGGATCAAACGCTCGAACACCTTCTTCATCCGGTCAATGGCCCAGAACAAATTCACCGCCGTGGGCCGGGTTTTCGCCATGACATCGCAAATGGTGTTGAAGGATTCAATGAATGCGGCCTGGTCGGTTGAGGTCTGCTGCTTGACCCCGAGGGCAATGCCCATCGCCGCCGTGACACCTATTGCAGGCGCGCCCCGGACGACCATCCGGCGAATGGCATCAGCGACTTCTTCATATGTCTTCAGGACAGGATACACTTCTTCGGCGGGGAGCCTCAACTGATCGATCATTCGAACTCCATCGCCCAGCCATTCCACGGTTTTGATCATGAACAAAAATCCTTCTTGGGATGCTTGATTTTCCGCGCTGCCACCTCAGAGGCGCCCCGCAATTGCCCCAATCGGCCAGAATAATCAAAAGCATGAAAAAATCAATACAATATTGTTAAAAGGCGGTCTGATCAATGAACGAGATCTCTCTATCAAGCGGGTCTAAATTTGACCATCGGGGAGGATCCCGCAATACTATTCATTTGCCTGGCTCGCTGGATTAAAGCTGCTTCAGGTTAAGACAATCTCAAAGGTGGGGGACGGCGATGAAATACTTGCGGCTCTACACGGATAGTCTCGGAGAATCTCATTTTGAGGACGTTAAAATGGAACTCGTCCCGCTGACTTTGCGCCTCTTGCACTACCACTCAACCTTTCGCACTTCATCCCGGCCACGCAGTTTGCTTTCTTGAGTGCACCGGCAGGATGGAGCGGCAATTGGCATCCGGCATCAGCAAGGAGTGTTTATTTCCTGCTTTCGGGCGAATGGGAGATTACAGCGAGCGATGGCGAAGTGCGGCGGTTTTCTTCGGGAAGTATACTTTTCGTGGAGGATACCACTGGAAAGGGGCATGCGAGCCGGGTCTCAAGCGATTGCGATTCACTCGCGGCGGTTGTCCGATTGGCAGATTAAGTATTTAACCCTACCAGGAAACCGGAGGGATACCTGTCAGGTGTTCACCCTCGGTTTCAAACAACGGCCCGCAGGCCCCCCCGTACATTCTTCTTCCAGGCAATGTTCGCTTTGTTAATTGATCTTTGCGATGTTCCCGAGCCAATATTTCTTTTTCACTACGCTTTCACGTGACACTTGTTGCAGTTGCCCTTGGTCTCGAAAGCCTTTCCCCCCGCCACATGGCATGCGGCACAGGAAGCCTTTTTCGCTTCGGCGGTCTTGTGCATCCCCGCTGCGAAATTCAATGGAGCTTTGGATTGAGGAAATATCTTGTCGTGGCATGCCTTGCAGTCATTCTTTTCCCGCTCCAGATGCTTGGCGTGGTCAAAAGTGACTTTTCCTGTCTTGGCCTCAAAGACGATCTTGTCCGGAGCCTTGGCGTTAGCCATTTTCGCAGCTTGTCCGAACAGGTTCAAAGCGAGACAGAGGGACACGAGGACTGCAAGAACTAGAACAATCTGCATTCGCTTATTCATTTTATGAGTTTCCTCCTAGTTGGAAAATAGTGGTACAAGTTAGTTGTCTTCCACAACTCCCTGATTGCTGGCGCCCGGCATTTGGATTTGAAAAAGCGGTAGTCCGATAAAATAGTAGATGCGCCTCTCATCACGAGAGTAAAATTCAAGTGGGGTATTTCCTGGGAAGTCCTCCATCGTTCAAGCCCCCCTCTTTTATCACACATCTTCATAGATGCCAACTCCCTCTTGCGAGTTTGTTAACTCTGATCTTGAGGATTTGTTTTCAATAGAAAGTGACCTTCTCGTAAGCTTCCAGCATTGGGGCAAAATATTGAATCCAGTTGGCGGTTTAACTGAGGGCTCAAGAGACACCCCTTGCAGAGATCCTTGCAAGCTCCTGTTTTGAGGGCAAGACATCGATCAATTAGGTGATCGTGAGTGGGACGCAAGCCTTTATCTTGCCTCGACAAACATGCAAGTGTATGCTTTCAGGGAAGTACTGCCCCTTTGAGCATCTTTGTCTTTATGCGGTAACCTGGCACGTCCAGCCTTTTTACACTGGGCGATTCTTGTTTGGAGGATTACATCATAGAGTGGTCATTTCGGATGAACTCTTCGGAGCCTTCTACCCATGGATGATTCTCTGACTTCTCTCACTCTCGCCAAGGCTCGTGATGAGATTCGTGCCGGCCGGCTGTCGCCGCTGGAGTTGACAAGAGCTTACCTGGCGCGCATTGAAGCGCTGAATCCGGCGATCAATGCTTACCTCCATGTCGCCGGTGAGTCGGCGCTTCAGGAAGCACGAAAAGCCACGGAGGCGGTGGCACAGGGAAAGCCGCTGGGCCCGCTTCATGGGATTCCGATTGGCGTAAAGGATCTGTATGATGTCCGGGGAATGCCCACGACGGCAGGGAGCATTCTTCTGAAGGATAAGATTGCTGCGGAGGATGCTTTCATCGTCGAAAGGCTGCGCAGGGCGGGGGCGATTCTTCTGGGCAAGCTCAACATGCACGAATGGGCCCTGGGGGTTACGACCGTCAACCCTCATTTTGGCGCTTGTCATAACCCTTGGAAGCTGGACTACATTGCCGGCGGATCAAGTGGAGGCTCCGGAGCCGCACTGGCGGCCGGGATGTGTCTTGGATCAATAGGCACGGACACCGGTGGTTCCATTCGGATCCCGGCTTCCCTGTGTGGGGTCGTCGGGCTCAAACCGACTTATGGTCGCTTGAGTTTGAACGGCGTGGTGCCGTTGTCGTGGTCCCAGGATCATGCCGGGCCAATGGCGCGGAACGTGGAAGATGTGGCGTTGCTCCTGGCAGCGGTCTCCGGTTATGACGCCGGGGATCCATCCTCTGTGGACCGCAGGGTTGAAGACATTGCATCACCGGTGACATCCATCCACATCCCCCTCCAATTCAAAGTGGGATTTCCTGATGAGCTTTTTTTGGGCGGCAATGATCCCGAAACGAGATCGGCAGTGGAGAAGGCGGTCGCAATAATCCCTGCCCTGGGATGTGAGGTGCGAGAGGTGTCATTCGAAGGATATGAGAAGGCCATGGATGCAAGTGGCCTCATTCTGCAGGCCGAAGCTGCAGCGTATCACTCCGCCCACATCCTCAAACATCCCGACAAAATTGGGGTTGATGTACTTGAGCGATTGCGCCAGGGATTGGAGGTGACCGGCACGGAATACGCTTTAGCTCGAAGGATCCAGGTCCAGTGGCAGAGAAAAATGTCGCTGCTGTTTGAAACCGTCGATCTCATGGTTCTTCCGGCGACCCCCCAGCCGGCGACGCCCATTACCGAGAGTGAAGCCGTCCCTTTGGCGAGGGGCCAACTCACCCGATTCATGCGACTGTTCAATCTCACCGGGACTCCTGCACTGGTCCTTCCCTGCGGATTTACCCGCTCGGGACTTCCCATCGGGCTCCAGATCGCCGGTGCGGCCTGGTCCGAAGCGAAGTTGCTCCAGCTGGCACGCGCTTTCGAAGAGGCCACCGATTGGCACCATCGACAACCTCCGGTGTGAGGATTTACCCCACCTTACCAGTTTTCTGCCAAAGTTGAAATTTCTCGAATCCACCGGCGTATTACTCTATGGAGACTGAAAGCAACGACGCGAACGGGCCGAATCAGGATGGCCGGGAGAGCCGGGGCGAAGCTTTGGACTTAGATGCCGTCATACAGCGGGCCATCACCGGAGACTCCGAATCCTTCGCCGAGCTGTACCGCCTGTTCAAGCCGCGGATGCTGGGTCTTTGCCGACATATGCTGGGTTCAAGAGAAGCTGCCGAGGATGCGACAAGTGAGGTTTTCATCCGGCTGAAACGTGGCATAGCCGGCTATAACGGCTCGGTGCCCTTCCTGGGTTGGCTGTATAGCATCGCCAGCCATTACTGTGTGGACCTGATCCGAAGGCGGCAGGTGGAACAAAGATTCATGGTCGATGAGGACACCGAGACGCAACCGGCGGCGGGCGGAGCGACTTCACCATTGGATGAGGCAATGATGACGGAACAGAATGCGGAAGTAAGAAAGGCCATCGGACTTCTGCCCGAAAAGTATCGTCTGCCGCTGGTGCTCCGCTACTACAGCGACTTCAGTTACGATGAGATTGCACGGCAACTGGGCTTTCAGAGGGCGCATGTGGCGACATTGATTTTTCGCGGGAAACAGGAACTGCGACAGATCCTGACAAAACAGAAAGGGAATTGAACATCCCGATGAGTTGCCTTCCAGAACTGACATACGCCATCTATTTGGACGGAGAACTCCAGGAAGAGGAAGCACGCCGGGTGAGGCACCATCTGGCCGAATGCTTGCGCTGCCGGGATCTGGTGGATTTGCTGCGTATCGAGAATCGTGTCCTGACCAGTGCGCTGCAACAGGTCGAAGAAGAAGAGGTGCCGACTGGGATTCAACCCGCGCGGCTGCTCGAGCTGGTGGGCAAGGCGGCTGCCGTGAGTGTCCTTGCCGTTCTGCTGAGTCTCTTGTTCAACTGGGTGGAGCAGCAACTTCCTCCGGCAACGGAGTGGCTGAATCCCATGCATTTGCCCGGACAATCAAATCTGCTGTTCACAATCGTATTCTACCTGACCAATATAGGAGCGGCCATCATGTCACAGATTGTTACCATTGCGAGTGTGCTGGTTTCGGCAACCCTGGTGATTACTGGCGGAGTTCTGCTGTGGCGTCATCATAAAGGGTTCTTACGCTGGGGAATCGGGGCGGTCATGCTTCTGATGTTGGTGATTCCCGGGCTGGCTTTGGAGAGGCGCAGCGACAAAGCGACTGTAATGGTCGGAAGCGGCGAGACCATAAACGACAATCTGCTGGCGACGGGGGACACCGTCATGGTGGATGGCGTTGTCAATGGCGATTTGATCGTTTTTGCCCGCCGGGTCGAGATCCACGGGACAGTCAAAGGAGATTTCGTCCGTTTCGCTCAGAGGACGGACATCAGTGGGAACGTAGAAGGCAACCTGTACGGCTTCAGCCAGTCGTTGAACCTGACGGGGCACGTGGCGCGCAACATCTATAGTTGGATCCAATCCCTCCGCATGGACCCGCAAGCCACTGTGGGAGGGGACATGGTGGTGGGCTGTGACGATTTGAGCCTGGAAGGCAAAGTGACACACAGCGTCTGGGTTTTTTCCGGAGCTGCGGATATCCGGGGAAACGTGGGGCACGACCTCTCGTTCTTCGGAGGGAAGCTGAACCTGTTTCCTCCGGCGAGCGTGGGGGGAAACCTCACAGCCCATGTGCAAAAATCAACCAACGTTCACATCGCCCCGGGGGTCGCCGTGGGCGGCAAGACTGAGACCATCCTCAATGTCCATAAGAGCCGCTTTGCACGGCGTGGATTTTATTTCTGGGAGGTCGTCAAGCTGCTGGGGGCTCTCCTCCTGGGTTGGCTTTTCTGTGCGATCGCACCAAAATTCTTTCAATCGACGGTTCGGGCAGCCGGATCCCTGGGGCGAAGCCTTGGGCTGGGCTTTGCGGTCCTCGTGGCCACGCCGATTGCCGTGATTATCGCTTGTATTACCTTGATGGGTCTCCCCTTGGGACTACTCCTCCTGATGTTCTATGCCGCCTCCATGTACTTCGCGAAGATTTTTGTGGGCACCTTCCTGGGACGGACTCTCTTGCGAACCACTTCCGAGACAACATCGCAAACGATCCTGGCAATGGTCCTCGGCCTTGTTATCCTTCTTATTGTCTTTGAACTTCCCTACGGCATCGGAGCCATTCTGCACCTTGCCGTTTTCTGTCTGGGTCTCGGGGCCTTTTCCTGGCAACTGTATCGAGCCATCCGTCCTCAGGTCAGTTGAGCTGCCTCCGGGGCGATTTTTCCTTAGGAATCGTTCCCGGCAGACCGAGGTTATTAGTCTCTTCCGGTCGATGGAACTCTATTTCGAGCGGGGGACCCGGTACCGCCTTGCGGCTCCTAATGGTTGAGCTAATTGTTTCCAATCATCACTTCAATGCGTTTCACTTCGTCGCGGCGCAGTGGGATGGGAATATTCCAGGAGGTAGCAATTCCTTCGAAGGTGAAGTCATGCGCGTAGGCCCAGTAATTTCCCGGGGACAGCTTCGAAAACCGCGCCAGGCCCCTGGCGTCACTGCTCGTGCGGAATAATTTCCTCTTTTGCTCTAACTCCTTCCACAGCTCCTCTTCTCGTTTGGCCCGCTGGGCCAGTGCCGCGTTTCTCTTCTCGACTTGCTGGCGCCGTTCCGCGTAGGCACGATTTTCCCGCTCTACCACGAGTTGCGCGAGGCGGACGGCGACGGCTGTCTTGCTGGACGGCAGCAGCCGGTCGAACTCCGTATCGAGCGCCTTCACAAGTTCCAGCTTTTGGCTGTCGGTGAGGTTGGAGAGATTTCCTTTCTTCACCTTCTTCTTGAGAAGCGAGTCGTAGCTCCTCCTGAGTTCTTCGACTTGAGCATAGTCCTCCAGGCGGCGGTACCTGGATTCATCTCGGTACATCGACCCGTCCTGGGGGGCTTTCTCCGCCAGGACGACGCACTCAGGTGTGATTTTGAATTCCTGGGCCACCCGCTGGATGTCTGACTGCTTGAGGGTTGGCACTGCCAACGATTTCTTCGCGGACGGATCTAGATCTTCGGGCAGAGGAATCTCTCTTTCGATTTGTGCCTTGAGAACGATGGGATCGACCGCCAGCAGGAAGAATTCACGCCCCGCGACCGGCTTCGATCGACCGTTCGGTAAAGCCGCTAAAGCGGTCAATTCAATTCGCGCGGTACCCGGAACCGGCCTCTTCGCTGGAACAGGACGCTTTTGTGATTTGGGTTCGGGGTTCGTTGCTTGGCACTGAAGGCCTGTCGGATGGATCAAGCCCAGGGCGGCGATCAAAATGACAGGCCCGCCCCAAGCTTGGCATCGGGCTAGTCTTTGAACCGTATGGAACATTCGACTTTCTTCTTTTCCGGCAACTGAACCGCGGCAAGGGGCCTCACCAGGCCGTTCTCAATGATGGCGTCAAACCGGAGGGTCCGAAGCTGAGGTCCTCCGGCTTCCGCTCGATCCATGGCCTCGTTGGCCAGGGCATCGGCAGCGGCATTCGACTCCCGGCGGATATGTTCAATCTCCAATCGGGGGATGTGTGCCGCCATTGATTGGGCGCGGGTAAAGAGGGGGAGCAGGTCCGGACTTTTGACGCGGTATCGACCGGTCATCTGCCGGACCAGCAATTCGGAATCGGAAAAAATCCGGACAAATGACAGGTGATGGCGGATGGCGTATTCGAGTGCGGCCAACAAACCGGAGTACTCCGCCACGTTATTCGTCACAACCCCGAGATACTCGGAAAGGGAATCCATCGTCTCGCCGACGGCATTCTTGACGGCGACGCCATAACCGGCCGGCCCGGGATTTCCGCGGGATCCGCCATCAATGAAGAATATTGTCGGCTCCTCAGCTTTTCTCTTATCCACGGACCGGCTCCCCGCTCAAGGGGGTGGGAGGTGCGGCCGGGTCGGCGGGCGGCACCCAGAAAAGGATGCGGCCGCAGTTGTCGCATTGGATGATCCCCTGGCTCCGCATGACTTCATTGAAAGTTTGTGGACGCAGCATGACATGGCACACGGTGCAGATCTGATCCCGAACCTCGGCCACCACGGTTCCATTTCTCAGTTTCGCAATGCGGGTGTATAGATCCAGCATGGTATCGGTGAGGGAACCTATGACCTGCTCTCGAGTCGCGAGCAACGCATCAACCTCAAGTTGTTTTCCGCGGGTCTCGGATTCGGCCTGTTGTTTTTCCCGGGCGACCTCCTGCTGTTGCCTCTTGGATTCGGCTTCCGTTTCCTTGAGTTCCTTTTCATCCGCCTCGGCTGCCATCATGAGGTCGAGAATTCTGTCCTCTATCTTCCGGATCTCGTTCTTGTTGAACTCGATTTCGGTGAGGAACGCGCGATATTCCTCGTTGGTTTTCACATCGAGCAACTGGTTGTTGTATTTCGATATTTTCTGTTCGAGGGCCTGAATGTCCCCGTCAAACTTCCGGCGTTGTTGCTGGTTCGACGCCATGCGCTGCTTCACCGTGGCGTGGGCTTCGATGATGTCGCTCAGTTGCTTTTCAATTTCACGCAAGTGGTGGGGGAGCGCAGCAATTCGCTGCTGGAGAGTGGAGATTTGCTTATCGAGTTCTTGAAGACGGATGATTGACTGCAGTTCGGTATTCATGGTTTGAGTGGTTCTGATTCCCGGAAGATTCTTTCATGGCTAATGGTCCAGTGGCTGCTGCGACCGCTGTATTCATTTTCAGCCCACCGAATAGGGCCGACCTGTTTTCGTCGAAGGGGGATTATAGCATTTCCAATTGAGGGCTCTGAAATTCTTTTTGGGAGGGCTGGGGTATTTCTGTTATGGGGCAAGGTGCATCCTGCCCGCGTGGGCGGTCCATTCCAGGAACAAAACTCCCAATGCCCCGGCCGCCGCCCCCGGGGTACGTCCTGAGCGCCGTCTCACCCTATAATCTTCTTTGTTGACTTTGCAGGGGACTCGTCGTTGAATTCAGGTTTGATTTTTCCAGCACACTCGGCGAGGTTTCGATATGATTACCCCTAAGAGTCCCACGAAAACGTCTTCCAAAGTCACGACCTCTGGAACGGGAGATCTGAGTACGGAAGAGTTTCGGGCGATGGGTTACAGACTGGTGGACTGGGCAGCGAATTATTTGGACACCGTCGGCACGCTTCCGGTTCTGCCGCCGGTAAAGCCCGGCTGGGTCCGTTCTCAGCTGCCTCCTGCTCCTCCTTCAGAAGCGGAATCGCTGGCGGACGCCATCGCCGACCTGGACCGCATCATCACTCCGGCCAACACGCATTGGAACCATCCGGCCTTTTTTGGCTATTTCTCGATTACGGGATCGATGCCGGGGATCCTGGGCGAGCTGGTGGCGGCGGCCTACAACGTGAACGGGATGTTGTGGAAGACCTCGCCGGCGGCCACTGAGCTTGAGGAAGTCGTGCTGGGGTGGCTGCGTCAAATGTTGGGTCTGCCGGACGGTTGGTTTGGCATCGTCCACGACACAGCCTCGGTAGCTTCGCTTTGTGCCATCGCGGCGGCACGCGAGTCGCTCGACCTGAAGATTCGCGAGGAGGGGATGGCGGGACGGACCGATCTCCCGCGCCTGCGGATGTACACCAGCGAACATGCGCATTCTTCCATTGAGAAGGGAGCGATTGTCCTGGGGCTAGGCCAGCAGGGGGTTAGGAAAATTCCGGTCGATTCAGAGTTTAGAATGGATGCTGAGGCTCTGGAGAAGGCGATTCGGGAGGATATTGCCGCCGGGTGGAAGCCTTTCTGTGTTTGTGCCACCGTGGGGACAACGTCGACTACATCGGTGGATCCTGTGCCGGCCATCGCCCAGATCTGCAAGCGCCATCATCTCTGGTTGCATGTGGACGCCGCCTATGCCGGCAGCGCTGCGATCCTGCCCGAGAAACGGGATATCCTGGCGGGGTGCGAGCATGCGGATTCCTTCGTGACCAATCCCCACAAATGGCTGTTCACCCCTGTGGATTTCAGTGCTTTTTATACGAGCAAACCCGACATCCTGCGGCGGGCTTTTTCCCTCGTGCCGGAATATTTGCGCACGAGTGCGGACGAGGAGGTCAAAAACCTGATGGATTACGGAGTGTCCCTCGGAAGGCGGTTCCGGGCCATCAAGTTCTGGTTTGTGGTGCGTGCCTTCGGAGTGCAAGGGCTCCAGTCGCGGATCCGGGAACACCTGCGCTTAGCCCGGGAACTGGCCGGCTGGATCGATGCCAGCCCTGATTTCGAACGGTTGGCCCCGACCCCCTTTTCCACGGTATGTTTCCGCGCTCATCCTCACGGCTTGGAGGACGGAAAGAGACTCGATGCCCTGAACGAAGAGGTACTTGAGAAAGTCAATGCGACGGGCCGGGCGTTTCTCTCCCATACCAAGCTCGAAGGAAAGTTCACCCTCCGCCTCGCTATTGGCAATCTGAGAACCACCGAAGAGCGTGTTCGTGAAACGTGGGCGTTGTTGAATGAGTGTTTGAAGCAGGCTCTCTGAAGGAAATCACGAGTCCAAGTTACGGGTTTGCACGGGTAGCCCCGGCGAGCGTCTTTCCCGCCGGGGCTACCAAAACAAACCCCGCAGGGGGCACTTGTGTGATGGAGGCCAGATTATATGTCGTTACCTTAAATTCAATGAGCTACTCATCGATCATCACATTTTCTGGGATGAATGGACAATCCCTGCAATGTGGCAGAGACCTCACGCAAAGGCCCGGCGAGAGGTACGCTCGCCGGGGCTACCTGAGCCTGCGTGGAGTCGCTGCCTGATGCCTTGAACATTATTGAGGTTTGCGGGGAAGTGAATTCAGAATTCGGGTGATGTCGTCCTCGAGAAGACGGTCGCGATTTCCGCCCCATCCTGAGAACCGCTGGAGAATAACACCGTCGGGCCCGATCAGGACATAGGTAGGGTAGCTGTGCACATTGAACAGGCGTTGAATCTTTTCATCACGATCGTGATACTGCGGCCAGTCCATCCCGGCATTCTTTACAAACTCGCGCCAGGCTCCCGCACTCCGGTCAGCACTGATGCTGATCAGAACGAAACGATCTTCTCCGGCAAATTTCTGATGCAGCTTTTCGAGCCCGGGCAGGGCCGCCCGACATGGGGCGCACCAGGTGGCCCAGAAATCCAGCAACACGATCTTCCCGCCTAATGTGCCCTTCGAGAGTTGTTGTCCTTGCAGCGTCCGAATGGAAAAGTCAGGAGCCCCGGTCCGGGCGACAGACGCCGGGGCCTGTGTGGGGGATTGGCGCGCGTCGTTGATCGCCTGCCGTGCTTTTGCGGCCATCGAACCCTGTGGCTCGATCTGCAGGTAGGCGTTCAACTCTTCAATCCCGGCGGCCACTCGTCCTTCTTTCAAGAGCACGGTTCCCAGGCTGTAGTGGAGAACGGGCATGGCTAGGCTGAGCTTGAGTCCCAGGGCGGCGCGGTATTCTCCTTCGGCCTGGGCCAGCGCCCCGGTCCTCTCTCCCGCCAGCTCCTCGAGTGCATTCCCTTTTAAGTGGTGTGCCTGCGCGCGCATGGAATCGTCGGAGGCGTATTTCAGGGCTTGGTCGCAATTCTCAACCACAATCGGATAGGTGCCCAGTTCATAATAAGCTTGCGCGATGCCCCGATAGCATTCCGCCGAGCGTTCTTCTTTCAGCTTATTGGCCCGCATGAAACCGTGGATTGCTTCGTTGTATTGCTGGGTCGCAAGATTCGCCTGCGCCCGCTTGATCTCCTCCTCGTAATTCGGTTGGCTGTCCTGTGCCAATGAGCCCCGCGAAAGCAGGCTCACGGCGGCGCCCAGGATGAGGACCCGAAACAGGCTTGAAGCCGGGTATTTTTTGAACTTCACGGTCGTCTCCGCGACTCCGGGCGAGAGGGTCACCGAATGAAAGGGCCTATGCTGGTGTTGATGGGGAATCAACGATCCGGTTCAGTGTCGACACGCTGACAACATACTCTTCCACTTTGTCGGTTGTCAATTATCACACTCTTCGAACGGGGGCGTATGCGACTGCTGAGGCCACGGAGGAACATCAAGTCATGAAGAAAGTGGGACCTGATTTCAGTCGCACCCGGGGATGACCGGCCGCGGTGGGGGCGAGAACCTGTGGACAGGTTTGCAGGACGGGCGCCCGCTTTCCGTCCTCCCTGCGCCTCGGCGATAATGCCTTACTTTGCATAACAAAGTACTTGACAAAACAGAATATTCGTCTAGGATGTTGCCCATGACGGTCGATCCGCAGCGCCGCCCCTATCTGGCCGACCCGCCCGGTTTACACACGCATGCCCTGGAAAATTTGCAGTTCATCCGCGCGACGATGGAGCGATCCTCGTCATTCACCGCGGTACCCGGGAAGGGGGGCGTGGTCATGGGGATCACGGCTCTGATCGCCGCCTATGGGGCGTCGCGGAGTTCGTCAGCCGAGGTCTGGATGGCGCGCTGGTTGATGGAGGCGCTCCTGGCCCTCGCCATCGGCATTGTGGCGATTTTTTGGAAGGCAAGGAGGGCGCAACTGCCGGTCTTTTCCGTGCCGGGACGGAAATTCGCCCTCAGCCTGACGCCACCCCTGCTGGCGGGAGCCGTGTTGACGGTGGCGCTTTATCGGGCCGATCAGATTCAGGTCATTCCCGGGCTGTGGCTGTTGATGTATGGCACGGGCGTGATGACGGGAGGGGCATTCTCGATCCGGATCATCCCGCTTATGGGGCTCTGCTTCGCCATCCTGGGGATCATCGCGCTCCTCAGTCCCGCCTCGTGGTCCAATGCCTTCCTGGCGGCGGGCTTTGGCGGTTTGCATATTCTGTTCGGGACTCTCATTGCGAGGAGGTATGGTGGCTAAGTCCAGCGCTCTTTCCTCGTGGCGTGAATCGAAGCCGGCCGTTGAAAAGCGCCGGCTCCAAAGCATTTCCGGCCGCCAGGCCGGGAAGGGGGCGCCGGAACTCGACCGCCTCATCCACGAGCGTTTGCGGCTGGGAATTGTCAGCGCACTCGCCGTGAACGAATCCTTGACCTTCAATGAGTTGAAGAAGCTACTCGACACCTCGGACGGGAATCTGAGTGTTCATGCCCGTAAATTGGAAGAAGCGGAGTACGTGGCCTGCACCAAGTCATTTGAGGGTCGGGTTCCCAGGACCGAGTATCGGCTCACGGCCGCCGGACGGCGCGCCCTTGATCGGTACCTCAATCATATGGAGGCGCTGATTCGGGCCATGCGAAGTCGCACCCCCTCGGGATGATTTTTTTTGGGATTGTACTTTATGAAACAAAGTAATTTGCAATCGTTGATCCCATCGGGCCTGCACGTGGGCCTCATCATGGACGGCAGCGGCCGCTGGGCCGCACAACGGGGTTGGCCGCGGACGGCCGGTCACCGCGCGGGCGCCAGGACGGTGCGACACCTCGTCGAAGCCGCACCCGCCCTGGGCGTCGGGACCCTGACGCTCTTTGCCTTTTCTTCGGACAATTGGCAGCGGCCTCCGGATGAAATTAAGGGATTGATGGAAATCTTCGGGAACTTCTTCAGGGCCGAGGCGGCGTCTTATGCCCGGGGCGGGATTCGTATGAATGTGATCGGCCGCCGTGATCGGCTCCCTCCGGCATTGCGGGCTGACATGGTGTCAGCCGAAAAAGCAACACGGGCCGGTCGCCGGCTCCTCCTGCGCCTGGCCATCGATTACTCCGCCCGCGAGACGCTGGTGCGAACCGCGCTGCAGTTCAAGGGAAGCAACAGCCCCAGCCCGGACTCCTTTGCCCTCCGGCTGGCTCAGGTCATGCATGCTGAACCAGCTGCACCGGAAGTCGATATGATTATTCGCACCGGGGGTGAACAGCGCCTGAGTGATTTCCTTCTGTGGGAAAGCGCTTATGCAGAGCTCTTTTTTACTCTGGTGCTCTGGCCTGATTTCAACTCGGGGGATCTCAAATCCCTCATTGAGGAATTCCACTCCCGTCACAGGCGCTTTGGCCGGATCCCGGAAGCGGCGGCCGTCTGAGTGATCCTCTATGGTGTCTAGCGGTCCTTGAGCCGTGCCTAGTGGAAGGGGATTCGATTCGGTCTATTCTGGTTGCCGTCAAAGCTTGGAAAGGAGAATTTTATGGCCTTCATGCCTGAAAACGCCCCACTCGTTGTACTGTCCTTTCTTGGAACTTGCTTTCTAGTTGGTGTCGGGCTGGTCTGCCTCATTGTTGCAGTCATATCTCGATGGCCCAAGGTTTTTAGAGCCGCACTGGCCGCAACGGCTGGCGTGGTTGTCCTTTACTCGACAGCCCTCCTCTTGTTTTCATGGACCAGCCGGGACCAGGTGCTTGCACTGGGGCAGCCAAAGTATTTTTGCGAAATTGACTGCCACCTGGCCTACATACTGGAGGAAGTGAAGTCTGTTGAGAGTCTGGGAACCCCGCCGGAGCAGCTCCTCCCCGCCGGGAGGTTATACGTCGCGAAGCTCAAAGTATGGTTTGACGAGAGAACGATATCCCCACGCCGTGGCAATGGTCCTTTGAATCCGGGCCCGCGCTGGGTGGCGGTTGTGGACGAATACGGGAGAAATTATGAACCCTCCGCAACCGGGATGAGGGCATTACAACAGTGCATGGGTCCGGTCGTTCCGATGACTCAGCCGTTACGCCCGGGTGAATCCTTTACGACCTATCTGGTCTTTGAACTCCCCAAAGAGATCAAGAACCCTCGCCTCCTGATTACAGACCGTGACCCCATTGCTCATTTCCTGATCAACCATGAAGAGAGTTTCTTCCATAAGAAGATATTCTTCCAGCTCAGCCGAGTGGATGCTCCATCCACAGCTCTGCTCGGACCTCTCCCAACGCCTTGCAGATGTGGGAGGGGGCCGGAGTCCCTCGCCGCTGCCGCAGGATTCTAGAACCGAAGCGGAAAGCAGTCTCTTTCACTCATGTTCGAGGAGAATGGCGATGGATCAAAAAACCCCCAGAGGACTGAAATTGATTGCCTTCGCGTTGACGGTGGGATTGTGGGCCGACGTCCTCTTACGCCCGACCCCGTGGGGACTCAACTTTCCCCTCTGGATATTGGCGGGCTGCGCCGTAGTTCTTGCCGCCCGGCGATGGCGCGATGACGCCTTTGCCCGGAACTGCCACTGGCTGCTCTTAAGCGGGGTTCTTTTTTCATTCGGGGTTGCTTGGCGCGATGCGCTCACCCTGAAGCTGCTCGATATCTTCTCATTGCTGGTTGTCCTTTCGCTCTTGATGCTCCGTGCCCAGGGCGGAACGGTCCTTCGCTCCAGTTTGGCCGAGTATGGTCTGGGATCCGTCCTCGTCGGGCTGAACGCGGCTTTTGGCTCATTGGCGCTCCTCTCCAGCGATATCTCCTGGCGGGATGCGGTCAAGGATCGAGGTTCACAGCATAAAATTGCCGTGGTGAAAGGTGTTCTCATTGCGCTCCCCCTGCTGCTGCTGTTCGGTGGACTTTTGACGGGGGCCGACGCCATCTTCAGCCATTTTATAAAGGATATTTTCCACATAAACGTCGAGAGCGTCTTTTCGCACCTTTTTATGGTGGTACTGTTTGCCTGGCTGGCCGGCGGTTTCTTGAGGGGGCTGATCTTTGGAACAGAAATCCATACCGTCAAAGATTGGCATACACCGACCTTCTCCCTGGGAATCATTGAAATCGGCATTGTCCTGACGTCTTTGAATGTTCTCTTCTTGTCCTTCGTCCTGGTCCAGGTTCGCTACCTATTTGGTGGTGCGCAGTGGATACAGGTTTCTCCGGGGCTGACTTATGCGGAGTACGCGCGCAGGGGGTTTTTTGAACTGGTGGCGGTGGCGGCACTAGTCCTTCCATTGCTTCTTGCGTGCCATTGGCTCATGCCCAAGGAGCAGCCATCACAGCGGCGAGTGTTTGGATGGCTGGCGGGGTTCCAGTTGGCCCTTGTGTTCGTCATTATGATTTCTGCACTTGAGCGCATGGTTTTGTATCAACAAGAATATGGTCTAACGGAACAACGCTTCTATACGACTACATTCATGGCGTGGCTGGCAGTGGTGTTTCTCTGGTTTTCAGTCACGGTGCTCCGTGGCCGGCGGGAGCACTTCGCCTTTGGCGCCATGATGGCCGGTTTCCTGCTCGTTTTCACTCTCCACATTGTGAATCCGGATCAATTCATCGCTCGAGTCAACTTGTCCCGTGAAAACACAGGACACCCGCTCGATGCCGGATATGTCGCTTCCTTGAGTGCGGACGCCGTACCAGAGATGATCAGAGCCATTCCGAAGTTGAGCGCGGAGCATCGCGCCCTCCTTGCTTCACGGATCCTCAAGCGATGGTCGCCACAAGAACGCATGGACTGGCGGACGTGGAGTTGGGCCCGATCCAGGGCCATGGAGGCGGTCCGCCGAAACCAAGCCATCCTGATCTGACCCGACCATATTTTAAAATTCAACTTGTCCTTTTTTTGAGACCGGCCCTAACATAGGGAGTATGCGACCTGTTCGATTAGCTATGAAATGGAGCAACAGGATGTTATATCGATCCGCCTAACACGCCACGATAAAAAGCAACAAGGGTCGCAAGTGCGCGATGTTGAAAAGCTTATCGCAGTAGTATTCGCCGAATCATCGGCGTGTTAGGCGGATCGAATACCAATTTTCCGCAGGATATGCGGATCAATCCATTCAATGTTCGACGGGAAGAAGTGGAGTTGAAGATCCTCGCGGCAACGCCGTGTAGAAGGACGTTATGACTTGGGCATGTCCCCGGTGTAGTCGGGCGTTTCGTCGGTCACACCAACGTCATGCGTGCGGGGTCGGCAGCGCCACGACCCTGCTCAAAGGCAGGCCACCGGCACTTGCCGATCTCTACCGGAAACTCGAGACCACGGTCAGGAGCTTCGGCGATGTGGAGGTGGTCACGCGTGACCGGTATGCGCTATTCCGGACGACCCGCATCTTCGCGGACCTGACAGTAATGCGGGATGCGCTTCGGGTGGTGGTCCACCTCGGTCGCAAGGTGAGCGCACCGCACTTCGTGAAGAGCGGACCAAGCGGCAAGCGCGTCTCACACGTCGCCTTTGTCCGAACCACAGAGGACCTGCGCGCCGTCATGCCCTTTCTGCGTGAAGCTTTCGACCTCGCCATGGGCGAACGGACGGCAGGGCTGGTGGAGCAATCCAGATTCCGTCGAACAAGGGGATGAAGCTGACGAAGCTTTCGGCGGCATGGTTGCCAGGATGGACATGCCGCCTCATGCCCGCGCCGTCGCGTTCGGACGCGGACACCGCTTCGCAGCTTATCCCCGGTGTTAGGTCGCAGAAGAAATATTTCTCTCACTATCATCCCACATAGGAGGTCACATGAAACGAGTCACTGGCATCGGCGGCATCTTCTTCAAGGCCAAAGACGCTCCATCACTGCAGGCTTGGTACAAGCGGCACTTGGGAATCGATGTCCAAGTCTGGGGCGGAGCTGCCTTCGATTGGACCGACGCCGAGGGCAAGCCGGTTGCAGGTACAACTGCCTGGTTAATCGATCCGCAGGAAAGTAATCACTTTGCTCCGAGCTCTGCTTCCTTCATGGTCAACTACCGAGTGGAAGACCTCCACGCCTTGGTCAAGGTCTTGAAGGAAGAAGGCTGCAATGTGCTCGAGAAGATTGACGATTCCGAGTATGGGAAGTTTGCCTGGGTCATGGATCCAGAGGGAAACAAGGTCGAGCTATGGCAGCCGCCTCAAGGCCAATGAGCGGGCTGGTTCGTCACGGCCGCAATTATTGAATCCGAAGTTGTGAAATCTAAAGACAACATACGTCAGCGATAGAAATCAGAAAGTTAATCAACGTTGCGCCCGCGGTACAACGTCGCCACGCAGCTTATCCCCGGTGTTGGGCAGATAAGGAGGCGAAGAATGAATAGGGTGAAGATTCTTGCCGTGGTCCTGCTGATCAGCATCTCGTCGTCGACGTTCTCTCAGACGCTTCAGAAGTCGGGCCCATCCCAGGGACAACAGGGTCAACCCGAAACGATCGATTTCCTGAGCGTCGAGAATATATCCAGATTCTCGTTTGTGCCCGAAGATTCTTGGAGCGCAACATACAACACACTGGTATTCACAGAGGTGTTGCCTCAGATAAGAGGATATGCCACTTTTAAAGAAGTCCTTCCAAGGAAACAGGCATTTTCTATGACCGTGATTGTGACCCCTTGGAATATCAGGGAATTGGGCTTTGGTTTCGCGGGTGGATTCCAACTATCCACTCTCTTTCCTCAAGATGGCAAGTCATACGAGCTGTACTTGGTTGTATCTGGAGACAAGGCTGCCTACTGGGTCGGGAAAAGCAAACGGGGTTCATACTACTCGTGGGGCGGCACTCTCAAGCTAGGTGTTCTCTGCAACGACAACAGAAAATCCAAAAAGGCCATCTATTCGAAGCTTGAATTCAAAGAACTTACTGTCGATGAGGCAAACAAGTTGCTCAAAAAGAGGAAGAAGTAGTACCCCAACCATCGCTTCCTGTTTACGCTTCGCCCGCGGCGGGCAAAACGAAACTGAAGCGCAACGTTAGGCGATAGGAGGTTCTTGTGAGGGCTCTAGTATCAATTCTCACTGTTGTCCTCTACATGGGGCTGGTCGCCTTTGTTTTATGGCTCATAGCGATCAGGCCTCGTTTGCCGGTGAGAGACAAGATAGCGGGGCTGCTTAAGCTAGTAGCGGTCTACACATTACTATTCGGCCTGTTGTCCAGTTCTGGCGTCTTCAAGGAATTCGACGGGCTGCAACGGGAGCTTACATCACCGGATCCGCTTATATTCCTCAGGGGAAACCTCTCTATGTTCATAATCCTCTTTGGCAGCATGAGCGTGGCTCTTGATCCAAACAGTAAATCATCGGAGCTTCGTCAATTACTTGGCACCCCAGTACTGATCGCTGAGTCGCTCGGCTTGTTCGCCTACGCCATCATTCACTTTCTTGCCATCGCTCCAATTGCATACTTCGCCTACTTAGTGACATCAGTACCCATAGATGCCATCTTGAATTCGGGCTCCGATATTGAGATTCGGCACGGTGTAGAGGCGATTCGCATCAAGGCGCTGGTTGTCCAAAACGAAACGGCCATCCGAAACTTCGCCGTAGCCTTACCCGCATTCGCCGTCTCTCTCTTGCTAAATATATGGCCGCTATTGAGACGCGGTGGACATGCGCCAAAATGAACCACTCCAACCATGATTCGAGGCGCTATCGCCTAACCCTGCATTCGAGCGGGACAGCCCAACAGCGGGCTGCCCCTCAATTTGAACTTTAGGCGACGAGGAGGTGTCTAGGCATGCCAACCCTTGATCACATCATCATCAAGGTCAACGATCTAAAGGCCAGCGTTGAGTTCTACTCATCGATTCTGGGATTCGCGGTTGAGGGTACGGATGGACCTTTCACTGTCGTGAGAGTGAGTCCCGATTTTCAGATCCAGTTCGCTCCTTGGGGGACACCCGGATTCGAGCACTATGCGTTTTCCGTATCTCGGAAGGAGTTCGAACAGATCTTCAATCGAATCAAATCGGCTGGGATCGAGTTTGGTTCTACGTTCGATTCGGTCGGATCGAATGCTGGCCCTGGGGAGGAGACCGGTGCGCGGGGTATGGCGCCTACCATATATTTCAACGATCCCAGCAAGCATCTCCTCGAGATCAGAACGTATGGGTAGCGGTAATAACCAGGGTCAGACCGACATTGGACAATTGAGCATCGCATAGACCAAGCTGCATTCATCGCCCCGATTTGTGACATCTTCACAGTGTCCAGATTTGATAGGCATTGTTCCAGTTATCCCCATTTGTCCAATGTCCCGGTCTGACCACACCATGTGCAGAACTAATTGATTTCCCCGGCTCCTTCGACAAAGATTGCGGTTTACATCTCAATCCGGCTTCCATTAGAATCCTCAGGACCGCTTTTCTCCTATCAGGATGCAGCGAACGGAGAATTCCGTTTCTCGCTCCCTTGTAAGGGAGCACTGACTGAGACTAGCTTTCGGGACGGGGATCTTTAGAACATGATGCGGACGATGAGAACTTTGACCGCTGAAGACGTTGCCAGCGCTCTGACGCATGGCATCGGGTTGGCACTAAGCCTGGCAGGGTTGAGCGTGCTGGTGGCGCTGGCGTTTATTCATGGGTCCCGGCTGCATATTTTGAGTTGCGGAATTTATGGGGTCACGCTCGTGGGGCTTTATGCCGCTTCTACCCTTTATCACAGCGTTCAATCCCCTCGCATAAAACACGCCCTTAAGATCATCGATCATTGTTCCATCTACCTCCTTATCGCCGGGACCTACACCCCCTTTACCCTGGTTCTCCTTCATGGGGGGTGGGGATGGACCCTGTTCGGCATCGTCTGGGGGCTCTCGATCTTTGGGATTGTCTTCAAGATCTTCTTCGTGGATCACTTCAAGGTCACCTCGGTGTCAATTTATTTGTTGATGGGATGGATGGCGATTGTCGCCATAAAACCCATGCTGGCGATGATTCCAATGGGCGGAGTCCGGCTGCTCGTCCTGGGAGGCTTGATTTACACGGCCGGGATCCTCTTCTATGTTTGGAAGAGGATTCCTTACAACCACGCCATCTGGCATCTCTTCGTCCTGGCGGGAAGCGCGTGTCATTATTTTGCAGTGATGTTTTACGTATTGCCCCGGAAGAGTTAAGAAAACCCGCGATGTCGACAGGACATCCCCCCGACTCCACGATTGGATTCCTCTTGACCGTGTACCCACCGCCTTTCCGATCTCACTCACCTGGCCCCCCAGGAGAGAAGTCTGAATTTTCCGGTTGTTCCTCGCAGCCCTTGGTGAAAGAGGATGCCCTGCTTCTCGTTCCCAGCTTGTGAGATGTTTCTCTTTCCTTGGAATTCGCGCACTTCTCGTTGACAACCCTCACCGACAGGTACAAAGTAAGTGATTACTTACTATGGCACACACATCGAGTCGGATCGCTTCTGCGGACCGCCGTCAGCAAATCATGCGGGTGGCCATGGCCCTTTTTGCACTCCAGGGGTTCGAGGGCACGACCACGCGGCAGATTGCGGAGCGGGCCGGAGTGAATGAAGCCATCATCTTCCGACATTTTCCACGCAAGGAGGACCTCTACTGGGCTGTCATTGATAGCAAGTGTCAGACGGCTGGGAAGCGTGAAAAACTGGCAGCAGCGCTCCACTCGAGCGAGAACGACCGCGTCATCTTTGCCTCAATTGCCGAGGACATTTTACGCCGCAACACCGAGGATTCCACCTTGAGTCGGCTCCTCCTCTTTACGGCCCTGGAAAATCACCGGTTGTCACACCGCTTCTTCCGGACCTATGTGGCGGAGAACTATGAAGCCCTGGCGGCGCACATTCGCAGGCGCATCCAGGAAAAGAGGTTTCGGCGGGTGGATCCGCTTCTGGCCGCCCGCGGGTTCCTGGGGATGGTGATCTATCACTTCTTGATTCAGGAACTTTTCGGCGGCAAGCACTATCAGAAATTTGATCGCAAGCAGGTGAGCGACGTTTTGACTGATATTTGGTTGCAGGGAATGCAAGCTCGAGCGGGGGCACCTCTCAAACCGGATGGAAGAGCGAAACGACGATGAATTGGATCCGCATTGGTGCAAGTCATTACAAAGCAGTCTCTCGTAACGCCGTCGCTTTGCAGGGCGTCCCTCGTGTCTGAATTTGCCGGAGGATTTGAAGAAGGGTATCAGGCGATGTTAAAGTTGTACTGCGACCGAGAAGGGCGACCGGGCTCGCCTGGCGCTTTAGGAGTGGTTGATTATTAGGTGGGGGGAGAGCCGGCATGGTCATAAGGCGGTTCCCCGGGAATCTAAACCAGGAGAAATCTTTTGAAGGAACATTATCCTTGCAATCATCCTAGGGTGAAGAACTCGGCGAGACGCTGGAACCCGGTCGTTGGGTCCCTGGCTTCCGTTTTTTTGAGTGTTGCTTTGCTTTCCGGTTGTTCGGGCAAGAGCGCTCCCGGGAAGGTGCCGGATCCTCAGATGCGGAGTGCCGTTCCAGTCATGGTGGCTGCTGTGGTTCAGAAGACAGTTCCTGTTGAGATTCGCGCCATCGGCACCGGTGAGGCTTTTTCCACGGTCGCCGTGAAGGCGATGGTGAATGGCGAGATCACGCGGGTCAATTTTGTCGAGGGTCAGGATGTGAAGAAAGGGGAACTTCTCTTCTCCATTGATTCACGGTCCTACGCGGCTGCATTGAACCAGGCGGAGGCCAATCTGGCCCGGGACCAGGCCCAGGTCAAGTACACTTCAGATCAGGCTCAACGGTACGCAAATTTATATCAGCAGGGAATAGTCCCCAAACAACTGGCCGACCAGTATCAAAGCAGCTATGACACCTTGGAGGAGGCCATCCGGGCCGATAAGGCCGCCGTTGAAAACTCCAAGGTTCAGCTTTCTTACTGTTCCATTTATTCTCCCCTCGACGGGCGAACCGGAAGTCTCCTCATTCATCAAGGAAACGTCGTCAAGGCCAATGACACCCTATCAATGGTCGTGATCAATCAGGTTACCCCGATTTATGTAGATTTTTCGGTCCCGGAGCAGTTTTTGCCGGACATCAAGAAACACATGGCAGCGGGAAAGCTGGGGGTCAAGGGTGTCATCCCCAATGATGAGGGATCACCGGAACCAGGGGTCCTCACGTTTGTGAACAACACCGTGGACAGCAACACAGGGACTATCCTCCTCAAGGGGACCTTTCCCAACTCGCGCCGTCGCCTGTGGCCGGGCCAGTTCGTCAATGTGGTCTTGACCCTGAGTGCAAGGCCCAATGCAGTAATCGTTCCCACTCGGGCGATCCAAACGGGCCAGGAAGGACAGTTTGTTTTCGTTGTAAAGCCGGATCGAACTGTCGAGTCGCGCCCCGTGGTGGTGGGTGCGGCCTTGGATGCCGACACCGTCATCGAGAAAGGGCTGCAAGTCGGCGAGTCGGTCGTCACTGACGGCCAGCTCCGTCTTGTGCCGGGCTCCCGGGTGGAAATTAAGAGCGGCCTGAGAGCTACTGAGGTCAAGAGC
>JAIQFY010000010.1:0-35998 GCA_020072965.1 Terriglobia bacterium | reverse complement strand
GAGGTCAAGAGCTCATGAGTATTGCTGGAATCTTCATTCATCGGCCGGTCATGACCACCCTGGTCATGCTGGCGATTTTGTTGTTTGGATTCATCGGGTATCGATTGTTGCCGGTGAGCGATCTCCCCAATGTGGATTTTCCAACCATTCAAGTGACTGCGAGTCTGCCGGGCGCCAGTCCTGAGACCATGGCCTCGGCGGTGGCAACGCCGCTCGAACGTCAGTTCTCCACGATCGCGGGATTGGATTCGATGTCTTCGACCAATGCCCAGGGACTGACTTCAATTACCCTGCAGTTCAATCTAAGTCGAAGCCTTGACGCCGCGGCGCAGGACGTGCAGTCCATGATTACGAAGGCCTCCCGGCAGCTCCCGCCGGATATGCCGACACCGCCGATCTATCAGAAGGTGAACCCGGCAGACCAGCCCATTATTTACCTGGCGCTCAGTTCACCCACCCTGCCCCTCTCCACAGTGGATGAGTATGCCGAGACTTTCATCGCCCAGCGGATCTCGATGATCAGCGGGGTCGCGCAAGTGCAGGTGTTTGGCTCGCAGAAGTATGCGGTTCGCGTTCAAGTGGATCCGCAGGCCCTGGCCACCCGTCGAATCGGGATCGACGAGGTCTCCAGCAGCGTGCAGAAGGCCAACGTGAATCTGCCCACGGGAACCCTGTGGGGGACTCATCAGGCCTTCGTGGTTCAGGCGAATGGCCAACTCACGGATGCGGCCGCCTATCGGCCCATCATTGTCGCCTTCCGCAATGGATCGCCCGTCCGTCTGGATGAACTCGGCCGAGTGATCGACAGTGTGGAAAACGACAAGGTGGCCAGCTGGTTCAACAACACCCGGGCCGTGGTGCTGGCCATCCAGCGTCAGCCGGGGACCAACACGGTCGAGGTCGTGGATTCCATCAAGAGCCTCATGCCCAGCTTCCGTGAGCTGATGCCAGCTTCTGTGGACTTGGGCGTTCTTTACGACCGGTCTCTTTCCATCCGCGATTCGGTCAATGACGTGAAATTCACTTTGAAGCTCACCGTCTTCCTGGTGGTCCTGGTCATCTTTCTATTCCTGCGTAACGTTTCGGCGACGATCATCCCCAGCTTGGCGCTCCCGATGTCGATCATCGGGACTTTCTCGGTGATGTATCTTCTGGATTACAGTCTCGACAATCTCTCCATGATGGCGTTGACCCTCTCGGTCGGGTTTGTGGTGGATGATGCCATCGTCATGCTAGAAAACATTGTACGGCACATGGAGATGGGGGAAAGCGCCCGTGAGGCGGCGGTGAGCGGCGCCAAAGAGATCGGATTTACGATTGTGTCCATGACGTTGTCCCTCGCCGCTGTGTTCATCCCGGTGTTCTTCATGGGCGGCATCGTCGGGCGGCTCCTCCATGAATTCGCGGTGACAATCATTGCGGCCATTCTGGTCTCGGGTTTTGTTTCCCTCAGCCTGACCCCGATGTTGTGCAGCCGTTTCCTCCGGCCTCCCCGCGAAGAAAGACACAACCGGATTTACATGGCGTCGGAGCGGGTGTTCGACGGCATGCGTGAAGTCTATAATTGGAGCCTCAAGAAAGTCTTAAGATACCGGTTGGTCACCCTGGTGGTGTCCCTCGTCCTGCTCGTTGCGACGGGATATCTTTTTGTCATCGTTCCCAAGGGCTTTCTCCCCAGTGAAGACACCTCCCAGATTTTTGGATTCACTGAAGGGGCCCAGGGGATTTCTTTTGACGACATGGCGCAGCATCAGAAGATCGTGGCCGCCATTGTGGCCCAGGATCCCAATGTGGATTCATTTATGTCGAGCGTCGGAGCCGGAGGCCCCAACACCGCCGGCAACACGGGTCGGCTCTTCATGCGCCTGAAACCACGCAAGGATCGAAAGCTCAGCGCCGATGAGGTGATCGAAGAATTGCGCCCGAAGCTGGCCGTTGTGCCCGGGATGCGCGCGTACTTGCAGAATCTCCCTCCCATCCGGATCGGAGGGCAGCTTACCAAGAGCCAGTACCAGTTTACCCTTCAAAGCCCGGATACTGAGGTGCTCTATCAGGGCGCCACGCGGCTGGAGACGGAGTTGCGCAGACTGCCGGGTCTCCAGGACATTGCCAGCGACCTGCAGATCAAAAACCCTCAGCTGAATGTCGTGATTAACCGGGACAAGGCGTCAGCTCTCGGGGTTACGGCCCAACAGATCGAGGATGCCCTCTATACTGCCTACGGTTCCCGCCAGATTTCCACGATCTTTGCTCCGAATAATGAGTACCAGGTCATCATGGAACTGGAGCCGCAGTACCAGAGAAATCCTGGGGCCCTCTCATTGCTCTATGTGCGGTCTTCCGGCGGACAACTGGTTCCGTTGAATGCCGTCGCCGATTTGACAAAGGATCTGGGTCCCCTGACAGTCAATCACCTCGGGCAGCTCCCCGCCGTTACGCTTTCGTTCAACCTCAAGCCGGGGGTCTCGCTGGGAGATGCCGTTACTGATGTCAACCGGGTCTCCCGAGAAACCCTGCCCGCCACCATCAGCACGAGCTTTCAGGGGACCGCGCAGGCCTTTGAGGCCTCGTTCAAAGGCCTGGGTCTTCTGTTGATCATGTCCATTCTCGTGATTTACATTGTGCTGGGAATTCTATATGAGAGTTTTATCCATCCCTTGACGATTCTTTCCGGACTCCCTTCCGCAGGATTTGGAGCCTTGCTGACCCTGATAATCTTCAAGGTGGACCTGAGTATTTATGCCTTTGTGGGAATCATCATGCTGGTCGGCATTGTCAAGAAGAACGCCATCATGATGATTGATTTTGCTCTGGAGGCACAAAGGAAAGAAGGAAAGGACCCCTTCGCAGCAATTTACGAGGGATGCCTGATCCGGTTCCGCCCCATCATGATGACCACGATGGCGGCTTTGATGGGCACGCTGCCGATTGCCTTGGGAGTGGGCGCGGGAGCGGAATCACGCCGGCCATTGGGCCTTGCCGTGGTGGGCGGACTCGTGGTGTCTCAGCTCCTGACCCTCTACATCACGCCGGTCTACTTCCTCTATCTTGAAGAATTTCGATCATGGGTGGGGAGATTGTTCCATGTGCGGCCACACCCCGTGATGGAATCCGTCACCGGAGAGGAATCGTTGCCGGTGGAAGAGGCTCCGTCCATGACCCAGCGCTGAAGGCGTCCTGAAAGGTCTGACGAATTCACTGTCCTTGCAGTGCCTTGCCTCTGTTGCAGAACTACTCTGCCCGTAGTTTATGAAGTCATACCCCCGATAACCGCAGCGCTGATTTTTTGGATCAGTCATCTTGTCGCCTCCGCCCGGCAGGGGTATACTCTGCTGTTCAATTGGTCAAGGCGGGCAGAACCGATGCACTCTGTGTGGTTCTTGATGGCATTGAAGACGCCTGGCGGGGTGCTTTCTACTGAACTGGCATCTCAAGAGAACACTGACGAATTGATGGTCGTGTCCGGAAAGACACTCATAAGCGTGTGTCCGAGTTGAACTGGAGAGCCGCAGTCTCTCCGGAAGGTTAATCCATCACCGATTGTTAATCCGGGTTGAGCGGGAACACTATGACTACCAACTTAGAGAATATGATGAGGGGGCAATTGCTCGATCGCCGTCACAAACTGGAGGCCGCGACGCTGGCGGCCCCGGCGCCGGAAAACCTTTCGAATCTTTTAAGGCAGGTTGATGCTGCCCTGGAGCGCCTCAGCGCGGGATCCTATGGCTTGTGTGAAGTCTGTCATGACCCCATTGAAACGGATCGGTTGGTGGCAGATCCACTGGTCCAGTTTTGCGTGGATCACCTCACCCCGGTCCAGCAGCGCGCCCTGGAAAAGGACCTCGAGTTGGCGGCGCGCATCCAAAGTGGATTACTTCCGAAGCAAAGCATGAATTTTGATGGGTGGGAGGCCTCCTATCACTATGAGCCTGCCGGTGCGATCAGCGGTGACTATTGTGACCTGGTGAACGTCGAAGGGGGTGACCTCTATTTCATCCTGGGGGACGTGTCGGGAAAAGGAGTCGCGGCCTCGATGCTCATGGCCCAACTCCACGCGATGTTTCGCACATTGATTTCCGTGGGATTGCCTCTTAATCAACTCGTCGAGCGGGCCAGTCGTGTTTTCTGCGAGACCACGCTCCCGACACACTATGCCACCCTGGTCTGTGGAAGAGCCAGCAATTCCGGAGAGGTTGAAATGTGCAATGCAGGGCACTTACCCCCTTTGCTGATACATGGCGGCGACGTCACCCGCATCAGCGCTACGGGCCTCCCGGTCGGGGTCTTCTGTGACCAGCAATTCTCATCGGCCCGGCTGCGCCTTGTTCCCAACGACACCCTCCTCCTTTTCACGGATGGAGTCTCAGAAGCGCAGAATGAAGCGGGCGATGAATATGGAATTGAACGGTTGTCGAGCCTGGCTTCCGACAATTGCTCGCTTGGGGTGAGGGACCTGGTGAGTGCCTGTCTTAAAGACCTGTCGGTATTCCGGGCCAGAGCACCCAAGACGGACGACCTGGCCCTGCTGGCCGTTCGCCGCTCGAATTAGCATGGTAGGAGGCTCACAGTCAATGACTCACAATCTTTTCAATTCACTCCAGACCTTTAAAATAGCCGGTGATCGAACCGGAAAATTTTATTCGTTGCCTCAGCTTGAAAGGGAAGGCGTGGGTCCGATTTCGAGTCTGCCGGTGAGCATCCGCATCATCCTCGAATCCATCCTGCGCAACTACGATGGCCGGCGAATCGTGGAGGAAGACGTCAAAGCCCTCGCCCATTGGCGCCCTGTTGCCGAACGCACCGAAGAAATTCCCTTTGTCGTCTCGCGGATTCTTTTGCAGGATTTTACGGGCGTTCCTCTTCTTGTCGATTTGGCGGCGATGCGCTCGGCGGTGGCCCGGCTGGGCAAGGACCCGAAAAGGGTCGAACCGTTGGTGCCTGTCGATCTCGTGGTTGACCACTCCGTGCAAGTGGATGTGGCCCGAATCGCTGAAGCCCTCCAGCTCAACATGGAGATGGAGTTCAAACGCAACCGGGCGCGCTACCAATTCCTGAAATGGGGCATGGGGACATTCAATAAATTCAAAGTCGTTCCCCCGGGCATCGGGATCTGCCATCAGGTTAATCTGGAATACCTGGCCCAGGGGGTGCTCGAGAAAGAAGGAGTTTATTATCCTGACACCCTGGTGGGAACCGATTCCCATACCACGATGATTAACGGGTTAGGCGTCGTCGGATGGGGTGTCGGAGGGATCGAAGCCGAGGCCGGCATGCTGGGCCAGCCTGTCTACTTCCTGACGCCCGACGTGGTCGGCGTCCATATGAGCGGACGGTTGAATGAGGGCGTGACCGCGACCGACGTGGTTCTTCATGTCACCGAGATGTTGCGGAAGGCCAAGGTCGTGGGGAAATTTGTGGAATATCACGGCGAGGGGGCTGCGAGGCTGTCGGTGCCCGACCGCGCTACGATTGCGAACATGTCGCCGGAGTACGGGGCGACGATGGGGTTCTTTCCTGTCGACGAAGAGACGTGCGCCTACTATCGCGCGACGGGTCGAAGCGTTGAGCAGGTGGAGTTGGTTCGGAACTACTTCAAGGCGCAGGGACTGTTTGGCATACCGGGGAAAGGTGACTGCCAATACAGTAAGTTGCTCGAACTGGACCTCCATGAGGTCGTTCCCGCGGTGGCAGGGCCGAAGCGGCCCCAGGATCGAATCGATCTGCCGAAGATCAAGGAGAGGTTCCTCGAGCTAATGCGGAAACCGGTCCAGGAGGGCGGTTATAACAAATCCAGTGAGGAGATCAATCGCCGGTTCAGCACAGCAATGGGCAGCGAAGCACAGCGAATCCCTCACCCTGTGGCAGCGGCCGGAGTGCAGGAATTGGCCCCCGGCGGGGCCTCCAACCTGAGCGCCGCCGCTACGCTGGACGAAGTGGAGATGATCAACGAGCATCCCACACCGGATCGGATGGAGGAAGTGCCCGAAGAGGAGTTTCCGAATGCTGAAGTAGACCTCCGCCATGGAGACGTCCTCATCGCTGCGATTACCTCTTGCACCAACACCTCCAACCCGAGCGTGATGCTGGCTGCGGGGCTTTTGGCAAAGAAGGCTGTCGAAAGAGGACTCTCCGTCCGTCCCGCCGTAAAGACCTCGCTGGCTCCCGGTTCCCGGGTGGTCACGGAGTATCTTCAAAAGACAGGACTCCAACCCTATCTCAACCGCCTGGGGTTCCATCTTGTCGGCTATGGATGTACGACCTGCATTGGAAATTCCGGCCCCCTGGAGCCACGCCTCGAGGAGGTGATCACGCGTAATGATCTGATCGCCGCCAGTGTTCTGAGCGGCAACCGCAATTTTGAGGCGCGGGTTCACCAGAACATCAAAGCAAACTTCTTGATGAGCCCGCCGCTGGTGGTCGCTTTTGCGCTGGCCGGCACGGTGGCGATCGATATGACGAATGAGCCCATTGGAAAGGGCAAGGACGGCACGAGTGTTTACCTTCGGGATGTTTGGCCCAGCCTCGAAGAGGTACGAGACACTATGCGCACAGCGGTCGATCCTGAAACCTACCAAAGGCTCTACAGCGACTTTGGCGGGCAGAACCCCCTCTGGAACGAGATCCCCAGCCCGCGCGGCGAGGTCTACAAGTGGGATCCGGAGTCCACGTATATCCAGGAGCCGCCTTATTTCTTGGGTCTTGGGTTAGTGCCTGGACCCATCGCAGAGATCCACGGGGCGTGGGCACTGGCCATTTTTGGTGATTCGGTGACTACTGATCACATCAGCCCTGCAGGGGCGATCAAACCGAATTCTCCGGCAGGTTCATACCTGAATGAACAGGGCGTCTCCGTGGAGGACTTCAACAGCTATGGCTCGCGCCGCGGCAATGACCGGGTGATGACGCGCGGAACATTCGCGAACGTGCGGATCAAAAACTTGATGGTACCGGGGACGGAAGGATGCGTCACCGTCCATCAGCCCGATGGGGAAGAGATGAGTATCTACGACGCCGCTGTGAAATACCAGGCCGAGGGCAACCCGCTGGTCGTGATCGCCGGCCTGGAATATGGTACCGGAAGCTCCCGCGATTGGGCGGCCAAGGGGACGCGATTGCTGGGCATCCGTGCGGTGATCGCACAGAGCTTTGAGCGCATTCACCGCAGCAACCTGGTCCAGATGGGAGTCCTCCCCTGTCAGTTCAAGGAAGGCATGGGCCCTCAGTCTCTTCATCTCGACGGCTCAGAGACATTCGATATTACGGGTTTTCAAGGAGGCCTCAAGCCACGCCAGGAAGTGACCTTGACCATTCATCGCGCCAGTGGCCGGAAGGAGGATGTTCCCGTCACCGCGCGCATCGATACCCCTATCGAAGTCGAGTACTACCAGCACGGCGGAATTCTCCCCTACATGTTGCGGCAGTTGATCGTCCAGGCCTGAACGCGGCAGCTCATCTTGATTGCGGATTTCGGATTGCGGAGTGCGGAATGCCGAATGCGGATTTCGGATTGCAGATTTCGGAGTGCGGAATGAAAGCGAGGAACCGGCAATTGACAACTGAGAACTGGTAACTGGCCACTTCTTCTTCACTCAACCCATTCCGCCATGAACACATTCGTCTCATGCGGGACCTTGCCGTTCCGATTCGAGGCGAAGACCAGTTTCTTCCCGTCTCGACTGAACATCGGAAAGCTGTCGAAGGCGTCACTGTAGGTGACGCGTTCGAGGCCGGAACCGTCCACTCTAACGGAATACAGGTTAAAGATCCTTCCCTTGGGATCCTGCATATTTGAAGAAAAAATGATTCGCTTTCCGTCCGGAAAGAAACACGGGGCGAAATTGGCCTTGCCGTTGTGAGTGATCTGCCGTTTTCCAGTCCCGTCGGCTTTCATCATCCAGATCTCGAGGGTCGTTGGGCGAATCAAGCTTTGTTTTAACAGCTCGCGATACTCGGCAATGTCCTTTTCGGACTCCGGGTGGTAGGCGCGATAGACGATCCATCGGCCATCGTATGAGAAAAACGGCCCGCCGTCATATCCCAATTCATGGGTGAGCTGTTTCACGTTCTTTCCGTCGAGATCCATGGTGTAAATGTCCAAATCTCCATTCCGAAGGGAGGTAAACACCATTCGTTTTCCGTTCGGGGAGACAACACCTTCGGCGTCATAGCCCGGGGTGTGGGTGATCTGCTTCAGGTCGGATCCATCGGGCAGAGCGCTGAATATGTCATACCCTGAATAGACGGGCCACACATATCCCCGTGAGTAGTCGGGTCGAGGCGGGCATTCCGGGTTGGCGAGATGGGTCGATGAAAAGGTGATTCGCTTTCCATCCGGAGAGAAGTAGGCACAGGTAGTGCGCCCATGGCCGGTGGAAACCCTTTTCACGTCAGATCCATCGATATTCATGGTGTAAATCTGGTCGCACGGATATTCGTCACGTGTGGACTGGAAGATCAGTTTCTTGTCATCCGCCGAAAAGTAGGCCTCGGCGTTTTGACCCCCAAAGGTCAACTGACGAATGTTGTGCAAATGTCTCTCGTCCGGCAATCGGAGGGGATCCTGATCAGAGGGGATCGCGGAGGGCCGCGATGCCACGAGAGTCGCGAGAATAACCCCTCCAACGAAAAGAACAGCAAGGAGTGCTTTCATTATTCTCTCCGGGTTCAAGGTCAGGCTTGATTCGGCCCATTATAAACAAATTCCATGACATTCCACGATGAGAGAATCGGATGAAGCATTGAGACTGGAAATCTTTCTCCGCCACGTCCTGAAGGGATTGGCTATAATTTGAACGTAACCTGCTAAATCCTCAGTGAACATTTCCGCCCCGAGAGACGACCTACAGATGAGGTTCAATGAGCGACGCCGGCAGAATTCGGGAACAGGTCATTGTGCTGAGGTGCCAACTCGGGGAGACAGAAGCCTTTCGGGAGTTGGTGGACCTTATGGAAGATAGACTATTCTATTACGTCCGGCGCTTCGTGCACGACGAAGGTTCCGCATACGATCTCCTCCAGGAGGTTTGGATTACCATATTCCGCAAGATACGGAATCTTCGAGACGCGGGCTCTTTTCGCCCTTGGATCTATCGTATCGCGCACGACCAGGTAGTGACGCACATACGCCGGGAAATGGCGCGCGAGCGCGCCGAAAATGGCTACCGAGAGGTCATATCCTGCGAGTCCTCTGATATCGGGTGGGATCGCACAGCAGCCGAGGAAATTCATTGGCACATGCTTAGGTTGAATGCCCTTCACCGCGAGGTCCTGACTCTTTTCTTCCTTGAGGAAATGAAATACGAGGAGATTGCTCAAGTTGTGGGCTGCGAAGTGGGCACCGTGAAGTCTCGCCTCTTCAATGCAAAAGAAGCTCTACGTCAGGCCATGGAGGCACACAAAGGTGTCTGAGACGAAAGATCAAAGTTCAATTGGGAAGAATCTTTTATTGCAGGAACAGCACGCCCCTTCTCTGCACGGGAAATACAGGAAGGAGATCGAAGCCATGCTCGAATCACAGAGCCGAGCAATCCGCCGGGAAAAATGGACCTCTGTTCCGATCGGCATTTATTTGATACTTTTTAGTACTGCCTTCTTTCTCCTTGCAGCCTTCTCCAAGAGCTTTGAACAGAGGCTCTGGTTCGCGCTATGCGCCCTATTCATTGCATTAATTTGGGTCCCCATTGTTCTACGCTATCACATCATCCGTTTCCGGCTCGAAATGATGAAGGAAATCAAAGAAACACAATGGCGGATCGCTGAGATAGCAGACTCGCTGCCGGGCAAGAAATAGGGGTTGTGAGGTCACATTTTTCCTTGCGGGCCGCCCTAAAACGCGGTGAAGGGGGACGACGGGTGGCGCACACATCGCGCGTTCTGAACAGAGTTGTTGGTGCCCGGTCTCAACAATCAACGACTCAGCTTGTTGAATTTTGAGACCTGGCCCTTTCGCGGGCCTTTTCGCGCTCCTTCTCATACTCTTCGTATTCCCACTCTGCCAAGCTGACGCCATTGGCTTTTCTTTTTGCGTCTTCTACAAGTTCCTTGTAGCCCTCGATGTCATCGAGTTTAGTCCAGCTTATTGGCGAATCGAGGGATAGCTTGTTAATGACAAAAAAGTCAAAGGGACAATGCGGAGGTGTGCTTATCCTCCCAAGACGCCAAAGATATTTCAAGTGGAGGTTCAGAGCCTTTTGGGCACTCCCTATCCGAAAGCGACCATTGACTAGACAATCAGAAAAATTCTTGCGGAGTTCGTCCGAAAGTCTCCTTATGTTTTCAATGTGTTTGTCTTCACTAACTTTTCCCGAGTACTGATTCGCAATTGTCTCCAGTTGGCGTCGCAATCCTTCACGAAACTCACCCTTTCTTTTTGCTGATGCCTTTTCTGCGTACGTTGGAGAACGTTGAAGCGTAGCTTGAACTACCAACTCTAACAGTTCATTGCAAATAAATCGTTGATTTTGCTCGTTCATTTTCTTCAATTGGGCCTAGCGACGTGCGATTGAGTCGCCTTGGTCGCGCCACTGCCGGCGATCATTAAACGATCGTGCCTGGCCTCAGAAATCAACGAGTCTACATGTTGAATTTTGAGACCTCCCCCCAGAAAATCGAGGATCCGCGAGGCGAGAAGACCTATAAATCTTGCGGACGTAAGCCGGTTGCCTTTGCGAGTCGTGCCAACATACGGGGGCCTATCTCCACGTTCTCATGAAAGGCAAACACGACATCAGCCCAGCCAGGGCGGGAGAGTGTGATATGCGAACCGGATTGGCGTTTTATACTCCAGCCCATCCGCTGAAGGGCGGAAAACACACGTTTCGCTTTGGTGGATGGCCACTGGCTCATGCTGCGGCAAACGAGACATTTACTAGTTCAGGGGAAATTTCACCATGCTCAAGCCGCTCTGCCACCACGCGAAGGGCCAGGGCTTGCACTTTCGCACGAGCCTCTTGTTGAGTCCCACCATAGGCCAGGACGCCAGGGAGTTCTACAACCTCTGCTATCCAGCGTCCATCTTCTTCTTGTTCCAGCTCAACCAAAAAAGTCATGCAATACTCCACTTATCCTGTATATTGCGAATGGATTCTATCATAGATCCCCCGCGTAAGAGATCCTCAGGTCAGACCTTTCCAACAGAAAGACATCCCTCATCCGTGAACGTCCGCCAGCGGGTGAATGCGCCGCACATGGATTTGTTTCTCGCGTTTGCGGGTTTGAGCGATGTCGTAGGAGACTTGCATCCGCATGAGCGTGTCCATCTTCACCCCAAAGGCTTTCTCGATGCGGAGCGCCAGGTCCCCGGAAAGGCCAGCCTTGCCGTTGAGCAGGCTGGACAGCGCGGGCCGGGAAACATGAAGCGCGGCAGCCGCCGCCGTCACCGACAGGCCCGCAGGTTCGATAATCTCCGTCCGAATGAAATCTCCGGGATGGGGTGGGTTCTTCATACGCATGGTGTTGACTCCTTTTATCCTAGTGGTAGTCTTCCAAATTCAGGTCGCAGATTTCGCGTTCTGCAATGTCGATACGTAACGTCAAGCGGCGATTACGGGTGACGCTGAGGCTCCATGTGTCTTTGCGGTAAGCGGTCAGTGTGTGCACCTTCCACGCTGGGAGCGAGCGTAATTCCTGGGGGTCTTGCATGTCATCAAACAATTCCTCGGGTCAACAATTCCTCGGGTCAGGTCTGAACTTTTATACAATTGAACAGACCCAACGGGGAAATCATTGTGTTCTTGACATTACCTATTATTTAGTACTAAAGTATTAGTATGAAACCCAAGAAATTGACATTGACCGACCTGGAGCTGGAGATCATGCAGATCGTGTGGGGGCGCCGGCAGGCGACCGTCCGTGACGTGTACGAGACCCTGCGGGAGCGTCGCAAGGTGGCCTATACCACCGTGATGACCATGATGAAGATCCTGGAACAAAAGAATCACCTGAAGAAAACCCTGGTCGATCGGGCGTACCTCTACCGCCCGGCCCAGCCGCAGCGGCAGGTCGTGCGGGCGATGGTGCGGGAGTTCCTCCAACGGGTCTTTAACGGCTCCGCCGCCCCCCTGCTCCTTCATTTGGTGGAAGACCGGAAACTGACCTCTCGGGACCTGGAGGAGATTTCGCGGTTGATCGGGAAGAAGTCATGACCGAACTGGCGTGGAGCAATTTGTGGTCTTACAGCGGGCAAATCGCCTTGCTGGTGGGGGTCGTCGGGCTGGCTCCGTTCGTGTTCAAAATGCACGACCCGCGCGCCCGCCTCGTCTACTGGCAGATCGCATTGGTCGCCTGCCTGCTTCTCCCCCTGATTCAACCATGGCAGCGCGGAATTGTGGTTGTTTCAGGCGAAATGGGATCGGGAGTAGCCATGAGTGTGCCCGCGCCGGTGAATCCGCCACCTCCGCCGTTCCCGACGCGCCCTCTCATTCTTGCGGTGCTAATTGCCGGCATGGGGATCCGGGCGGGGTGGTTGATCTTGGGCCTCTATCGTCTGCGCCGGTTGAGGCTCGTCTCGGTTCTGCTGGATCCGGTTCCCGAATCCGTTCGGGCCGTTCAGTTCCGCTTACGCAATTGGACCCAACTGAGGGTCTGTCCAGAGCTGACGGGACCAGTCACCTTTGGGCTCAACAAAGCGGTGGTGCTTCTTCCTCGCGGGTTCCAGGAACTGGAGCCGAAGATGCAGGCCCTGGTAGTTTGGCACGAGTTGGTCCACGTCGGGCGGCGGGACTGGCCACAAACGGTGTTTGAAGAATGTGTATCCACCGTGTTTTGGTTCCATCCCGCCCTGTGGTGGCTCCTTGCGCAAATCCAGCTTTCCCGTGAGCAGACCGTCGATCGCGCCGTGATCCGGTGCACTCAGGCGCGCGATCGTTATGTCGATGCTTTGTTGGCCGTTTCGGGGGTCCGGGAACGACTCAACCTGGCGCCCGCGCCGTCGTTTCTGAAAAAGCACCACCTCGCCGCGCGCGTCGCGAGTATCGTCAAGGAGGTTGAAATGTCCAAACGAAGGTGGTGGTTATCGCTCGCCGCGGGCGTTGGCGCGCTCGCTGTCGGCGGATGGTTGGTCGTCGGGTCGCTGCCGCTCAAGGCTACGCCCCGGTTGGTGGCGGATTCGGAGGGAGTCAAGGTGATGAGTGGCGAGGCCAACCTCATCCATCGCGCTCGTATTGAATACTCCCAGGCAGCGCGAGAGAAGGGAATCCAGGGCACGGTGGTTCTTAACGTCCTCGTCGGCAACGACGGCACTGTGAATGACGCCACCATCATCAGCGGACCCTCGGAGCTGCGCCGCACCGCGCTGCAGTCCGTCCTGCAATGGCACTATGCCCGGGGTATGGAGGGAAAGAAGGTCGAAGTCTCGATCCAGTTTCAGTTAAGTCAGCCTCCACCTCCGAGTGTTCCCGGACCTGGCAAGTCTGAAGCCGTCCCGGCGCCACCCCCTCCCCCTACTGCACCATCGAAGGGTGAGCTACCGCCACACCCTCCCGCTGCTCCAGACAGTGCTATCGGAACCCCTCGCACCGTCAGTCACATCGTTGTTGAAGGATTGACTGATTCAGCACGCGACGCGCTGCTCAGCAAACTGCCCATTCATGCAGGCAGCTTGGCAACATTTGGAGAGATGGACCGCCTGCTGCAGGTCGTGCGGGAATTCGACGAGCATTTACGCATCGCCCTGTTCCCCCCCGGTGGGCAGAACGTCATGGTGGTTCGAATTTACCTGCCCGGACCGGGGAGGGGAGAACTCTCAGCCGCCGAGATCCCCCCCATGACAACGGCGCGACCTGAAGAAGGTCTTCCGCCAGCGGCACCTGGAGTCCAGCGCATCCGAGTCGGTGGCATTGTGCAGGCGCACAATATAATCCAAGAGGTTCCACCCGAGTACCCCCCGCTCGCCAAGCAGGCGCGCATTCAAGGCACGGTGGTCCTGGGCGTCCTCATTGATCGCAATGGGAAGGTTGTCAATATCCAGGTGGTCAGTGGTCACCCGCTGTTGGTGCAGTCGGCGACAGATGCTGTCAAGCAATGGGAATACAGACCTACCCTGCTCAACGGCACGCCGGTCGAGGTCGTGACCACGGTGGATGTGAACTTCAGCTTGCCCTGATGGGCAAAAGGATGGATCTCACGCCCGATGAATCTCAGAATGGGTCCAATTGGGAGGGGATGACTGGCCCGAGCATACGCGGCGGGGCCTGCGGACTGGGGATACGCCGCACTGCAATCCCCAAGTAAGGATGAAGACACGCTTCCGCCACGCGAGCTCGTCTAGAGATGATTTTCTTCTGTCTTAGGCGTGAGGGGCGTCTGGACGCCCGGAAGTTCAGCCTCTTCGGTTTGCCGGCGTTGCCCCCTCTTTCTCTCAATGATCTCGCGGAACATTTTGAAGGTCTGTTCCTCGCGCTCAGGTTTCATGAAGCCGGATGGCACATCGGGAATCGCCCTGCCGAGACGAGTGTACATGGCTGCGCCGAGAGGATTATAGGGAACCAGAGAAATCTCCCTGGCCGCGGCTTCGCAAAGGTAATTGACCACTGCGCTGAAATTGTCGCGCGTATCGGTGATGTCCGGAATAATCGGCACCCGGGGTCGGACCTCTACGGTGTCCTGCGCCAGGAGCCTGCGAAGGTTGTTGAGAATGCTTTCGTTCGATCGTCCCAAATACCTGAGGCTCTCTTCGCGGTCAATGATCTTGAGGTCAAAGAGGACCAGGTCCAGGTAAGGAAGAATCTTGCGGGCAAACACCTCGTAATCGAAATAGCCTGAAGTCTCCAGGGCGGTATGAATTCCGTGGGCCTTGAGTCTCTGCAAGAGGGAACGCACGTAATCGGGGAACATTGTGCATTCGCCTCCCGAAAGCGTGACACCGCCGCCGGAATGCCGATAAAAGGAGGCGTCTCGCAGCAGCAGTAGTACCAGTTCTTCCACGGGCCAGTACGTGCCGATCATCCGCAATGCGCCGCCGCGGCAGGCATCGGTACATCGTCCGCAATAATCGCACTTCGTCCGGTCGATGCGCGAAGCGCGGTTAAGATCGATGGCCATGCGCGGGCAAGCTTTCTTGCACGCCCCACACCCGATGCAATGCTCCTCAGCAAATGCGACCTCGGGCCCCGACTGTTGCGCTTCGGGGTTATGGCAAAAGACGCAGCGTAGGGGACACCCCTTGAAAAACACCACGCTGCGAATTCCCGGGCCATCCTCCCGGCTGTCGCGTTTAACATCGACAATAAGTGGACGACGGGTTTCCATTCATGCCACTCCCAGTCGATGTTGGAGGTCTCTCGCCAAGAACCCAAATTTGTAGATGTAATTCAGGTTTCCATCCACCTCGACTTCATTAGCCAGGATGGAATCGAGAATATCCTGGTTTTCCCCCAACAGGAATTTCCAGAGTGCCCTGGGGTCCTTGAAGGAGACACGAACCTCATATGGAAAACAGACATCCGACTCGACCTCCATATCGCCGTCGTGAAACACCGCTGAACAACCGACCTTTCCATCGTCAGTCCTGAAAACGTAAGTTCCCGCGAAGTCCCTGATATTCTCCCGGTACCCCTTCGAGAGGGAGAACGAAAATTCCATGCCTCGGAGGAGCAGCTCCATGAAGTCATCAGTGACCTTCCCGCACAACTGGTCCGTGAGGGGTTTCGAGAACCGCCGCACCAGCGAGTTCTGAGCCCCCTCGGGAGAGACGGCGGAAACAAGACGAAGGGCGAGTTTCCGGAAAGTTGTAGCCATGATCGCCTCCTCAGGGCAGTTGGAATGGTTCGTACGGTACTGCCCGACCGGTCGAGAGTAGATATTCCGTCCGATCAATAATCTCTTTCTGCATCTGCGGGTTCAGGTCCTTGAAGTAAGCCGTGTAGCCGGAGACGCGCACCAGGAGCTTGTCAAACTGGCCGGGATCTTTGACTGCCTCCAGGAAGTCCTGGTGGGACGTGACGTTGAACTGGATCTCCATTCCGCCGGCGGGCTCGTCTTCAGTCGCATCGAAATAGCCTTTGACATAGGCGACGAAGGTGTCCAGCATCTTCTCCGGGTTACCATCGTTGGGCGTGAACTTGAGGTTCACGGCCATGCCATTGGTGATGAACTGTGGCGACAACTTGGCCACCGAATGCAGCGTTGCCGTTAAAGAGGGGGTGACTCCGGAGTTGGGAGTTAGGCCGCTCGAGAAGTTCTCCCCGGCTTTTCGCCCATTCGGTGTGGCCCCGATGAGACGGCCAAACCCGGCATGATTGGTCATGGTCCAGTATCCAACCCGGTATTTGCCCCCCCGGTAGTTCTGCCTGTCCTTTACAGACTCATGGAGCGTCTCGGTCAACCAGAGGGCGTTTCTGTCTGCCTGGGGATCGTCGTTGCCGAACCGGGGTGTTTTCTCCGGATCTCTCAAGCGCGCCAGGAGCCAATCGTATCCTTCATAGTTGCGGCAGAGGGCATTGAGAAACTCGGAGAACTGGATCCGTCCCTCCTGGTAAACCAGTCTTTCGATCGCATTCAGGGAATCGGCGACATCGGCCAGCCCGATGACCGCGATTCCGGACGCATTGAGGGTGGCGCCTCCTTCGATCAAGTCCTTGCCTTTTTCCATCGGACCTT
Organism: Terriglobia bacterium; assembly: GCA_020072965.1. Classification (GTDB taxonomy): domain Bacteria; phylum Acidobacteriota; class Terriglobia; order JAIQFV01; family JAIQFV01; genus JAIQFV01. The sequence continues at coordinate 19,402 of JAIQFY010000010.1, read as the reverse complement.
CAAAAAGAGCCGAGAGGGTCGGGGTCGGGTAGAACAGTTGATGAGTCCTTCCAAGCAGCTCGTTGAGGGCCACGGCCTGGTCAACAACCCAGAGAATCTGCTTCCTGACGGCCTGCTTGAATTGCTCGAAGGAGGTAAAGGTCGCCGGAGCGCCGGTTTCCAGGCTGACGAGGGTTTCCATGCCAAAGTGCCGATGCCGGCCATTGAACAGCGCCAACTCCAGGGCTGACGGAAGGTTCAGCAAAAGAGCGCCCGAGTGACCATAAAAGCGTCCGTTGCTCCCGGGTTCGACGCACCCAATGACCCCGTAGTCGCGGGCTTGCGCCAGGGTGTGCCCACTGTGGGTCAGGGCGAGAATGACGGCCCGATCGTTATGCAACGCGGGCGTGGCCCGGGTGTTCAGGTTCGCTTCGCATAACCTCCGGAGGTAGGCGTCCTCATTGACCTCGGGGTGGTAGCGGGCATTGAGATTGGGATCCCGCAGCATCATCAACTCGATGGCCCGGAGCATCACATATGTGAGATCGTTGACGGCATCGCGGCCGTCCGCATCCACGCCGCCAATGGTAATCGCCTGGTTCGAGCCGGTCCCCCCAAACAGTTGCTCCCCGGCGCTCGGGATCATTGGGACGTGATCGCCAATCTTCAACCACAGATAACCCAGCAGTTCGACCGCCTGCTCCTCGGCCAGGCGGTTGGATTGAATGTCCCGGTCATAGAGGGGATAAAGGACCTGATCCAGCCGCCCCAGGCTTAATCCGACATTTGGATTTTCCAGGTGAAGTGCTGTCCAGCAGATCCAGACCGTGGTTAATCCTTCTCGAAACGATTCGGCGGGATGCTCCGGGACGCGGCGATAAATCCGTGCGATCTCCTCCAGGGTCGTCTTCCTTCCGGGATCGGTTTCCTCGTCCGCCATCACAACTGCAGCATCAGCCAACCTGTGCGCGTATGCAATCACTCCTTCCATTACCTCGATTATGGCCTGGTAGAACTCCTTCCGGGATTCATCTTCGGTGTGGTCCCGTCGTCCCAGGGCGTCATCGATCACCGCCCGCAGGCCTTCATTCAGGGCGCGGGAGAAGTCGGGGATCGTGTGCGAAATGCAATTGGGCTTGCTGGCGAGAAAGAGAACAAACTTCTGCAAGAGCTGGATCCGGTTTCGGTCGGCATCGCCTCCCCGGGCGCGTGCGAGTTCCACGATGTTCTCTTTCATCCAGTAAGGAAAGACATCGAGGTTGAACCTCCGCACGTCGTCATCGCTGATGTAGTAAGGATTGCTTTTACGCCGGGACACCGTCCAAAGTTCCGGCCACAGGGACAGGGCCATGAATTCCGGGTACATCGGCACCCCCTTGAACTTACTGGTGGTGGAGCCGGCAAAAGGGGAGCTGTCTTCGAAGAAAAACTCTTTCATCCCCTCAGTGGTCTGCTGGTGGGCCTTTTTGTGCCATACGATGGGGGTCCGGTGCTCCAGTACCTTTCGGTAGAGTCGGCCCTTCTCCAGAACAGTAATCTTCTCGCGGCCAAATAGGCCTGCGTCCCGGCTGAATTTTGTGATCAATGCCGGTCGTTCGGAGCAAACCTCGGGCACAGCTCGGAAATAGGCCTCGCGCAAGGCCTCCAGTTGAGGTGTAAGCTTGATGTCCCGGAGGGAAAGATCTCGGTTAATTAGGGTGGTCATCGCCATTTCTCCCTGAGAACATGTCGCATCGGTTCAAAAGCAATCAATATTCAAATTAAAAGGTAAACGTTTGGCATTGCCGCGTACACGGGCGGGAATGGAATCGCGCTCGGATCAGGGTTCCGCAAGGCCGCTTACAAATCCATTGCCCGAAGAAAACTGGAGGAGGACCTCATTGTGACTACAGGAACCCACGAATTCTCTGATGAAAGAGGGGAGCAAAAACGGAGGGCATTCTCAAAAAACAAGGCTATGAAACTTCTCGTAGCTATACCAGAGATCCCAACAGAATCCCTCGCGCCTCCTCAGATCCAGTCCGCGTGCTTCAGTGCCCCCTCCGCCGCCTTAGACTCGTGCACACGGGACGAGTTGATTCATGTGTACGCCGGCCGTACGGCGTTGTCAAGAAAAGAGGGAGTCAGGGCGATTTCGAGTGACGTATGCGGCTGTGCTCCAATCCTGAAGGTGACTCTGAATTCCGAATTCACTTGTCACCTTATTCTGAGATTATCGATACTGCTCGTGTGGGATTGCTCGCCAACATCGGGACCTCGAGATTCAGCTTGACGCGCATCACCCATCGGCGTAGCAAGATCTTTTGAGGCCTGCCAGTTTCCTTTTCGGAGTTCGGCGGATGAGTTTCGGATAAGGGACCTCGATAGGGTCCCTTTCCTTATCTATTCCTGCACGGTCATCTAACCTTGGCCCCTCTTTCGTCGACTACCCTGTCATGACGTATTTGACCGTCTTCATGGAGGACGAACGGGAGGCGGGGGGAGCTGAGGCTCGGTCAGGTTCGCTCAGCAGATCCTGAGAAGTGGAAGAGCCGTAATGGTGCGCCCAAACAAGAAAGGAGAAGTCATGCCCACGAAGAAATCTTCCTCCGGTCAATCCTCGATCCTGGTCGTGAACATCTACGACGGAACCCGGCAGCTGATGAGAGAGGGAGCGGAGATCCTGTATCGAGTGATCGACGGCAACCAGAAGGAGGTACGGGCACCCTTCGAAACGAAACCGAGCGTCCGCTTTCCTGACCTTCCCTTTTATGACAACTTCGGCGATGACTATACTGTGATTGCCTCTGCAACTGGAAAGGATCAAGCAGGTTTTCATCCGTTGCGTTTGTCTCCCAAGAAGGAGGCACAGCTTGGTTTGATGCTGCTGCCCAAGGAAGCTAAGTTCGATTTTAGTGAAGCGCGATGGGACGCCATTTCACAGCGTTTGCCATTTCTTGCCAGTGGTGTAGCAGGAACCGAAGCAAGGGAGCGCTATGACCAGTGGATGGAAAGAAGGCCCGAAACGCTTGCTTCCCTGCTCAACATCACGACTGCGATGAGCCAGATCTTCCTGCCCGAGGGGAGTCCGCTGGATTATTTGAAGCAGATCGTGTGGGAGAAAGTAGCGCAGGACCGGTTCTTTGCGTATGCGGACGTGGCCCTCGTCAATCAAGTCAAGGCCGCTGCCGAGCAAGGGCATTTTAAGCCGGAGATCGGATCAGGGTTTTTCCATCCCGGAGCTACACTCAGCTTCAAGCAGATCCAGTTCGGGGAGGCGAATGTCCAACTGACTTTTCATGAAAACGATGGGAAGGTCATTGATGGAAAGGATTGTGTCCTGGTCGAACCCGATATGGATTATTACAAGGATCCGGCCAGCCACGCCCTCCTGGAAGTAGTTCCAAATACGTTAACGGGCGGGCTGACCAACCCGAAGACAATCTATGTTTTGAGATGGATCGCAGAGAGACATGCAGGGGTGCCGGAGTTCAATCCGCCATATACGATTGTGTGAAGAATGCATTCCCTCCGCCCTGAGGACATCATGTCACGGGATGACTCTTTGAATTATCATCTTCATCGGGCCGGGTGGTGATCACTTTTCCTTGTGGAGCTCCAATTTCCGCACGATGGTCTTCGAGGGCAACAGGCTCAGAGTCCCCGTCATTGTGGCCCCGCGGACCACAAGTCTCCACAGCTGATGAAAGCGAGCCGTCTCAATCTCTGACGTCCAGCTGCCATCCATGGATTGGTATGCGAATTCGAGGACGCCCATCGGCACGGCCTTCCCGTCCACGATTTTATCCGCCTCAACCGTCACCGCATCCGGTTTCCCGGCCGTCCCTTTGATTCGATAGATGACCTGTTCGTCCTTGCACGCGGGAGCTACTTCCCGATTGATACACGTAGAAGAACCACGCCACGTCCCGATGATCCGATCTCGCACGGTATCGCCCCATGAGGTGGCTGTGAACCATAAAGCTGGAATAACGAAGAACAAGACAAGCCGTCGCAAACGCCCGAATGAATTGAATATCTTCACTGTTGACCTCCGTCCATGCCTCCGCCACCTCCGGGTGCGTCTCTGAAGTCAATCTATAGCCGCCGCTGGACTTCTTTGTCCGTGGGAGGTGCGCGTCGGGCGAATATCGTTTCCCCTATTACCTCCGTGCGGCTCTTTTTTTCCCGGTAGGGGACATGGCCCGTTTTGGATCGCGGCGGATCGACTTGATAAACTCAGTCCGCCGAAACCTCAGAGCAGACCAATCTTCGTCGATAGCAACCATCCGCACCCCCTCGAAACCCGCTGCGCCAAGTGCGTCCCAGCCGGAATCGCGGTTGAAATCACATCGGTACTTCTTCGAGGTTCCTTTGGGATAGGCGAACCACACAATGACGTCACCCTTTGTTTTGGAAGCCACCGCCTTGGCGAGCGCGTCAACTTCCCGCTTCCTGGTGACGAACGCCAGCGAGAAGGGAACCTCCTTCAGCGCGCCGGGGACACGGTGGATAACTACGCCGGTAAGGCGTGACAACTCCCGCTCAAAGCTGGGAGGTGCATTCACCACCAGGATTTCCTGCTGCCCTTTGAAATTGAGCTTGTCAAAAACAGATGGCATATGTTGATCTCTCCCTTGCCGGGTGTCGGGCAATTACCTTTTGCCTGAGAAGTCTGATCGGAGCAGTGTGAGGACTCATAATCTAATGATCTCGTCGAGAGGGCGCAAGTGTTAAACCGTCTCGCCACCAAACTATCTTGGATGCGGAATCCATGATACATTCTCCTTGAATTCGCCCCTCTCCGGTTCTACACTTTCTTCAAGCCCGCGCCGCGGTGGAGCCTGGTGGACTGGCGGACTCTTCTTTGGGAAGAAGCTCGGCGCGAATTTAGTCAGTTGATTATTCAATTCCCCGGGTCCGTGGCCGGGCAAAACAGGAGAACCGATGGGAGACCGCAAATACCGACAGCGAGGCTATCAGGATACTGACCGGGGTGAAAAGCGTCCAGGACAGTCGCCTGCTGCAAGGCCCGATATTTTTGGGCCGCGAACGCCGAATATGCCCGCGACGCATTCAGTGGTCCGCTGCGCCGGATGTGGCGCCATCCTTCCCGGCGAGCCGGATTACGCCGGGAAGTGTCCGCGTTGCGGCTTCGAACTGCACAGTTGCAAGCAGTGCAATTACTTTGAACCCACGGCGCATTTCGAGTGCAGTCGCCCGATCGAAGAGCGCGTGGCGAAGAAAGATGCGCGAAACGAATGTACCTTTTATTCGCCCCGCGTGACCATCGAGCGCGAGACCTCTCATGCCTCCTCCCGCTCCGACGATCCCCGCAAGGCCTTCGAGAACCTATTTAAGAAGTAGCGAAGCCATCTTGACGGGGTGCAGGGCTTCTCACCGATTCCTGTTAACCGCAATCAAGTCCGCTGTCTTGTTCCGGCTTGAAGTTAAGTACTGATGGCGATAGCTGCGGGCGCTTTTGGTCTTGAGCTTCAGGGCAAGGCGTTTTGCCGCCCTGGCGTCGCCCTTCATCGAAAACGTGCTGTGTTTGCCGGTGTGGGGGTCGAAAAAGCCGATGTAGCCCCCCGGGTTCACGCCGAACGACTGCAATGTCTTGCCCTTGTGGGCGCGGCCCAGAAAGTCGTTGCGACTGCCTAGTTCGTCCCCGCCTGTAAAGTACAACGGCAACACAAAATTGGAAACTTCCACTCCATCGATCTTGTAGGTGTCACCCTGCACCGCATCTGACATCTCATACCAGTGGAAAACGGCCCGATCAGGATCGGTGGGATGTGGACCTTGAACCAGCAGATTAGCCTCGGGATCGGCGATCAGTTCCAGCGCTTCATGGGAAAGGGTGACGGTCCAGTTCTCGCCCAGCTCCTTTGAGAGCTTAGTGAAAACAAAGCCATAGGGGATGCCGCGGTTGTTGGTGTCGTGATAGCCCAGGGCGCCCGATACATCGGCCCCGCTCCAGAGGTAGAGGACGGCATCGCCCCGCATGTCGGCCAGGTCCACCTTGCTTGGCTTTTTGCCGCTACGGCCTTCCAGCCGCAGCCTGGCTCCCAGGCTCCAATACGGTTCGAAATCCTGGGCGATCTGGCGATTGATCGCTTGAATCACCCGCTGGATCTCCTCATCGAGGATTTGGCCGTTCGTGTGGTTTATTACTGAGATGATCATGATCACACTCCTTTGTTCATTGAGACTCCAGCTTCAGGTTTGATTCCCAGTTCGTTCATCATCCCGCGCAGCGTTTCGGGCAGCCCATCCCTTAAGGGCCGTGGGTCATAACCCAGCTCGCGCCGCGCCTTTTCGTTGTTACCCAGGTAGGTCACGCCCGCCGCCACCCGCAACCCTTCCGAGGTATAAGCCTCGGGCAGCGGGATGAACGGCTCAAATGGGCGAACAAGGAAGGACATTCCCTTCATCAGGGCCGATGGAACGCGAACCGGTGGAGGCTTGATTCCGGTTATGGAGCTTGCCATCTCGAACGTTTCGACCAGACTGTGTTTCGGCCCGGCAAGGATATAGCTTTCTCCCGGCCGCCCCTTGTCCATGGCCAGGAGATGACCTCTCGCGACATCGTCCACGTGCGCCCAGCAAAACGCACTGGCGCGGGGGATCATAGGAAGCCGCCGTCGCAGATATTGACGCAAGGTGTTGCCCAGGATGCTCGGGTCCCCCGGGCCATACACTGCGCCGGGTTGCACAATGACCAGGGGAAGGCCTGCTCGCATCCTCGGTAATGCGACGGTGTAATGCGCCAACCATTTTGTACGGTCATACTCGCTGAGGTGGGAACCCTCGTAGCGAAAAGATTCATCCGGAAGGGCGCCGTGGGTATCCGAAAAGACCGCGACGGTGCTGGTATAAACACCCTTGGGAATGGACAATTCCTTCATCACCTCCAAAACGTGACGAGTCCCAATGACGTTGGTCCAATAAGCGGTACCTTTATCACGCGCCCCGATCTTGTACCAGGCCGCCAGATGAAAAATCCCGTCGACATCGGTCATGGGGGCGAGCAGGCTCTCCCGGTTGACAACGTCTCCCTCAAAGAGCTTCACTCCCAGCGCGGAGAGAACTCGTGCGCGCTCCCGGTCTCTGACCAGGGCCACAACCTCGTGCCCGGACTCAATCAGCTGGGCAGCCACGTGAGAGCCGATAAATCCAGTCGCCCCTGTAATGAAGTATTTCATCGAAAGGCATTCTCACCTGATATTTGTTATTCTACATGAATTGGGATTAAATTAAACTCCCATACGCGAAGTGGACAATCCTCAATTTGTTTTCGGGTTGTCTTATTTCCCAATCTGACCTGGATGGTCTTTTTGTCGCCGCCCCCAAAGGGCGTGAGTCGGGTACATCACTGTAGAGTCGCACATCAAAGTGCCAATTTGGGAGGACCGCAGGTGGAGCAGTATATTCTGGTCAAGAATTTCCTGTCTACGGAAGAGGTCCACCACTTCCTGGAATTAATTCAGGGGAACAAGGGACTATTCGTCGAGACCCTGGGTCGATGGGGACTCGGTCCGCGATATCAGGTCATTGATGGGGAAGTCATCCGGACTCGCCTGCCGGAAGTCTTCTCATTCGGCGAACGGCGCCTTCTCGCGAGGGCGGAAGAGATGGCAGGCCAACGCCTGCAGTGGTTGGACAGCCCGCGGCGGAGCATGCGCGTCCAGCGTTACACGCGCCGGGGGGATGGTTTTCGGTGGCATCTGGATGGGCACACCTGGGTCATCCTTCTCGCACTGATGAACAGCAATGACGGCCAGATCCATGTGATCTCTCCACGACTCACGCGATTCCTGAAATTTCTCCTCTATCCGCTTTATGTCATTCCCCAGGTGTTTTCAGTTTTCCCTCATCAGCGAATCTCCCTGGGGCCGGGAGACCTGTTGTTCATGTCTGGAGGACGCATGCTCCATCGAGGAGTCACGCCAAAGGAAGGCGGGGAAAGGGTGCTCATGGTTTTCACTTTTGATGAACTGGGGAAAAAACATAATTGGTTTCGCGATCGTATTGCCCGATTCCTGAATTACTAATACGAACGTCATTGAAAATGTCAAAAGACCGACAGGATTTACCGTAGGGGCGCATAGCTATGCGCCCCTACGATAGAAAAACAGGCGTTGCGCACACATGCCAACCGCGCATGTGTGCGCCTCCCCGTCCTCTACCCAGTCAACGAGCAACTCTCCCCGTGTTGAGAAACAGGATCAGTTGGTCCGGGTCATCGTCATCGTCCCTGTCCGGGTGGTGCCGTACGCGAAAGTGCCACTCGGGAATGCGGGATCCACCCAAGTCACCACAAATATATTATTAGCATCATTCAGGGAATTTGCTCCGAAAGTGAAGTTGGGAATTCTTATGTAGGCATTCGCTGCTGGACCCCCGAAGACCTGGTTACCTCCGTCGGCGTAAAAAGACACTCTCAAGGCGGTTCCGATTAACCGGCCCCCCAGGAAATAGGTTTCCGGAGTAGTGAGGGAAGAGCCGTTGAGACTGGTGAATCGCACGTAGCCCCTGACATAAATGCCATCCACCCACAGACTGGCATCTCCCGTCGTCGTGATACCAAATGCAGGGGTGTTGGTGGTAAACGTGTAAGCGCGCGGGGAACCCCCTAACGGCAGGGAGGAGAACTGATTGTTTACGAATGTCAGGGCGGTTCCATAGACGGGATAGTCAGCAGTTGAAATCTCAAGTCGGCCGCGACCTAAACTGGTTCCTGAAAAAATTTCGCTCAGGAACTGTGCCATATGGCACGCATGACCACAAAGGTCCAAGGTCTTGGTTGCCACATTGGCATTGCTCTCATTGAAAAGTCTCAGGGTAAGGTGCGCGATGTGGCTTTGAGTGGCATCTCCATTGTTCAGGGCGAGTGCGATTGTTGAGAAGTCCTCAAAAGCCACCGTAGACAAATAGAGCTCATTCGAGGGAGGAACCCCGACGCTATCCGTAATCGTAGAACCTGAACGAATGAAGTAGGTGAGATTTCCCTCCAGGAAATTGTTGTTTGCAGTGCTACCAGTGAAAATGAACACCGTTCCGGCTTGAACACCCCCGTTCACCGTAATATGAAAGCTTTGCGTGACGCCCGGGGGGATGGAAACATTCATGGTCCCGTTTGCTAGAACGCCATTGACGAATGGTGTCCAAGCGTCGCCGTTGCCCGTGAAGAGATACATTGTCCCGGTATAGGCGGCACTGCCTCGATTGGTGACGTTGAGAACCGTCTCATACCCGCCGCCGGCAGCCACCTGACCGAATACCAGGTCTTTATGCGTCCAAAAAGTTTGGCCGAACATTGAGGTGCTTATGACAAGTAGTCCCAAAAGTGCTAACACTAAAATCATCTTAATCCGCATACTGCCTCCATGTTCTGTGATCGGCACAAGGACCTCTCGGCCATCACAGTACGTAACAGAAACGTGAAATCCATGCTCGCAAGCCCAAGCTGCTGTAATTGCTTGAAAACCTGCTCACCATGCCCCGGGCGAACCTGCTCGGTATTCTTCTCCTCATATCGTAAGAAGAAGAGCGAAACGAATTCCCGGAAATTGTTTTTAGGTCGATTGACGATAGGAGGGTTTTGAAAAGCACTTAGGCTCCTCTGCCATCCTCATTTGAAGGGGTTTGATTCGGGAAAGATTTTGGCGGAAAGGAAGCCAAGTCATACAGTGAGGTAGGATTCTGTCTGTCATTCACCGTAAATGCCCGCCCCCGAAAGCCATAGATCTTGCTGGCAAGAAAAATCACAAACATTCAACGCTGGTAATATAAGAGGAGAATGTCACATCTTTGTCACGGGCTGGGGGGAGTCTGTACAATATGACTTCATGGCAGGACAATGCGAACGACGTTCGGTTCTCGTTGAACCGTTCCGGTAAAGGTGGCCTTGACGCCACTGGCCGTGAGGGTCACCTTGCCTTCGCTGACGGAAACCTTGGGGTCGGCCAGACCGGTAACGATCAGCCGATGAACCCCGTTGAAAAGAGGGTGAGTGCCCGCCGCCTCTGTCAAGGCTGAGTGCCCGAGGACTTCAATGGTGCCGCTGCCGTTGCCCAGCTTGATCCAGCGTGTGTGCAGGATTTCGTTGTTGCCGAGAATCATGACATTCCAAGGGTCAAAAGCATTCGGCCAGAGAGGTTCTTTGCCCGCGACGATTTCAATGCGGGTTCCCCGGGCGTCGAGAAACTCCTGCTTCTGCCGCTTCCGGTTGGCGGCCGATTCGGCAATATCACGTCGGGCCCGCGCCACGGCGGCGTCGGATTCCTCCGCAGCAAAGTCGCATGTGGCATGAATTGTCATTCCACGCAAGCGGTCGCTGAGAAGCTCATCCAACGATCCACCCTGCTCGGCGCCAAGCTTTGATTTCCAAGCGGGATCGAAGCGCTCGAGCAGTAACCCGAGCGCCTGTCCGGTTGCATACCCGCGCTGGCGAACCTGTCCCTGGTCGGGTGGAAAGTCATCGGCCGTGAGGGCGGCCGACTTCCCGATGGAGCGGAACTGAACATACTGCGCCAGCCCTTCAAACAGTTCCACCTGCCGCTCATAAGCTGCGGCATTCGCCGGGATCGCCCCGAAGCGCTTGGCGCGAATTTCGAGTGCTCTCCTGGCCCAGCAATTTGCGTCCTTGTCGTCCTTCGCGCCCAACGCCCGAACCAGCGCAGCACTCTCAAGCCGCCTCTCGGCCAGCAGCGCGGGATTGTCCACGGGATAAGTGAACAGATCCACTTCATTGGCGCCCCATTTCGGGTAGCGCTGGTGCTCAAAAACATGGAATGCCTCGTGAAGCAGCAAAGCGGCGAGTTCCTCCGCCGAAGAATTCCTCGGGTTGGAAACATCTGCCGTGGCGGTGGGGATGCCGTTGACTTCCGTGCCGGTGTTGGCGCGCACGGTTTCATGCTGGCCTGCATAGAGATAAACGTTTCTTCGACCGGGAACCGGCCGGAATCCATCCGGTGGGGAAGGGTGGTTGCAAAGATAAGTACTTATTCCGTCGTAGAATTCAATTGGCGTCTTTGCAGGCTCGAATCCCGGCCAAAGGTCTCGAGCAGCGATCCGATCGAACTCCTGAATGACTTTGAGCGCATCAACGGGATGCTGTTGCGCGCTGAGGCAAAATGTGGAAGCAATGAAAATGATCAACAGGCAGGCGCGTCTCATCAATCCAACCTCCGAACCAGGAAATTGTCCTCAACTTGAGGGGGCCCTGTGAAATCACGTTAATCCTACCACCGCTTCCGGTTTAAAGGGAATCTCGAAACCGAGCTTTGAACCTCACGTTCTTCGAACCCCGGAATTCTGGTCCTGGAGAAAACAATTTGACAGGTGAATCGGAACACGCGTCAGCACATCTGTGAGGTGGAAGCGGCCCTGCCGCCCATTATTTTGGGAAGCCTGTGGCTTTCCGTGAATAGTCGAACCACATTGCTTACTCTTGCTTTTCCGACGAGGCTTAGCCTCGACGGAGCGGTAGGAGTTGGAGGGAGGAAGAGGGCCTACCCGGAAAAGCGGAGCCATTCCGCAATAAAGGGCGGCAGGGCCGCCCTTCGCTCGGCCCTCTGAATGTTGGCGGTGGGATTTAAGGACTGCGTGCTTCGATTTGTTGGAGCATCTCCGGGAGTCGTGTGTCCTCGTCTTTTGCTTATCTCAATGGTAACAGTTTGGTGCGTCCGTATTGTGAAATATTTCGTTTGGATCAAACCACTTGAATCTTTAAGACGGGATTCGTATACTCTTCCTAGGGTAGCGACCCCCACCGGGAGGAATGTTAAGTCTTTTTGTTAATCGGAAGAACAAGAGTGTTTCTTCAAGGCCTTTTGTAATTGCTAGGATGCGAACTCTCCCTCGTTGGAGAAGGGCAAGAGGGTTCGCAACATGGCAAACTCGAATGTTGGCCGAAAGGACAACTGGTTCGTAGTTAAGGCACCATTTAATTTTCCGAACGATGATAGGAGTTATGAGGAGGCCTGATCTGTTGCGCCCCGCCGACGCGACAGTGCATCTGTTATTTGGTCTCGACGCCTGTGAGCTGATTGGTCTCCAGTGTGCTGCAATCGTTGTATAGGTGCCCCCTCTCTCTGCGGTTCATTGATGGCCTCAGATTCAGAGGACTCGAGGCTGTTTGTATACCCCGTCAAGTAGTATTTTGATCAACTAGAGAACCCCGGACCCTGGATTAGACGGTGGATCATGACTCACCTTTTAGACAACCGCATCAAGGTCCTTCTGGTTAATTGTGACCCCCACCCTTCGCTTTTCTGGGTTGACTTGTTTTTCAAGTATCGCTGCACGGTTCGGCACATCAGCCTGAGAGACGACGGCCTCCATGCAAATCTCTCTGGAGCCGATTTTGATCTGATGATTTTGAGCCTGAATGAACCGGAAGATCTCGCAAGGTACCTGAGTTTCATGCCCGAAGGGCTTCCGTACCTTCCCGACCTCTTACCTTGCTGCATTTTTATTCCGAAAGCGGGATTTCAAACCGAAAACGGAGAGTTGGGCCGGACACGCGAAGAATTGGTTATTGCGGTGCCGAGAAATGAGATCGAAGACACATTAGGAGCAGCCGTCGATGAGCTGGAGAAGGGGGGGTCGATCAATTCCCTTCGAAAAGCTAGACAAGCTTCATTGCATTTTCCAGACTGGCAGTAATAATTTGACCGGTGTCAGAATGTCAGAGGCATTTAGTTCGATTTGCCCACAATGCGTCAAATCCTGCCGGACTGCGGCTCACACCGGGTGCCTCCGTGGTGTCGCCCACTCAGGAATCCCTACACTGTGCCCCCGGGATTTTGCATTGGATACCATTCGCCGTGAGGAGTTGTATTCCCAACCCCCCTCGTCAAACTAATTAGGCAGATTCCATCCATCAGACAAATGCCGTATAATAGACCTCAACAAAGCTGAGAATTCTGCGGAGGTCCCCATGCCCATATACGAATTCGAATGTCTGAAGTGCAAAAAGATATTCTCGCTTGTTATCCCGCTGTCCGAATACGAAAAGAAGAAGCCCGAGTGTCCCAAGTGTGGGAGCAAGCAAGTTGAACAGGTAGTCGAGGAGTGCTACGTCGTCACCTCTAAGAAAAGCTGACTTTGGAGTGTCAGCCCCAATTCTCGGGATGGGCGCCGGCGGGGCTCCCGTCATTTCCAACATCTGTATGGACTCATACGGATCAGTCATATCCCGGCTGAGACGCCGTAGCGGGATCGCAGCATGCTGAAGTGATGCCGAAGGTGCCCCGCCATGATGAACGCCAGGGCCCGCACAGACACCGGATTATTGTTGGCGACGCCGGTGCGCGCCGACGCTTCGTCATCCAGCGCGTCGAGAAAAATGAGGTTCGCCTTGCGCACCGCCGTAAACTCAGTGGCCAATTCCGCGAGCGTCCGTTCATCATAATGCGACAGTGCCACGTATTGATTTTCCTCGAATCCGGGAAGGGCAGCTTGCTCTCCCCGGCCGATGCAAAAGGCTCGATGGCCAAATACCCGGTCGGCATCCACCAGGTGACCGAACACCTCGCGGATACTCCATTTGCCGTCGGCATAGCGGAATCTCTCCCGCTCCGCCGAAACCCGTCCGGCCAATTCTGTCAACTCCGCGGGCTGATTTCCGAGGATTCCCATCACATCCGGCTCGGTGACCAGAGCGACGTAGCCGGCGAAGAATGGGGCATATTCCTTATCAGCAGGCCTCTCGATCACGTCACTAGTCTCCCTCCGAATTGGTCTTTCCCTTGAAGACCGTATGTCCGAATGGACATCCGCAATCACTAGGAGATATCGTTTCCCAATTGTAATTGAATCGACCGGTGTTGTGTAGCCCTCTTGCTTCTCGCAGTTCCCGGGATGAAGGCGCTCCGTCACAAAGCCCGACGCTGGCCGGTTCTTGGGGCCTGCATCGGAACACGAAGCCCCCTTCCACAATTCTATCCGATGGAGTTGGCCCGCCGAGGATTGTAGAGGAATTCACGCCGAATAGTTCACGTGGATTTGGGCGGGAAACACTGCAGCCCCTTCCGGTGTAATGCTTCTTAATCCCTCGAGATCGACTTCACGCAGTCGCGGGAGGTCAGCCAGGGAAACCAGGCCTCCATTGGTGATGCCATCGCACCTATAAAAACGCAGATGTTCGAGTGATGACATCCTTCCCAGAATCTCCAGACTGCGATCCGTAATCTGAGCGCCCCAGACTTGATACGATTTCAGGTTGGACAAGCCGGCGAGATACCCGGTCGCCGTGTCGGTCATTCCGGGACAATACATGCAGTGCAATGCTTCGAGTTGCTGGCATCGGCCCACATGACGAAATCCATCGTCGGCGACGTCCATCGGCATGAATTCCCGCAGCGCGGGAAAGCGGGGCAATGCCGACAATCCCTCGTCATCGACGTTCCTGCAGCTCACCGCGAGTCCGCGCAGCGACGGCATCGCCCGCAGGGCGGCAAAACCTCGCCCCGTCAGGTTGTAGCAGCGGCGTCCCCAAATGTATTCAATGGAGGGCGAGCGCCCCAATTCCAAAAAGCCGTCGTCGCCCGCTACCGCATCCTGGCACATCAGGAATCGAAGGCGGGGCATTCCCCTGATGTGTCTCATCGCATCATCGGTACAAAGCTGGGCGCAACAGGCGAGCCAGCCCAGATTAGGAAGACCCGCCAGATGACTCAAGCCGGCAGGAGTAATCGCAGTGTTGCTGGCTTCGAAGGGTGCATGTCCCGTCGTTCCAAAAAGGTTCAGCGCGTAAAGTCCTTCGAGGCCCGCCAGATTTTGAAGTCCCTTGTTCGTCAGCGGCGCTTTGAGGTTCAGCCAGAGATAATTAGGGTGGGCCAAGAATGACATTAGAGACATCGCCGCCCGGCCACCCCTCCACGTCTTGAACACGGGAAACTGGTGGAACAGTTTGAGGCCGGCATCGGTAACCTTGGTCCCCGCAAAGAACTCCCTGAGTTGCGCCTTTCCAGTCAGGGCTTGGATGACGCCGTCACCGGTCTCGGTCCCCATAAGATTCACGCGCTCCAGATGATCGCAGTGCGCCAGATTGGCCAAGCCTGCGTCTGACACTTGTCCCTGGTGATAAATCTCAAATGACTTAAGCTGTGGCAGGTGACGCAAGACCTCGAGACCGTGATCCGTGATCTGGTGACAACTCAAATTGAGATGCTGTAACTGCGGCAGGCGCGCCAGGTGCCGCAGACCAGTATCGGTCAGTTCTCCGGAATCGTGCAGGTCGAGATAGGTCAGGTGGTCGAGCTTCGAGATGCGTTCAAGTAGGGCATCAGTCATCTGCTCCGTAGCGCCCAGGCCCGGAATGTGCATATCCTTCACTAAGCCAATGATCGTGTCCCAGTCTTTACCATTCAGCGTCCGACGAGGCTCAATCAACCAGGTTTCGGAAGCGGGCACATCCGCAGTTCGGGAAGCCACGGTGCTCCCGGCTGCCTGTTTGCTGCCGTCGTCGTCGATGAAATAGAGCTGCAGCGGCAAGGTGGCGCTCAAGACGCGCCCTGCAAAACGCGGGTTGCTCGACGGCCGGGCTGCTTCGAAGTCTTCTTCGAGGTATCTCATGTGTTTTCTTAATCGCTGGCGCGCCGAGTATAACCGGGTCTTGACAGTGTTGGAGGTCACTCCCAGAAATTCGGCGATCGTCGCGTGCGAATGTTCGCTCATGTAATAGAGCAATACGACAGCGCGCTCGGAATCGGAGAGAGTCGAGACGGCGTCCCGGACAAGGGTTTGTGCATCTTGCGACTCCAGGGTTTCGTGTGGCGAGGGATGTGGAGACGCCACTTCAAAAGCAGCATTTAGGCCGGTGATCGGATGTCGCTTGCGGCGCGTCAAACGGTCGCAGTGTTTAAAGAGGATAGTGCGAAACCAAGCCGCGAATGCGGCTGGCTCGCGCAATGACGACAATTCTCGATAGGCATCTACGAAGGCCTCCTGCGACGCATCCTCGGCGAGGTGGTAATCCCCCAGGATAGAATTGGCATAAGCCACCGCCATGTTCTGGTACGAGCGAACCAGCTCCGCGAAAGCGAGGTCATCACCCGCTTGTGCCGCCCGCACTAACGACATCATTCGTTCTTTGCCCGGCAAGAGCCCTCCATGAATAAAGACCCGGAATGCAAGACGAGGGTGTGATGACTCGCTAAGGAATATACCAGTTTTCATGCCTTTAAATAACCGGAGGGAGTCGTCCGTCGCCCGAGGACCGGGGGTGTCGAGGGCATGAAAATGACACTTGGAGGCGGCGGATTAGATTGGTAGCCGGGATGAATCGCTCTTTGATTCATCCCGGTGCATTCGGCCGGTCTGAAAAAGCCCGTGCTGCGCTGGGTGGCGCACACATGCCAAGACCGCATGTGTGCGCCACCCGACATCCACCCGGCTTCCAGAGCATCTCCCTCTATTTCCCGCAGGCTGACGCTCTAATCATATTCGCGCAGTAGACAGGTGTTCTGATCCGAGACGGGCGATTGTCCCGACTTGCACGAAGTTAAGGGCATGACATTCTGAATTATCCAAATCCCGCCGCGAGGGGATGTAGTCCCTTGTTCCAGCAGCGGTCTTAAATTCGTACCGTCCGTGACTGACACTAATATTCACGGACCGCCCTTGTTCTTTTCTTTCAGAAGGGCCGATTCCAACAAAGCTGCAGCTGTTCGTTCCTTCCACGCCTTCAGATGTCGATCGTTCTTCCCACAATTCTGAATCAATTTGGAAGACAGTATTGCGGGGCACTCTCTTGTTGCTTGCCGGCACTTAACGTCAGCATTACCCTTGGATGGACGAAGGCTTTGACTTTGATTCAGCACTCTCTTACAATTGAGTCTTAAAGCCGGCGATGTTGAGGCTTCAGCGCCGGAGATGGTCCGTCCAGAGCGGCAGCTCAGGGACATCCCATCTGATTTTTGCCAGAGATCCCCCGCTCAGACCAGACCTCATGTTGACATCAGCCTGAACTCGTCTTGCTATCTTCATTGGGAGAGGCAATATGAGAAATGAACCTTTAGGTTATGCCTGATTTTTCGGGTGCAAGATAATTCCCCAGCCCCAGGCTTCCCATCTTCACAAGAATGCTTGTTTACATCCGAGATTTCACTATTGAAATGGATTTCCCAGGAGCGGAGGACTTTCTTTCAGGAGGTGTGTTCTAAATGATCATAATCAAGAAAGCCGGCGTGGGCGCCAATCTTCTCTTATCGCTTTGGAGATGGGTTCTTTTTGTCGTCGTATGTTGCCTCAGTTTCATTTCTGCTTTGGAAGCAAGCGCCGGTTGCCCCACCCCGAGTTTTGCGGTGACCACACTGAGCGCTAACTTCGGCCCTCTCGCGGTAGGCGATTTCAACAGAGATGGGAAGGCGGATCTGGCAGGATTAGGAGGAGGGGAAGTGATGATCCTGCTGGGGAACGGGGACGGCACCTTCCAAACCGGCGCAAGTTATGCCATGCAAGGATTCTTGGGGCCGATCGCCGTTGGAGACTTCAATAATGACGGCAAGGCCGACTTAGCGATAGGCCATAGTATGCCCTTCGGCGTGGCGGTGCTGCTCGGAAATGGCGACGGAACTTTTCAGCCTCCAGTGGATTTCCTTACAGACAATTCTCCCCACGTCCATCCTATCTTTGCAGTTCAAGTGGGGGACTTCAACTTGGACGGCGGGGCCGATTTAGCAATAACGGCTGCAAGGGGGAGCTTTGGGGGAGTAACGGTTTTGCTTGGAAGGGGGGATGGGACGTTTCAGGGAACTGCAAGCTATCCGCTGGGAGCTACTCCATATGCACTCGCAGTGGGGGACTTCAGTGGGGACGGCAAGGCTGATCTTGCTGCGGCAGATTTTCAGTCTGAAAATGTGTCCATTTTTCTTAGCAAAGGGAATGGAACCTTTCAGGACCCTGCGAACTACCCGGTGGGATCAGGACCTCATTCCATTACCGTGGGAGATTTCAATGGCGACGGCAGGCTTGATCTGGCTGTAGTGGACACTGGCTCTAATAATGTCTCAATCCTCTTGGGCAATGGCGATGGAACCTTCCAGGCCCCTGTGAATTATCCTGCAGGAGCGGGGCCGAATACTGTTGTCGTTGGGGACTTCAATAGCGACGGAGTGCTGGATCTGGCAGTGACAGATTCTGACTCCAATAGCTTATCGATTTTATTGGGTCATGGCGATGGATCCTTCCAGGCTGCGGTTGGATTCCCCACAGTATCTGCTCCCGCGCTCGTTTTGGCAGGTGATTTCACCGGAGATGGCAGGACGGACCTTGTGGTGATCGGCGGTAGCCTTCGCCTCTCATCCCTCATGATTAATATGTGCTCCTTGTCTTGTCCAAGTATCATTCTACAGCCGGCCACCCTTTCGGACGGGATGTCAGGGGCCGCATACAACCAATCCCTTGGTGCGAGTGGCGGTGTAGGCACTTATCGTTTCGCCCTCTCCCAGGGTTTCTTGCCACCCGGTCTTTCGTTCTCATCGACCGGCACCCTCTCAGGGACGCCTCTTTTGGGGGGAACGTTTTCTTTCTCCGTCACGGCGATGGATATCATCGGTTGCACCGGGATTCACGACTACTCTCTCAGGATCGGAAGGAGCAGTGGCAACTCCTCACTCCGCTTATCCGTGTCAGGAGGCGGAGCTTCTTTTATGTCGACCATCGGGAGCACTGGTCTTACTCAGGCCGGCTATGCTGAGTTGAACGTCGAAGCGGGAAGTACGCCCTATGGGACCGCAGTGTTCAGTCTCACACAAAGTGGCGCTGTGGTCAGTGAGGTCGGAGTCCCCGCTTCACCGCCCACTCCCGCAGCCCGAATCTTCATCGATTATCGCCGTGGCATTGCTGCGAAGTCCGACGCGATTCAGGTCGGCACGACTGACGTCAATACGGGCTTTGCAGTTGTCAATCTGGGCAGCACCACTTCGAATGTTACTTACGCTCTACGCGACACAAACGGGGGGATCCTGGCCATCGGAAATGGGACCCTCGCGCCCGGAGCCCATCGAGCCAAATTTATCGATCAGCTCAGCGACCTCGCACCCGATTTCATTTTGCCGGCGGATTTCTCCAGTACCACCCGGTTTGGATCACTCGAACTCAAAAGCTCCAATAGCCACCCCCTTTCGGTTGTGGCTTTACGTCTCACCACAAACCAGCGAGAGGAAACCCTTATCACGAGTACTCCCATTGCGGATGAAACCAAGCCACTGAATTCCGATCCTCTTTACTTTCCCCATGTGGTCGATGGCGGCGGATATAAAACCACGCTGATCTTGTTGAACACCTCTACGACTCGGGAGACAGGCACTCTTCGAATCTTTAAGAACGATGGATCACCGCTCACTATCGCACCCGTTGGAGGGAACCCGGATTCTTCCTTTGCATATGCGATTCAACCTGGGGGCGTTTATGTTCTCCAATCCGATGGTTC
>JAIQFY010000059.1 GCA_020072965.1 Terriglobia bacterium | reverse complement strand
GAAGGTGCAGATTGCCCTTACAGGGCAAACCATGAATCAATCACTGCGCGCCATCCCCAGGGCGATGCCCTGGGCTTTTGAAGATTGCCCTTGCAGGGCAACACGGCATTGTCCTCCTTCCGGCATACACCTCCCAGAAGGCCCTCATTAGCAAAAGGGACACACACGAATGGCAATAAGGTGGGGGCTGGACAATCTGAATTACCAAATCCCTGAAAGGGATTCCTTCATCAGCCCAGGGCAACGCCCTGGGTCGAGATGCGCTTCGCTTGAAAAAATAGATCCCAAGCCCCGCTGGCGGGGCGACAGACCTGTACAACCCGGCGCCAGCAATGAACAACCAAGGTTGCCCTTTCAGGGCAAATCACAAATCAAACTTTGCGCGCCATCCCCAGGGCGTTGCCCTGGGCTTTTGAAGATTGCCCTCGCAGGGCAAACCATGAATCAATCACTGGGCACCGCCCCCAGGGCGTTGCCCTGGGCTCTTGAAGATTGCCCTTGCAGGGCAAACCATGAATCAATCACTGGGCGCCGCCCCCAGGGCGTTGCCCTGGGCTCTTGAAGATTGCCCTTGCAGGGCAACAGCGCATGCATCACCTTCCGTGACGCACACAACCCCCAGAAAACCCTCATTGATTAATCCGGAATTTGAGGACGTGAAGGTGAACCCGTCGTGGCGGGAGCTCCGCGTTCGTGGCTACCGCCAGGGGCCAGTTGTCCGAACAAATCTTGCGGGATTCCCCGCGACCAGGCTTCCAGCTGGAACATCCTTTGTTACCACCGAACCAGCCCCGACGATCGACCCTTTACCGATGGTCACCCCGCTGAGGATAATCGCTCTACAGCCGATCCAGACGGCGTCCTCAATCCGAATCGGTTTCGATTTTATCGTCCCCTCGAGATTGGTGTGATAGTTATTCTCAAGGATATTCACTTCCCAAGCAATCAGGACTCCATTACCGATACTTACGCTCCTGCAGCAATGAATCTCTGTGCGGTCGCCGATTGAACAACCGGCTCCAATCGTGATCTTGGCAGGACTCCCTGGAATGCTTGATCCCACAGCAAACTTTACACTGGGCCATATGGTTGTTCTGTACCCGATCTCAACCAGCCCATTATATTTCTTCAGCCTCAAGAAACCGTGAATTCTGATTGGTTAATATTTTGTCAATCTTGGCGCATAGAAGAGAATGTTCAAATAACCCAGGGCCTTGAATAGTACTTCTCTCATGAATAGTTCCTCCTATTCCCATTGCAGGTTTGTTGAACAGGTACAGAGAGACCGGACTAAAGTAGAAACCTTTGGAAAAGTGCGCGAGGATCAATGAACCAGAAGAAGCATGCAAAATGGGGCTTCTATTCTTCACGGAATTGACAAATCCGGCCTCAATCCAAAGCTCAGCCGGGTTGGCGCCCAAGGCTCGGGGAATTACAGGAATATCAGCAGAGGGAAACCAATGCGCCTCGCGGCACTAGACTCCCTTAAGTTTCTCTCATAACCGAACCCCTCAGTGATTGGATGGCATTGAGTTCTCGCAATTCGAAGAGAGAGGATATCCCTCTTTGTTAACATCCCCCTTCTCATCGACCACATACAGGTAGGAACTGCACAGGTCTTTAAATGGGCCTTTATTTACAATCACAGTAATTGAAGTATCGGACCACCCCGTTGGAATCTGCGGGACTAAACGGGTGCATGCCTGATACCTGGGAGCATTCCCAACCATTACTCTTGCCCACGTCGTGTCGGCGTACACATCATCGGCCCAGCCCGTATTATTTGGGTCCCAGGGGGGATTCCACCCTTCAACGTTATTTCCAACCATATGGACCACGAAGTTGTTATTCATCAATCCGGGATTGTGTCCGTCTCGGGTCATAACACTCCCACTGCATCTGGATTGGCCATCCATACGAATATCGAGCGAGCCATCGAAAACACCGGGTGCTGAAGAGGACTTAAAGATAAATTCTTCGGTGTGCCAGTTGGTATCAGGGATCCGGGTGGTCGGATTCCGCTCATTGCACCAGAAGCCGGTCGGGGCCATCGGGGTTAGACCTATCGTACCCGCTCCTCCGCTGCTGGCACCGACGGCAAAAGCAGGGGTTTTCATATCTGCCCACATCATCCAGGTGACCCAGCTTTGCGTGACGTTTGTAATCACAAAGTTCATCCTCGTTCGCCTGTAGAGGTAAATCCTTCTGCCGTCATCGGTCCAATACTTGAAGTCGGCCCGCAGCGTCCAGCTCGCCCACTTGCCATTATTGGACTTGGCCGTGCCTCCATCATCCGGAGACCAGCCGATATTCTGAATCAAATCCCATCGCGTCTTGATACCCAAAGGGCTGGGATTGATGTCTTTTGAAAAATCGGCCCAAACATAGGGCTTTGCCGGCTCCTTTGTCCCAAAACCATTTCCTATAATACGAAGACTTTCCCCGGGCGTCAGAGTCCCAACGATTCGGGTGATAACTGGTCCCGCAAACGTCTGGGAAGCCAGCCCTAGCATTCCTATAAGAACCAACGCTGATCTTCTAATGTCCTTCAAGAATATCCACCCCCCCTTTTCCTGGCCTCAAGCATTCCAGCCCAGTCTCCCGCGCTTCTGAATTCACCCGCCACGACAGGCTGCGGTATCATAACATCGGTTGAGTTCGCCAATGCTCTTTCACCACGACGAGAAAGTATCCTCTCCCGAGACTCTCTTGAAGCTGCAGGTGCTTTTCTCCTTATCAACATATCTTGGAATCTTTGCAAATTTTTAACAATGCAAATAAGGGCGCTCCGGAAATGGCGTGCATAAAGAGCGAACCCGCGGGGGCGGGTTCGAAGAGTCACCACCTAGAACCCCGAGCCAACACGTAATAAATTCTCAACGCCAAGGGTGGCTGCTCCAGCGCCCATGCCCTGAAAGGGCAACCTTCAAGAGCCCAGGGCAGCGCCCTGGGGCGACCCATCACATGGGGCACCCAAACCCTGTAAGGGTTTTCTAAATAAGATGCCTGGTATTGAGAATTCGCGCCCGCACGGGTCTCCGACAACCATCCAGCCTAATCAGCAAAGAATACTCCATCATCAGGCCGGAGTTAATCCCAGTTATCCGCAGCCTCCGTTCAAGCAAGGTCTCATTTGTCGACCCGCTTGATTCCGGGGGTCTCTTCATACGCAGTGGCACCCGATCCCCCCCCGCTGCCATTCAGAGTTAGCATTTACCTTGATATTGTCTCCTATCAAAGATTATGCTGTGCTGATGTTTTACGCACCGGCGCAAGAATCAGGGAATTCTTCCCCTTTCACTTCCGGCGAATACTGAAGCGCATTTTGAAAGTCTCACATCACGTTGATAAAACATGATTTACTAAAATCGATGTTTTGGCTCAAAAAATGCAATTCTCGTTGAGACTCAAAAAGGGTCAGTGTGTTTTTTCCTCAGGGATTCCAGTTTTGCCTGGTAAGACTCCTTCTACCCACGTGATGAACAAGAACGCGAAGAACAGTGTAAGAGCGGTTTGAATTTCATCATCCATCAAGTATAGTAGTGTGGTCGAGGCCGTAATGAAGCCATCAGGAAGTCAGCTTGTAAGTCGGGAGGGCCACCGCGGGTCGTGAGACGATCCTGGTCTTGTTGCCTTCTGCCAACCGAGAAATTTCAGGGAACCTGTGACGCGTGTCACTCATCGATTTCCATTAGGCCATTAAGCTGATCAGCGCGTCATGGTTGCATTTCAAATCGTTGATGCTATATTCATCAGGGATCGGATGCTCTCGAATGAGCCCCTGATTCGAGACTTTCGATAACAATGAGATGAGGACTCAAATGTCATTGCTGAGATTCAAGCATGTGACCGGATTGTTCATCAGCCTTGTATCAGCTTGCAGTCTGACGCTCGCCCAGCCGAGGATTGATTCTGTGTCTGGCAGTCCGGCGGATGGAGCGACACTGACGATCGCGGGTGCCAACTTCGGTGCCAAGAGTCCTGCGGCCCCTAAAGTCTATGCGAGTTGCAGGACTAGCCTGAATCCTGATGGGCCCAGTATTGCCAGAGCATGGAATTCGGTTGAAAACATGGCTTGGTCCAGTGATAACGGTGGAACATGCAAAGCCAGCACGGGAGTAGCACCCGATGGAAATTCACTGGCATGGGGACTTGAGCTTACCGATACATGGGTAGCGACGACTGGATCATCTTTCGTTTATACCTATCGTCGACAGATGGCGAACTTCACGGCAAGCCAATCGAGTCAAAACCAGAAGGATTTTAGAATCTGGGCCGATAACGGGAGGGGTGGAAATGCGACTCCCGACGCCGGAGCACATAATTACGAAGGGGCGTTCATTGTTGAGTTGGAGCAAACAGTGGGTGGGTACTGTACCGGAGACTTCAATCCAAACATGGCACTCTCAGACACCAATTGGCATGCTGAAGAGTACTTTCTCAGAGGGGGCAGTGCATGTGGCTCTGGCGGTGGCCAATTCAATTTCAGGAGAGACGGGGCGCTCAAATGTAGCGTATCGGGTTTTAATACATGTTCCTCCGCTACCGGAAGTAAACCACTGACTCGTAATTATGTTTATCTGATGGAAAATGAAAACATGCTCGCTGATCCCTGGAATCCTGCCTGGTCAAACAATAACAGGGTATGGGCGAAAGATATCTATGGCGACATGACATGGGCTCGAGTCATGGTGTGCAGCGCCTCCACCTATGCGGCTTGCACTGACCCGACAATTCAATTGCCGACAGCCTGGGGTTCGGGTTCAATTACGGTCACATTAAACCAGGGAGCGCTGACTTCCTTGACGAACAAGTATTTGTATGTTTTTGATTCCAGCAACAACGTGAACCCCAGCGGATTCCAACTGACGTCAACCGGAGGAGTGCAAATCCCCGCCCACCTTACGGTGCAATAAAGGAGCCGAGAACTTAATCCTCCTGAGCCACCCGATTATCAAACATTCCGCTTAGCACTCTCAAGTGAACCATAGGCTGAAACATCTGTTCAACATCTTGGAAGAGCGATGCCACGGCCCGTCGTCATTTGGCCACCCCGCCCTCAATTCTAGCAATACATCTCGTACCATTTCTGAAAAATCATCAACGAAAAGATGAGCTTGTCGTTCAATTCCCGCCCCCCAATGTGCTCTTGGAGAATCTTCTTCGCGAAGTCCTGTTTAAACAACCCATGCTTGCGCAAGTTGCTCGGAGAGAGCAGTTCTTCTGAATAGTCCTTCAGATCATTTCTCAGCCACGAAGCCATAGGGGAACCGAATCCTTGTTTTCTATGATTGATCACCTCCGGGGGCAAAAATTCCCTGGCCATCTTCTTCAGGAGATACTTCTTTTTGAGTCCACGAATCTTCATGCCGGAGGGGATGGTGGCACAAAATTCGACCAGCTTGTGGTCCACGAAAGGAACCCTCAACTCCAGGGAATGGTGCATACTCAGACGGTCAGAGAGCGCCAGGATATCGTCCGGAAGATACATTTTCAAGTCCTGGTACATGGCCCGATCCAGCAGATCCTTCGCGTTCGATGAAGCAAAATGCTGGGTGGCCAGACGTTCGGTCTCTGCCGGCCGCAGTTGTTCCAAAACCTCCTCGGAATAAAACTCGCGTCTCGTCTTTTCGTCCAGCACAGACAAGTAGCCCCCGTACCGGTCCGCAGGATTCTCGTCAGCCGAACGGACAAAGCGTTTGAGGTGATTGATTCGGTAGTGACCACTTGACTGTTCTGGCAGCATACCGATCAGAGGCCGGACAATCCCGCGCCTCAGCACCGCTGGGATCCTCTGATAATGATCGCTTAAGGCCAGCCCCAGGTAACGCTCATAGCCCCCGAACAGCTCATCCCCTCCCAACCCGGTCAAAGCAACCGTCACATGCTGCTTTGCCAACTTGCAGATGTAATAAGTGGGAATCACGGAGTCATCGGCAAACGGCTCGTCAAACGACTCGACGATGAAGTCAATGATATCCTCCAAGTGAGGCTGGACCTCAAATTCGTGGTATTCAACTCCGTATCTTCCGGCAACCTGCTTGGCAAACGCGCGCTCGTCCAGATAGCCGCCAATCCGGCCGCCAAATCCCATCGTGAAAGCGCGCACTGGAGAAGAGCTGCTGCGCGCCATGGAGGCGACGACCATCCCGGAATCCACTCCCCCGCTCAGAAAAACCCCCAATGGTACTTCACTCATCAGGTGGGATTTGACCGTTTCATCGAACAAATGAGTGAATTCATGGGTGAAGTCCGCTTCGCTCTTCCTAAGGTCGGGATGGAACTCAAAATCCCAGTACCTCTCGATTTTGATGCCGCTCGAATCGCATCGAATCCACTGGCCAGCCTCGAGTTTCCTGATGTTCTTGAATATGGTCAATGGAGAGGGGATGTAGGAATAAGTGAAGAAGGCATCCAGAGCCGAAAAATCAATTTCCCGCGACAAAGTCTCGTCCTCGAGAAGAGCCTTCATCTCGGATGCGAAGAGGATCCTGTCTCCTTGCATGGAATAGAAGAGAGGCTTAATGCCCAATCTGTCGCGGGCAATGAACAGGCTGTTCTCTCTCTGGTTCAATATGGCAAAGGCAAACATCCCCCGCAAGTGCCTGACGCAGTCTTCACCATATTCCTCGTAGAGGTGGACAATGCACTCCGTGTCGGAGGTAGTGGTGAATTTGTGTCCTTTCTTGACCAACTCATCTTTGATTTCGAGGTAGTTATAAATCTCTCCATTCTGAACGACCCATAGTGATTTGTCCTCGTTCGGGATGGGTTGGTGTCCTGTTTCAACTCCGATAATGCTCAACCTCCTTGCCCCCAGCCCGGCATTTTGCCAGGTGTATTGTCCCTGGTCGTCTGGACCCCGATGTCTCAGCCTATCGCACATCTTCAAGAGAAGGGCTGGATCGGCCCTTTTCTGTTGATCAAATTGGTAAGATCCGACGATTCCGCACATAGCATTTAAATGGTTGCCGTGACGAAGATTCCAGACTAATGCACCAAGCTGCTTAAACGCGAAACAAGCTCATTTCTCCGAGCGGCCCACTGAATCTCCAATCCTTTTTTAAGAGCTTTGACATCTTCCCTGAGGCTTGGCAACTGTGAAATCGCCAACCTTACGGCCTCAGAAATCTCTTGCGCAGTATTCCTTGTAAACACGGTCCCCTGGTGGAAGTAATTCCTGAGCGCAGCCGTGTCGGTCAGGATCACTGGCTTCTCCGACGATACCGCTTCATAGGCGCCACAGACAAGGCAATCGTCCATGTAAGTCAGATCCAGGATGATGTCAGCACTTCTTAGTAGCATGATGTAATCGCCGTTCGATAAATACCCTGTCAAGGTCAAATTCGAAGGTAAGCGGTCGGTCTGAATACCTGGGATCTTTCGGAAATTTCCAGTCATATAAATATGGCAATGACCGACCAACATCCTTGAGGCTTCGATGACCTCTCGGTAGGGCTCGTCCTTTGCAAAGGTTGAAATGCATACAATATTGACCTTCCCTTCCAAATCCATCCCTTTCCCAATTGGAAAAGCAGGTAGTTTATCTTCGAGAACAAACGGGGAGCCTCCTTGCCGCTCGACCGTTTCTGCCAAACGCGAATTGGTCACGATGGTAAGCTCGGCGCCCCTCTGAATAAAACGATAGATAAAATACAGCCGACTCCACCTCGGGAGGAAGGGGGCTATTCCTTCATTGTGGGCATCCACAACCAGGACATACCGAAACACTCTCTTCAATAACACTGCCCACGCCCCAAGAACGACGGATGGATTCTGGACGACAACTCCACTTGGTCGATTCCTAATAAGAACCTGAAGTGTCCACAACAATAAATATGGATGTTTGATCCATCTGGGCAGATCAATCGATTTTTCAAAGAGTCTTATTCCCAGGTCCGCGGATAGACACTGCGTTCTCCGATGTTTTTCCCAACTGATCCATATCCACTGGCTCATGAATTTGTGCCAAGAGTCTGTCGGGTACGTCTTCTGGCAAGCTCTCGAAACGTCCCTGTGTATTCCTTTACCTGCCGATCCACACCAAATTTCGCACGGACTCGCTCGTATCCCGCCATTCCCAAGTGACGAGCCTTTTCCGGATCCCTTAGCAGATCGAGGATCCGTTCTGCCAGGGCTCTCGCATCCCCGGGCTCGACCAAATAGCCGCTGACGCCTTGTTCGACTAGTTCGGGGACTCCCCCCACGTTCGAGGCCACAACCGGCTTCTTATGAACAAAGGCTTCGAGAATGACAAGCGGCATCCCCTCAGTGAACGAAGGGAGGACACACAAATCCATTTGGGAATAGAAGGCTTGGATATCCCTCCTGAATCCAGGAAAGATGACATTTTTCTCCAAGCCAAGTTCGCGAGCACGGGCCTTGAGGAATGGCGCTTCCCGGCCATCCCCCAGGATCATAAACCTGCCACTTGGGAACGACTCGACAACCCTGGCGGCTGCCTCCATCAAAACATCTAACCCTTTCTCTTTGCTCAACCTTCCGGCAAAGATCACCAGCGGATCGGAGTCATCTAGTGAAAACTCCCGGCGGATGTCGCTGAATACTTCATCTGTGCTGAGGTCCGCATCGATTCCGTTCGGTATGACCCTCATCCGGAGCGGCTTCACGCCGATCCTTGCCAATTTCTTTCCGCTCTCGTGTGACACCGCAATGACCCTATCGAAGTATCTCAACAAGTGATCATCTATCGATTCGTATAAGTGCATTCTGGCGCTCTCTGATGTCCGCCCATGGAAGACAGCCACAATGGGTATCTTTAACACCAGCCTCGCAAGCAAGCCAAAGAAATCGGATTTATAGTCCTGAGTACAAATAATCTCTATGTTTTCGTCTCGGACAACGCGAATGATTTTTCTCAGCGTTGAAAAAAAGTTGATCGGACTCTCCTTCAACGCATACGCCTTAACACCACAACGAGAAAGCGCCTCGAGGAAATCATTTCCCCCATCCATTTGCTCGTTGAAGGCACCCACGACATATTTGCAGTCATGAGCCGCAATGTATTTCAGGTGGCTCAGTATCAACTTCTCCGGGCTTCCCAAAAATGGGCTTGCACGCAGGAACAGAATAGTAACGGTGTTCATCATCCTAGATCTCATGCAAGCAGGAGTGACCGCGCAGGCGTGTCATAGAACACTCATCGGGTCCTGTCCAACAAGTGTAAAGGGAGTTCCTGTGTTTACAGTCAAGGACGTTGCGGCCCTACCTATCCCTCAATCGATCATCCCGTGTCCACAGGATGACGAGACTGTATCCCCACGGGTCAATCGGCGGAGGTAATTTTTCATGAAGCAATGACAGTCAATCAAACTCTTCGAAAACCAACCCAATATCTTTGCTTGGCCTCCTACAATTCGGATTCTAATTAGTTACACCTCATCCGTTATCAAAGGCCGGTCAACCTGCACCGGTAGGAAAGGTCCCCTTCTTGCGATGGTTGATTACCTCATCAAACAGAACGTCGAGTTTCGCAGCCGTCACCTTAGAATCAAATCTCGATTTCGCAACCGGAATGAACTGCCTTGCTTCATCTTTATACCTGATTTCATCGCTCACAAATCTGCGCATTCCTTCAGCAATCGAATGCGAATCCCCCGATTCGACGATAATCGCCGGGGTATCCTTGACTGCTTCCCGCAGACCAATACAGTTTGACGCGATCACGGGAACCCCCGCGATCATTCCTTCAACTGCCAAAAGCCCAAACGCCTCCCAGAGCGATGGCATGACGACCGCATCCATCTCCTTCATCACAGGAGCGACGTTGGGGATGAAACCGGAGAACAGGAAGTAATTCGACAGCCCCTTTTGAGCAATGATGGCTTTGTATTCCCGAATGAAGGCCCCGTCGTTAACAGCCACCACCTTGAAGTCCCGCTTGATCCCGTTGTTCTTTGAGATCTCCTCGACCGCGTCGATGAGGACCGTGAATCCCTTGGCCGGCATGAACCGGCCAAAAAAGCCAAACAACACCACCTCATCCCCAAATCCATTGCCCTTTCTGAACGTGGAATCTCCCTCGCTCGGACCTTGATCGAATTCCTCAACTGAGATTCCATTCATGATGACCGTGAGCTTTGAGGGATGCTTTCGCAGAACGGGAAGATACTCAACCAGATTCTGCTGCGCGTCATGGCTCACCGATTGAATCACGTCAGCGCGCGAAAGCAGGAAACCCAGAATCTTCCTTTTGATTGGGCCGAGCAAACCGTCGAATTGGTCCTGCCTGAGAACTTCGTGAGGCGTCACCACATGACAAATCCGTGAGAAGACACCTGCCAGAACAACCACCGCGGCGGCGGTGTAACCCTGGGAATGGATCAGGTCCCAATGCCTTCGACCTCTCATCATTAGGAACATCCTCCAGATCATCCCCACCAACGGGCGCCGCGCTTCGACCTCTATCAGATTAACGCCGAATTTCTCAAGATCCTTGAGTATGAGCCTCCCTTCGTCCCCTCCAACCGTGAGGATGGTGAACTCGTACTTCTGTTCATCCAGATGCCCATATGTGTACTTCAGGTAGGTTCGAATACCTCCCACTGGATGCCTGATGACGGTCAAGATCTTAATTTTCTTGGTCATGGTGCCTGCGCTTCCTCCACCTGGCGCGGGATCTCCAATGCCAGCTTCCTGACCACCACCGACAATCCTGCAAAGAGATACCACGAGTAAGTGCTCAGGCCGTAACTGGCAAAACTAAACAGCAAATTCATCCACAGCCAGACCTGGAGGGCATTGCCCAGCCTCGACAAGTAACCCTTCTTATCCAACAGATTGCTTGTCGTTTTGACAACGACCCGGAAATTTGAAATGATGGTCCCCATAAAGGTCAGCAAAATTATCAATCCGATCACTCCCAGTTCCTCGAAAGTCTCCATGTACAGGTTGTGCGACGGCATGGCGATTCCCCGGGTGTGATAGTTCAACTCTTTCGACGTACCCAGGCCGGATCCGAAAACAGGCCTCTCCATGCCGGCCTTGAAATCCGCGATTACTCCTTCAACCCTCCCTTGTGCTGTCTCGCCGCCCCGGACGTCGGATTCACCGATCGAGAGGTACCGGTCCCGCTGAAGGGGGTCCAGACTGGACACAAATATCACCCCGCAAACAAGCAGTGCCAAGACCATGACCGCCTTTTTCTTCGATTTAATGAGAATTCCGATCAGGATCACCACAAAAGCAAGAAACCCGGAACGCGATGCCGTCAGCACAAGGGCGTAGGCCAGGAGCGGCATCGCGCACAGATAGACAAGCTTGCTCTTCCACGAAGATTGAAAGCCCAGAAAGTGATACAAGGGAACTATGGTACAAATGATAGCAGCCAGGCCGTTGGGATTGACGGTATCGGTCGGGGCGCCGGCCAATCGATCCATCATGAGAAGCTTCGCCCCTCCCATGTTGGTCGAATCGCCCCAGTAGCCGGTTGTAAAATGAAGATACAAGGGTTCGAAAACCCGCAACGATTGGCAGGCGATGAAGACCAGGACAAAAATCTTTAATCGCTTCTCGCTGTTGATGAGGGTGATGGTGTAGTAATAAAAGATCGCGGACGCAATCATGTTTGGAATTCCCGCTCCAATGACGGTGCCCGGCCAGGCCGCGAATGGGATGCCCACCAGGATGTCAACCCAGAGAACGATCAGGATTTTGCTGGTCAGGCTCAGCCCTTCACCCGTCCGCTTCGGTTTGCTGAAGAAAAGTGTAGCTCCGATCAAGGCGACCAGGAGCAGGTCGAACCGGATGGCGCCGAGGATAGGATATCGCGCCGGCAAGTGAACGAAATAGCTCACGATGAAAAGCAAATAGACTCTATAAGATAAATTTTCCATGAGGCGGAAAAATAAATATCGTACTCTATCTCAAAACGAGAATCTCATCCCCAGGCATCATACCCTTCTGATAACTCATGAAGCCAAACTAATACGGACGTCATAGAAAATGCTACAAAATCGTGCATGATTCAACGTAGGGGCGTCCGCCATGGCGGACGCCCCTACTGCGAAGATTCCACAATCACCCCATGGAACTCCAATTTCAACCTTTGTATTAGATGAGCGCTCCTTTTGGATACAGGTTAGCCTTCTTGCGCCCCTGACGGGGCTTCAATCGCGCCGCCCATTCCGATCCCACGGCTTGCGCCGTGGGCTAAAGGTCCTGCGCCCCCTGACGGGGGCTGAATCAAGATTTCATCCTCCCATCCCACGGCTCCCGCCGTGGCGAGTGTCCCGCGGTTGATCCATGGCCCGGAGGGCCAAAAGAATGTAGCCCCACCCGTGTCCCGCGTTTTCTGCGGGACGAGGGTGGGGTGCTGGATACCCAAAGGTAATTGAGTCCCGCTTGCGGGGCGAAAGAATCGTCGAAGGTGCATGAAACAATCTTCCCAAAAAAACACAAGGTCCATTGGGAATTGAAGGCGTTCTTTCGCCGCTCCGCCGCTCTGACCCTTCTATTGCTTTGTTCATTCTATGGCTTTCTATTTCGCCCCCTGGCGGGGGCTGAATCAAGATTTCATCCTCAATAAGCCCGTACCGGGGCTGAGATGAAAACCAAGAATCCAGCGCGTGTCATGCAATGGGGACAACCGCCAGGAGTGTCTGCATTCCCAGTCCTTTGATGTCCGCGACATTGCGCCCGTACCACGGATACTCGACGGTCATGCACCGCGCGGAATGGTGCTCAGCGGCATACCCCTTTAACCCCGCGGCTCGCCGCTTCATGATCCATCGATCCAGCCCTCTGATCATTGGCTTCCTCCTGGTTTCAGGAATCCTCCGGCGCAAGCGCCAGATCGTCGCCATCATTGGCCACCATGAGAGGTAAAAAATGCCATCATTATTCCTTAACATCCAATTGTGGAACTCCAGAAAGAAGGTGGGTTTGATTTCATTGATCAGGTCCATGTAAGCCTGGCAAAGCGGGTTTCCAGAATCGATTTCCCGCGACAAATCAGGGGCCCCGGGCCCATTCAACCTGCACATTCCGTCCGCCACGCCGTCGGGACACATCATAGGGAGAATCCACACGTCAGAGTCTTTCAACTGCTCCCGATAAAGTCCATCGACCATGCCCTCCACGATCCCCTCAACCGCATACGAACCGGCCGATTCATATGGATGTGTCCTGCCCGTGACCAGGATGCGCTTCGATGTCCTCCGTTCGCCCCCGGCCCTGAGAAGATAGACTTTTCTGCCACGGTCGGTCGTATGGAGGAGGGATTTGGAAAATGGAGCGCCCTCATCGAGGCGACCGATCAGCTCCATGTACCGCGAGTAGTTATAGCTCGGATTCAGGGTCAGATGACTCTTCCCGGCAGGGACCTTCAAATCCAGGAGAACTCTTGAATCCTCAATTCTCCCTTCGAAGGGTTGCCAATCGTCCCCGCCAGTTCCGAGATAAACCACGTCCCGATATTGATTGTATTGCGCCTCCCCCCAGTCGATGATCAAGCTCAGATCGGCTTCGCACCCTTCAGGGTTCTCCACATCCACATCCAGACGGAATTTGTAGCCGGCGTCGCCATCCTCGCTGTAAGGCTTGATCAGAAAATTCCGGTCGGCGGTCTGGCATATGGCACTTTCGTCTTGCGGGTTCCCTCCATCGATTCTTCCGGTGAGGCGTAATGGGTCCATCTTCGTCAGGGGCACGCGATCTCAAGTCCGCACAAGAGTCCCGCAATCGATCCATGGCCCGAAGGGCCAGTGCGCCGCGGCGCATAGCCCCACCTGTCGAAGATCCGCCGCGGCGGGAGCCCCGCAATCGGTCCGTGGCCCGGAGGGCCTGAAGAATGTAGCCCCACCTGAAGCTTCGTCCCGCGCTCTTTGCGGGGCGAAGCGAGGGTGGGGTATGGGATGTTCAAAGGCATTTGAGCCCCGCTTGCGGGGCGAAAGAATCGTCGAAGGCACATGAAACAATCCTTCAAATTTGATGCAAGGTGCGTTTGGAATTGGATCCCGTCTGTCGCCGCTCCGCGGCTCTCTCCCTTCATCACGTTCATCCCACGGCTGGCGCCGTGGGCTAAAGGTCCTATGCCCCCTGACGGGGGCTTTAGAGAGATCAAACCTTGAACAATCCATGCCCCGCTCTTTTATTCTATTTCGCCCCCTAAAGGGGGCTGATTCGAGATTTTATCCTTTCATCCCACGGCTGGCGCCGTGGGCTAAAGGTCCTACGCCCCCTGACGGGGGCTCACCGAAAATCAATTCTCCTTCGACTCCCTCATTTTCAGCCCCGACTCCCAATCTTTGAGATGGTGAAGCGGTACTTCCCCGACGGCTCTTTGGGAATCGAATCCACGTACGTGATATCGTAGCGCATTCCCTCTCCAAAAAACTCGGGCACCTTCTGTTTCAAAAGGGCCAGCCCACTGTCCTTGAATTCTGGACCGGGAACGATCTTAAACGTGACATGATCGAGCACATCCTGGATGATTTGAGCCTGGCGGATCCCCGGAACATTGGAGATCAGGTAGATGGTCAGGGCCGCGCCCGACACGCGCTTGCCGTCAGGGGTCACGATGAAGTCCGTGGTTCGCCCGGCCACCATCTGCATCAGCGGGAGCGTTCGTCCGCACGGGCACACCGTCTCGGACGGACTGCCGATATCCTCAATCTTGTAGCGCAAGAAAGGCATCCCGAAATTGAGCAGGTCGGTGATGATGATGTTCCCCTGCTGTCCCGGAGAAACCGCCTGGCCGTTGTCATCCACGAATTCCACATAAAGTGTGTCAGCGTTGATGTGCAGACCGCTATGCCCGCTGCATTCGCTGGCGATGACCGACACCTCGCGACAACCATACCGGTTGAAAACCTTGCAGCGAAATACCTCTTCGATCAGGACCCGTTCGTGATCGTGCAGCACCTCGGCCGAGGTGATGATCGACGCCGGGTGGATGTCCCTCACTCCGTGTTCCTTGCAGTACTGGGCAAACACATAAACCGAATTCGCATAGGCCAAAATGCTCTTAGGCTTGAATTCCCGCAACACCTCGACAAAATGGGCCAGCCTTTCATCAGTAATCGAAGAACTGTCCAGGATTGCACCGCTTCTAAAAAGCAGTCTCTGGATCCTCCCTTTCCATCCCCGCACCCCGGACAAATCAGTCCGGCTCCCCCAGATCCCGGCCATCTTGTCACCAACCTTATAGCCGGTCCATCGGTCATGGCGGATCGCTGAAGCCTCCATGGAAATGATTCTTTCGCGGTCGTGGTAGTAGTGCAGAGGAGAGCCCGTTGAGCCTCCGGTCTTGTTGGGGACAAGGTCGTTGAGATTGTAATTAGTGGCGACCAGGGCCGGCAGGTTTTCCTGGATGTCTTTCTTCGTGAGGAAGGGAATTCTCCGGAAGTCGGATGGATCTTGTATGCTTGACGGTTTCAGGCCCGCCGCGTCAAACCGTGAGCGGTAGAACGGGCAATTTTCATAGGCGTGACTCATCAATCGGTTTAACTTCTTCCACTGCGATTCTTTGATGGTCTGTGGGTCCCGGTATTGAAATTCCTCAAATTCCCGCAGGTACCTGAACAGTGACCATTTGCCATCCTTGAGCACCCAGAGCGGGTGAACGGCATACCTGACGATCCCGGCATAAATATCCATCATGGGCTCCTGTTTCTGTGACTGCACGAGACAATTGGATCGTAGAGAGGTGGAAACTCCCCGGCGCCTCCTGCCGTCAAACTGAGGTGGTATGGCCCCCCTCATGATCCGGAATCGAAGCGCGCCCGACCTCCGATTTGCAGAAAATCACTTTCCCTGATGGCTCCGGCAAGACCTCATCCACAAAAACGACGTCAAATGTCAATTGTGCATGCAAGAAATCGCCGATTCGCTGCTTTAGCTCTTCGACCTCCTCTTCCCGGAAACTTGCTCCCTTCACAACATTCAACTGAAAACGCTCAAAGTCCTTCTGAATGATCTGAAGTTGCTTGATTCCCTGGCATTCCTTAATGATCCGGCCACAAAACGAGGCACCGGCAGTGAAGGATCCGTCCCTCTTCCAAAACGCATCCGTGCTCCGGCCCGTCAATTCCTCGAGCAGCGGAAGGGCCGAACCACAAGCGCACGCCCGAGCCGAGATGACTCCCAGATCTCCGATTCTGTATCGAATGATGGGCATCGCTCTATTAAAAAGATCGGTGAAGATCAGGTCGCCAGGTTCGTTTTCCACTACCTTTCCATCTTTGACTGCCTCGACATAGAGTCCATAACAGTTCAAATGCATCCCCTGATGGATACTGCATTCGGTTGCAATATGTCCCACTTCCCTGGCCCCGTACCAATTGTAGATCCGGGTGGAGAAGACCGATTCGATTTTCTCCCGCTGATAACCGTATAAATACTCCGCCGCCACATTGATGGAGTGGATCGGGAGTCGGAGATTGTTCTTTTCAAGAAAACACGCAAACAGGTACAAAGGCGTTGGGTAGGCCTGAATGGTCTTAGGACGAAACTCCACCAGTTTCTTGTAGTAGCCCTGCATAATGCCATCGTTGAGATACGAACTTTGCAAATAGAGTGCCCTTCCGAGCGCCCATCCACGCACCCGGCTCTTGAAAGATTCGGT
Organism: Terriglobia bacterium; assembly: GCA_020072965.1. GTDB lineage: Bacteria > Acidobacteriota > Terriglobia > JAIQFV01 > JAIQFV01 > JAIQFV01. The sequence continues at coordinate 17,987 of JAIQFY010000059.1, read as the reverse complement.
CCTGGGATAGTCCTGCTCGGCCCCCCACAGAGATGCAACGCGGTCTCCCAGGCCTGCTCCCCACCATTGCTGGAAATGGAGGGTGCAGGCCCGCCGCCTGGCAAGGCATTCACGATCGAGGGACAGATGAACCGGGGAATCGGTTGTTCCTCCCGTGGCGGTTTCAATCAAGTCTTCTGGTCTTATTGATGAATTCATCAATTCGCTTTGATGGTTTCTCAAATCTTCGCGGGTGAGAAATGGAATCTTTGGAAGATCAGAGGGGGCCTGGATGGATTTCGGAGTGATTCCAGCCTCCTGGAATCGTTTCCTGTAAAACGGAACCTGCTCGTATGCCAGATCAAGGGTTTTGGCGAGCCGGTCCCACTGCCGCGAGAGCAACTCTTTCCGGGGAAGCGCACATTCCCGTTCCACCTCCGGAAGGTAACTCAGACGTTTGTCGCCATTCCTGTAATCATCCAGGCGCAGGAGCGCCTGTCTTATCCACCTTGCTGTCACGTTTCCACCTCGGTTTCATTCCGCATAGTGTTGTGGTCGGCCGAAGCCAATAAAGTTAGCTCGCAGGAACAGAATCACCGCTTCGAGTAATCCTTCCCCACATCGTAATGACATAGAGCCTTGCAGCAACCAAATCGCCTTTGTCCAGCACCCGGGATGCAACGATCAGGCCCGGGTAAACCAGTGCCAGGACACACTTCAGGATCACCTGCAGCCAGGGGCTCAGCCCCGCGAGGAATGTGATCCCAATGAGATAAAGCGCTATTCCGAGTCCAAGGACATAGACGAACTTCCCCAGGGGATAATTCACGGGGTAGATACGGTCGGCGAAAAACCAGGTCAAGCCAGAAAAAACCGCAAAACAAATCACCGTGGCGTATGCTGCCCCCATCATCCCAAAAGTGGGGATGAGTGTCCAATACAGTATGAAGGCCAGCACCGCGGCACTCCCCAAAATGAGCGGCTTGTAAATTGTTTTCCGTGTAATGTAAAAGCCACTGTCAAAGAAGGCCGCGATTGACCAGAACAGGTAAGCTACCAGGACATAAGGAACCACCCTGTATCCATCCCAATAGCCCTTAGCCGATATTATTCTGAAGATCTCTCTTGAGAAAATCGCGAGCGGCAGGGCTGTGATGCAATAAGCAATTGTAAAATATAAAAAATACCTTCCAAATGACTTACGGGAATCTGAGTCCTCATCCAACTTGAACATGAACGGGCCCCACACTTTTAAGAAGGGTCCCAGCACAAAGGTTGCCACCACCAATCCAATCTTGTAGCCCAGGGCATAGACGCCCAAAGTGGAGTTATCGAGTAGTCGGGAAATAAAAAATCGGTCCCCGTTGTTCAACACAAAAAGAAAAGCAGAACCCGGGACAAATGGCAATCCAAACCGTAACATACCTTTGAACAGGCCCAGGTCAAACCCATGGCCCGTCTTAGACAAGGTGTATCCCATCAGGATGCCGGCGAATAGGATCCCAGTTACCATATTGCAGAATATGACCCCCTTGACGCCTTGTTTCAAAACCACAACCGCCACGACCGTAAGACCAATAACGACCAGGAACTTGATTATTGAAATTAGAATATACAATCTGGACTGCATGCGGGCCTGAAGAAAAGCCATAGGGACAGTGGAATTCAATTCAGCCAACAGGATGAATCCTGTCATCCAGAATAAGGGAAGATAACCTTGATTACCGAAAAAATATCGGTTGAGGGAGTTCGCTGCCATCAGAAATACAACCAAGCCAATCACAGAGGAACAAAAAAGGGTAATAATCGCCGTTGATATGACTGATTTCTTTCGTCTCTCATCTTTCTCCTGAGAATAGAAACTGATGCTGGTGATGCCGAGGAAAGAAGCAGAAATGATGACCGCTACATCCAAGCACCGACTCAGGACCTCGAGGATTCCATACTCTCCCGTTGATAAGTACCGCGCGTAAATGGGAATAAGGAAGAAGCCTACTGCGTTTAACAGAACAAATCCTGCGCCGTAGACGACGAAGTGCTTCAGCAGCACCCGAAGTCCGTTCTCATTCACCATGCACTCCTCCTTATTTCTAATTTAAGCTTTCAGGATCATACATGCATGGCTTCAATCCAGACGACCGCGAGACTCGGGGTGCCTTTCTCTCGATTGCATCGGTTGTTTTCCCGGTAGCACTGCCTCATTGCTCCCGCACACCAACGCCTTCAACTTTGATTTAATGCCGGGTGCCGCAGGTATGCCTGCGCTTCCCTCTCCAGTTCTTCCAACCCAACTACCGAGACTTCGTGGGTCTTCCCTCGCAAGCGTGTCCGCCGCGGCGGACATGCCTGCGTTTGACCTCTTGTACATCCAAACCCACGACTGAAACCTCTCGTCCCTCTCCTCGCGGACATGTCTGCGGCACCCAACATTCGCAGGGAAGGTCCTTGCCTGCGCCGAAGGCGCTGAGGAACGGAGCCCAGCGTTGGCCGCCTTGCGGCCTACGCTGGGTCCGCGTGGCCCGTCGGCCACAACCCCATCGGGGTTGTGAAAGCATGGCGGGCCCAGGTTCCCAACGTAGCCCCGAAGATCGGGACAACGTTGGGCTTTGAGACGCAGCGACGTTGGCGCTGCCGTTTCCACATGCCCCAAGGGAACTCCCGGACAGAATCGATCATCCCTGCGCTTCCCCTTCCGTTTTTCCATATCCGCGACCGAGGCTTCATGCGCCTTCCAGCGCAGACACGCACAAAACGTATGTCTGGGCCACTCCGACGACCGAGACCTCAAGAGGCTTCCATCGCAGACATGCACAAAACACATGTCTGCGGCACCCCACCTCCAGCATACCTGTCATAAACCAAAGGCCTGCGGCACCCGAACACCGGACCGGGCTCGATCCATCACCCCTAAGCTCCGTTCGCCAAATCTTCATACAGCTTCATGTAAGCGTTCGCCATCCGATCCACCGAGAATTCCTCAAAAATGCGCTTCTGCGCACGCAACCCTATCTCGCGGGCGAGTGAAGGATCGGACAACACTCGAATGATCCGGTCGGCCAGCCCCTCGACGTCGCCCACTTCGACCAGGTAACCGTTATGCCCGTCTTCCACCAGTTCCGGATTTCCTCCGGCCCGGGTGCAGACGACCGGCTTCCCACAGCCCATGTATTCGATGACGGCATTTGAAAGTCCTTCAGACTCGGAACAATGAACACCGACGGTGAAATGTTTGATGATCGGGATGGTCTCTTGAACGCTCCCCAGGAAATGAACCCTTTCAAGGAGGCCAAGTGTTCGCGCTAACTCCATCAACGAGCTCTTTTCTCGATCGTCGCCAATAAACACAAGATGCAGGTGAGGATGACTTTCCTGAACAATCTTGTATGCTCGAATCAAATCGCTCTGCCGCTTGATCGTCGTCAACCTGCCCACCATGCCAACGATGGGATCGTCCCTTCCGATTCCGATCGCCCCCCGGAAATCAGAAGAGGGCGGTGCCTCAAACCGCTCACGGTCGTGTCCGTTGAAGATGACCAGGCTCTTTTTAGACGATATACCTTCTTTGCGAATGGCGTTTTTGCGGACCGCCTCGCTGTTCGCCACCAACCGATCGATGCACAGGTTACTGAGGCGCAGCAGGGCGAGGTTGCTCCAATCATACCAAAAACCCATGTCCCGCCTGGCCACAATCACCCTGGCCCCTCCCATCTTGCAAAAGAAGGGAGCCACGATGGAGGCGTCGTTAAAAAGGATATGAACGATCTTTGTGTCCGACTCGCGGATGAAATCCTTCAAGCGCAGGAGTTGTTTCAGGGTATTCCAGCGCAGCAGGTTGGGAATATTCAGGACTTTCACGGGAAAGGGGAATGCTTTCTCCTCGACAAAGGGTGTCGAACGAAATACGCGCAGGGAGGGATCGAACCGACCCCGGTCGAGGCGGTTGATGAGCTGAAGCAACTGATTTTCGGTCCCTCCTCCGGAGCCACCCAGAAAATCCATCAGATAGATCACCTTGATAGGGGCATTTCGCATGTCATTCACAACATTGCCTTGAAAGACTCCGTCGAGTCATACCGGCCGACACCCAACCGGGGGATGGCATACACGGAATCTGATTCATTCCAGGCGCGAGGGTGGATGGCCATCGCGGAGGCAAACCCGGCCCTGCGGACGCACTCCATGACCTCCGCGTTGTAATCTCCATTGGGATAGGCGAAATGAGTGACCTGTCGCCCGGTCCAATCCTCCAGAAGCGATTTGGAGGTCTGAATACTTTTTGACATCTGCTCCCTGCTGAGTTGGACCAGGAGGTTGTGACAATGAGAGTGGGCCCCGAGGGTGACCCAGGGCGACGCGGCCAATGCCTTCAAGTCATCCACTGACAAGGGCGAAAGAATCCCGGGCGTCTCGTGAGAACGGCCGTTCGCCTGGCTGAGCACCGATGCCACGGCCTTTTCTCTTGAGGCCGGGGAAAGGGTCTTGAGATCAGTCAACAGCCTCTGAATTCCGGTCCATCCCGCCTCTTCCCGATCCTTTGGACCCAGCGAATATTTTTTCAAACCGAATTCCTTCAGATTGATGGTGACGGTCCCAGTGCTGCCGGGTTGAAGCGCCAGGATCAGGCGATCATACCAGTACCGGGTTTGAGTTTGAACCGCGCCGGTCGCGACAAAGACCGTGACCGGGATCTTCATCGATTCAATAATCGGCAGCATAGTCCGGTAGTTGCCGGAATAGCCATCATCGAAGGTCACGACGGCGAGGCCTTCTCTTTTTCCCCGGGGAGAGTTCATTCCTTGAAGCGCCTCGTCCAAAGCAACGATTTTGTAATGGTGGCTCAGGTATTCCATCTGCTCACGGAAGGCGCTTTCCCTGACCACCGTCCAGGCCTCAATCTCCTCCGCATCCTTTAGGACCTCATGGTACATGAGGACGAGGATGTCGTGAGGCCCCCGCTGCCGGGAAAGGGATCCCTTAAAGAATGGGGCGCCCCGTTGCCACGCCCTTCTCAGTAGTCCACGAAAGTCCATCGCGTCAACCCGTCCGCGGGCTCCACACCGCCTGCCGGGTTCCTTTCAGAAATTTCAGAAACGCATGCGCACTGGCCACATTAACCAGAATGAAATAGAAAGGCACGCCTAAAAGCCTGGGCCCTTTACCCCTCCGTTGAGTGTAGTAACCCAGAGCAGAGCAGATGTAGAAAAGGGTCTGGAGTGCAAAAAGAGCCTGGTACAAAGGCCCATCGACCAACAGGCCCAAATTTAACATGTATACGATCCCCACAAAGACAAAGGCGAGATAACGGAGGATCTTGTGGGACCCTAACTGAATGCTGTAAAAACCATGAGCAAAGACATTCAAAAGTTGTTTCATTTCATGGAGTGCCCAGAAGGCCCGCAACGAAACGCGGACCCGCATCCTGTACTCGTCGGCGGAGGAGGCCAGCGCCTCTTCCCGCAAAATCGCTTCCGGCTCGTACACCACACGGAATCCCTGCTCCACCACCCGGAGCGGAAGCACAAAATCGGGCAGAAGATCGGGCCGCATCGGCTGGTATAGCGATCTCCGCACGGCATCAATCCCGCCGTCGACCCCCACGATCGAGCCGACTCTCGTCTCGCATCGTCGGATGAAGTTTTCGTACTTCATGTAGGTGGAACACCCTTCGCCCGAAACCGTCCCGTCCGGGTTGGCGTAAATCATCTTTCCGGTCACGTATCCGACCTTGGGATCACTGAAGTTCTTCACCAGGTTTCGAACCGCCCCTCTTTCGTAAATGGAGTTGGCGTCTGAAAACACCAGGATTTCACCCGTTGCCTGGGGGACCGCGAAATTCAGGGCGGCGGTTTTGCCCCTTCTCGGTTCCTCTCGGAAGAATCGGACACCCCGCTCTGAATACTGTCCCACCACGTCATCTGTGCCGTCGGTGGAGCCATCGGAGATGACGAGGATTTCCATCTTGTCTCCGGGATAATCGAGGGCCAGCTTGTTCTCCAGGGTTATGCCGATGTGCTCCGCCTCATTGTAAGCGGAAATCAGAATCGAAACGGTCGGTTCAAATGGGGCCTTTCGAACTTCTTTCGAGAATATCTTTGATAACAGAAAAACGAGCAGCGGATACCCGATGTAGACATAGGCGATGACCGCGAGAAAGATCCAAAACAGATATCGGAGAATGTCCATAAGATGGGAAACCCAATCAACCGCAAAGGGCGCCAAGGAGGCGCCAAGAAGCCCGGAGGGCTGTCAGAATGTGGCCCCACCTGAAGCTCCGCGTTCCTTGCGGAGCAAGGGTGGGGTACCGGTTAATAAAAGGTCAGAGCCCCGCTTGCGGGGCGAAAGAATCACCGAAGGTATATGAAATGATTCTGTCGCCGCTCCGCGGCTTTGGCGGTCAGTACATTCCTACCCCACCCTCGTCCTCCGCCTACGGCGGACGGGACTCAGGTGGGGCCACATTCTGACAGCCCTCCGGGCCTTATGACAAAGGCGCAAGTCCTCATCAAACTCATTGCTCGCGTCGTTCTTTCGATTGTCCTCAATAGGCCGTGCCGGATGGCTCCATCAGTCCTTTTTCCCTCAACATCTCCCGCACCGGACCGAATTGAAATCCCTGAAGCAGACGGGTCAACCGGGATTCGGTTTTATCCAGGTTTCTATAATGCCGGAATCTGGAGAGCAGCCCGGCTTGAATGCGGGGCTGACGGGGATCCACTTCCCACGGGTGGAGGTAGACGATGGCCGGCTGGTGCTCCTTGAGATTAAGCCGCCTGATTCCCCAACGGGTAATGGCATAAGGAAAGATGCGGAAATATCCACCGCCTGCGATCGGAACGTTCTGGCCTGCGATGCGCAGGGTTGACAGCGGGACCTCGACCAATCCCTTCCCGTACTGCCCGTCCAGGGCATGGCAAAACCGTGGAGAGTCTGAGATCCCGTAGCGGTCATGGTGGATCGGGAAAATGCTCGAGTCATAAGCAAATCCCTCTTCCCTCAAGACGTCGAGGGCCCAGGCGCTCTCTTTGGTGATGGAATAGCTTGCCGCACGGTAGCCTTGAATCGATCGACCGATGAGCTGCTCCAGAATCCCTTTGCATCGCCGCGTCTCTTCGCGGAACTGTTCCGGTGTCTGGGTGTACACGAGCCGGTGGGAATATCCGTGCGACGCCACCTCGTGTCCCCGCTCGTGAATCTCGCGGACCAATGAGGAATTCTGTTCGGCGACCCATCCCAGCACAAAAAAAGTTGCCTTGGTGTGGTGACGATCCAGGAGATCGAGCAGCCGGTGGGTGTTTTTCTCCACCCGGCTCTCGTATCGGCCCCAGTTTTCGAAACCCACCACCGGTTCAAAATTCGAAACCTGGTAGTAGTCTTCCACATCGATGGTCAGCACATTCAGCATGGATTTATCTTAACGAGGATGAAATGGTAGATTGCTGGTAAAGAATGTGAAACCGGCAATCACAGCGACTTGCGGCTCTGCCGCTCATTATTGTGGAAAGGCTTTGCCTTTCCAACGAAGGTCGATCTTTACTTCCCATTTTTCGAGACTGTGGCCCGCCGCCGCAGGCGGCGGGCCACAGAAGCCCATTAATAAGGGAAGGTGGGGGAGCCTGACGGTAAGCCGAAGGCTTACCGCAATAAACTGCGGCAAAGCCGCTTACCTTCATCGAACGTACACAAATTGTCACCCTGTGTGATCACCCTCAAAAAATGCAAGATCCTCTTACGTCAAAACAGAGAAAAATCAGCAAGCGATCCAGGATGGAGCCAAGCTGAACTTTTTGAAACCGGGAGGAAGACTGCAGGTTGACGAGTACAAAAACCGATGTTCAATTCCCAAATCCGCAATCCGAAATCCGCAATCCGAAATCAAACGGGCTTGTTCTCAACAGTATCAAACACCGCGAATTTACGATCCTCTCCGGACCAGGACCGTTTTCACGGTCTCAAACACGATCACGAAATCCAGCAGCCAGGACATGTGCTTGATGTAGAAGAGGTCGTACTGGAGCTTTTCGACGGCGTCCCGCACCGAGCTCCCGTAGCGATAATTGATTTGCGCCCAGCCCGTCACGCCGGGTTTGACGGAGTGCCGGAGATTGTAGAAGGGGATCAACGCCGCCAGCTCTTTAATAAAGCAGGGACGCTCCGGACGCGGGCCGACCAGACTCATGTCGCCTCGCAGCACGTTCCAGAGCTGCGGCAGCTCGTCCAATCTTGTTCGCCGCAAGATCTTCCCCACCCGCGTGACACGATTGTCATTGGCAGACGCCCATACAGGGCCGGATTCCTGCTCCGCCTTGTCCCGCATGGAACGGAATTTCCACAGCGTGAAGATTTTATCTTCCTGCCCCACCCGTTCCTGGCCGAAGAAGATCGGACCCTTCGAGTCCAGCTTGATCAGAGCCATAATCAGCAGGATGACCGGACTAAACACCAGGAGGAGCAATGAGGAGAGGACCACTGAAAGAATCCGCTTATGGACCAGCATGCTCCGGGAGGCGCTGAACCCGGTGTTAAAAATCATCCAACTGGGCTTGAGGTTTTCGAGCGCAATCTTTCCCGTCACCTTCTCGTAAAGGCTGGTGGCTTCCTCTATTCCCACCCCGCGCATTTTCATCGAAAGCAGCTCGTGGATAGGGAGCTTCCCGCGGCGGTCTTCCAGTTCTACAACAATTTGATCCACCCCATAGTCGTTGACGACTTTGGGCAGATCCGCTGAGGCGCCGACCACCTTGGGGTTCACCACCGAAACATTGAGCAGTGAAGGATCGTCATCGACAAAACCACAGACCTTCATTCCCATTTCCGGGTGACGCAGGATCTCGGAGACCATCTCTCGAGCCAACCGGCCGGTCCCAATCACGAGGAGATTGGTGCGCGGAGTCCGGACGTCAAAATAGAATCGAAGCAGAACATGCCACAGCGTCAGGAATACCGAACCCAGAAGAAGGCTCAGGACGAAGACGCTCCGCTCCAGGCTGGAGGCAGGAAAGATATAGTAGAGGATGCTGAGCACAACGGTGGCGGCCAGGAGCGCTTGAGCCAGTCTTCCGAAGAAGTGGGCGCTGGAATAGGTCTTGCGAAAATCGTAGACGTCTCTCAAATGCATGCAGTACTGGAAGACCAGGCCAAACACGACGGCCTTGAGAAAGGGGTACTCAAACTCACTGAAGGAATAATGCTCCTGAAGCAGGCGGATCTGGATGGCGCCCAGGACGCAGCACACCAGGGCCATATGCTCAATGGCGATAGTTCCAAACTTTCGAAAAGCGAGGTATTGTCGAAATACGTGCCACATAAGTTTATTTCTTCCGCCGCATTTGATGGTGATGATAATAGTAATAGGTCGAGGTTCTGATATGGCGCACGCGATTGAGAACGATGCCGCAGAGCTTCTCCCGCCCAATGGCCTCGATGGCGCCCTGGATCAGCTTGGCCGGCGTTGAATTCGCGTGAACTACCAGCAATGCAGCATCACAGTGAGGGACCAGGATGCTCGTGTCCGTAAGCGGGAGCACCGGCGGGGAATCAATGATCACCCAGTTGAAGAGTCTGGCAGCTGTCTTCAGCGCCAGTTCAAGATGGCGGGAGCTGAGTAACTCCGCAGGGTTGCGTGGAACCGGCCCGGCGGGCAGGAAATACAGCTCCTCTTCCGAACACGGCAAAACCGCTTCCTCAAGACTCACCTCACCGCTCAGCACACGGCTCAAGCCATCAAAACGATCTTCTTCGGTCAAGCCCAGGGTGCGGGAAACATCCGGCTTCCGAAGATCGGCGTCGATCAGCAGTACGCGCTTCCCCGGTTCCTGCGCCAGGATCACAGAGAGCCCGCATGACACCAGAGTCTTCCCCTCATTCGGCACAGTACTGCTGATAAGCAGCGTCTTGAGACCCTTCTCCTTCTGCATGGCGGAAAGCTTCGTCCGCAGCAAACGGTATTGTTCACCCACAATGGTGTGAGGATCGAGGATGGTCTTCACCCGATGGTCCGCGGTGTCCAGATTGAACACCGGATCAGTATTCAACGGCTTCTGCGCCGGGGTGAAATGATTTTCCCCGCGGATCTCCGCTGTGTTGGGTGTTCTTAACTCCATCCGGCGAGGGTTCAGCTCGGCCGGACCGTTTAACCCCAAAGGAGCCGCGTCCCGACCTTCTTTCCTCGCCTCTTTCAATCCCTTCAGTATCTCTGACATTTCAGCTGCTCACCTAAGCTGGATTTTACTCTGGCCCCTCTACCTAACCCTTCAGCAGAATTTCACACAAGGCCCAAAACAGGGGACGCTAAGCACGCCTGGCCAACCGGGTGCCCCGCTCCGCTGCCCTGGTCACCGCCCGGTCGTCTTCTCTTATCTCGGGGAGTGAGATCAAGACCGGCAGCTTCAACTGGGCGCCCGCGATAGCTTCATCGCCCAAAGTCGGATCAAGAAACTCGATGCCGAAAACCAATCCCAGTCCACAAACGACGCCCGCAAACAACCCCATAAGCGCCACCTGGCGCCGGTTGGGTTTCACAGGTGTCTCCGGGAGGTTTGCTTCTTCAAGCACCTTGAACACCTCGTTCTTATTGCTCTTTTCCAGATTCGCCGAGACTTGAGCGTTAAACTTCTTGTCCTGCAAACTCCTATAGTGTTCCTTGGCGGCCTCATAGTCGCGATTAATCGAGAGCAATTCCTGCTCGATGCGCGGCGAAAGATTCAGGCGACCCTGGTAGATTCTGATTTGCTGCAGGATATCCTCGTGTTCCTTTTGACGGGCAGCAATATCCCTCTTTAGGATGGCCAACTGAGACTTGACCGCAGAGGTATCGCTGTCCGTTCCCGCTGAAGAGGCTGTGCTCGTGCTTCCCTGCGTGGAGTCCCCCTCCCCTTCCACCGGTGCGGGAAGTCGACTGATCTGTTGCTCCAAATCCTGGACCTCACGCCGGAGCCGGACGACGTCGGGGAATTTGTCGGTATACTTCAGGGACAAATCCGCCAGGTCTTTCCGTTTTGATTCCAACTGGGCCAGCAGACCCGCCCGGGAATTGGAAGAAACCGGTCCGGATCCGTTCTTGCCGCCGACTTTCGAAATCACCTCCTGAGAAAACGAGTCCATGCGTTTCACATCCACCAGACGCTGTTCAAGAATTAACTGTTGGTCCTGGGCCCGCTGAATGGCGCTCTCGTTGGCAATGAGCTGGTTGTGCAGTCCGTTCATTGCCGCCAGGTTGGCACTGTTCTGTTCAGGAAGTGCCCCCAGGTTTTGTGTCTTAAAAATCTTTAATCTTGTTTCCTGGGTCGCCAGGTCCCTTTCTGTTTGGCGGAGTTGATCATCAAGAAACTGGTCTGTTACGTTTGCCTGTTCCTCGCGCGAGGAGGTCCTCGTCCGCATCATGTCGTTCGCCAGACGCTTGGTCACATCGCGGGCCAGTGTCGGACGCCGCGCGTAATAAGCCACCGTAAAGGTATTGACGGAGCCCAGCCTGATCTCTATTTGCCCCCTCATCCAGGACAAGGCCTGGTCCATCGAGATAGTACCGTCCTGCCCATAGCCAAAAAGTTTGAAGTCCCTGATAATCGATTCCAGCAGGCTCCGGCTATTTATTTCCTGAGAGATCACCGCCAGCCGGTCTTCAGGCCGGCTGGTATCGGTCGGCTTCACATAGCCCTCCGAGATGCCCTGGGCCTGAACCAGAATCGTAGTTTCTGATCTATAGATGGCTGGCATGTGAAGGGCATAAAGCACTCCCGCCGCTGTAATGACAACGGCGGTAACGATGGCGTACCACTTCCGTCTCCAGAACATGCTGACGTAGTCTTCAATCCGAAAACTGGAAAAATCTTTCATCGCAATAGCTCATCCTTCTTCAAGACGTACGCCCGCTGTGACATCGGACCCTTATACTAGCCTTACCGGCGGAGCAACGGCGGCAAGCGATACTCAAAACCGAAATTAACAAGATGACGGCTAAGACTCGGTGGCCCGAGCGCGAGCGCCAACGAACTACCGGTCTGCTTGATATAGGAATAATTCACCGTAAATGACATATTGGGCTTCACTTTATAAATCATTCTTGGCCCCACTTGAAGCCCATTGAGACTATCGGCAGATGTGCCTAATGCATGGCTCCAAAAATACAACCCCCCCGCTCCAACGACGAACCGTCCAGCGAAACTGCGGGAGATGTCAAAGCCGACCGACTGGCTGGCCAAGGGAGCGGCCAGGCCTGAATAATTCTGAACACTTTGCTCATACTGTACCGTAAAGGTGGCCGCCTGGGCGGTTCTTCTTACTCCACCGCGCGCATAAAAATCGACCCGGCTCACGCCGAGATTCGTCGTCATCTCCGGCCCACCTGACGCAAAAACGGAAAAAGAGGGCCGCACGTCATACGTGAATCCAATCCCGGTCCGGTGCGTCGAAAGAGATGAGAATATATTGTCGAAGCGGGAGTAGAGAAAATTATACTCAGTTGTGAACGCAAATTTCGGGGTCAGCCGATGATTCAGTTCAAAGCCCGCTGTGTAGCCGTCTGAATCTTGTCTGGGGAGATCAGGGTACCGGATCGGGCTATAGGTTCCGGAAAGACGGATGCTGGTCTGGCCGCTTAACAGGTAATTCCAATAGCCTTCAAACATGTTTCTAAACACAGGTTTGTTGTTAAAGAGGACCACTGGGGGAGGCACTTCGGATCCGGTACCGGGCAGAAGCACCTGGCCCCCTGCCACCTGGATGTCAAGCGGAAAATAAGACATTCGATCCGCCACAAAGAAAACACTCCGGGTGGACGGCTGATAACGGAACTCGATTCCCCCATTGTGCATCGCGGTGTTCAGATCAGTGAACTTGTTATAGAACCGATACCCCCCGGCGTAATTGAATGTAAGCTGGACCGTAGCTCTTTCAACGTTTGCAAAAAACCTCGGATAGAGCAGGGTGTAGCTATCTCCCTGCCTGGCGTTAATAGTCCCGAAGACGTCACTGTCGTAAGCCTCGGAGATTCCAAAGGACAGCGTCGCGTTGTTTCTCACTTCCGAGAACATTCCAAGCCGATCTCTACGCTTGGCCTCGTCAGCGTCCTTCTTTGCTTTCAGTTTCGCATCCTGCTCTTTTTTTTCCTGGTCGACAGTCGCAGTCCCTGAGGTCTGACTCTCTTGAGCCCACACGAATCCGGAGCATGCCAGAATCAAAATGAGTAAGCTGGTGATTCTCTGGAAAAAAGCTGTTTTCATGACTTCTACCCTCCAAGCCATCCCCCGGGACAGCCAAGCGTTTGTGAGCCTCCCTCCACAAAAAGCCATGGGCCTAAGGAACAATCACGACATCACCGTTCTTCAAGACGATGTTCTGCTCAGGATTCTTCCCCTTGATGTAATCCCTGTAATTAAACCGGAACTGAAGTTGCTGGCCATTTTCGTTCCGCAGAACTCGAATCCCTTTGGTTTTCGCGTAGTCTTTAAATCCGCCGGCGCGCCCGATCAACTCCACAACCGTCATCGGTGAGCCGAAAGGGTATACACCTGTTCTTGTCACTTCGCCCATGATGGTGACCGACTGGCTCTTGATCTCCTTGACCATCACGGTCACCACAGGCGAAGCGATGAAATCTTTCAATCTCTCTGCAATCCGGTCCTGCAGCTGTTTTGTCGTTAACCCGCTCGCCTGGACTTCATTGATCAGTGGAAGAGAAATCCTGCCATCGGGCCGAACCACCACCGTGGTCGAAAGTTCGGCCTCTTTCCAGACATTAATAACCAATGTATCTTCCGGTCCGATTACGAAATCCTGGCCCGGTTCCGTTGTCTGACCGGATCCCGGGGCTGCCTGGGCCGGTGTCGAGGCGTCGGTCTTGCCTTTCGTCTTGTTGTCCTTTTCCTTTTTGGCCCCGGCCGACGTCCCGCCTGTAAAAACTAAGAATAAAATCAAAATCCAAAGAATCCGCTTCACTCACGGCCTCCACTTGCAAAATACACTTTTGCCCCCTGACACGACCCAGGAACACCGCTGGCACACCTCTTCCCTGGGTTTGGACAAGCTGGTTTAATGGGACGGAAAAAAACTGATCTTAATCGCTCCCCAATTCGCGATCAGATCCTAATTGAACACACAACAAAAAGCCTGCTCTGCACTCGGATGTAGACCCAGCCAGCTCAAGATGCATGAGTTCATAGTTCTGCCGCTACCCTCAGACATCCCCAAAACCCATTCCCAATTAACAAGCCCCCAAAGAACGGACAGCTATTTGAGCTCCCGGTCTCGTAAGCCAAACCTCCGGACATCGGACTCCCTGCCGATCTTGTCCGGGTTTCCCAGTCACGGTGAACCTCCAAGGTGCTGCTACTTCTCTTGCGGGAGTCGACCGGGTTTTGTCATCTTCCCTTGAAAGTATTTCAATGTGAATTATTACCCCAACAATGTGTCAAAATCTTTACAATCGACACAACTCCCTTCGGGTTCATTTACTGGTCTGATTTGGCTCTCTTTACATGAAAGATTACTCGCTCTCAGAGCGAATGCGGCTGGGTTAAACGCTTCTATATTATCCCCCGTTCGCTCCCCTTTGTCAATCTATACACAGCCAAGGGTCTCCAAGGGCCGTCCAAATGAACTTTTTGCTGTGTCAGTGTACCCGGGGACCTTCCCGGTCCGCTCAGTTCAGGTGGCGATATGGCTTTTAAAAAGAGTTAGATACAGTCTGTTTCAGGGAGAATCGCCTCCTTTGACGAACCGGAGTGCTGGCGTCGAGCGATGCGAAGCCGTTATGGCCGGATTCCCCGGTTCCCGTTGCCCTCATCTACCACCGCACGCTAAGACCCCGCGGGACACAGACACAAGGGGGTCCCGGCGTCACCGTGTGATGATCGACACTGCGTCTGCCGTCGGCAGTAAACAAGCCGATCCTGCTGGTGCATGATGCTTCTACCCTCCTGCTTTTTCGCAGAGCGGCATTCGTTGATTTTTGGGCGGCATTCCACAGTCTTTAGACATGGAAAAGGAGAAATGGTTTATGGTCTGAGATGTCGGGATCACTTCCTGCACATGGCCCTCGCGGCGCCCAGCCTCTAAGAAAAATTCTCCTGACGAGGGCGCTGCGGATGATTGGATTTTCGGTTTCGGGAAAGACTGGCCGGGAGGGTTCTCGCGATAAGAAGCCGAGTGCCCTGCAAGGGCACGCTTCAAAAGCCCAGGGCATCGCCCTGGGACTGATCGGCATTTCATATTTTAGCCTTGCCCTGTAAGGGCAATCTTGGGTTTGAATCCTAAACGGGTGGGCGATGCATCGCAGTCCCATTGCCCTGAAAGGGCAATCTTCAAAAGCCCAGGGCAACGCCCTGGGACTGATGGCCATCATTCATTTCCAACTTGCCCTGTAAGGGCAATCTTCAAAAGCCCAGGGCATCGCCCTGGGACCAATGCCCCTTCATTTTTCCTCCCTTGCCCTGCAAGGGCAATCTTGGGTTTGAATCCTAAACGGGTGGGCGATGCATCGCGGTCCCGTTGCCCTGTAAGGGCAATCTTCAAAAGCCCAGGGCAGCGCCCTGGGACCGATCGGCATTTCATATTTTAGCCTTGCCCTGTAAGGGCAATCTCCGGATGACGGCATCGCGGTGCCGAAAATTTTGATCGTCCCTGACCCTCGATGAGGCATCTTGGATTCGCCAATACAGAGAACCCGCCAAGGCGGGTTCTTGGGACGTGTGTGTCGTCTTCACCCAGGGCGTTGCCCTGGGCTCTAGAAGGCGGCCCTTTCAGGGCTCGAGGACGATCGTTGGATTGAACTCCAAGTCTGTCGGTGATGCATCGCGGTCCCATTGCCCTGTAAGGGCAATCTTCAACAGCCCCGGGCGTCGCCCTGGGACCGATCGGCATGGCATGTTTTTCCCTTGCCCTGTAAGGGCAATCTGGGGGATGACGGAGACCGCCATCCCAGGAATCTTCCTCCCTGGGTCTTGGCCCGAATGACGAATGGTGCTATCATCATTTCCCAACGCTTGAATTTGTTTCCTGACCCTCCCCCCGAGATCATTTGCATGCCACAATCACTTGCACAAATACTGCTCCATATCGTTTTCTCCACCAAATCCCGATACAAATTTTTGGGGGACCCTGATGTCCGTCAACAGATGCACGCCTATCTCACTACGGTGTTCCGGACCTATGAATCGCCGTCGCTCGAGGTGGGTGGGGCCGCCGATCATATCCATGCATTGTGCTCGCTTTCGAAAACTCTCTCGGTCGCCGAACTGATCGAGGACGTCAAGAAGGCCTCTTCGAAATGGATCAAGACGAAAGGTGGGCTCCTTACCAAGTTTCATTGGCAAAGCGGGTACGGGGCATTTTCGGTGAGCCCCTCGCAGGTCGCCGCCGTCCGGCGGTATATTCAGAATCAAGACCAACATCACCGGCGGATCACGTTTCAGGAGGAGTTTCGAAGAATCCTCAAGAAACACGGCGTCGCATACAACGAACGGTATCTATGGGACTGAGGTGTTTTGAAGGATTGCATCACCGCTGAGGCTGGATCGAATCACTGCACATTCGTTAGGTGTAGGCGACGTGTGCCCCCGGCGTGATGCATCGAGCTCTTGGTGCCCTGAATGGGCACCCTTCAACAGCCCAGGACATTGCCCTGGGATTGAAGGCCACCGTTTATTACAATTTTGCCCTGTAAGGGCAATCTTGTGGTGAGGGCGCTATTTGCACCGGAGATTTTGAGACCCTTCAACCCTCGAGGGCGCATCCCGGATTCACCCATTCAGAGAACCCGCCACGGCGGGTTCTTGGGACGTGTGTGTGTCGTGTTCACCCAGGGCGTTGCCCTGGGCTATTGAAGGCGGCCCTTTCAGGGCTCGAGGACGATCGTTGGATTGAACTCCAAGTCTGTCGGTGATGCATCGAGGTGCCGTCGCCCTGCAAGGGCAATCGTGGGTTTGAATCCTAAACGGGTGGGCGATGCATCGCGGTCCCGTTGCCCTGTAAGGGCACCCTTCAAAAGCCCAGGGCAACGCCCTGGGACTGATGGCCATTCATCATTCCTCCCTTGCCCTGTAAGGGCAACCTTGGGACTGAATTCTAAACTGGCGGGTGATGCATCATGGTCCCGTTGCCCTGAAAGGGCATCCTTCAAGAGCCCAGGGCAACGCCCTGGGACTGATCGGCATGGCATGTTTTTCCCTTGCCCTGTAAGGGCAATCTCCGGATGACGGCATCGCGGTGCTGAAAATTTTGATCGTCCTCGACCCTCGATGACGCATTTCGGATTCCCCAATACAGAGAACCCGCCACGGCGGGTTCGGGGGGGGTGGGGGCGTCGTCTTCACCCAGGGCGTTGCCCTGGGCTCTTGAAGGCGGCCCCTTCAGGGCTCGAGGACGATCGTTGGATTGAACTCCAAGTCTGTCGGTGATGCATCGCGGTCCCATTGCCCTGTAAGGGCAATCTTCAACAGCCCAGGGCAGCGCCCTGGGACCAATGCCCCTTCATTTTTCCTCCCTTGCCCTGTAAGAGCAATCTTGGGTTTGAATCCTAAACGGGTGGGCGATGCATCGCGGTCCCATTGCCCTGTAAGGGCACCCTTCAAGAGCCCAGGGCGTCGCCCTGGGACTGATCGGCATTTCATATTTTAGCCTTGCCCTGTAAGGGCAATCTTGTGGTGAGGGCGCTATTTGCACCGGAGATTTTGAGACCCTTCAACCCTCGAGGGCGCATCCCGGATTCACCCGTTTAGAGAACCCGTCACGGCGGGTTCGGGGGGTGGGGGCGTCGTCTTCACCCAGGGCGTTGCCCTGGGCTCTTGAAGGCGGCCCTTTCAGGGCTCGAGGACGATCGTTGGATTAAACTCCAAGTCTGTCGGTGATGCATCGCGGTCCCGTTGCCCTGCAAGGGCAATCTTCAAAAGCCCAGGGCAGCGCCCTGGGATCAATCGGCATTTCATATTTTAGCCTTGCCCTGTAAGGGCAATCTCCGGATGACGGCATCGCGGTGCCGAACATTTTGATCGTCCCTGACCCTCGATGAGGCATCT
>JAIQFY010000058.1 GCA_020072965.1 Terriglobia bacterium | reverse complement strand
TACCTCCAGTCGCTGCGGATCCGAGGTTCCAAATTAATCACACCAGCCGCTTGAACTGGCGGCGGAGGTTTCTGTGGAAAATTAGTGCTCCCGCTGTGAATTTCTCACTTGACTTCTTACCTCAGAAACCTCCGCGGTGATCAATTCGTCATATCAAAATCAACTCGGGCCGCTTTTTAATCAGATGTTCAAACCACAGATTGCCCAGCTTCTCTTGCACCGTATTCTGGCGAAGCCGGTCGTTAAGATTCTTGAAATCGACTTCATCCATGGGCTGGTCCTGATTGAAGCAGGAAAAGACCGGGCCCGTCGGTTCACCTGACTGCGGGTCGACGTGCATCTGCAAGCACTGTGCGCACACTTCCTTCATCATGCATTGCATCGGGGAGTTAATGGAAGCGATGGCGGTGTGGCCCGGTGTGAGGTAATCGCACAACACGCTCCGGCGAGCTACTTTGACAGCCCCCATCATGCGATCGCTGCCGATGGCGATGATGCGCTGGATGCCATGGAAATTAAAAAGGGGGGTGCCGCGGTCGGGTTCCAGCAACCCATCGGCGTAATTCTTCATCGCCTGAACGATATTTCCCCGAAAGGTTCGATCTTGGGGACGGAGCGTTTCAATTATGTCGCCCTGGTCGACACTGTAAACCACTTGGTCGCAGGCGGACTCAATTTCCTCTCGTTTGTAGAAATCTTCTTTCTTCTTGTACCCGGCAAAATAAATGACACGGCACCCATTCTCCTTGAGCGCCTTAGCGATGGAGAAGAGGACCGCATTCCCCAGTCCACCGCCCGCCAGCAGCACGGTCTCGTCGCGTGGAATCACGGTCGGGGTTCCGGTGGGTCCCATCACGACGACCTGTTGCCCCGGCTTGAGGGTGGCGCAAAGGCGGGAGCTGACTCCCATTTCCAGAACAATCATGGAAAGCAAACCCTCTTCACGGTCAACCCATGCCCCGGTGAGCGCCAGACCTTCCATCATCAGGGTGGATTCGTCGATCCTCGGACTGTCTACTTCAAAGTTTTGTAACCGGAAGAACTGTCCCGGTTGAAACTTTCTGGCTTGCATGGGCGCATGAACAATCACTTCGACAATGGTCGGAGTCAGCCGGAGGACATTGACCACCCGGGGAATCAACTCATCCTCGAGCTTATCAATCAGTTTGCGAAACGCTGGTTCCCGTCTGGGTTGATCCTCGGGGTTCAGTGATTTCAAATGTTTCTCGAACACCTTCACGATATGCGGGTAGCCTTCCTTGGCCGATGCCATCGCCTTAACCACGTTCCCTTCAAACACCGGATGATTGTCCCCGTAATAGGTAATATAACGACCCTCTCCGGACCCGTCGGGCGCGGCGCTGTAATATGACGTAAAGAATGCCGGTACCCCCGCGTCTTCTCCCGAGACCAGTTCAAATTCTTTTTCCTCTCCCCTGGAGTGGCCACTGCCGTTGCCGGATCCGGACTTGAGGTGATAGCCCTTGAAGAACTCTCTTCGTTCATCGAGCTCAAAGGTCCCGGGACGCTCCCGCTCATAGATGATGTTGGGATTGGTGCCGGCGGCCACCATCAAAGTCCGGGCCGGCAAATTCACGCTTTCTCCGGTTCCAGTCCATTTCCCCTTTTCGTTCAAGGTCTGCCGCTCGAAGACCACGCCGTCGAGTGAGCCATACGGATTGGTGAGGGCTTCGACCGGGGAAACTCGTTCGATAAAATAGATGCCTTCCTCCAGGGACTTGATAATTTCCTCGTGGTTCAATCGATAGGCCGGAGAGTCAACGATGGACTTGCGATAACAAAGTGACACCCCTCCCCACTGGCGCACCAGGGGAACAAAGTTCGGCTCTTCGTGAGCTTCCAGCGCGCGTCGTCGCTCCGCCCTGATGGCTTGCCCATGCTCAATGAACCGTCCCGCGATTTCCCTTTCTTCAGGATCGTACATGGCCCGGGCTCTGTCTTCGCCAAATTCCGTCACCAGAGTCTCATAATGGTCGAGGAACTTTTCCACCTGAATGGGGTAATACGCCATCAGCTCCGTTGCCGTGTCGATCGCGGTCAGCCCCCCGCCGATGACGAGGGCCGGCATCTGGACCTGGAGATTGGCCAGCACATTTCGTTTAAAGGCCCCGGTCAACTGAAGCGCCATCAGAAAATCACTGGCCATTCGCACGCCACGAATCAAGCTGTTCTTCATCCCGACCTGGGTGGGTTTGCCGGCGCCGGTAGCAATCGCAATATGGTGGAATCCAAAGTCCCAGGCATCTTCAATGGTAAGCGTCCCGCCGAAGCGTATGCCGCCATGGATGCGAAACTTGTCACGACGCGAGAGCGTCAGATGCAGCAGGGTGAGAAAATTCTTATCCCATCGCACCGTAATTCCGTATTCGCTGACTCCGCCAAAACCCTCCAGGATCCGCTGGTCGAGTTGGTGATAGACCGCCTTCCAGTCGGCGATGGGCGTGGGCAAATGATGCTCATCCCCAGTCAGGCTTCGAGGCAGCGGCTCGATCTTCAATCCGTCAATCCCGACGACTCCAAAACCCTCATTCAAGAGGTAGTGAGCCAAGGTGTAACCTGCAGGGCCCAGTCCGACCACCATGACGTTTCTGCCATTGTAGGGCAGGGCGTAAGGCCGCTTCACGTTGAGGGGGTTCCATCGAGTCAGGAGGGTGTATATCTCGAAACCATATGGCAGGCCCAGGACATCGGTGAGGATCCCCGTCTCTGCCTGGGGAATATTCACTGGCTCCTGCTTCTGGAAGATGCAGCTCTTCATGCAGTCGTTACAGATGCGATGTCCTGTACCGGGGACCATCGGATTGTCGATCATGATCGTGGCGAGGGAGGCGAGCGAATCGCCGGACTTCTTCAGCAGGTGCGCTTCAGAGATCTTTTCATTGAGCGGGCAGCCGGCCAATGGGATTCCAAGAGGGTTCTTTTTATAACTGCCCGTCTTCTCCTCAAATCCCTTGGAGCACGAGTCCTTGTCACGCTCGTGGCAGTAAATGCAATAGTCAACTTCGGAATAAACCTGCTTCGAAGAATAGCGGGGGTCAGTCAATTTGAAGCCGTCGCGCCGGCGCAGATTCTCCTCAGGGCCAGTGAACAGCTCCGCCATCTCAGACTGTGGTTGAGCAACCCGGACAAGATGCTGGTAGTCAAGGTTTTCTGGCCGCCTGAAAGAAACCCAGTCTCTTATCTTGATTTTGCCTTGGGCGTCGTATGCCACAGCGGCGGACCAATCTTCGATCAGTCCGACCAGGCCGTGCACAAATTCACCGTCCTGCTCGAGCGATTCCTCCTTCGGTTGGCCGCCGGGAATCTCTGAGAACAACACAGCCCCCTGTGGACTGGCTTGGAGTTCTCGCCTGAGGGCATGAATTCGCGATTTATCCTCTGTGTCCAGCTCCTCTTTCGCGGTCAGTGCGGCCGAAGACTGCTTCTCCAGTCTCAATAACTCGCGGACCATCAGGGCGAACCCGAGCTCCGGGTCCTTCTTATTCACGGTCTGAGGGAAGGCCGCCTGCTGAAGGAACTCGACCTGAAGGTCGAAGCCCGAAAAATCCAACCCGGCCAGTTGATCCGGTTTATATTTCTTACTGGCGCGCCTCTGGACAAAGAACTTGTACTCAAAAATCGATTGTTCCTCTTGTGCCTCTTCGACCATCCGCTCTCGGACTGTTTCCACATGGAACAGGCGTGCCAGAAAAACACTGAGATAAGGCGCCATTTGGAGGATCAGATTAGATTCCGACAGGGGAGTCAGTCCACGGCCCTGGCATTCGCGATAGGCTGCAAATTCCCCGGCGAGCGTCGGATTCTCGTCTTCGACCTCCTCATAGAACCGTTCGGCCAAAGCCTTAAGACGATCCGGTTGGTAGAGGTCGGAATATCGATAGCCCTTTATCCCCAGTTCAAAATCGTTGTCGTGGGGCCCGGAGGGTGTGATGGAGGCAAAAAAATCGCCCACCTTGAGATGGGCGATGTCTTCGAGCTTGTGTGATTGAAGGGCCACTTCAATTTCGATCACGCAATCCAGAGGCTTGATCCGGCGAACGACACCCTCCACGGGCTTGCTTTCCTCAGTGACGCGGATTGATAGCCGCGTCCCCGGCAAGTACATGATATCGTCGCTAGGTAACTTGACTTCAAAGAGAATCGACTGGCTCTCATGCTGATGACAGAGAAGGACTTCATACCGATTCAGAGAAACGTCGACGGCCTTGGACATGGTCAGGTTCTTGTCACCTCATGAGATTCCGGATCGAGCTCGGGAGGGGTCCTCACAATAGATGCGCATGAATATCCATTATCGCATGCAGAGGGAAAATTCATCAAGCGGTTTGAGCTGTTGACGCCCTTGGAGTGCGCAAGGTTGCTTGCGCTTTGGCCCGTTGCAGATTGCCTGCCCCAAGGGAATGAGCGCGAAGAAAGCGGCAGCAAGCTGCCGCACCCCAAAGACTAAGGCACATTTACATGTATTTCGAATTCCAGGCGGGCTTTTTGGTTGTCTCTCTCGATGTTTGCCTGGACAATCCAGACTCCATCCATCGAAATGGTTCCTTTCCCCAAGTAAACTCCATTCCCGGCCGCAGGTGCGCCAAATTCTTCCTTGCCCATGTCCATCAAAGGCATGATCAGGGCCATGCGGACATGGGCCCTATCGATCGGCGCTCCATCGGGAGCAACCAGCTTCAGTGTAAAGCTCGTCTCTTTTCCGCTCTCTGCCGGCATTGGGGCAAGTGATAAAATGCCCCTCCAGCCCAACTCCTTCGACGATTGTTGCAGGATCGAAAAATGTTTAGCGTCGGCGGTTTGTTTCGTCGAACCGGACTGAGGTTGCTGCCGTCTGCAGGCGGAGGAGAAGAGCAGGGCAGCAAAAAGCGGAATGGCTAAAGGGATGACAAGAATACGCATGAGAAATTCCCCGATGGAAAGGATGATCGCAAGTCAACAGTGGTTCGTAGAGTATGCTAACACATCCTTTCCTGAAAGCCCGAGCACGTCCAACGGGAGGAACCGCCCTCTCAACACCGACAGGGGGTGGCTTAGAAATCGCAGGGTTGGGTGTCTTGACTGAAGAGTCTCTTGACTCTATATTCTGTTGATGCCGAAGAGCTTTCTGGACCAGATCCGCCCCGAGGTCCTCAAAAACGTCGCCCTACTGAAGCAGGAGATGGCGCCCGAGGAGTGGGAAGAACGGGCGCTCCAGCGAACACTCAAGGCGGATTTCTGCTCTGTTCTCACGCGGCCCGACTCCCTGAACATCATCGCTGAGATCAAGAAAGCGTCTCCCTCGCGAGGCGTCTTGCGGGAAAATCTTAATGCCGTTGAGTTGGCACGAATTTATGAGGAGCACGGCGCTGCCGCGCTCTCCGTCCTGACTGAAGAGAAATACTTTCTGGGGAGCATTCGCTCGCTGGCGCAAATCGCGATGAGCTCGTCGCTTCCCATTTTGCGGAAGGATTTCATCCTGGACGAGGTTCAGATCGCCCAGGCGCGGTCTAATGGGGCAGCTGCCGTCCTTTTGATTGTCGCGTTCCTGAAACAAGACGATCTTGAGAATCTGGTTCTCGCCTGCCGCAAGTACTCGCTTGCCGCGCTCGTGGAAGTGCATAATGAAGAAGAGGTGGCGCGTGCCAACCTCGCCCACGGGACCTTCTTCGGAGTCAATAATCGGGACCTGAGAACACTGGAGGTCAACCTGCAGGTTTCCGAGCGATTGATTCAGCATAAGCGGTCCGGTCAGATTTTCGTGGCCGAGAGCGGGTTGAGTTCGAATGAACAGTTGAGGAATCTCCGGAGTGCCGGATATGATGCATTTTTGATTGGAGAGCATTTCATGAAGTCGGCCGATCCCGGGGCCGAAGTGGATCGTCTCAGAGGGAAGCAATGACTCACGTTAAGATTTGCGGCATCACCCGGCTCGCCGACGCGCTGGTGGCGATCGACCTGGGTGCGGCGGCCCTTGGCTTCAACTTCTATCCGCGCAGTCCCCGGTACATTTCGATTCGACAGGCCTCCAAGATCCTTGAGAACCTCCCCCCTTTTGTATCAAAGATTGGGGTGGTGGTTAATTTCGGCCCAGCGCGGGACATTCGCCGGCTGGCTGTGGCGCTCGGGCTGAGTGGGATCCAGCTTCATGGCAATGAACCTTCGGAAATGGCTCTCACGCTGAAGCCTTTGATGGTTGTCAAAGCCATTCGTGTGACTGAGGACTTTAAGGTAACCGAGCTCCAGCGCAATCCGGCGTCTGCGATCCTTCTCGACGGCTTCGAGCCCGGGAAGTTTGGCGGCACTGGAAAGACAATCGACTGGAATCTCGCCCGCCGCGCTTCCCGGTTCCACCGCATTATCCTTTCGGGAGGACTCACTCCCGCAAACGTCGGGGAGGCCATCAGGGTGGCACATCCTTACGGAGTGGACGTCGCAAGCGGTGTTGAGAGCGTGCCCGGCAGGAAAGACTATCGAAAAATGAGGACCTTCTTTGCCTCAGTGGATAAGGCCGACCGAGAGGGTCGTCCATAGGAGATGCGCAGGCTCGAATGAGCAGAATGGAAAACCAATGACTGGACCTTACAACTATCCTGACCCCTCGGGGCATTTCGGAAAATACGGCGGACGATTTGTGCCGGAAACCCTGATGGCTCCCCTGGAAGAACTCGAGCGCGCGTATCGGGAGGCGCAGGCCGACGAGAAGTTCAATGAGGAGCTGGATGCTCTCCTCAAGAATTACGTCGGCCGCCCTACGCCTTTGTTTTTTGCGGAGCGGTTGACCCGGCGACTCAACGGGCCGAAAATTTATTTGAAGCGCGAGGACCTGGCACATACCGGTGCGCACAAAATCAACAACTGTCTGGGCCAGGGTCTGTTGGCCCGCCGGATGGGCAAGAAGCGGGTCATCGCTGAGACCGGCGCTGGACAGCACGGGGTGGCCACGGCGACGGTCTGCGCGCTGCTGGGTCTGGAATGTGAGATCTACATGGGCACCGAAGACATGCGCCGACAGGAATTAAATGTTTTCCGGATGCGCCTGCTCGGCGCCACGGTGACGCCCGTCGATTCAGGCAGTCGCACCCTGAAAGATGCCATCAATGAGGCCTTGCGCGACTGGGTGACCAATGTCGACACCTATTATTTGCTGGGTTCGGTTCTGGGCCCCCATCCTTATCCTGTGATGGTCCGTGACTTTCAGAAGATTATCGGCCATGAGGCCCGGGCCCAGATCCTCGCCTGCGAAGGCCGGTTGCCGGATGTGCTCGTCGCCTGTGTGGGGGGTGGAAGCAATGCCATGGGTTTGCTCTACGATTTTCTGGGAGAAGGCAGTGTGCGCATGGTGGGCGTTGAGGCAGGCGGCCGGGGGCATGCGCTGGGGGAACATGCGGCCCGCTTCATCGACGCGGAAGGAGGCGGGGGTCGCCCCGGAATTCTTCAGGGGACCTACTCCTATATTTTGCAGAATGACGACGGCCAAATCTCCCTGACACATTCGGTTTCGGCGGGGCTGGACTACGCGGCCATCGGCCCTGAACACGCCTTGCTCCACGATCTTCATCGTGTCGAATACACCCATGTGAGCGATGGGGAAGCCCTCGAAGCATTTCAGTTGCTCAGTCATTTGGAGGGGATCATTCCCGCCCTTGAATCGGCGCACGCCGTCGCTTACTTGAAGAGACTGGCGACCGCCCTCCGCCCGGACCAGGTGGTCATCGCAAATCTTTCCGGGCGGGGCGACAAGGATGTGGCCGAAGCAGTGCGGCTCATCAAGAATTGAATGCGGCGGGCGCAAAGGGAAAAAGATTTTGACGCCCCCCCGCGAGTGTGTTTAAATCGGAAACTGCCTCCACTTGAGCACACAACTTTCGACTGATCCGATGACTCCAAAATCTGATCGAAAAGTCTATACCGTTTCCGAGATCACGGGCCGCATTAAGGGACTGCTCGAAGCGGAATTCGCCTCCGTGTGGGTGGAGGGCGAAATTTCGAATTTCACCCGCGCCGCGTCTGGCCATTTGTACTTCACAATCAAGGATGACAGTGCTCAACTCCGCTGTGTTTGCTTTCGGACCTATGCCCGAGGAATCCGTTTTCGTTTGGAGGACGGGCTGAAGGTCGTGGCACGCGGCAGCCTGTCGATCTACGAGCGCCGGGGTGAATACCAGCTCTACGTTGAGGTCGTGGAGCCCATCGGGATCGGGGCCCTGCAATTGGCGTTTGAGCAGTTGAAGGCGAAGCTGCAAGCGGAAGGATTGTTCGAGACTTCCCGGAAGAAACCTCTCCCGATGTATCCGAACACAATAGGCGTCGTCACCTCTCCCACGGGAGCCGCCATCCAGGATATCCTCCGGATTTTGAAGCGACGTAATGAATCAATCAACGTCCTGGTTTATCCTGCAAAGGTCCAGGGAGAAGGGGCCGCCCAGGAAATTGTCGAGGGGATCCAGTACTTCAACCGCGAGCAAAATGTGGATGTCCTGATCGTGGGGCGGGGAGGCGGTTCCATCGAGGACCTGTGGGCATTCAACGAGGAACCTGTCGCCCGCGCCATCGCAGCATCAAAAATTCCTGTCATCTCGGCAGTGGGACATGAAATTGACTTCACCATCGCGGATTTTGCGGCCGACCTGAGGGCCCCGACCCCTTCGGCTGCGGCCGAAATCGTCGCCTCAGCGAAGGATGAGATTTCGAAACACGTGCTGAGACTCTCAGCCCAGATGGCGAACTCCCTGACCTTATTATTAAGTCGATCCCGCCGAACGCTCCTGGAACTGACAGGGAGCCGTGGATTCTCAGTGGCCCACAGCCGACTCAAGGAGTTTCGTCAATTCTTCGATGAGCTGGCATTTAAACTCTCCCTGGGAATGCAGGACATCATGCGTGAGCGCCGTGGCGAGTTGCAGCTTCTCCGAAACCGGGTGGTGTTTTTCGATCTGAAAAAACTGATCCGGATGGCCGTTCTGAGGCTGGACCAACTGGAGAAGGAGGTCGGTGCGGGGTTTCGGACCCGCTTCTTGGCTGCGAGAAATTCACTGATGGTCGTGGGCGGGAAGCTCGAGAGCATGAGCCCGATTAAGGTCCTCGAACGAGGCTACGCCATTGTGAAAACGGAAAGCGGCGTCATTTTGAACGATGCGAAGGGGGTCTCAGTCGGAACACCTCTCTTCATCCAGCTCTGGCAGGGTTACTTGAAAGCACGTGTGACCGGCCCCAGCAGCCATCCCCAGGTGGAGGTTGCCGCCCAGCAAGCGGCATTGAAATTTGAAGAGTAATTCCGCGAGATAGTGAATTAAAAAACCGGATACGCTGATTTCACGGGAAGCCCATGGTCAAGTCAAAAAATCAGGATTTTGAAAGCGCCATCAAGCGATTGGAAGAAATCGTCGCACAACTGGAATCAGGGGACCTGCAACTTGAGAAGTCCCTGGAATTGTTTGAAGAGGGCATCAAGCTGTCGCGCTTTTGCCATACCAAGCTCGACGAGGCTGAACGCAAGGTGGAAATCCTTCTCAAGAACGCCGAGGGTGAATTGAAGCGCACCCCGTTTGAAGAAGAATCGGCCGCCGCCTCGAATGGAGAAGAAAGTTCCGAAGAGGATTGAATCCCCGTGGAGGTTCCAAATTTTCTAATTGAGCGAAGCCACCAGGTCGATGAAGCGTTGGATCGCCTTTTGCCCGGGGCGGACCAGAGGCCTCAGTCCATTCACCAGGCGATGCGATACAGCACCTTTGCCGGCGGCAAGCGATTGCGCCCAGCCCTTTGCCTCGAAGCAGGGAAGGTGGCGGGGGCTGCCGATCAGGAATTAATTCCGGTGGCCTGTGCCATCGAAATGATTCATACGTATTCACTGATTCATGACGATTTGCCAGCCCTCGACAACGATGACCTTCGGCGCGGCCAACTCACCGTTCACAAGAAGTTCGGCGAGGCGATCGCCATCCTCGCAGGAGACGCTCTGCTGACCCGGGCGTTCCAGATCCTCTCAGGGTTTGATTGCATTCCTCTTTATTCGGAAAGGCGGTTGGCGGCCATGCGCGAGATTGCCTGTGCCGTCGGCACCGTGAACGGGATGATCGGCGGGCAGGTGGCCGATCTCGAGGCGGAAGGAGAGACGATTTCGGCAGATCTGTTGCAGTATATTCACAGCTCCAAGACAGGGGCGTTGATCCGTGCATCGGTTCGCGCCGGAGCGGTCATGGGAGATGTCTCTGAAACCGAAATTGAGGCTCTCACGTCTTATGGCACGCGGATAGGACTCGCATTTCAAATCGTGGATGATATCCTCGACAGGGTGAGCTCGCGCGAGGTATTGGGGAAGACCCCTGGAAAAGACCGATCCCGGAAGAAGGCGACCTTTCCGGCCCTGTTCGGTTTGGACGACTCCCGGCGAAAGGCACGGAGCTTGGTGGATGAGGCTCTCCGCTCACTTGAACCATTCGGGGAGAAGGCCGATCATCTGCGCGAGCTGGCCCGGTTCTTTGTCGAGCGAGCCGCTTAAACCGACTCGCGAGGAACCTCGGTTGGCGGTCTCCTAAAGGGCCTACTGCTCCAGTCATGGAAGACAAAACATTATGGAATATCAATATCTTACAAAGATAAACTCACCCGCTGATTTAAAAAAACTTTCGTTGGCTGAACTGGAAGTCGTGGCAGAAGAGTTACGTCATTTCATGGTTGATGTGGTCTCGAAAGTAGGCGGGCATCTGGGAGCCAGCCTCGGGACCGTCGAACTCACCCTGGCGCTGCATTATGTATTCGACGCACCTCATGACAAGCTGGTTTGGGACGTCGGGCACCAAGCCTATGGTCACAAGATATTGACCGGGCGTCGTGACCGGTTTGACACGCTCCGTCAGTACCAGGGAATTTCTGGTTTCCCCATGCGCCAGGAGAGTGAATTCGACGAATACAATGTGGCGCACGCCTCGACTTCAATTTCTGCCGCCCTGGGAATGGCCGTAGCGCGAGATTTAAAAAAGGAGAACAACTATGTGGTTGCCATCATTGGGGACGGGGGACTGACCGGGGGAGTGGCGCTGGAAGGACTCAATCAGGCAGGCTACCTGAAGAGAAGGATGTTGATTGTTATAAACGATAACGAGATGTCGATCTCTCCCAATATCGGCGCGATCCCCGGATACTTGAACCGCATTGTCCAGGGACAAACCTACATGCGATTCAAGAAAGAAGTGGAAAGAATGGTTTCCTCCGTGCCGCATATCGGCCCGCGCATTTTTCGGCTCGTCAAAGATACAGTTGATGCCATGAAGACCTTCATGGTGCCCGGGCTTATGTTTCACGAGTTGGGTTTCGATTACGTCGGTCCGATTAACGGGCACAGTATCCCGACGCTGGTGGAAACGCTGCAGAACATAAAGAACAACGAAACGCCGACCATCCTTCACGTCGTGACCAAGAAGGGGAAAGGTTACCCGCCAGCCGAGAGCTCCCAGGACAAGTACCACGGAGTAACCCCATTTGACCCTGAAACAGGAGAGATGAAGAAGTCCGTGGGAGGCCCCCCCACGTACACCTCGGTTTTCAGCAAGACACTCATCGAAATCGCCGAGCACGATCCCAAGGTGGTTGCCGTCACGGCAGCCATGCTCGAGGGCACCGGCCTTGAGAAGTTCAAGGAACACTTCCCGGACCGCTGCTTTGACGTCGGAATCGCCGAGCAGCACGCGCTGACATTTGCTTGTGGATTAGCAACTCAGGGGATGAAGCCCGTCTGCGCTATCTACTCGACCTTTCTGCAGCGGGGCTACGACCAGATCTACCACGACATCTGCCTGATGGACCTGCCCATCACCCTGGCCATGGATCGAGCCGGGATTGTAGGCGCGGACGGGCCGACGCATCATGGGTTGTTTGATATCGCGTACCTGCGCACGCTTCCCAATATGATGCTCATGGCGCCCAAAGACGAAGCGGAGTTACGCCAGATGATTTACACGGCGATCGAAATTCCTCATCCGACGGCGGTCCGCTATCCCCGCGGCAGCGGGGTGGGAGCTTCGCTCGATGAACCCTTGCGTGCGTTGGAAATCGGAAAGGCGGAGATTCTCCAGGACCAGGGAGACGTGGCCATCATCGGCTACGGCCATATCATGTCGGCCGTGCTGCAGGCCGCCCGGAAGCTCGAAGAGCAGGGAATCCACTGCACAATCATCAATGCGCGCTGGGCCAAACCCCTGGATGAGGAATTATATTGCGTCCTTGCCAATGAAAAGAAATGCCTCGTCACCGTGGAAGACGCCGCGTTGATGGGTGGTTTCGGCAGCGCCGTGACCGAGTTGTTTGTCGAACGAAAACTGCTCCCCGTCCGCATGTTGCGGATTGGGGTTCCTGACCGGGTCATCCCGCAGGGCGCTCCCAATTTGTTGTATGCCAAGTTTGGCCTGGATGCTGACGGCATTTTCGAGCGAATCAAATCGTTTGTGACCGAAGAAGGCATTCACGCCACCAAGCGCCATCGACTGGGCTCCAAACTGTAGCAATCCTGAAATCGTCACATGAGCACACCCCGGCATAGACGCCCCACGGAGTGACCCGGACCTGGCAGGACAACTCCTTGGGTCCGATCCATGGCCAGGCGGCGGACACTTGGTTTTTGTTTTCCGCCGGGCACCCTTTCCATATCTCTTGAATCCATCTCCCGCCTTCCAGATTACGGGTCTTTAAAGCAGTTCCATGAAACAACGAATCGACAAACTTCTCGTCGAACTTGGACTCGCGGAATCGCGCGAGAAGGCCCAGGCCCTGATTCTGGCGGGGCAAGTGTTGGTTGAGGGAAGGTGCATCGAAAAAGCCGGCGAACGGATTCCCGTCGATTCGCCTGTTCGGCTCAAAGGCGCCCCCATGAAATATGTGGGTCGCGGAGGCCTGAAGCTCGAAGCGGCGTTGGATCATTTCTCGATCAGTCCCGAGGGACGGTTGTGCCTTGACATCGGCGCTTCGACCGGCGGCTTCACCGACTGTTTGTTGCAACGCGGCGCCGTGGGAGTCATTGCCTTGGATGTGGGGACGAATCAACTGGACTGGAAGTTGCGCCGCGATTCGCGGGTGGTCTCGCTCGAAAACACAAATGCCCGGTACCTCAAGTTCGCGGACATCGGAACCCGGGTCGATTTGATCGTCGTTGACGTTTCATTTATTTCCCTGGAATTGATTATTCCCGTCCTCCCTCCGTTTTGCCGGCCCTCCACCGATCTGCTGCTGCTGGTCAAACCCCAATTCGAGGTCGGCAAGGGGCAGGTTGGTAAGGGAGGCATCGTCCGCGATCCGGCACTGCACACCCAGGCGGTCGCGAAGGTGAGCGATACGGCGAACAGGTATGGATTCGAAGTCAAAGGTAGCGTAGAATCGCCCATCACCGGAGCCGAAGGGAACAAGGAGTTTTTCCTGTGGTTGCGGCCTCGAGTCTAGGCACACCATGCAAATTCAATCCGTCGGGATCATCACCAAGCCTCGCAAGAAGGAAATCGCCGCCGTCATTCGGCAGTTGGTCGAATGGCTCGAGCGGCGCAAGGTATCCATCCTGTTCGACCACGAAACCTGTGAGTTGTTGGATCGATGCAATGAAGGCGTAGGGCGCAATGAGATCCCGGCGAAGGTGGATTTGATTATCGTGCTGGGGGGCGACGGGACCATGCTCGCGGTGGCGCGTGTTATGAATGAGAGAGAAGTCCCCATCCTGGGCGTGAATTTCGGCCACCTCGGATTTCTAACCGAAATGACTCTGGAGGAGCTCTTTCCAACCCTGGAGCTGGTTTTCGCGAATCAGCACAGCACGGACTCCCGCATTCTTCTGGATGTGGAAGTCATGCGTTCGGGGGAGACAATTTCGCGCCACCAGGCGCTGAATGATGCCGTCATTAACAAAGGAGCGATGGCGCGCATCATCGACTTCTCGGTCAAGGTCGACAACCAGTTGTTGTCAGAGTACAAGGCGGATGGGTTGATCATCTCTACGCCCACGGGGTCCACAGCGTATTCTTTGGCCGCGGGAGGCCCGATTATTTTTCCCACCATGGAGGCGTTTGTCATTACCCCCATTTGCCCTCACACCCTGACCAACCGGCCCATCGTGATCCCGGACCGGTCGGTAATTCGCGTCGAGATTGGCCGGGGAGGAGAATCGACCTTCCTGACGATGGATGGTCAAGTCGGTCTCGCCTTGCGCGAGCATGATTTTGTCATTGCGCGCAAATCCAACCGACACCTCATCCTTGTCAAGCCGAGACAGAAAAGCTACTTCGATGTGCTTCGAGAGAAACTGAAGTGGGGCGAGCGCTAGTTGAATTCTCTGCGCACTCCGCGCCTTTGCGGTCATCATCATGGTGAAGTCTTCATTGATCTACCTGACTGATTTCATACCGGGATTTACCCTTTCATGAAAAAACGGTTGTGGCCCTCTCTGACCGTGCAGATCCTCATCGGGCTGGCTGCCGGCATCCTCCTGGGATGGATCTCCCCCCACTGGGGAGTTGCCATCAAACCGATGGCCGACATCTTCCTGCGCATGATCAAGATGATCATCGCCCCTTTGATCTTCTCGACCCTGGTCATCGGCATCGCCGGGGCGGGTGACTTCAAAAGGGTTGGACGCATCGGCTTGAAAACCCTCATTTATTTTGAGATTGCCACCACGATCGCCTTGCTCATCGGGCTAGTGACCGTCAACGTCTTCAAGCCCGGCGAGTACGTTTCAAGACCGGCTCAGGCAACCGTACAAGCAGTAGCCGCCCCGACAGCAGAGGGAAAAACGCCGCCTGTAACGAAATCGCCCTCAGGCAAAGACTTCCTCACCAGTATATTTCCGACCAGCGTCGTCGATGCCATGGCAAGGGGCGATATCCTGCAGCTCGTGATCTTTTCGATTTTTTTCGGGCTGGGGTTGGCGGCGGTGGGTGAAAAAGGGAAACCGCTGGTCTCCGTTCTGACCGCCGTCGCGGACACGATGTTCAAGTTTACCGATTTCGTGATGCGGTTTGCCCCGTTGGGCGTAATGGCTGCTATTTCCGCGACGGTGGGTGCCAAGGGACTCTCTGTTTTGAAAGGCTATGCCAGCCTGGTGATTTGTTTCTACGGAGCCCTGGTCTTTTTCGTTTTTGTAGTCCTCTTTTTGATTTGCCTTATCATCCGGGTCCCGTTTCTACGGCTCTTCAAAGCCATTCGCGAGCCGTTCACCATCGCCTTCACGACGGCCTCAAGCGAGGCGGCGCTACCCACCGCGATGGAGTCGATGGAACGTTTTGGCTGTCCCCGCGAGATCGTTGGATTTGTCCTGCCGACTGGGTACAGTTTCAACCTGGACGGCGCGACACTTTACCTCTCGCTCAGTTCGATCTTTATCGCGCAGGTGTTCGGGGTTCCTCTTGATGTTAAAACGCAGGTGGTGATGATGCTCACTTTGATGCTCACCTCGAAGGGAGTGGCGGGCGTGCCACGGGCGTCATTGGTCGTCCTGGCAGGAACGGTTGCAAGCTTCAATTTGCCCATGGAAGGGATTGCCTTATTGCTGGGGATCGACCAGATTCTCGACATGGGACGCACGGCGGTGAATGTGACCGGCAATTGCGTCGCCACGGCCGTGGTCGCCCGTTGGGAAGGGGTCCTGGACGATCGTAGAATGCTTCAGGTTGAGACGGTCGCCGCAGAAATCGTCGAATGACTACGGTAGCAATTGAAATCCGTGTCACCTGTGTTGTCCGCGTCCAAACTATCAATGTTAGAAAACGCCACAGACTGGTTGTTACCTGATTCGCTGACGGAATCGGAAGATGCCGATCGCCCGGCGATTCGATGGAACAACCAATCGATCACTTATCGCGACCTCGTTTTTCAAACAAACCAGATCGCTCGTTTCCTCCAGTCCAGCGGATTGGGCCCTCGCCAGTGCCTCGCGTTGATCCTTCGGGACTCCCCGACCTTCATCGCCACTTTCCTTGCCGCCATGAAGATTGGCGCTGTGCCCGCATTGATTTCCACGTTTGCCGAGGGCAGGGAACTCGAACATATCCTGAATTTATGTGCGGCGCGGATGGCGATCGTCGAGGAAGGATCACTTCAAAGCCTCCAGGCCCTGCGTCATCGCTTGAGACACCTTGAGCGCGTGTTTGTGGCTGGATGTGGAGCCTCCCCGAACCTGCCGACTGGTGACGATTGGATTTCGGCCTTCTCCTATGAAGTGGAGTCCATGGCCCCGGTACTGGTCAAACCCACCACGCCCGCAGACCCTGCCTTCTTCTTGTTCACTTCCGGATCGACGGGCGAGCCCAAGGCGGTTGTCCACTCCCATTCTCATATCCGCCACACCGTTGAGAACTATGGCCGGTCGGTTTTGAAGCTCACCCCTGAGGACCGGACGTTTTCATCTTCGCGACTTTATTTTGCGTATGGTCTGGGGAACTCGCTGTCTTTCCCTTTGGGGGCTCGGGCCACTACCATCCTGTGCAGCGAGAGACCAACACCTGAGCTTATTTCCCGAATTCTGCGCGATGAATCACCCACCGTGTTTTTCGGTGTGCCGGCGGTGTATCGGGCGCTGCTGGAGTATCACCGCCACATCGATCATCTTAAAGTGGATTCCTTGCGATTTTGTGTGTCTGCGGGGGAGGCCCTGCCTGCGGTCGTATTTGAAGAATGGAAGCAGGTGTTTGGAGTTGAGATCCTGGACGGGATTGGAACTACCGAAGCCCTTCACATGTTCCTATCAAACCGCCTCAGGGAGGCGTGCGCAGGCTCCAGCGGGACCGCAATCGAGGGGTACGAAATCCGGATCCTCGACGAATCGGGCAGGGAAGTCGAGGCGGGGGTCACGGGGAATCTCTGGGTCAAGGGAAATACTCTCGGTCCCTACTACTCGCCGGTGCACGGGTTTTCATCGGCCTCGGTGACGGATTGGGTCAGGACGGGCGACATCTACCGTTGCGATAAGAAGGGTCATTTTTATTTCTGCGGCCGCAGCAGCGACCACTTCAAAGTGCAGGGATTGTGGGTTTCACCCATTGAGATTGAAGAAGCGTTGCTCCAGCACGAGGCTGTTCTGGAAACAGGGGTCGTTGGGATCGTGGAGCGGGGCGGACTCATCACCGCACGCGCCCACGTCGTCCTCAAAAACAATAAACAGGTCAGCGCCGCTGAGCTCAAAGAGTTTTTGTCCCATCGGCTTCATTCCTATCAAGTCCCCCGGGAGATTGTTTTCATGGACAGCCTTCCGAGGACAGCCACCGGCAAACTTCAGCGCTACAAACTTCGAGAACTTGAAATCGAACGCCGATGAACACGGACGACACGGAGGGAAGCTGTTCAAGATGGCGTTAATCCCCAATCCGAATTGAAAGAGCTTCTTAGGCGGCAAAGTGGCGGGGTGGAAAATTCTTGCTCCTCGACCACTCGGAGGCTCGTAAAATTGTTGTATGAATTACCCACACTCTTTGCGCCCCTTGCGCCTTCTTAGCGCCCTTTGCGGTTCGTCTTTGATTTGTCTTAAATCTGAAATTTCGAATTTCAGATCCTCTTATTGACCTATTGGAACCTGAGACAACCTCTCGGAAACGGCTTTCCGCTTGACGATCCCGCGCCCCGCGGTATATAAACTCTGATTCTGCATTGTCTGCGCGTCCTCGTCGTCTAGCCCGGCCTAGGACACCGCCCTTTCACGGCGGTAACACGGGTTCAAATCCCGTCGAGGACGCCAAATCTTTTCATTGAGTTGTGGAATTTGCCTCCAGTAGCGCGGGGCTCCCGGTGACTAATTGGTGACTAACGTTGCTGGTTTGGCCTTCCTGGGCGACTTCCAGAACCGAATCGAGTCCGTTCACAGCCTTCTGCACCTGGACGCTGGCAATCCGCGCATACCGCTTCGTCATCCTCAGATCACGGTGTCCTAACTGACTGGCGATTACGTCAAGCTCGATGCCCTGTTGACGTAGCCACGTCGCGAAAGTGTGCCTGAGATCGTGGAGGCGGATATCCGAAATGCCAAGCTGCTCGCAGACGCGGTGAAAGGCCATGCTCACCGCTTCGGGCCTGATATGAGGAAAGAGCAGATCTTCGGGCTCGCCTTGGGGGAGGGAAGCGAGCACTTTACAGGCGAAAGCATTGAGATGCACTTCCTTGGGTTCATCATTCTTGGACGTGGGTAGCAGGATCCGGCTTCCGTCCACGTACTTCCATCGGCACTCCAGCAACTCTGACCGACGCATACCCGTGGCCGTCAGCAGGCCGAAGATGGGCCGGACGTTTGCGGGGGATGCCGCCAACAGCCGGCGGAATTGATCGGGGCTGAGGTGTTGCGTGCGCTCGTCGCGGACCTTTGGGGCTGTCACGTCTAGACAGGGATTCGCGAAACGAGGCAATAGCTTCCATTCTCCGCACACCAGCCGGAAGAGGTGCCTGAGGCTGTTCAGTTCCTTCCGAACGCTCGATTTGCTCACCTTCCCAAGCCGCGCCGTCACGTAGTCCGATACTTGAGAAGAGGTGATTTCCGTCAACCGTCCTGGGAAGAATGCCTTGAGGTGAACCGCGATCCCTTTATCCCGTTTGTAGGCTTTCGGAGTAAGACGGGGCTTTTGATAGGCGAGGAATCGGTCGGCAATGTCTGAGAAGCTATCCCGGCACGTCAGCACTTCGCCGGGCTTGAGATTCTCCTCTTCCTTCACCCTGCCGAGTGCTTCTGCAAGCCCATGGCGGGCTTCGTCCCAACTCTCCGCGCCGGGTTTTCGTTGGCGATTGCCGCGTGCGTCCACGTAGCTAATCCAATACATCCGGCGATCCTTCCGCCAGTACACCCCGTCTCGTTTACGTTGTTTTGGCATCGCTCACCCCCGAGTAGATTTCTTCCCGCTTGCCTTTGGCCTGCCGCCCTTCTTGCCGTGTTCGGCCCCGAGTTTTCCCCACTCGCGGAGTTGCTTAGGTCCGAACTTCTTCAGTGTCGCCATGCCGCCGCGTTTCCCAAGAAGCTGGGCGGCATTGTGTGTTTCATTTGGCTTCTTTTTCATGCCTCTCAATATACCCCAAGCGCTAGGGGTTGTCAATCAAAAAGAAAAGATGTAGGATGTCCGTGTAAATGGTCGGCTAGGCTGATCCCCGAAGAGCGGGTGCATCCCGTCCCGCCTGCCGACCTCCCTCCAATACGGGAAACCACGCGGGAGGTGGTATGCGCGAGCCTTGGCAGAAACATGCTGCGTTCTACCTTAAGAACCGGATCTCGATTAAGAAAGTGACTGTTTCAAGGGGTGAGTGGCTAGGAGTTTATCAAGAGACTAATGAAGGTGGAAAGTTGCTTTGCACCTCCCAATCCCCAGTTGCTTTGTACCACAGATTAGGCCGAGTCGCGGGAATCTGCTGGCCAGTACTGGTTCGCCGCGCTCAATCGAAGGAAGAGCTGCCTCGCTCATTCCAGTCTAAGACCGATTACTTTGAGTGGCTGACACATAAGGCTTTTGAAGCAATTGCCGAAGCTCGAAAGAGACGTTCCCCGGATTACCCTATGCACCCAAAGGAACAGAAAGCGAAGGAAGCCGCCATAAAGCAAGCTGAAGACTTCTTGACAGACCTGGCGAACGAAGCGAGGAACAAAGGAAGCGAGCCGGGCGATAAACCCACACGTGAAGAGATTCGGAAAATGCTCGATATTTTTGACAAGCTGGCATCTGGCGACACGATTAAATCGGTGGCTATAGATGAGGCTGGCCTAAATAACTGCGAGAGAAAAGCGAGGGCGCTTTCCGTCCAACTTCTTCGCTTTGCTACACGGGTCAAAGAAGCCGTTCACAGAACGTGCGGCCCTC
Organism: Terriglobia bacterium; assembly: GCA_020072965.1. GTDB lineage: Bacteria > Acidobacteriota > Terriglobia > JAIQFV01 > JAIQFV01 > JAIQFV01. The sequence goes on along the minus strand of JAIQFY010000058.1, from coordinate 12,231 downwards.
GCTCGGTCAATTATTTGGAACTATTCCACGCTTTGCGCGATTGGCCAGGTCTCGAAAAGAGACGTGATGGGCGGGCTCTGATGGAAGTCGCGAAACGCGCAGGAATCCCCATCTTCTGAACTAATCCCCCCATATTAACAGAATTCCGGCAACAACCTGTTGAACAGCCATCATAGACAAGCGTTTCCGCCTCGCGTACCGTTTGACCGTTCTTGCGTGAAAATTTCCACGACGGAGGTATTAGGGCAATGCAAGGCAAATTAGTATTGGAGAGAGAGTTCGAGTCGCTGCGCGAACTGTCGCAGCGGACAGGGAAGACGTACCGGACTCTGCACAGAGCCGTCCGTGCCGGAAAAATAAAAACCGTGCGTTTTGGGTGCTCGGTAATGGTGCCCAAACGGGAAGTCGAGCGCATCCTGGCGCGTGGGTTCTGAAAGGTGGAAGGAATGAACGGCAAAGACCATGAATGGGAACCCCGGCAGTTGCGCGATTTCCGAGCGCAATTTCAGTCGAACCCGGCGCTGGCACATGAGGTCCCGGCAAACCCGGCTGTAGTGCAGCATCACCTTCGGGCGGTCAAGGCTGGCGAGTTTCTCGCCATGGACATCAAGCCACGCGAAATGCTGTTGGACCCAATCCTGCCCGTTCAAGGCTTGGCAATGATCCATGCGAAGCGAGGTGCTGGAAAGACCCATCTAGCCCTTGGCATCGCGATCGCGGTGGCCAGCGGCAGGGACTTCCTGCGATGGAAAGCGCCAAAACCCCGGAGAGTCCTCTTCATTGACGGCGAGCTTCCCGCTAGCCTACTTCAGGTGTGGACCGCCGAAGCGGTCGCAGCGCTCGGGGCAGATGAGGTCTGCGACAACGTCAGCATTATCACGCCAGATTTGCAGGAATTCGGCATCCGAGACCTGGCTACCCTCGAAGGCCAGGCAGCTCTTCTGGAACATGTTCAGTCGGCAGAATTGGTGATCCTCGACAACCTCACGTCTTTGGTCAGAGCAGGCAACGAGAACGATGCCGAGAGCTGGCTTCCGCTTCAAGCATGGGCACTAGACTTACGGCGGCAAGGGAAGAGCGTGCTCTTCGTGCACCACAGCGGAAGAAGTGGCAATCCGCGTGGAACATCAAAACGTGAAGATTTGCTCGATACAGTAATCGCCTTGCGCCATCCAGCGAATTATCAACCCAGCGAAGGGCTTCGAGCTGAGTTGCACTTCGAGAAGACACGGCACTTTCATGGGGAGGGAGCCGAACCGTTCGAGATTGAGCTTCGACCTGATACGGATGGGATCCGTCAATGGCTAATGCGAAGTATTGAGGCTTCGGGGTATCAAAAGGCGGCGGCGTTATTCGCGGAAGGGTGCGATGTGATTGGGGTGAAGGAAGAACTTGGTCTAAGCCGAGCGACTGCATTTAGGTACCGAAAGAAGTACCGTGACTCAGAGTCTCACGTCTCAAACCCTTGAGGTGTGAGCCTATGAGATTCGGAGTATGGCGAAGATGAGCACCGACATCAAGTCGTTGGCAATCATGGTATTGCGAAGGCACGGCGTGGTCGCGGCCCAGTCTCAGCCCCATCAGAGTGGTGAGACTGGCACGAGACTGGTCGAGACCGCCCCGGCGCTTTGCCCCCAATCTCCTCAATGGTGGGAGCCGGGTGCGGTATGCTGGCACTGCTCGGGTGCGGGACGTTGCGGGTGCGTGGTGTGTGACGTGGGCGTCGCTTTGGATTTGCAGCCCGGTCTATGCGCCATCTGTTGTGGAAGTGGGCATGTCCCTGCGAGGGTGCAATGATCGCCACGGTGCTTCAACATGACCTAGTGAACCTCTTAGAACAGGCGGGCGCGAAGATTCGGGGACGCAACCGAGCCGACTGTCCGGTATGCAAGCGCCGGCGGTCCGTTGCCTTCGACGAATCGAAAGGCGTTTACTACTGCCACGGCCAAGGGTGCGGCTTCTCGGGCGGGGCAGTGAAGCTTGCCCGCGAGCAAGGGCTTGCCCACCGCCTCACTTCGGCGGAGTACCGCGAGCTTCGCCAAGGATATGAGCAGGCCGACTGTGCGGCCCGAGTCTTATACAAGCGCGTCCAAGCCCAGCGCATTGACCTTTTGAACCTTCTCCATGCCCTCGGTGATATGGAAGCCACGGCTCATCTGCTAGGACCAGACAGCGCGGAAGCCTGGGATGCCCTGAGCACGGTGTACCAGGAGCGCCCGGCGATTCTAGCGGAGTTGACTATTCTCGAAAGCGCCTCAGTGGCGGACGTGCGGGAACTGCTCTCCGGCCCTGAGCCGCGAGAGCGTATGATCAAGTCGGTGATAAGTCAAGGTGGGCTCACTGACGCTTTCGACAGATTCGTGGAGATTGACCTGTGACATCAAAGTGTAAAGGAATCCCAAACATCGTACTGTGGATACCGCTGGAAGGGGACTGAAAATTATGCCAAGAACCTGCCTTGCTTGTTCCAGCCCGAATCGTACCGCGATTGAGGAAGCCATTGTGTTGGGCGAGCCATTACGAAACATAGCGAAACGTGTTTCGATATCTCCGGCGGCCCTGCTTCGGCACAAAACCCACACGAGCCAAGCCCTCGTCAAGGCCAGTGAGAAGCGGGAAACATCCATCGGAAATTCGATTCTTGGACGCTTGGAATCCCTCTGCCAGCATACACAGTCAATCTTGGATAGCGCCTTGGAAGCCGATGACGGGCGTCTTGCTCTTCAAGCGATCCGCGAGAGCCGCGAGACATTGGGCGGCATTTTTGCGCTGGTGATAAAGAATGCCGAAAGCGGCGGCCTTGGTGGATTCAGCGATGCCGAGTTGGAGGCTGAGGTCAAGAGGCGCGGCCTAGACAAGGTGATTGAAATGAGACTTATTACTATCGGCAACCCGCCTCTCCACGAGTGGGAAGAGCTGCCGGAGAGCGCCACTGCTTATCTTCCAGGGCATCCAGAGGGAAGGCTCTACCTCTGCCGCAAGCATGTGAGGCAACCGAAGGGGCATGATTAGGAAGTCAAATCGCCTGATGCAGGACGTTGAAGTACTTGTGCGCGTTATTCTCCTATTGTGAAAGACTCTTCGATCCTTGTACTCTGATCTTATTTGTGATAGAAGTTACATAGTCTTAAGGGATAGCATTCTTGGGGTAGCATTCGCAAGTCATTTGACGCACTCAATCTTTTCAAGGTACAGATTCTGACCACTAGGCTCTTCAAATTTTCCCCGCTTTAGGCCGCCCATTATCCCATCGACAGCTGAATGTCGGCTTCTCCACAGAGTATCGGTTTTCTTCGTAGTTCCCTCAATCCATTGGAGGTAAGTAATATGAAAAGGGTAATGAGTGTGCTGTTTCTTACGTTGCTGATTTCGATGGTGTCAATGGTGGAATCCATGATGGCGCAGAATGCCATTCAGGTTCCAAATACCGCACTGCAATCAACTGCACAGGCGATAAGTCCGACAAGGCCAGACCCCCCTCAAACATATGGGGGATTGCAAGTGTCTTACTATATGGTCCCGGCAATGGCCTTTTTCCCCTCTTCTACCACCCAACCAAACAATTCGACGTATTCCACCGATGATCGAGGTATGCGCTGGGTGACCGGCGGCGGCAGTGGGCTGTACGCCCCGATTTACCTCCCAAGTGGCGCGAAGATCATTTACATGGAGTTGGACTATATTGACAACTCAACTTTGGGTCAGGTGTCTGCTAGCCTCACTAAATGCGACTGGACTGGCGTAAGTTGTTCGTTCCACCCGACTACAAACCCCGCATGTTCGCAGGGCTTCATTTGCTCGACTGTCCCTGAAGCTAGCCCCAACATCGGAGTCGTATCAATAGATCTGAGTGCTGAGAACCTCGTCGTCGACAATTACACAACCCGCTTTATTATATTTGCATCACCAAGTCTGCTCGACGGGTCGGAGAAGTTTGGGGGTGTGATCATTGGTTATGTCCTCCAAGTCAGTGCGCCCCCCTTAGCGGCGAGTTTCGATGATGTTCCAACTACCCACCCATGGTTCCAGTGGATTGAGGCGCTCAAGGCTTCAGGGCTCACCGCAGGCTGTAGCGCCAATCCGCCGTTGTTCTGCCCGGACGCACCTGTCACCCGCGGACAAATGGCGATCTTTTTATCCAGGGGGCTAGGTCTTCAATGGCATTAATCTTGGAGGGGTTTTAGCCTTTCAACCGCGGAGGGATGAGTTATGACTGAGACAGAACTTGCCGGACGGCTGGAACGCCTAGAGCGTGACTATCGGCGGTTGAAACGCCTTGTCATTGCCGCGCTCGTGCTGATAGCAGCCCTGGGCACTATAGCCGCAACGCAGCCCGTTGCTCAGACGATCACTGCCCATGAATTTCACGTACTTGACAGCTCAGGGAAAGTGCGGATGACGATGGACGCAGGGCCGAGCGGTCCGCTACTCCGATTCTACGACGCACAAGATCATCTGGGTGCGCAGATGGGCATCTCCCCGGATGGGCAATCCCATTTAGAACTCAGCGACAAGAAAATGGCAGGTTACTTGCAGATGGGTGTCGAGTCAGATGGGTCGCCCCTCATCAGGCTCAGGAACGTGCAAGGATTTAGGATGGATTTGGGGTACACGGCTCTGGTCAACACGCGCACGGGCGCGAGCCAGGAAACTTCTGCCGCTTCAATTGTCATGTTTAGCAACGACAAGAAGGGGAGTGTCATCTGGCGTGCCCCGTGATTCTGATGTGGCGACTCGATGCTCGTGTAGAATGCCGCGCCATCGTGTCAGGATGGCCCAGGACGCGGGCGCTCGACAATCCACGACAAATCCCTTCATGCTTTTGTTCCTCTCTTCATTGCAATCATGCGGTGACGAGGCGGTGACTAAGCGGTGACGAACGATTCGGAATAAGGCTACATAGCTGTCTATCGCTGTCAATGAGCAGATAGTCCTTGGCCCATTTAATCGGCTGAATTATGATGAGGCTGTCATCTCTAGACTATCGCTGTCATGAAGTAGTTTCGGGACTTTCACGGCGGTAACACGGGTTCAAATCCCGTCGAGGACGCCAAAGAAACCAAATCTTTAATATCCCCTCATCGACTCACTTCATCATGGAATTCACTCGCCTTCTAGCTGAACCTCGTACAGAAGGCCGACCACCCATGCAGCCAGATCGCGTCCTTGTTCCGGTTAATCAGCTGTTCGTGGATAATAGAGATCCGATCCCATGATGGGTTGGATGCGGCAGGTTGAGCCATGAATCGAGGCGGCACTTTTGGCATTGTGGGTGCCTACGGTGCCACCGGAAGAGTCGTTGCGTCCGAGCTCTGGAAGTCCTGCGGTGGGGAGATCCTCATCGGTGGACGTGACTTGGGCAAGGGGAAGGCCCTGGCGGCGGAATTCGATGGAAAAGCGTCCGCAGTGCAACTTGACATCCTCGATGCTTATTCTTTGGATGATTTTTGCGGCCGGTGTTCGATCATCGTCAACTGCGCCGGGCCTGTCAGGGTGCTCGAGGATCACGTCGCCCAGGCGGCCTTTCGCAGGCGGTGTCACTACATTGATGCGGCCGGCATGTCGATGGTGAAGGAACGCATGCTTCCGCATAGCTGGGAACTTGAAGATTTGGGATTGTCGTTCGTCATCTCGGCGGGGTGGATGCCTGGCATCAGCGAGCTTCTGCCCGTTTACGCGGAGGCACGGGCGAGGGCCAGGATGGATACCATCGATTCGTTGTTGGTTTATTTCGGTGACTCGGGCGAGTGGTCCACTAACGCTTTGTGCGATGGTGCCTGGTATATCCGTCAATTAGGGCTCCGCAGGGCTGGCTACTTTCGCAAGGGCGAGTGGACCCGCGCCAAAATGTCGGAATCCTTCCGCCGAGTCGATTTGGATGACCCCGTCGGCCCCGGCCGTTTCGCTATGTTCTCTACTCCTGAACTGAATGAGGTCGGCCGTCGACTCAATCATTTAGACCTCTTCACTTACACATACCTGTCAGGGTTTCGGACTGCCCTGGCCACAACTGTGATGGCCCTGCTACCTCTCCCCGAAGGATGGCGAGTTCGCCTGCTCCGGGATGTATTTCGCAGAAACCGCCTGCCCGTGGACGGTTTTGTCGCGGCTCAAATATTTGGAGGTTTTCAAGGACGCAGGGTAACCCTGCACGTTCAGATCGTTTTCAAGGAGCGCCGCGACTACTGGATCCACGGGGCGGCACTGGCCACGGTCGCCCGCATGGTATCGGAGGGTAAAGCCGTTCGCGCTGGCGTCCACTTCTTGGCTGACGCCGTGGATCCAATTGCCTTCATGTCAGAGCTGCGAAAAGCTGGAGTCGAACAGACCGAGAAATTCGATTTAGAATGAGACCACTAACCAAGTCCACTGCTACCGCCTTTCGGGAGCCTTCCCAATAGCTGCTGGTGAACCGTCGTTCCCGCAGAAGCTAGAAGTAGTACTCGTCGCCCCAGTCCCGACCAGGAGCATGAATTGCTTTTGACGATGGATTTGTTAAGGGGTCTATTGACAATTTAGATCTGACCCTCGTCGTTCACAGAAAGCGATCAGAAGCTCGCTGTTGCGTCACTGTGGCATGGCAAAACGATGGATGCCTGAATTCAGAACAATTCGCAGCGTTGAAAGAAGGGAATTAGAAGAATTATTCGCTATGCTGGCCTATGTGAGCACCTGAAAACAAAAAAAGAGAGCGGCACTCGGTCACTCTCTTTGTCTCCTGAGTTTGAACTTGGGCATGAGCTTCTATGCTTGTGTGCACCAAGTCGGCTCGTCAGAAGCCTGAACTTCTTAAGGCAGAGCCGCGATGATCTTTCGGTATTCGTCTTCTGTAAACGCACGGAGGGTCTCCGACCTGACACCCCCTTTTGAGGCCGTCACGAGAGCTATCTTGGCCACCACATCATCGTTCGGCGACTCGGTAACGATTACGAGGTCGTACTGCCCCGTCACCATGTAGAATCCCTTCACTTCTCCGCCCGCAGATTTAACGAGTTTCTTGAATGCGTCGAGCCGCGCGGGGCTTTCCTTGACTTTCTCGGCGCCTTGTTGGGTCCACTTTGCTAATGTAATGTACGTAGGCATGGTCGTATCTCCTTTCATTGCTCCATCGTTTTGCGCTTAAGCCCGGATTTCCCTTTTCCCGGGTTTTCCATTGTGACTTCGCGGTTGACTGGTAATATACCCCTGGCCGCTTCTCAAGGCAATCGCCAGTCGAGGACTGTCCCATGTGAGGTCACAAGGGCACAAGCATCACATATGCTATATGGTCAACATGCTGGGGTCGGCATAGGGATTCCACTTGTGCACGGTTCACACGGGAACCCATGCACGTATCTATGGAGATTTCGCATGAATTTCTTCTTGACGCACTAAAGTGTATGGAGTATACATACACAGTACACTACAATGCTCCTGACCATCAATACAGCGGATTCGCGCCCGATCTATCAGCAGGTTGCTGATGGGATTAAAGAACTGATCGCGCGAGGGAAACTGGTGGAAGGCGCCTCGTTGCCGCCCGTCCGGCAGTTGGCGGCGGATTTGGGGGTCAACCTCAACACCATTGCAACTGCCTATCGAGAGCTGCAGGAGGAAGGATTAATTGTAATCAAGCACGGATCGGGTTCGGTGGTGGCATCGTGCACGATGACGGAACGCAGCCAGGACGAACTGCTGCGGCCCTTGCGCACGGCGCTAACGGAGTTGATCCTGGCCGGCCGGTCGCCGAGCAAGATTCTGAGCATGGTGGCGAGAGAGCTGACCCTGGTGGGGAAACAAAGCAAATAAATGCACACTAACCAGTACGCCATTATCTTCTACATTTTCTTCTGGGTGGTTCGCATCAACGGTTGCGTCCGCCGCGGACGCCAGCCGCTGCTCCGTGGCCCGGGATGGTTTTTCAACGTTGCTGTGCAGCCCGATTTTTACACGGGCGCGGGCAGGACGATTCTGCATCGTTACTGGATGCGGATGTTCATCCCGTTCGCGGTCGACGTCCCTCTCGCGATCGCCATTTTCCTCTCCGGCCACCTCCTACTTTTGAACTGGCTGATCCTGGGGGCGTGCGCCTTGATCCACATCAATCATTCGTTCTCCGTGGATCTGGCGGAGCGGCAGGCGCGGCCTCTTGCCGTCCCGGAGGCCGAGCAGCCGGTTGCTTCCATCGTTTTGTCTCTGAAGCCGCGCCGCCTGCGCGATTACACCAATCGCAAAGTGGAGTGGGCGTTGGCGCTGTCCTCCCTGGTTGCTCTTGCATGCCTGGTCCGCTACTACTTCGCGGCGCCTGAACATCACAATCTGCGCCTGGTCTTTGGAGTTCCTGCTTTTTTCCTTTACCTGCAAGCTGGCATGTTGTTCGTGAAGCGTGTGGTGGTGGCGTGGCGCACTCCGGTTCCGCAGGTCCAGGCAGAGGAACACATGGAGGCCCGCGAAGAAACTCGTAAGTATTACCTCAGAACATGCGACTGGTGTCGCGCCGCCGCCGCCGCAGGGATTCTTTTCTGGCCGATCGCGATAAGTACCCCTCCGACCGGCTTTAACCGCGTGTTCGGCATCTGGTTCGCAGCCTGGATGATGATCGCTGTTGTAGCCACCATCTGGGTGGAGATCAGGAGAAAGCAACTGGTGAAGCTGGCGTTGCGCGCGCGCCCCGTGAAGCTGCCGGACTTCCTGCACCAGTCCGAGATCGCCAGATGGCCGGTGTGCTACCAGCCCTCCGCGCCTATGTTATTGCTGAAGGGCGCCCGCGGTTATTCACTGAATCTGGCGAACACGCTCACTCATCTCGGCGCTGCCTATCTGGCCGGCTTGATTGCGCTGTTCGCCCTGTTGCCCAAGGGCCCCTAAAGAACAAATTTTAGAAACAAATCGCAGAGGAGAAACTCGATGAAAACGATATGGGAGAAGTGCGTCTTTATCCTGCTAATGCTGCTGGCGGGGGCTTTGCTGCTGAGCCCGGCAGCTCAGCCGACAAACGCAAGTCCGCGCGGTCAATTCGCCTCAAATGCCAGTTCCTCGGCGCAGTCTCACGCAAACCTAGCGGCGCCAGCCGGGCCGGCGCAGGCCGCCGATGGCCAAAGCATTACGGGCGAGTGGCAAGGAATCGTGGCCCGCCTGCACCTGATTGTGAAAATTGAGCAGGCAGCCGACGGCACTTTCACGGGAAAACTTACTAGTGTTGATCAGGGTAACCTCACTATCCCGATTGACGCGGTTTCTTATGCCCCAAGCAGCGGCTTGCGGCTTGAACTGAAGAGGATTGGCGCGGTTTACGAAGGAAAGTTCAACGATGAAGGGAGCGCGCTCGTTGGAACATGGCAGCAGAGTGGCAATTCTATTCCCCTCTTGCTGCACCGTCCGGGTGCGACCGCAGCCAAGTCCACGCTCAAACCGAAAACTCTGGGGAGCATTTCGCTCGAGCCCTGCCACACAACTGACGGCAACACAGAAGGGCTGTGTGGAAAGTACGAGGTGTATGAAAACCGGAGGTCGCCGGGCGGTCGCAAGATCGCGCTGAACATCATGGTGTTACCGGCGCTCTCTGACAAACCGGCGGGCGACCCTTGGTTCGCTCTTGCCGGAGGTCCGGGGCAAAGTGCCGTGGAAGCCTTTCCGCTGGCGGGTTTCACGACGAAGGTGCGGCAGCAGCGTGACGTGGTGCTCGTGGACCAGAGAGGCACCGGCGCGTCGAATCCATTGCCGTGCGAGCTGCGCGATCCCAAGGACGCACAGGAAGTGATCGGCGAAGCCATCTCTGTCGAAAAGGTGCGCGCCTGCCGTACGGAGCTTGAAAAAAAGGCAGACCTCACTCAGTACACCACATCCATTGCCGCGGAGGATCTTGATGACGTTCGACAAGCCATGGGATACGACAAGATCAACTTGTTCGGCGGCTCTTACGGGACGCGGGCCGCTCTGGTGTACCTGCGGCGGCACGGAGATCATGTTCGCACCCTGACTCTGGAAGGCGTAGCCCCGCCGCAGTACAGGATTCCTCTGGCATTCTCCCGGACAACTCAAAACTCGATTGATCAGTTGATCGGCCGTTGTGGTGCAGACGTGGCTTGCCACAAAGACTTTCCCGATCTGCAGAAAGAGTTTCAAGCTCTTGTGAACCAACTTGAGAAGTCGCCGGCGCATTTTGAGGTGAATAACCCGGCAGGAGGAACACAGGCAGTCACGCTTTCGCGCGGCATGTTTATCGCGGCCTTGCGGCCCCTGTTGTACATTCCGGAGCTGGTCAGCGAGTTTCCCTACATCATCCACCGCGCAAATCAGGGCGATTGGAGTATTTATTCAGCGGGCGTGCTGGCGGTGAGGAACGCAATTGACAAGCAGGTGGACCGGGGCATGAGTCTTTCCGTTATCTGTGCGGAAGATATACCGGGGCTGACAAAAGAAACAATTCGGCGGGAAACTACCGGCACCTACCTCGGTGACTTCCAAGTGCGTTTGTATCAGAAAGCCTGTAGCGAGTGGGTTCACGGCGACATCCCCCGGGACTTCTATGCGCCCATACGTTCCGCCGTGCCCGCGCTTCTGATTTCTGGAGCACTCGATCCGGCCACGCCGCCCGAAGCCTCGGCGCAGGCGGCGCATGATCTGAGCAACAGCCGCGTGGTTATCGTGAAAGATGGGACCCATGGAACCGGTTCCCCGTGCATCGACACACTCATTTCGCAATTTGTGGCGCAAGGTTCGGCGGCAGGCCTCGACGCCTCTTGTGCTGACCAGATTCACCTGTCACCGTTCCTAACGCAGACACAAATCGATCAGCTTCGGCAGAAGGCAAAGCAGTAGAGATTAGGAGAGCGATGCTGAATCCGGAGGCTTTTTCCGCTCAGCCGTCGACGCTCGCGTAATGGGCCGGCGATGCAAATGCTGTGCCGACAGCCTTGGATGTCAACCCCAAATAGCCCGGCCATGCGGGTTAGAACTCCGCTCTCAAGGAGTGACGCTGATCGATACTACATCCACTCCAATTCCGCGCGAATGACGGAGTTACGCCTGTTCGCGCAGCTTTGATCCATTAGCAGGCGAGTCGACACGGCGAAGTGTACTGAGGATGGCCATGACAAAATCGACGAAGTCGTTGGTGAGGATGGGATTGGCCGGGATTGCCGCGGCACTCCTCGTTCGGCACATACCGCCGGGGGTTCTCGCGCCACTGGAACTCTCGGTTGGAATGAAGCTGTCACTGGTCCTCTGGCTTCTGTTCTCAGTTTACTGGAGCATTGCAGCAAAAGACAGCGCGGCGACAAAGACGTCGGAACCCGTGTGGTCGCGTCAACTGCATCTGATTTTGGTCAACGGAGCTCTGTTGTTGCTCGTGTTTTCTGTTCCGGGCCTGACGCGGCGGTTTCTGCCCTCCAGTCGTTTCCTTGTAGCGACTGGACTGATGATCCAAGCCGTTTTCATTCTCCTCGCCGTCTGGGCGCGACAGCGCCTGGGTAGCAACTGGAGCGGTGAGGTCAGGATCGCGGCGGAGCATCAACTGGTCCGGTCAGGACCGTACCGGTTCATACGCCATCCCATTTACACGGCGGTGCTCGGAATGTATTGCGGAACAGCGCTGGTCTCCGGGGAGATTCACGCGCCGGTGGCGCTGGTCATGGTGACGTTGACGTACTGGCGTAAAATCCGCCTCGAAGAACGAGCCCTGGGCGATACGTTTGGCGCTGAATACGATGCTTATCGGCGTGACACGTGGGCGCTGGTGCCCCCGCTGTACTAACGGTATCGCGCCTGAACGCAAGGCATCGTGGAATCAGATCGCAACATGGGGGGGACAGAGTGATGCTGGTTATTTATTACAAAGTTATGACTACTTTTCCGCGGGCGTGGCCTTCTTCCAGATAGCGAATAGCTTCCGCCACCTCGCTCAACGGGTAACGTCTATCTATGACGGGTACCACCTTCCCGGCTTCAAGAAGATCTTTCAGAAGAACCAAATCCTTGTGGTTTATGTTCGCCATAAAGAGACGCATCTTCTTGCGCCCGACCAGTGACAGTAAGGGTCCCAGCAACACAACTTGGAGCATTTGGACCCAACCCCCTCCGGCCATATGATGGTCAGCTGCCAGTCGCGGCGGGCGGCCAGCACGGCGACCACCGCCTCGGCGAGCGGCCCCGGATCGCGGCCGACCAGCGGCGAGGCCAGGCCCCAGGCCAGCTCGACCGGCTCGATGTAGGGAAACCCGGCCGGATGCACCCCCCGCATCGCGGCGAAGT
>JAIQFY010000100.1 GCA_020072965.1 Terriglobia bacterium | reverse complement strand
GGCAACCCGGGCTCTCCGATCCCGCCGGGTTTTTCCTGGCTCGGCACGATGTAGGTCTCGATGACCGGCATTTCCTCCATCCGCAGCATGGGATAATCATTAAAGTTCCCCTGCATGACCCGTCCCCGGTCAATCGTAATCTCGCCCTTCAATGCGGCGGTCAGGCCCATGACAATGGCGCTCTGCATCTGGGCCTCGATGGTGTCGGGATTCACATACTGTCCACAATCCACGGCACACACGATACGATGTACCGTCACCTTCTTGAATTCCACCGTGACCTCTGCGACCTGGGCCACATAAGTGCCAAACGATTTCGCGACCGCGATTCCCATCCCCCTCTCGACAGGAAGTTTCTTCCCCCATCCCGCTTTGGTGGCCGCCAGCTTCAACACCCCCTTGTAACGCGGTTCGTTGGCCAGCAATTTGAGGCGAAACTCATACGGGTCACTTCGGGACGCATAGGCGATTTCGTCCATAAAGCACTCGTTGGCGTAGGCGTGCTGCGATGCCCACACCGACCTCCACCACCCCACCGGCACGGGAATATTGACATTCAAAAAATCGACATGGATGTTGGGGATGGTATACGGAAGAGTACCGGCCACATCGACGGCCCCCTTGTCCAGACCCTTGAAGTTGGGATTCATTTGAGCGTCAATGGAGGGTCCGAGGATGTGATGATGCCAGGCCACCGGTAGACCCTTGCTGTCGATTCCGGCACGAAGGAGTTGAGAGGAGGTCGGGCGGTAGAAATCATGCTGCATGTCGTCCTCGCGCGTCCACACCAGCATGACCGGGGCACCGGCCGCTTTGGAGATCTCGGCGGCCTGGACCATGAAGTCGGGATTGGCGCGGCGGCCAAATCCTCCCCCCAGCAGCGTGACGTGCACGGTGACCTTCTCCGGCTTCAGTCCGATGATTCCCGCTGCCATCTCCTGGCCCCAGGACGGGAATTGTGTGGGAGCCCAGATCTCACACCGGTCTGCGCGGACGTCGGCAGTGCAATTCATGGGTTCCATGGTGGCATGGGCAAGGTAGGGGAATTCGTAAAGGGACTCGAGGATGTTCGGCGCGCTTTTCAGTGCTGTATCGGCATCGCCCACTTTTTGGGCCACCAGGCCGGGCTGTTTGAGCTGGTCCGCAAACATTTTGGTGATGGTGGGGGTGCTCACCCCGGTATTGGGCCCCTCATCCCACTTGATCTCCAACACCCGGCGCCCCTCCATCGCCAGCCACGTGTTTTCGGCGATAACGGCGATCCCGTCGCGAACCTTGACCACATCGCGCACCCCTTGGATCGCCTTGGCCTTCGAGGCGTCAAAACTTGCCACCTTTCCACCAAAGACGGGACACCGGACCAAGGTCGCATAGAGCATTCCGGGGACTCGAACATCCAGCCCAAATACAGCCTTGCCATCCACTTTGTCGCCGGTATCCAGTCGAGGCATCTTCTTGCCGAGTATGCGGAAATTCCTGGGGTCTTTTAAGGAAACCGCGGTGGGGACGGGGAGTTTCGATGCTTTTTCGGCCAGCGCACCATAGCCGAGTTTCCGGCCGCTGGGCCCGTGAATGACCGCTCCCTTCTCGGCCTTGCACGTCGCCTTTTCAACTCCCCAGGTTTGTGCCGCTGCAGCAATCAACATCGTGCGCGCCGTCGCACCCGCCTTGCGCAGCGGGGTCCACATCGTGCGAATGCTCTCGCTGCCACCCGTGCCTTGATCCCCGTATTTGGGATTGGAGTCGGCCTGTTTGATATGGATGGTGGTCCAATCGGCTTCCAGTTCTTCTGCAACAAGCATCGGGAGGGAAGTCTGAACCCCCTGTCCCATTTCCGACTTGGTCACCCACACGGTGATTTTGCCAGTAGGTTCAATTTGCAGAAAGGCATTGGGGGCAAAGGAGCCGTCCGCCGCATGGCCCGACGTGTTCAGTTCGAGGCCCGAAGGCAGGTAAAAGGAGATGACGAGACCGGTCCCCGCCAGGGTCCCGGATTTAAGAAAGTTCCGACGTGTAAGCTTTGAGGACGTATTCATTTCGCACCTCCGCCCGCCGCGCGATGGATGGCACTGCGAATCCGCTGATACGTTCCACAGCGGCAGATATTGCCGGACATGGCGGCATTGATGTCGGCATCAGAGGGGTGGGGGGTCTTGGCCAGCATCGCCGCGGCATTCATGATCTGCCCCGGCTGGCAGTAGCCGCATTGCGGCACCTCTTCTTCAATCCACGCCTTCTGGAGCGCGCGGCTGCTCTCGGCTGAGAGCCCTTCGATTGTGACGACCTTCTTCCCGGCCACCTCGGAGATGGGTGTCACACAGGAGCGAATGGCGTCCCCCTCCAGATGCACCGTGCAGGCACCGCACAACGCCATCCCACAGCCATACTTGGTTCCCGTCAGACCCAGCGTGTCGCGCAATACCCAGAGCAACGGCATCTCGGGACCGACATCAACTGTCTGCTTTTTCCCGTTCAAGGTAAAGGTAATGGGAGACATCGGAATTCTCCTTTTTGTGAATGCTAGGTAGTATAGCGCCGTGGAAAAGTGAGTGACAATGTTTATTCTGAAGAATCGAAAGGCGTCAGGTGCCAGGTGTCGGGTGTCAGGAAATCAGTTGCCAGTGGCCAGTTGTCAGTGGTCAGAGGAAATAAACGGAAGCCGGAGGCCGGAATGCTCCTGTAGGGGCGCACAGATGTGCGCCCTCGGTTGAAGTCGGAAGTCGTAAAAGAAAGTTGTCAGTTCCCAGTTGTCAGCGAAGAAAAGCCCAAGCTGGAATGTCTTGTCTCAACTGTAGAAATGAAGTTGGAGGTCAGATGTCGGAAGTCAGAGGCCGGAGGCAGGAAGTCGGAAGTCAGAAGTTGTCAATATGGGGGTTTTTGACCTTAAACGTTGAACCTTGAACTTGGAACTTTGAACTTGGAACTTTGAACTTCTTCACCGGTGCTATAATTCCTGACAAGAAGGATACCTTATGACCCGTCAACGTGCGTCTGGCAACACAGGGAGTATCGTATCGCCGGAGCTGGAAACTCCTTCCGATGATTTTTTCATGGCTTTGGCCCTGGAGGAGGCCCGCGTGGGCGGGGAGGAAGGGGAAGTTCCCATTGGGTGCGTGGTCGAATCGGGAGGCGAGGTCATTTCGGGAGCGCACAATCGTCCCATTAATTTGAACGACCCGACCGCGCATGCCGAGATTCTGGCTATTCGCGAAGCCTGTCGCCGCCTTGGGAACTATCGACTGAGTGGGGCCACCCTGTATGTTACAATTGAGCCGTGTCCCATGTGTGTAGGTGGCATTCTCCAAGCCCGCATCAGGCGCCTGGTCTACGGCGCCGCCGACGAGAAAGCGGGCGCTGTGGACAGCTTGTTTCATCTGGCAAGTGATCCCCGCTTAAACCACCAGGTCGAGGTGATAAGCGGGGTACGAGAGCAGTCCTGCCGCGCCCTGATGAAGAACTTTTTCGCTGGAAAAAGAAGCTAGTCCGCGAGAAACTAGAGTGTTCTTTGAAAGAGGTTGTTGTAGATTGATCGGCGCTTCGCGCAGGTACGGAGAGGTACCGAAGTGGTCATAACGGGGCCGCCTCGAAAGCGGTTTGGGGGCCAAAAGCTCCCGCGCGGGTTCGAATCCCGCCCTCTCCGCCAGATTTGTGAGTTTGTGGGGCACTCCGACCCATCGGAGTGCCCCAGTTTTTTCCGTTGACACTGTAGGGGTGTCCGCGGGGGTGGACTGTGCACCCCTACGACGGCAGAGGAAGACGTCTCCCCAATTTCTTGGGCAATCCAAGTCGGTTTTGACATTTACTGAATGGTGGCAGATGAGACATCTCTGCCTCATATTCAGGGTTCGCTCGCAGGGTGCACACTAGTGCCCCGACTCTTCCCCCAGCCGTCGACCCATCGATTGAAATATCATAGCGCCAACTGGTCTGCCCTCCTGAGGTGTAAGATTTGTGCTGAGCATCCGAGAACAGGTCAAGAAGGGGAAGCTGGTTTGTCCAATGACAAGGCAGCGCTTGCACTTTCGGGAAAATATTCTTGAGACAACTGACGGTCACCACCAGTACGCTATCAAGGGAGGTGTGCCCATTCTCCTCCCACAGATGGGGCAGGAAGAATCCGATCTCGAGCAAGAACGTGAGCGAATGGAAAGGGAGTATGCCCAGCTTGGCCGAAGCTCTTCGCTGCGCGCCCTTTTGAGCCGGCTTGCTGTGCGCAGTGGGGACTATCGCAGCCGGGGGGCAAAGGAGGCGTTCGAGCAGGTGATCGGAGGTCAGGGGGTGGGGGCCTTATGTCTTACCGTCGGCGGAGGTCCGTTGCGCATGCATCCGAACCTCGTCAATCTGAATATTGGACCCTTCCCGAATGTCGATGTGGTCGGAGATGCCTACGCTCTTCCGTACGGTGATGGCGTGGTGGACGCCATTTATTGCGAGGCCGTTCTTGAGCACCTGGAATTTCCTGAGCGGGCCGTCTCGGAGATTTATCGGGTCCTCCACTTTGGAAAACAGGTGTTTGCGGCCACTCCTTTCATTCAGCCCTTCCACGGCTATCCCGGCCACTATCAGAACTTCACGCTTGTCGGCCACCGGCGACTCTTTGAACGAGAACGAGCTGGTTTCAAGATTCTTTCTGCGGGTGTGTGCGTGGGTCCTACCGTTGCGCTTCTGGATACCATGGTTGTCTTTGCAAGGGAATATTTGCCATCTTACCTTTTCAGTCGGATTGCTGCAAACGTGCTAAGGCTCATCTTCTTGCCGCTTCGTCCCTTGGATTTTTTCCTCAATCGACGATCTTCCGCGCACATTTTGGCATCGTCCACGTACGTACATGCGGTGAAGGCCGAATGAATGGACTGTGGATAACATCGGCCCTGAAGGCTGGGCAGAGAAGAGAGGCAGACGAGCAGGTTTGCCCGACTTTGGGGCATTTTTGGTTTGGCCTTGGGAAAAACCAATGAGGGAGGATGAAGACCTCCGACCTCTGGGGCCGGATTGAAATGTGTGGAGAAAGAGAAGACAAGGGCTGCCATATCCTCCCAGTTCATTCGGACCAGTTCGCGGTGTGTGCCGGCGGTGAAGGTAATCTCTTCGTGCTCCGCCAAGCTGGCGTCGGCATACACCGACATGTCGTAGAGATTGCCGAAGGGAGGCATCGCTCCGGTTTCGCAATCCGGAAACGCGTCTTTGAACTCCAACTCCGACGCGATCTCCACGGTCTGTGCCCCGGTCAGCATTCGTAACCGGTCTAGGTCTACGTGGAATGAAGCTGGGATGACCGCCATCGCCAGGATGCCATCGATCTTGACGATCACGGTTTTCGCCAGCTTCTTGCCGGAAACGTGCGCCAGGGCGGCAACGCCCTGTGCCGTATATGCGAGGGAATGGGAAATCACGAGATATTTCACGTTGTGGGAATCGAGAAAATCACGAAGCTTGGATAGCGTCATACGACCTCCTCTGCGGCGGCGAGTTTGAAGGACCTGTTGGGCGGCTCTTTGGTTTCGACTGTAGTCCGGCCCGATCCTGTTGGCGGTGACCCCAATCACTGACGTTTTCCGCTGAAGCTCGAGAGGCGACTCAGCTCGGAAGTGATCTCAATCACGGCGGGGAGAAGAAGCAGGGAAGAGAATGAACTTCAGAACCGCAGTTGACTATTCGATTTAAAACGGCTCGCTTTGACCCTGCCCACTCGTGACGCGAGAGCCGAGCGAACCTCTTCCTTAGAAGACACCCCAAGGAGGCAGGTATGACATCCAAAAAACCATCCACTCCGCCAGCAGAAGCTCCAGCGATCACGTTGCAGCCCTGTGCTCTTGAAACCCTGCAGTGGGAGATGCAGCAGGTGCAACTGGCGGTAGCTCGCCGAGCTTATGAACTCTTCGAAGCGCGCAATCGCGAACACGGCCATGACTGGGAAGACTGGTTTCAGGCGGAATCGGAGCTGTTGCGTCCGACCGCGATCGTCGTCTCCGACGCTGACGGACGCCTCGGCATTCGAGTGAATGTTCTCGGCTTCGAAGCCGACGAACTTCAGGTTGCCATTGAACCAAGGCGCATTACCGTATGCGGCAGAAAGAAACTCGGCCCGGCCGACAAAGGCGGAGGAGCAAACGCCAATTTTTATCCAGACCAACTCCTGCGGATCATCGACGTTGCGGCGGAGATCGATCCCAAAGGGGCGGTCGTGGAACTGAAGTCGGGAATCTAGTGGTCGGATTCCAGACAGTCCGGTTCGGCTGTTGAGGGCACGCAGAAAGGCAAGTCTTGCAGCCAATGCACTTCGCGCTATCAATCCTTCTGACATTGCCGTTGGCGCTGTCCACAAAACACGCGCCGGTTGGACAATTCTGAACACATACCGGTGTGACACACTGCCGGCAGAGCGCCATCTTGATGTCGTCAGGGAATTTGGCAAATGAGCTTTGCGCAATCTGTATCCGCGCCAGCGACAGATTCTCTTTCCCTTCGTGCACCAGGGAACAGCTCAGCATGCAGGTCACGCAGCCGGCGCATTTCTTGCTGTCATACAC
>JAIQFY010000009.1 GCA_020072965.1 Terriglobia bacterium | reverse complement strand
CGAATTTCAAGTCGCGGGTCATCCGTTCGATGAGAATCGCCTGCTGTGCATCCTTCCGTCCGAACACCGCAAAGTCGGGCATGACAATGTTAAACAGTTTCGCGACCACGGTCGTTACACCGCGAAAATGGCCGGGACGAGTGGCCCCACAAAGGTAATCTCCCCAGCGTTCCACTTCAACGAAAGTACGGGAATCGTCCGGATACATTTCCCCGACTTCAGGAGTGAATAGATAATCGACGCCCAGGGCGGAGAGCATTCGGCAGTCATTTTCGAGATCGCGGGGATATCGGGTGAAGTCCTCATTGGGTCCAAACTGGGCGGGGTTGACAAAGATGGACACGACGACGGCGTCGGCGAGTTCGCGCGCCCGCCGGACCAGGCTCAGATGACCCTCGTGCAAAGCCCCCATGGTGGGGACGAATGCGAGGGACTGTTGGCGGGCATGGAGCGCCCTGGCCACCTCACGCATTCGAGATGCTTTGGATACGATTTCCATGGGGGGTTTCCGAATGATAGGATTCCTGGTCGGAAGGGAAGCGGGAATTCTTGACATCCTCAATGAATTCGGAAATGGCAGAGGCCGCGGATTCGCGGAGGTGCGCGTATTGCCGCACGAACTTGGGAACACGCCCGCTGTTCAGGCCGAGCAGATCGTTCAGGACCAGCACCTGGCCGTCACAGTCAGGCCCTGCGCCAATGCCGATGGTGGGGGCCTTGACGGCTGCCGTGATTCGCTGGGCGAGGTCGCGGGGGATCCCTTCGAGGACAATCGAAAATACGCCCGCTGCATCGAGGGCCAGGGCGTCCTCCAGAATGCGCTCTCCGGCGGCCTCGGTTTGTCCCTGAACCTTAAAACCGCCGAAATTGAGCAGGGACTGGGGCGTCAGACCGACGTGTCCCATCACCGGGACTTCCGCGTCCATCAACCGGTTCACCAGCGAAGCTCGCTTCACGCCGCCTTCCAGTTTGACTGCCTCAGCGCCGCCCTCCTTGACGAACCGGAGAGCATTGCGGACTGCCTCTTCCTCGCTGACCTGAAAGGAGCCGTAGGGCATGTCGGCTACCAATAAGGCCCGCCCGACTCCTCGCCGCACAGCCCGCACGTGCATCAACATTTCCTCCATACCCACGGGTAATGTGGAATCGTACCCGAGCTGAACCATCCCCACCGAATCGCCGACCAGGATGATGTCGATCCCGGCCTCATCGACAATGCGGGCCATCGAAAAATCATATGCCGTGAGACAGGTGATCTTGTCACGATTGAATTTTCTTTGGAAAATCTTCGGGACGGTAATCTGGGCGGGTTGAGACGTACTCTGTTGACTCATCGAAGTATCCTCCAAAAGAATTGGTAGAACCTTCACGGGCCTTATCGTGCTGACCGAACAACGCCGCACCACGCCCGGGAGTGAACCGGCGTTCCGCTCAACGGACTGCATTGTGGCGGTCGCGGCTCCCGTGGTTGGCTCATTCAAATCCAGCCTTCGGCAAAGCTCATTCCATTTCTATTGTACCTCAAGAAGGCATTCACGCGGTAGGCATTATTGCATGACTTCCTCCACCCGGGTTCCAGCGATCCTCACCATGGAAGACCTCCCCACCACAGGATTGCCCTTACAGGGCAAATGAAGGATCAATAATATTCCTTGGTCCTGGGGCGTTGCCCCAGGCTGTTGAAGACTGCCCTTTCAGGGCAGGAAAAGATGCGTTACCTGACGGAGCACGCAATTTCCTGCGGAGCGGTATTTAACATCGGCCTTGGCCGCTCCAGGAGCCTGATCTCTGAAACCTGGTTGGATCCTGGTGTTTGGAACTTGAGATTTTCTGGCTTTCCGGGATCATTTTGATTTGAGGGGTAGGTAATACTGGGTGCCTTTGACGGGTTGTTGGAGGCGATGCAGCAAATCATTCAGATCCTCGTTCCGCTCCACGAAGTCAATTTCCGCCGTATTGATCACCAGCAGGTCAGTGGCGCTGTAATGAAAGAAGAAGTGGTCAAAGGCCTTGACGACTTCAGTGAGGTAATCGAATGAAATCTGGCCCTCGAAGTTCTTCTCGCTTTTCTCAATCCGGCGCATGAGCGCTTCGGTCGTGGTCTGAAGGTAGATCACCAGGTCCGGCTTGGGAAGTTGCTCGCTCAACAGCGAGAAGTACTGTTCGTAGATGCGGAGTTCCTCATCGCCCAGATTTATGAAGGCAAAGATCTTGTCCCTTTCAAAAATAAAATCGCTCAGGATGGTCGACGCATAAGAGGCCGAAGAGTCGAACTCCTTGAGCAATTTATATCGCTGCATCAGGAAGTACATCTGCGAAGCAAAGCCAGCTCCCGCCCGATCCTCGTAAAAATCTCTCAAGAAGGGATTGTCCCTGCAGTCCAGGATCCGGCGGGCGTGAACGCGCTCAGCCAGGATCTCGACCAGCCGGGACTTTCCGACGTGAATCGGACCTTCAATGGCAATGTAGCGGGGATGAAGGGCCTGTGGCTGTGAGTCGAAAAACGCGCGGGGCGGCATACCAGCGGGGATTATAGGGAAGTAAAAATCTTAACGCAATGTCGAATTGGAAGGCGCTTTCCCTGAGGGTTTTCTTGCTGTCAGATAGGTAAAAGTTGATCCGATCGAGGTTCTTTGGTGAACCGCGATGGCTCCTAATCACCCGGACTCAAGCGATAGCCCACCCAAGGTTCAGTCAGGATATACCGAGGCTTCTGTGGAGCAGGTTCAATCTTGCGCCGCAACTGGTTGATGAACACCCGGAGGTATTCCGTTTGATCCGAGGATTCCCATCCCCAAACCGCCTGCAGCAGGGCGCGATGGGTCACTACCTTTCCGGCGTTGCTGACCAGATACTTGAGCACTTCAAACTCCTTGGGAGTAAGCTTGACTTCCCTTCCGGCCACCGTCACGCGCCGCTCGTCCGTGTTGAGGGTAATGTCACCGACGGTCCAGGTGGCACTCCCTGGCGTCGAAGACGAAACGCGACGCAGCACAGCCCGCAGTCGTGCCAGGAGCTCCTCCATGCTGAACGGTTTCGTGACATAGTCATCCGCCCCCAAGTCCAGCGCTGAGACTTTATCCTTTTCGGAGCCGCGGGCCGAGAGCACAATGATTGGAACCTCCGAAAACTCGCGCAATCGACGGCACACCTCCAGACCGGACATGCCCGGCATCATCAGGTCAAGGATGATGACGTCCGGAAGTTCCTTGCGAACCTCGTCCAACGCTTCTTCCCCTGAAGCCACCGTCCTGACGTCATATCCTCGCACTGGCAAGCTGGTGCGCATGACCCGCAGGATTTGCGGTTCATCATCGACGACGAGCAGGACTGGTTTTCGGGGAAGGGATGGATGTGACATCACTATTTTGATGGATTTCGAATTCCTGATGAGCGGAGGAAATTTGTTCGGGCCGGACAGAAATGCAAGCCGCCGCTGTCGGAAGCCTTCAATTCAAGGAACCTTTCAGGAAGCGACCTCAGGGTTCCTCACCGGCGGCGACTGTCTCCGGACTCTCCTTGCACTCGACCGGTATTTTCAAAGTAAAGGTCGCGCCGCTGTCAGGATTATTCTCGCACCCGATGGTGCCCCCGTGGGCTTCCGCAATGCCTCGGGCGATGGGGAGGCCCATGCCAGTCCCTTCGCCGCGACGCATCGGAGAATGCCGGCCGCGGTAGAACTTGTCAAAAATGCGATCCATCTCCTCGCGCCCAATCCCCGGACCCTGATCGTGGACGGTGAAGATTAAGTGGCCGCCCTCAACACGGGATTGCAACAGGATCTTTGTGCCCGGTGGTGAATACTGGCCCGCATTCTCAACCAGGTTGGAGAGCGCCTGGGCAATGAGGCGCGAGTCCATCTCCACGAGAGGCAAGTCCTCCTTGAAATCAATACCCACCAAGTGGTCCTGGATGACGGAAGTGCACCGGTTCAGCACTTGTGTGATGACCTCAGAGACCGAGCCCCACTGCTTCGAGGGTCGCAACTCTCCTGCTTCAATCCGGGCCATCTCCAACAGGTTGTCCACCAGGCGGGACAGGCGGCCGACCTCTTCGCTGATGATGAGATGAAACTCTTGTAAGCTGGCTTTGTCCCATTCCACCTCGTTCTGAAGAAGGTTGTCAATCGAGGCCCGGATCGAGGTGAGGGGCGTCCGCAAGTCATGTGAAACCGACGCCAGCACCGCCGACTTCAGTTCGTTGCTCTGTCTCAAGGCTTCGGTACGACTGAGTTCTTTGAGGAAACGGGCCCGCTCGAGGGCAAGGGCCACCAAGCCTGCCATGGCGTCCAGAGTCTCGCGTTCAATCGATCTTGAGATCACAACCAGAATCCCGATGGATTTTACGCCCACGCGCAACGGAGAAAAGAAAATGATCTCTCCACCCTTGATCCTGGCCTTCCCATCACGCCCTTCCACATGGAGCGGCTGAAATTTCGTTTCTCCGGTTTCGAACACCTCGTCCATCACCGTCTCGGAGGGAAGAAAGGAGTTGAGATCTGAAGCATCGGCCGCGGTGGCAACCCGCTGCCAGTCGCTGACTTCATCGCGGACAAAAACTGAGCAATAGCTGCCAGCGAAGATTTCCACGACCTGGCGCGCAATTGAGGAAACAGCGGTTCCGGTGTCGGTGATCAGGATGATGGCCCGGCCGAGTTGGAATAGCTTCCACATTTCCTGCCGGCGCTTCTCGGCATCACGGGCACGGGAGCGTGCGGTCGAAGAAAGATGACTGGCAATCACCGCAGTGACCAGGAATGCTGCCAGGGCGATCCAATTCTGTGGATCCTGGACGGTGAACAAGCCGATGGGCGGCAGAAAGAAATAGTTAAAGCATAGCATGCCTGCCAGGGAGGCTAGGATAGCAGGGCCGAGTCCGGAGGTGGAGGCGGAGAGGAGCACGACCAAAAGAAAACTGAGCGCCACGGTCGTGTTGTTTACTCTTAAGATGAGGAGCTTGTACAGAGCAACAACGGCGGCCACACCCGCTGCTGAAGCGGCATAGTTGAACCATTTCTGGCGAGTAGTCACCTTCACGAAGGGTGATTATATACCGGATTGGAAAAATCCTGTTATCCGGCCCCCTGGCTCAGGTCGCTCTTCGTGCCTGATGCCATCGCCGGGCGGCCACTAGGGACCAGACGGCCTCCACCAGCCCAAACGGCCAGGCACCTTGGAGGAACCCGTAAGCCGACCCGAGGGCACACGCTACAGCGAAGGCCAGAATGAACCAGGGGCTGCGATGCTCCAACGCGTAGCATACCAGCATCGCGACGACGGCAAACAGGCCAAAGGCTGAAAGTGGACTCATGCGGACTCCCGCATGCCATCCCCGCGTGTTGCCGGCAATACTTCAACTCTTCCCCCGGCAAAGATGAAAATCCAATCCATCGAGAGCAGCGATAGCATCTATTGTGGGTGCGAGGCAGCCTGCCGTTTGTTCTTGCCGGATAGGAATACGGGCTATCTGCGCGGGACTTCTCCCGGAGGAATCACCTGGACGGCAGCATCTTTCACGGCGGCAAGAAACCGGTTGATGATCGATCCCCTCAACAGAATCTCCCACCGCGAGCGTGCGGACTGCCCGAAGATGACATGAGTAATTCCTTCCCGCTTTGCAAATTCAATGAGGGCGTCCGCGACTTTTCCGGACTTGAGATTCACCACCGTGGCTCCCAGTTCCTCCGCCAGTCCTGTATTCTGCTGCAACTGAGCGGCATCTTCAGGTTTCAATGGAGTTCCCGAGGCACCGGCGGTATCCACATGAACAGCAAACCACACGGCACCCAGACGTCCGGCAATGCGCGCACCCGTTCGCAGCAATTTGAGCGCTGTGGAACTCGATGACATGGAGACCATGACCTTTTCAGGAATCTGAGCCGGTTCAAGCCCTTCCCGGGCCCGGTACTGGGCGGCCTTGGCGCCCACCTCCTCGGCAACCGCCCGCAGCGCCAATTCACGGAGGGTGGAAAGATTGCCCTTTCGGAAAAAATTGGTGAGCGCCTGCTCGACTTTTTCGGGCTTGTAAATCTTCCCCTGCCGCAGGCGATTGCGCAGTTCCTCAACAGTCACGTCCACGTTGACCACTTCGTCGGCGCGTTTGAGAAAACTGTCCGGGACCGTTTCGCGGACGCGCACCCCTGAGGAACGGGCAATCACATCATTGAGGGTTTCCATGTGCTGGATGTTAACGGCGGTCATGACATGGATGCCGGCCTCGAGAAGGTCCAGCACGTCCTCATAGCGCTTGCGGTTCCTGGACCCCGGCACGTTGCTGTGCGCCAGTTCGTCGACGAGGCAAACTTGCGGCTTGCGGGCCACAATGGCCTCCACATCCATCTCTTCGAGCACAACGCCACGGTAGTCAATCTTCTTACGGGGGATGATCTCGAGATCTGCAATCTTGGCTTCGGTCTCGGCCCGGCCGTAGGTTTCGACGAACCCGATGACCGTGTCATACCGCTGTTTGCGCAGGATGTGGGCGTCCTGGAGCATTTCGTAGGTCTTACCCACGCCCGGCGCCGCGCCAATGTAAATACGCAGACGCGCCCGCTCGGACTCATCCAGTTTGGCGAGCAGCGATTCGGCGCTCGGCCGCGAAGCAGCCTCGGGGGTCTTCACGCTCATGTCTGTACTCGAGCACCCACTGTAGAACCTCCCAAAGGAAGAGTAAAGGTAAACACGGCCCCTGAACCCACAACACTGGAGACGGCCACCTGCCCGCCCTCGGCCTCAACCAATCGTTTCACCAAGGCCAGACCCAATCCCGTTCCGCCCCCCGGTTTTCCTTGGGCATGGATGAACCGGCTGAAGATGTTAGGCAGGTATTCCTCGCGAATCCCTTCGCCGGTGTCCCGGACCGAGAATACCACAGTGTTCTCCCGTTCCTCTGCGGAGATCGTTACTTGTCCGTCGCGATGGGTATGTCGAAGGGCATTCGACAACAGATTGTCGAAGATCCGTTTCACCGCTTGCCGGTCGGCCATAACGTAGGGCAGATCCGGCGCGACGGTGTGTTCCAACTTGATATGACGACTCTCCGCCAGAGCGGCATGTTGCAGGATGGCCTCCCGTACCAGATCAATGGGCCGGCATGCATCAAATGACATCTTGTGCGCTCCTGAGTCAATTTCGGCCAGCTGGAGCAGATCCCCCATCAGATCATCCAGCTGTTCGGCATTACAACGCGCGTCCATCAGCAGGTCCAGCTGCTGGTCAGTCAACTCGCCGGCGTAGTGTCCCGCCAGGGTATGGAGTGCCAATTGAAGTGACTGGAGTGGAGTCCGCAGTTTGCCCGAGGCGATGGAAATGAAATCGCTCTTGATCCGGTCCACCTCGCGAAGGGCGGTGATATCCTCTAGAAGGGTGACCGCACCCAGAAGTCGTCCATTTTCATCCCGCATGGGCGTGGTGCGCAAGCGGTAGCTCCGGTCGGTTTCCCCCACCTTCATGGGCACCAACGCCGCCTCGGTCTCTTCCGCGACCGGGCGTTGCATGGAGACCGCCGCCTCCACCGCGCGCAAGATGGGTTCCCCGGCGCTGAAATCAGAAAGTGAAAGACCCCGGCCGATCTCTTCGGCGCTCTTGGAAACACCGAACAGTTGGGCGGCGGTATGGTTTAACTTGATCACCCGGCCTTGTGCGTCGGTCACAATAACGGGCTCGTAAATGGATTCGATCACCGCGTTTGATTTCTTCTGTTCGATTTGCAACTGCCAATAATTGGACTTCCTGAGGTCTTTGAGGTGGACGGCCATTCGATTGAACTCAGCCGCTAAAATTCCGATTTCATCTGCCGAGGAAATATCGATGTGCTGGTCGAAATCGCCCTCGGCGATTTGTTGGGCTTTTTCGGTGAGCGCAAGGATGGGATCGACGACGTACGCGGAGAAGCGCCATGCAAAGGCCAGTGCAAAGAGGACGCCGAAAAAGACCACAGTTACTGTCGAGACCTGAGCATCCCGGGATTCGGACAAGGCGCGCTCGTTGGCATTCACCATGGCCTGCTGATTCAGATGCAGCAGATCATCCAAGCGGTTCTTTAGCGTAATGAAAGGGGGCTCAATCTGGTCAAAGTAAATTCTGGAATCCTCTGTTGACGACCGGTTCTCCTTGTTGCCGATAAATCCTTCCAACGCCCGCCTGTATCCCGAATATTTCGTATCGATATCGCTGATGATCTTGTCCTCTCCGGGCTCGGTGACATTGTTCGCGGCAATCTGGAATTGCTCGGCAAACTTCTGTGCATTGGTTGAGAACTGCTGCCCGGCCTTGTCCCGATGGCTCGCGATGAAAAACATGGCCGCCGAGTCCTCCCGCTCGAGCGCTTCCTTCATATTTTCGGCAGCAACAATGCTCTTATAGTTATTGGCGAGGATGGTATCCACGGCGCGACCCAGCCGGACGAAATGATAGATGCCCACCGCGCTGACCCCCATCATGACGAGGGTCAGTATTCCGTAACTAATCGCCAGTTTTTGCCGCAGGGTTTTCATGGTTCATCCTATTCCGCCCTGGCATGTCTCTGGGCAGGAAATTTTTCATCCAGCTCGAGATTGAGTTCCAGGACATTCACCCGTGATTCACCGAGAAATCCGAATTGCCTGCCTTCCGTGTGCTTCGCCACGAGGCTGCGCAGGTCCCCTTCATTGGTCCCTCGCACTTTCGCGACCCGTGGCAGCTGAAACGCTGCCGCCGCTGGCGTAATGTGCGGATCGAGGCCCGAAGCCGAGGCGGTCACCAGGTCAATCGGGACGGGCACATTCGGATTCTCCGCCTGCAATGTGGCCACATCGCCTTTCACCCGGTCGATGAGCTGGCGATTTGTCGGTCCGAGTTGCGATCCATTGGAATTGCTGGCGTCGTAGCCATTGCCGGCGGCGGAAGGCCGGGAGTGGAAATAGCCTGGACCGGAAAAAGCCTGTCCGATGAGACGGGACCCCAAGACTTTCCCGTTCACTACAATCAGTTGCCCGTCGGCCTTATGGGGAAACAAAACCCGGGCGATACCCGTCACCACCAGCGGGTAAATAATTCCGAGCAGGACGGTCGTGACCAAGGTCATCAGGACTGCCGTGACAACGTTCTTCTTCATAACGAGGTCCTCCTATGCAAGGCCGATACGAGTGATCAGCATGTCAATCAACTTGATGCCAATGAAGGGAATGATGATTCCACCGACGCCATAGACCCAGAGATTGCGCCGCAGGAGAGCTGCGGCGCCGAGCGGGCGGTACTTCACCCCACGCAGTGCCAGGGGAATCAAAGCGACGATGATCAGGGCGTTGAAAATCACCGCTGAGAGCACCGCGGACTCGGGAGTGCGCAGGCGCATGATGTTCAGCGCGTTTAAGACGGGGAAGGTCCCCGCAAACATTGCAGGAATAATGGCAAAATACTTTGCCACATCGTTGGCGATGGAAAACGTCGTTAGGGCGCCGCGGGTCATGAGCAATTGTTTGCCGATTTCCACGATCTCGATCAGCTTGGTGGGGTTGGAGTCGAGGTCGACCATATTGCCGGCCTCTTTGGCGGGCATCGTTCCAGTATTCATCGCGACGCCGACGTCGGCCTGCGCCAGGGCGGGGGCGTCGTTTGTCCCATCGCCGGTCATGGCCACCAGCTTTCCCTGGGCCTGCTCGCGCCGGATCAAATCCATCTTGTCCTGAGGTTTGGCCTCCGCCAGGAAATCGTCCACGCCCGCCTCGCGGGCGATGGCCGCTGCGGTTAACGGGTTGTCCCCAGTGATCATCACGGTTCTAATGCCCATTTGTCTCAGGTGGTCAAACCGCTCCCGCATGCCCCCTTTGACTATGTCTTTTAGATGGATTACACCGAGCGCCCGATTGCGATCGGCGACCACCAGCGGTGTTCCGCCCGTGCTTGAAATCCGCTCGACGGAGGCCTTCAACTCTTTGGGAACCGTGCCTTCCTGGGAAATGATGTATTCAACAATGGCGTCGGCTGCGCCTTTACGGATGCTGCGGCCATTGAGGTCCACTCCCGACATCCGGGTGTGCGCGGAGAATGGAATAAAATGCGCTTCATGGGCGGCCAGTTCGCGGCCGCGCAATCCATACTTGGTCTTGGCAAGCACAACGATGGAGCGGCCCTCCGGGGTTTCGTCGGAAAGACTGGAGAGCTGTGCGGCATCCGCGATTTCATTTTCCTCTATGCCGGGGAGCGGAATGAACTCGACCGCCTGGCGGTTGCCGAGGGTGATGGTCCCCGTTTTGTCCAGGAGCAATGTGTTTACATCGCCGGCCGCTTCCACGGCGCGACCGGACATAGCCAGAACATTGTGTTGAATCACACGATCCATGCCGGCGATGCCGATCGCCGAGAGCAGCCCGCCGATGGTCGTGGGAATCAGACACACAAGCAATGAGACCAGGACAAACACGGTCTGCGGGGAGCCCGAATAAATGGCGAACGGTTGCAGCGTCACGACCGCGAGAAGGAAGATGATGGTTAACCCGGCGAGCAGGATGTTCAGCGCGATTTCGTTGGGGGTCTTCTGCCGCTCCGCTCCCTCGACAAGTGCGATCATCCGATCGAGAAATGTCTCTCCGGGATTGGAACTGATGCATATCTTGATCCAATCAGATATGACTCTCGTGCCGCCCGTCACTGCCGAACGGTCGCCACCCGACTCGCGGATGACTGGCGCACTTTCACCCGTGATGGCGGACTCGTCTACCGAAGCAACGCCCTCGGTGACCTCTCCATCACCGGGGATGAACTCTCCCGCCCTCACCAGAACCATGTCTCCCTTCCGCAATTTGGAGGCGGGAGTTTCGGCGGTCTTAACTCCTTCGATCCCGGGGGCCTGATCTTCGACAATGAGGTTGGCCAGCGTTTCGGTCTTGGCCTTCCGGAGGGTGTCCGCCTGGGCTTTGCCGCGTCCCTCGGCCATGGCTTCGGCAAAGTTGGCAAACACCACCGTGAACCATAGCCACAGCGTGATCTGCAAGTTGAACCTTAAGCCCGGGTGGCCTTGAATGACATCGCGCAGGAGCAGCGCCGTGGTGATCACGCTGCCGATTTCCACGACAAACATGACGGGATTCCCCATCATTTTTCGAGGATTCAATTTCACGAAGGCACCCCAGATGGCCCTCCGGACAATCCCCCAATCCCAAACTGCTTTCTTCTTTGTTTTAGCCGTCATCGTAGAATCCTTCAGAAGACTTTGCCCGCGCTCATGAGCAAATGCTCAAGGATCGGGCCGAGACTGAGCGCCGGGAAGAATGTCAGGGCCCCGACAATCAAGATCACGCCCATTAAGAGCACTGTGAAGAGCGGGGTGGTCACAGGAAAAGTACCCAGCGAGGGAGGAACATATTTCTTCCGCGCCAGGTTGCCGGCAATGCCCAGCATAGGGATGATCATGAAGAACCGGCCCACCAGCATGGTAATGCCGCCGGATGTGTTGTACCAGGGCGTATTCCCGGTGAGACCACCGAAGGCGGAGCCGTTATTGCCTGCCTGGGACGTAAATGCGTACAAGATTTGCGTCAAACCGTGTGGCCCCGGATTCGAAATGCTGGAGGTCCCGAATCCTTTCACAACAGAAATGCCGGTGAAGATCAGAATGACCAGGGGAAACACCAGCGCGACGAGCATGGCCATTTTCACATCGTAGGCTTCGATCTTCTTGCCCAGATACTCCGGCGTGCGGCCCACCATCAACCCCGCGATAAACACGGCCAGCACCACGTAAATCAGAATGCCGTACATCCCCGCTCCGACTCCGCCGAAGATGACCTCGCTCAGCATGATGTTCACGAGCGGAACCATGCCGCCCAGTGGGGTATATGAATCATGCCACCCGTTGATCGCACCGCAGCTTGCGTCGGTGGTCACGGTCGCGAACAGCGACGAGTTGGCGATGCCCAAGCGGACCTCTTTGCCCTCCATGTTTCCGCCCGGTTGGAGAGCGCCCGCCCGCTGATCCACCCCCGGAAGGAGGGGATTCCCGTGCGCCTCTGCCCAATAGGCGGCCGTCACACCGGCCAGGAACAGGATCGCCATGGCAGCCCACACGGCCCAGCCATGACGCTCGGAGCCCGTCATCCGCCCGAGTGTGTAGGTGAGCCCTGCCCCAATTGTGAAAATCGAGAACAATTCAATGAGGTTGGAGAAAGGTGTCGGGTTCTCAAACGGATGGGCACTATTTGCGTTGAAGAAGCCACCGCCATTGGTACCGAACTCCTTGATGATCTCCTGCGATGCAACCGGCCCTTGCGCGATGGTTTGTTCGGCCACCGTGTCCATTACGGGTTTGCCGTCGGGTCCGACCATTGGCTTCCCGTCTGGGCCGACTTTCTGTACCTGAAACGGCTCCACCAGAGCAGCCTTGTCATACGGCCGAAGATTCTGGACGACGCCTTGCGAGACCAGCAGCAAAGCCCCGACGATGCAGAACGGTAAGAGCACCCACAGACAACTCCGAACCAGGTCGACCCAGAAGTTGCCAATCGTCTCCATCTGCCGACGCGCGATGCCGCGGATGAATGCGATAGCGAGTGCAATGCCCACCGCCGCCGAGACGAAATTGTGGTAGGCAAGCCCCGCCATCTGAGTGAAATAGCTCATCGTCGCTTCGCCACTGTAGTTTTGCCAGTTCGTGTTTGTTGTGAAGGAAGCGGCAGTGTTGAATGCCAGGTGAGGAGGCGACACCGCGCCGAGCTGTTGCGGGTTGAAGGGCAGGAACCCTTGCAGCCGCTCGATCAGGTACAACAGCAGCATCGAGACGACGCTGAATAGAAGCATTGAAACCGCATACTCGGTCCAACGCATCTCGTGATTTTCATCCACACCGGTGATGTGGTAGAGCAACCGCTCCATCGGCCGCAACACAGGGTCCATAAATGTCCGCTCGCGGCTGAATACGTGGGCCATGAAGACGCCCATCGGCTTGGTCACGGCAAAGATCAGCACAAGAAAGAAGGTTATCTGAAGCCATCCATTGGCGGTCATATCAGAATTTCTCCGGGCGCAGCAGTGCGTAGAGCAGATACACCAGCAACAGAGCGCTGACGACGAGCAGAATCATCGATTCAAAGTTCATGGAGTTGCACCTCACTTCACGCGGTCACAGAAGCGCACGTAACCGATCGATAGTGCGAAGAATGCGATCGTAATCAGAATGAAAACCAAGTCCTGCATACTCGCCCTCCCAGGAACTCCGAATTGATCAATCTGGTTCACCTCGAGCCCTTGGGGCGGCACAGCCACCCACGATGCCGGGCCGCTCCACGCTTTCCTTGGCCCCCTAGAATTTCACCAGAATGGCAAAGTTAATCCGGTTCTCCGTCTTGCGCAGGTCCGGCGTAAAGCCGGGCACCAAAGAGCCGGGAGCCCCAGTGTTGCCGCCCGGAGGGGTCACGCCGCCCGGCCCCGAAAAATAGGGGACATTGGCCGCACGATGGTTGTATTCCCAGCGAAAGGTGATGTACTGACTGGGCATGTAGTCAAAGGTCGCGGACGCATCCCACGCCTTGTAGGGATCGCCGGGATTCTCCGTGAAATAGGGCGTGCCCGAGGCCGCGGTCGCTCCGTTAATCGGCGGCAGCAGGACCAGGTACCGACCTGGGTTGTTGATGGCGCCACCCCCCAGCGTCACGGCATAGAGATCGTGGTGGAACCAAACGCGGTTGTAAATCATGAAGCCGAGGAAGCTCTGCTTCGGGCCGCCCGGGCGGTTGCCAAAACAACTCACCCCGCCGCCGCTTTCACATCCGGCATCCACGGTCAAAGAAAACGCCGCCTTGTCGAGCATCTTGTCCGGCGTGTCGTAGTATTTGATTTGGATGCTGTCATCGGTATGGAAACGCGTGCGACCGGTCACACCTAAAGTGTCACGGCCGAGCGCATACTGGTTGCCAAGAATCGACAGCCAGCCATTTGGACGCCATAGGATCTGCCCCCCCACGCCCGGCCTCTTGTTGAACTTGCCGTAGGATTGCCACCCATTCACGAACCACGGCTCGATCTTCAGCTTATCGGTCGGGAAAATCTGGATCCGGAGACCGTTGAAGAACCACGGCGTGTTGGATGACACATACGACGGTTGGTACGCCCAGTTGTCGAAGTTGTAATAACTGAAGAGGCCGACATACGACATGAAGATTCCGGCGTCGACATTGATACCATGCAGCGCGTCAAAGTGGTAGCCGCCGTACGCTTCCGAAATGTAGCGATAAGCGTCGGCCAGGTTCCACTGGCCGCGTGCCGGACTGGCATCATTGCGCGGCGTCGTTTGCGAATACATCCCGAACTGCGTCATCACCCGGGCACGAACGCGGTCGTAATGGAAATCGCCGCCCACACCCAACTGCGTCAACTGGAATTCATTCGATCGAAAAACCTCGCTTGACCCGCTGATCGTATGGTCCAGGGGATGGTTGAAGTCGAAGTTGTAGTCGACATTCGTTCTGATTTCCGGCGTAAAGAACTTCGTGTCCATCGCCGGCTCTTTGGTGCGCGGATTGCCATTCAACCAGGTGAAATCTGCGAACGCGAAGGGCTCTGTCGGTTTCTTTTTTTCGGGCTCGGCGGACGCAGACGGCAAGGGCGCGGCCTCCTTTTGTGCTTGCATAAACGAGGCAGAATCCTGCTTGACTTCACGGGGCAGCGTGGAGAATGAAGCGGTTTGAGTCGTCGCGTCGGACGTTCCTCCCGCTTTGGATTCGAGCGCGGCCAGCCGCTGTTCCAGCTTGGTGATTCGGTCGAGCAGTAGTTTTTCCCGATCGGTTGGTGAACCTTGACTTTGAGCTTTTGGTTCTGCAACTTTCGGCGGTTGATTTGTTTCTTGTGCCGGTGTCCACATCGAACCTGCCAACATGAAGGCGGTGCACTGCAGGCAGAAGCAGGCGGACGTTAGCAGCTTTCGCATTGTTGTCTCCAGAGGAATTGGTAAAGAATCTTTGATATGCCGCGTTTCATCGCACCAGCGTGTGAGAAAAGTGACTGGCTTGGCTGGAGTGCTTCCGATGATCCTCACAAAAACTTAGCCCGATCGAAACGGAGGGCTATCGAAGGATCGTTCGGCGCTTCGCGACCTTGGTACGCTAGCAGGACAGGGATAAGGAAGTCATAAATGAAAAATAAAAAGTCCATAAAGAGGGAGTAAAAAGATGATTAAGAGGCGTGGCTCTGCAGGCACGGCCAGCACCAATCCTGATGATTCAGTGGCAATTTAGAATCCGAAGGATCTCAGAGGAGCTCTACTTTGGCGGGGTCATTGGCCCGTTCAGCAAGCAGGGTGCGAATAGGCTTCATAAGGAGGGGATGAACAAAATCAGGAGCGAGCTCAGCCATCGGGACCAGAACGAATTTCCTTTCGGCGAGGTGTGGATGGGGAACGACCAGATCGAAACGGTTGATGACATTGCTTTCATAAAACAGGAGGTCGATGTCAATAGTCCTTGGACCCTTGTCGAATGTCCGTTCCCGCCCGATTTTGATTTCAACGCTTAAGCAGTGTGCCAGCAATTCCTCCGGGGAGAGCGGGGTTTCAACGGCCAGTACCTGGTTGAAGAACCAGTCCTGTTCGAGGTAATCCACAGGAGACGTTCTGTAGATGGAAGATTCCCGAACAATTCTGACAGCGGGAGTCTGAAGCCAAACCCGGGCCAGCCGAAGGTTCTCGCGCTTGTCTTCGACGTTGCTTCCGAGACCCAGATAGGCGGTGTGAATGTCTGTCGGCTCCACAGTCACGAGTTTCCCTCTTCAGGATTGTAGCATCTTTTACGGTATCGTCTGGAGTTCAGCTGGCTTCACGAGAAAAAGGGTGTGAGTCGGATGCCCCGTTAACGCTTGCGCCCGGAGGTCGAGATGAGAGGACTCAAAGAGCGAATTGCATCAATCATCACTCGAAGCCGGAGTTGACTGTCCGGGATGGACTTGGCGGCTTCAATGGCTTCCCGTGGGAACAGGGGGACCAGTTTGGTCACCGCGTTCGAAGTCGCGGAATACATTGTAAAGAAAAGGGCGGGCGTCGTGGAATTCCTGAGCAACGATGAATCGCCTTGGAGACTCTGGGCCAGGCACTCACTGACGTATTTCCGGGCCTGGACGGTTTCGCCCATTTGGAAATATGCCAGGGCGATCTGCGCGAGCGCGGAAGCTTTCGCTTGAGGGTTATTTTCGAGTTGAAGGCGGGGCAGAATTCCTTCGAGCCGATGCGAGTACTCGACGGGTTGGTTCTTGGAAAGCGTTTGGGCCTTGACCAGATCCTGGGTCAGCGGCAATGAAAAGGCGGACGTGGGCTGCGCTGCGAGGTTCATCATCTGGTCGAGTGCGGCTGGTTGATCCGGATTTACACCGGGCGTGTTGGCGCCACCTCTGGGGTCAAAATAGGACGGCGGCGGAGAGCCCCTTCTCTCAATGCCGGGCGCGTTGGGCTGGCCGGTGCGAGGGGATGTTGAAGACCCTGTGTTGATCGGACTCCTCGGTTCGGTTCCGAGGTTCGGCCGGTAAACACGCCCCGATGAGGCTTGCTTCAAACCGTCCTGATTCCTTTTATCCTGAAGTGCTTTGATCCAATCATCTCCCCGGCCCGGATTGATTTGCCGCATGAGCGGGAGGAATTGACTCAGAACGAGCAGATGGGTGGGGCCATAAACGCCCTCCGAGGGACCTGGAGGTTGTGGGTCGCCGGATTTTTGCGGACTCAGTTTGGAGTCAATTTCATCCGCCTTTCTCAAGAGGACGTCGATTCCCATCTCTGCCAGGTTCGGATTCGTGGCTCCTACCGTCCGGGTCAGTGTGGCGAAGGTGTCGAGCGAAGCTTCCGCGGCGGGGAGGTTATAGAATTTCGCCACCGCGTGGTTGAAGAGTTGTTGTGACCGTTCTGGATGGTTCTTCTGAAAGAACTCGGCGATCGTGAGGGTTTGGTCGAAATTATTATCTTCCCTCACCAGGACAGGCGCAATTTTCTGGAATAGAGAATCCGCGTCATCATCTGTAATCCTCCGCACCAGGTCCGCCAGCAGGACGAGTTTCACATTCTCCCCGGCATGGGTTCCCTCGGGTGTCACCAGCTCCTCTTGGAGCGCCAGGGCGTGGTCAATGGCCTGCTTTAAATCGAGTTTTGCTTCTTCGAGAATGACTTCTCGTTCCAGCGCCTGCCGCAGGGCGAGTGTGTTCGGGGCGGAGATTTGTTCGGTGGCCTTGAAAGCCTGGTCGTAAACCCACAGCGCGCGAGCGGTTTCCATATTGCCTATCACGGTCGCCAACAGCCGCAGTCCGGCCGCGCGAAGTTCAGGCCGGACTTCCTGGGCCGTAAGAAATATGGTGTTGATAAATGCCTTCAAATCCGCCTCAGCGAAAGCCTGTTCCGATACAGGGCGCCCGTCCGCTGCCGGACGCACGGTGGAAATGGTTTGCCCATCCCCCCTTGCCGGGAAGATGAGGAGAACTGTTGCGAGGATTAGGAAGATGGAAGAAAGCAATTTTTTCAAGAGTAACATGGATCGTCGGGTCTGGAAGCAGTGAGACATGGAAGGATCAATCTCCTCCCCGGAGTGTGGGGTTCCTTGTATCCCCTCATTGGAAGAGAGGGTTTTGCCCGCCCTGGGGAGCAATTCCAAAATAGCGATAGGCCAGCGGAGTGACCACCCGGCCCCGCGGCGTTCGATCCAGGAATCCAATTTGAATCAAAAAGGGCTCGTAAATCTCCTCGATGGCGTCTTCCTCTTCGCTCATGGCGGCAGCGATAGTTGAGATGCCCACCGGCCCCCCATTGAATTTGTGAATGATGGTATTGAGGACGGTGCGGTCCATTTCGTCCAGCCCGCGTTCGTCCACATCCAGCATGCTCAGCCCATCGATGGCCAGGGGGTGGGTGATGGTGCCATTCCCCTTCACTTGTGCGAAATCACGAACGCGACGCAAGAGCCGGTTGGCGATTCGGGGAGTGCCCCGGGAGCGGCGCGCTATTTCCTGGATGGCGGCTGCTTCGATCTCAGCACCGAGAATGGTGGCTGAACGCGTCACGATCTCGGCGATGCTCGACTCTTCGTAATAATTGAGCCGGTGAATGATCCCAAAGCGCGAGCGTAAGGGGGCTGAGAGGAGACCTGCCCGGGTGGTGGCCCCGATCAGCGTGAATTTCGGAAGTGGCATAGTAATGGCGCGGGCGCTCGGCCCTTGTCCGATCATAATGTCCAGCTTGTAATCCTCCATCGCCGGGTAGAGGATCTCTTCAATAGCCGGTTGCAGCCGGTGAATTTCATCGATGAAAAGCACATCGTGCGGCTGAAGATTGGTGAGCACGGCCGTCAGGTCACCCTTGATCTGGATTAAGGGTCCGGAAGTCGACCGGATACTCACCCCCAATTCATTTGCAATAATGCTGGCCAGGGTCGTCTTCCCCAGGCCGGGTGGGCCGTAGAGCAAGACGTGATCCATCGATTCCTTCCGTGCCCGTGCCGCTTCAATGCTAATGGAAAGATTCTCGCGCACCTTGGGTTGGCCGATGAATTCCTTGAGAAGGCGGGGACGAAGGGGTAATTCAAATTTGACGTCGTCGTCGAGGGGTTGACCTGAAATCAGACGGGGCATGATTACAGCTTATCAGAATTTAAAGCTCAACCCGCCGCGAATCACTCGCGCTTGTTGTGAGAGGATGTCGATGGGGAGGGAGTTTCCAGGGCGGGAAGACCCTTCCGAGAATAGATTTCGAAAATCGGCCTGGGCCTCCAACTGACCGGGCAGCATGGTGAAGTTGGGGAGGGGCTGCGTAATCACCAGATTGAACCCGGCTTCTGAGGCAAAAAAACTGGACTGGAAGGGATCAACGATAGTCACAGGAAGACCAAGAATCTTTCGATAAAGCATGTTGACCTGGGTCTGCGCCCGGGGAATCTGGAACCCCATGCCTCCCGTGACGATGTGATAATAGCGGGTCTTGAAGATTTGCGCCGCTTCAAATCCGGGCTCCGGCATCAAGGCAGCCCCGTTGGCTTCCTCCAATCCTCCGGCATAATTGTAGCCGAGAGAGATCGACAACTTCGGGGTGGGCTGAG
The DNA here is from genome assembly GCA_020072965.1 of Terriglobia bacterium. Lineage (GTDB taxonomy): Bacteria > Acidobacteriota > Terriglobia > JAIQFV01 > JAIQFV01 > JAIQFV01. The sequence goes on along the minus strand of JAIQFY010000009.1, from coordinate 117,380 downwards.
AGAGCAGAGCCACCGCGTAACCGCGCTGGGTGGATCCACCCGCATCGATGGGGTCAAAATTGGAGAGCAAGAGGGTCCGATCCCTGAACTGATCCTGAAAGAAGCTCAGGACCACACGGGTCCGTTCATCGATCTTGCGGTCAAGACTCACCTCAATATGATTTACCGATTCGGCCCGCGTCGAGTTGGGGGAAAGAATCATCCGGGCAATCGAAGGAAGGCTAATGGATTCGCCCTCCGGGAGGTTAAACGTCTTGGCGCGTTCCAGGGTTGTATTCATCGCCAGGGCGCGCAAGGTCATCGCAGGAGAGAGATCGGCCGTGATCCCGACGCGAGGGCGCACCATGTTCCTCGTCCGGACCGATTCAAGGTGGTCGAAGGTCATCCCCCCCATCATCTCGAGTTGATCGCTTAATTTGAATCGGTCCTGAAGGTCCAGGGAAACCAGGAAACTCTGGTTCTGGGACAGGGAGGTATTTACCTCAGAGAGTGAAGCCAGAACCTGCGATACCTCGGAATTGTTCAAGAGAGGCAATCCGAATTGCCGCAGACCCAGTGTGATGGTGGCCGTGTGGTTCTCATCGAGCTTGAAATTCAGCGCACTGCTGACACTGGCCTGATTCGAACCCAAAAAACCGATTCCCCCGGCGACCAGCAACTGAGTGGTGGGCGAGAGCGGACGAATAAAGGCAAATGACGAATTGAATGAATTTGCGTCGAGGCTCGCATTGGAAACCTCGCTCGCCGAAGAGATTTCCAGGATGCCGCGAAACGGCAGAAAGGAGCTGTTCGGGGAGTTCTCGGCCGCAGCCTCCAGATCCGGGTTGTCCTTGAACCGCAGGATGGGCCGGGTGGTTCGCGATGTTCTTAAAACCCATTTTGCGTCCTCAAGGTGGTCGTCTCCCTCCGTCGTAATCCGGGGCGGTTTAAACGCCAGGGTGAGGATGTCAGAGAGGTGGATGACCAGCGAATCATTTCGGCCCGGAGTGACGACCAGTGCCTTGGAGACCTGGCTCCAGGGAGCGACGGTGAAAATCTGTAGCATGTAACTGCCCGGGAAGAGCGCTGTGAATTGAAACTGGCCTTTGAGGTCACTCAGGGTTTTTCGCTCAATGGGCAGGGTCGAGCCGGTGCTGTAGAGAGCCACGGCAACCCCGACCGCAGGCTGACCGGTAGGCTCCTTCACAACGCCGCTCAGGGATCCCAGTTCCAGCGCCTGGGCACACGCCACACTCAGAAAAAACACGAGACAACCGATGAGGACTCGATGTTTCATGCAGTGGTAACTCACATTAAGTGGCAGTCAACTCTATGGGGCTGCCCCCCGGAGGAAACGCTCCCTCGGGAATACCCGGTGCCTCTTGCCCTCCCGCTGTCCTGCTTCAGGCTTCCTGCCAACGCTGAGTGGAAGGGTCCCAATTCACAAGTCCTAGTTCTTGACCTCAAACGTCGCCGTGGGGACGATCGTCTGCTTGCTGATGTTATCACTTATTTTGATTTGAACGCTATACTTTCCCGGTTGCAGGCTATCCAGGCGCATCAGCTTTTCGATGGTCATCTGGGACGATTGGCCTTCGACCTTCTCCGGAGTTTCAACATAATTCAAGACCTGCGATTTGTCCTTGTCGTTGGTGATGGTGTACTCCACCTGAACAGAAGGCCGGTTGGTCTGTTCATCCACCGCTAGATTATACACCTGCAAGTAAATTCCGAGGTTCTGTTGACGGTCGAAAGTCACGCTCACACTGGGCCTGACCTTCATGGAGCCGATCACAAACTGCTGGTCCGAGCCCACTAATTTCGAGGGAATTTTCTCAATCTTGTCGGCCAGGATCAAAGTGCTCGATTCCAGTTTTTCATCGTTGAAGGAGGGAATCCTCAATCGGGTCGTGTAGCTCCCGAGATTGCCGCTGTTGACGTCCCTGAGCACGAGGTCAATCTTGTAGAGGCCCGGTCTCATCGGAAATGATTTTTGAAAGATGGAGACGCCGGAAAGTTCCCGTTGGAAATCGCTGTCCGGGATACGCCGGTCGATGACCTGTTCGAAGGTCTGCGCGATGCGGCCGTTCACACCGGTAATCCGGCCGAAGACGTTGACCACAGCCTGATGGATTCCGTCCTTCTCCACGTAGGTGAGGTTCTTATTTTCAATCTGGAGGGTGATCGGCGTCAGAACGGTCTCATTGGTGATCTTGATGAAATCGCTGCGCATTTCGAAGGGCAAAAGGTTATAGGAGAGTTTCGTGGTCACAACCGCTTCGAGATCTTTGAATTTCACCTGGGGGGGGCGATTGATCTTGGACAGCAATTCCAGGCGTTCGAACTCATTTTGATTCATCGACTGCCCGCCAATGGCTCTTCCCATGTGCGTGCCGTCCGTATTGTTAAAGCGATCCACTTTGCTCGCCATACCCATTTGCTCCATCATTGTCAGCCCGGCATTGGGGACGTACAATAAGGCGTCTTTTTCACTGGGGTCGATGGTCAAGTGGTATTCGCCGCTCATGGTGGGGTCGACAAACTCCAGCAGGACCTCATTGCCGATCCCTTCGATGTAACGGTACCGCCAGATTTCAAAAGGATAGGTGGAAGTGGATCCTCCTCCTTCTTCAGTGGGACGCTCATAGGAGCCCCCGCTGGGATGAGATTCTATCTCATCCGCCGGTCCATACATGATGTAGATGCGGCCCCGGTCCGCCTTCCAACCCGGGATACCCGAGCCGTAATGCTCGTTGGCGTAAGCAATCCGGCGATAGTGCTCTTCTTTGTATTCATTTTCCTGGGTGTCCGGAGTCGGATCCCGGCGCAACCAGAACTGCTCAATAAACTGGTCGCGTTCCTCGTCCGTGCTCAAGTTCTTGAAAGCCTTTCGCTCTTCGTCCGTAATAATGTAAGTGACGTCTTTCTGCAGCCAATCCTTGTAAAACTTCCCTTCTTTTTCAGCCTTGAGTGATTTCTCCCGCTCCTTTTGATCTTTGGATTTCTTATCTGCCAAAGATGCAGAACCCGTCAGCAGGAACGCAATCACAAATCCCACCACGGCCAAATAAATCAGCTTTGATGCTTTCATAGGGAACTCTCCCTCGCGGACTACGATTGACAGGATGTATTGTATTTTCCAGGCCGGTTTGAGTCAAGCCCTTTCGCCCTTGGGTTAGGATGCACAACGGTGCCAATGTGTTGCGTCAGAACATATTTGGATGCACGGGGTCCCCGGTCATCAGCGTCCTCGAGGTCTTTATTTTGATTGCAAATCCCCTGCCTGTGGGCTACCATTTTTTGACCATGAAAGTTGCAATCGGCAGCGATCACGCCGGTTTTCAGCTCAAGCAGAAGGTTCTGGCGTGGCTGCGGGAAAAGGCATGCGAAGTTCAGGACGTCGGGACGCATTCCGAGGTCCGTTGCGATTATCCCGATTTCGCGAAAATTGTGGCTGAAAAAGTGTCCAGGGGAGAGGTGGAGCGAGGAATTCTTGTGTGCGGTTCGGGAATCGGCATGTCCATCGCTGCCAACAAGGTAGTGGGGGTTCGGGCCGCCGAGTGCGTGGATGCTCATACGGCGGAGATGAGCCGGGCACACAATGACGCCAATGTACTATGTTTGGGCGGGAGACTGATCGGCGAGGACGTGGCGCGGAAGATGGTGGAGATTTGGTTGAGCACTCCTTTCGAGGGGGGAAGACACGCCGTGCGCATCGAGAAGATCAGGGAAATCGAGTTACAGTATCTCAAGGGTACCCCGGTATAAGGTGTCCGGAACATGGTCCCGCTTGTCTGCCCAGGTCGGGCGCGGGAGCGACAATTTTGCAGACCCTACCGCCGTCTGGCATCCTGCCGGGCGGCGACACGATAACGCGTCATGTTTTCAGGTTTTTCTTCGGTCGGGCCGGGCGGAAGAAAAAAATAGGAATGGATGAATGCTTATGAGCAGGAATGAGAATTGGATGAACCAGGCGGTGGGTGAGACGGATCCGGAGATTGCCGAAGCGCTGCTGGGAGAGACGCGCCGCCAAGCCGAAGGACTCGAACTGATCGCCTCTGAGAATTTTGTGAGCGAGGCCGTACTGGCAGCGCTGGGGTCCGTGTTGACCAACAAGTACGCCGAGGGATATCCCGGGAAACGGTATTACGGAGGTTGCGAGTTTGTCGACGTGGCAGAGTCTCTTGCGATCAAGCGTGCCAAGGAGCTGTTTGGCTGCGAACACGCCAATGTACAACCGCATTCCGGGGCCCAGGCAAATATGTCAGTTTATCTGACGGTCCTGAAGCCCGGGGACACGATGCTGGGCATGAACCTGGCGCATGGCGGTCACCTCACGCACGGTCACCCCCTGAATTTCTCGGGAAAGATGTATAACATCGTCCCGTATGGGGTTCGCCGGGATACCGAAACGATTGATTACGACGAACTCGAACGGCTGGCGAAAGAACACCATCCCCGCTTGATCGTGGCGGGGGCCAGCGCGTATCCCCGCATCATTGATTTTCCGCGGCTGAGCGAGATCGCCCGGGGCGCCGGTGCGCTATTGATGGTGGATGTCGCCCACATCGCGGGGATGGTGGCCACCGGTCTGCATCCCTCTCCGGTGCCGTACGCCGACTTCGTGACGACCACCACCCATAAGACCTTGCGCGGCCCCCGGGGCGGCATGGTGATGTGCAAAGAGGCTTTTGCCAAAGATCTCGATCGCGTGGTGTTTCCGGGCGTTCAAGGGGGACCGTTGATGCACGTCATCGCGGCCAAAGCGGTGTCGTTTCTTGAAGCCTTGCAGCCGGAATTTCGTGTCTATATCCAACAGGTGTTGGAGAATGCCCGGACCCTGGCAGAGGTCCTGGCCCACAATGGCTTTCGGATTGTTTCCAATGGAACGGACACTCATTTGATGCTGGTGGATGTGACCAAGAAAAACCTGACGGGGAAGCAGGCGGAAAAGGCCCTCGAAGCGGCCCGGATTACTGTAAACAAAAACGCCATTCCGTTTGATACGAACCCTCCCATGACCGCCAGTGGAATTCGGATCGGGACTCCCGCTGTCACCACCCGGGGCATGAAGCAGGAGGAAATGAAGCTGATCGGCTCGCTGATCACTTCCGTCCTGCTCGATCCGGAGAGTGAAGGGACGCGCCAGAAGGTCCGCCAGGATGTCGAAGCGTTGGCATCCCGGTTTCCGATCTACGGCGCGCGCATTGAAAGATATCTGCGTGAGCATCAGACCGCTTGATCCTGAATCAGCCATCAGCGGTCAGCTACCAGCACTCAGCGATTGGCTTCAATGGACGTCGATATGCTTGTTCTAGTCAGCGTCTTGTTGCGGGTGGCCAACCGAGGTGCTTGCTGAAGAGATGGATCCTTCAATTGCCTCTGGTTTATCGATGAATGCTGACCGCTGACTGCTGATGGCTGACTGCTGACGGCTGACCGCTGACGGCTGATGGCTGATGGCTGATGGCTGATCTCCCATGAACTCTTCTCGATTTCAAACTCGAACCATTTCGTTCGGGGGCCCGCTGAGTCGCGGGGTCAAAGGGCTGATCGTCGCGAATATCGCGGCGTTCGCGCTGCGGTTTTTTGTGCAGAACATGGGGGGCATTCCCTTTGATGGGATGCTGGGTCTGGTTCCGGCGCTGATCACAACGCGATTCTTTGTGTGGCAGTTTGTGACCTACCTGTTTGTCCATGCAGGTCCGCTTCACCTTCTCTTTAACATGCTCGTCCTGTGGATGTTTGGATGTGATCTGGAGCGGCTCTGGGGACTCAAAAAATTTCTGCGTTATTACTTTCTTTCGGGTGTGGGGGCAGGCCTGTGCAGTTACCTCGTGGGTCCGCTCTCCTCTGTGCCGACCGTGGGGGCTTCGGGAGCGATCTATGGACTGCTGCTGGCCTACGGGGTCCTGTTTGCTGACCGGGTCATTTATCTATATTTTCTGTTTCCCATCAAGGCCAAATATTTCGTCCTGATTATGGGAGCGCTGGAATTTTACGCGGCGATTGCCACATCAGGGTCGGGCGTTTCCCACACTGCCCATCTGGGGGGAATGGCTTTTGGGTACCTCTACCTGCGCCGCGGCCGATGGTCGCTCGGATGGGGCGAGATGTGGGCGCGATGGAAGTTGCAGCGCGCCCGTCGGAAGTTCAAAATCTACCTGAGCGAGGTCGAAAAAGAGAAGAGGGCGGAGCAGGACGATCGCCCCGACAAAAAGACGATGATCCAGTAAGTTCGGCCGACGGGGCGAGGCCGCAGGCCTGCGGACCCCGAACCTTCACGACAATCCAAAATCCTCAATCCGAAATTCGCAATTGAAACTCTTTTCAGGAGAGTGAGCGCGCGGTGTCGTACCGAGTGCGGATAAGAGCGTGTATCACGCGGAAAACAAGGCCCCCGATGTTTTTGTGAATTACCACTTGACTGATTCGTTTAAATTCATTATATTTCTAAAGCTTTGAGGTCATGTTCTTTGACAATAGATTGAGAGTGCCTGAATTCTGGAGAATTTCAGGTTTGAGACGTACGAACCGATCAAGCTATATATGAGAGTTTGATCCTGGCTCAGAATCAACGCTGGCGGCGTGCCTAACACATGCAAGTCGAACGCGAAAGCCCGCAAGGGTAAGTAGAGTGGCGCACGGGTGAGTAACACGTGGGTAACCTACCTTCAAGTGGGGGATAACCTGCCGAAAGGCGGGCTAATACCGCATAACAAACCTTGACCTCGGTTGGGGTTTTGAAAGGTCGCAAGATCGCTTAAAGAGGGGCCCGCGGCTGATTAGCTAGTTGGCAGGGTAATGGCCTACCAAGGCGATGATCAGTAGCCGTCCTGAGAGGGAGCACGGCCACACTGGAACTGAAACACGGTCCAGACTCCTACGGGAGGCAGCAGTGGGGAATTTTTCGCAATGGGCGCAAGCCTGACGAAGCAACGCCGCGTGGATGATGAAGTTCCTTGGAACGTAAAATCCTTTCGATGGGGAAGAAAGCCCGCAAGGGTCTGACGGTACCCGAAGAAGAAGCCCCGGCTAACTCCGTGCCAGCAGCCGCGGTAATACGGGGGGGGCAAGCGTTGTTCGGAATTATTGGGCGTAAAGGGCGCGTAGGCGGTTCGGCAAGTCCAATGTGAAACCCTGCGGCTTAACTGCAGATCTGCATCGGATACTGCCGGGCTCGAGTGTGGGATGGGAGCGTGGAATTCCCGGTGTAGCGGTGAAATGCGTAGATATCGGGAGGAACACCAGTGGCGAAGGCGGCGCTCTGGACCACAACTGACGCTGAGGCGCGAAAGCTAGGGGAGCAAACAGGATTAGATACCCTGGTAGTCCTAGCCGTAAACGATGGTCACTGGGTGTGGGTCCTTTACTGGGCCCGTGCCGAAGTTAACGCATTAAGTGACCCGCCTGGGGAGTACGGTCGCAAGTCTGAAACTCAAAGGAATTGACGGGGGCCCGCACAAGCGGTGGAGCATGTGGTTCAATTCGACGCAACGCGAAGAACCTTACCTGGGCTCGAAATGCAGGGGAAGTCAGCAGAGATGTTGACGTCTGGCAACAGACTCTTGCATAGGTGCTGCATGGCTGTCGTCAGCTCGTGTCGTGAGATGTTGGGTTAAGTCCCGCAACGAGCGCAACCCTTGTCCTTTGTTGCTCGCCCGAAAGGGAAGCACCCTAAGGAGACTGCCGATGACAAATCGGAGGAAGGTGGGGATGACGTCAAGTCCTCATGGCCTTTATGTCCAGGGCTACACACGTGCTACAATGGTCGGTACAAACCGTCGCAAACCCGCGAGGGGGAGCTAATCGGAAAAAACCGACCTCAGTTCGGATTGCAGGCTGCAACTCGCCTGCATGAAGCTGGAATCGCTAGTAATCGCGGATCAGAACGCTGCGGTGAATACGTTCCCGGGCCTTGTACACACCGCCCGTCACATCACGAAAGCCGGCTGTACTAGAAGTCGTTGAGCTAACTCGCAAGAGGTGCATACGCCCAAGGTATGGCTGGTGATTGGGGTGAAGTCGTAACAAGGTAGCTGTAGGAGAACCTGTGGCTGGATCACCTCCTTTCTAAGAGAAATCGATCGGGTGCTTTGGCGCTCGATTACTCAGCCTGGATTTTTCAGAGTTCGGCACCTCAATCTACCTCAAAGCTCTTCCGCGAAGCTGAAAGCGTAAAGCCTGGAAGAAGGTCGGCCAGCGGCCGGTCGTCGGGTTTCCGGCTGAACGCTTTATGCTATAGGCTAAAGGGACGGGCCTATAGCTCAGTTGGCTAGAGCGCACCCCTGATAAGGGTGAGGTCGGTAGTTCAACTCTACCTAGGCCCACCACCGAATCCCGATATCGGACGGCCGAGACGAGAATGCGGTTTGTGGATTCGGAAATTCCAAGATTCAATTTCCAAAATCCAAAGGCCGCAATTCGACAGGGTGGGGGGGGCTGTAGCTCAGCTGGGAGAGCGCGTGATTTGCATTCACGAGGTCGTGGGTTCGATCCCCATCAGCTCCACCAGATTTCTGAATGCGGGTTGACGATTGCGGATTGCGGATTTTCGATTGCGGAATAAGGGAAGGTGAAATGCCTTTTCATCCTCCGAAATCGCAAATCCGAAGTCCGAAATCGGGTGTTGGGTCTTTGACAATTGAATATTGATGGGTAGTTGATGTGTAGAAATTTCAAGCTACTAAGGGCAAACAGTGGATGCCTTGGCGATAGGTGTCGATGAAGGACGCGGCAAGCTGCGATAAGCTGCGGGGAGCTGCAAACAAGCTTTGATCCGCAGATTTCCGAATGGGGGAACCCCCTCCGGTAAAACCGGGGGACTCCCCGCTGAATTCATAGGCGGGGTAGAGGCAACCCAGGGAAGTGAACCATCTCAGTACCTGGAGGAAAAGAAAGCAATCGCGATTTCCGGAGTAGTGGCGAGCGAAATGGAAACAGCCCAAACCGTTCGTAGCAATACGGGCGGGGTTGTAGGACCGCATTTAGCACCGCAAAGGTTAGTTGAACGACTTGGAAAAGTCGGCCAAAGAGGGTGATAGCCCCGTAAGCGAAAACTGGAGTGGGCGAGCGGTATCCTGAGTACCACGGGACACGTGGAACCCTGTGGGAATCCGCCAGGACCATCTGGCAAGGCTAAATACAACCTATCGACCGATAGTGAACCAGTACCGTGAGGGAAAGGTGAAAAGAACCCCTGCGAGGGGAGTGAAATAGTACCTGAAACTGTTTGCTTACAAGCAGTGGGAGGGCGTCTCGAGGACCTCTTCGGAGTTCCCCGGGGCCTGACCGCGTGCCTTTTGCATAATGAGTCGGCTAGTTATTCTCAGCAGCAAGGTTAATCCGTTCCGGAGGAGCCGCAGCGAAAGCAAGTCTGAATAGGGCGATTAGTTGCTGGGTATAGACGCGAAGCGGGATGATCTATCCTTGGCCAGGGTGAAAGTAGGGTAACACCTACTGGAGGCCCGAACCAGTGTTGGTTGAAAACAGCTTGGATGAGCTGAGGATAGGGGTGAAAGGCTAATCAAATTCCGTGATTGCCCGTTCTCCTCGAAATAGCTTTAGGGCTAGCCTCATGTGAATCGTTGTGGTGGTAGAGACCTGAATGGACTAAGGGAGTTACCGCTCTACTGAATCCAATCAAACTTCGAATGCCACAAACGAATGCATGGGAGTCAGACAGTGGGGGCTAAGCTTCATTGTCGAGAGGGAAAGAGCCCAGACTACCAGCTAAGGTCCCAAAATCGTTGCTAAGTGGGAAAGGAAGTGGAGGCGCCGTGACAGCCAGGAGGTTGGCTTAGAAGCAGCCATCCTTTAAAGAAAGCGTAATAGCTCACTGGTCAAGCGGCTCTGTGCCGACAATTCAACGGGGCTCAAGCAACGTACCGAAGCTGTAGATTGTCCGCCTTCGGGCGGGCACTGGTAGAGGAGCATTCCCAATAGTTTGAAGCCGGAGCGCGAGCACCGGTCGACGGTTGGGAAGAGACCCTGCCGACATAAGTAGCGATAACGGGGGTGGGAACCCCCCGCGCCGTAAGTCTAAGGTTTCCTGAGAAAGGTTAATCCGCTCAGGGTTAGTCGATCCCTAAGCTGAGGTCGAAAGGCGTAAGCGATGGGAGAGCCGTTAATATTCGGCTACTACCTTGTTGACGTTATCACGATGGGGTAACGCAGGGTGCAAGATGGGTCAGCGATTGGTCGTGCTGATGAACATGGATCCGTGGCGGCAGGAAAATCCACCGCAATCACATGGTGAAATGCGACGAGGCCGCAAGGCCGCAAAGTCATTGAGCGCTCTGCCAAGAAAAACCTCTAAGGAGTCAATGGGGTACTCGTACCGCAAACCGACACAGGTAGACGGTCACTAATGTGATCAGGCGCTTGAGAGAACACTCGTTCAGGAACTCGGCAAATTAGCTCCGTAACTTCGGAAGAAGGAGTGCCTCGAGCAATCGGGGCCGCAGTGAATAGTGCCAGGCGACTGTTTAACAAAAACACAGGTCTCTGCAAAGTCGAAAACGACGTATAGGGGCTGACGCCTGCCCGGTGCTGGAAGGTTAAAGGGAGAGGTCAACCTGCGCAAGCGGGTGAAGCTTTGAACTGAAGCCCCAGTGAACGGCGGCCGTAACTATAACGGTCCTAAGGTAGCGAAATTCCTTGTCGGGTAAGTTCCGACCTGCACGAATGGCGTAACGATCTGGCAACTGTCTTAACGAGTGGCTCAGCGAACTTGTAGCACCGGTGAAGATGCCGGTTTCCCGCATCTAGACGGAAAGACCCCGTGCACCTTTACTATACCTTGGCAATGGACTATGGTGCGATCTGCGCAGAATAGGTGGGAGGCTTTGAGACTGGGTTCTCGGACTCAGTGGAGCCGTCGTTGAGATACCACCCTGATTGTTCTGTGGTTCTAACCTACTCCACTCGACGTGGAGAGGGACACTGCCAGGCGGGTAGTTTGACTGGGGCGGTCGCCTCCTAAACGGTAACGGAGGCGCTCAAAGGTTAGCTCAGGGTGTTTGGAAATCACCCCTCGAGTGTAAGGGCATATGCTAGCCTGACTGCGAGACCTACAAGTCGAGCAGAGACGAAAGTCGTCGGCTCATCGCATCCTGGAGCTGTAGAAGGTTCCAAGGGTTAGGCTGTTCGCCTATTAAAGCGGTACGTGAGCTGGGTTCAGAACGTCGCGAGACAGTTCGGTCCCTATCTGATGTGGGCGTAGGAGATTTGAGGGGATCTGTCCTTAGTACGAGAGGACCGGGATGGACGAACCTCTTGTGTTCCAGCTGTCACGCCCGTGGCATGGCTGGGTAGCGAAGTTCGGCCGTGATAAACGCTGAATGCATATAAGCGTGAAGCACCCCCCGAGATCAGATCTCCCAATCCCGCTCCGGCGGGATATGAAGGTCACCAAGAGACCATTGGTTTGATAGGTTGGATGTGTAAGTCCAGTGATGGACTTAGCTGACCAATACTAATTGACCGTTCGGCTTGAATCTTACATTAATTGCCCATCAATATTGAGTTGTCAGAACCCCAGGGCTCAAGGGACAGGTTTGTGTTCCAACCAGCCCCGGTCCTTGACTCATCCGCTTCCTGGCGGCCATAGCGTGGGGGTACCACCCGATCCCATCCCGAACTCGGTAGTTAAGACCCACAGCGCCGATAATACTTCACGGGAAACCGTGCGGGAAGGTAGGACGCTGCCAGGAGTAAACCTGAAATGGCCCCGCTTAAGCGGGGCCATTATGCTTGCAGGAAGAAGTTCCAACGAGCCCTTCTTCGAAATCCCCTCAACCCGAAAACCCGATTTCATGGCGCGCCAATCCCTTCCCCTAGAATTTGTGTGCCTTGTCGGAGGGCGAAACCCAATTTCCTTTGCGGGGCACCTTCACCTAAGGCGCCTTTGTGGGAATCGAAGTTTACTCCGGAAAATTCAATTCTGATGCCCTCGATGAACTTCTGCCAAAAACCCAACGAGGGCGTAAGGTTTGGCAAAAAGAACCGCTTACCGCATTTTTTTGTTGACATCAAAAATTGCTTCAAGTATTTTTTTTAGCGCAGTTGTTTTGTGTTTTTGTTGGCTCAGGACTGATTCAATATGAAACAGAGGCCGCTGAATTTAGAGAATTAAGCTCAGCGGCCTTTTTCATTTTGAGTCAGGGGATCAGTCGGGTAGACCAGGGTCGCTTAGCCTCGCGGGCAAACAAGGCAGCACAAAACTGGATTGCAAAGAGCTTCGATCTTGCTAGTCGGGGTTCTTCAAAAACCTAGCAGCAACGAAGGAGCATTCTCTCAATGGCAAAAGAAACTGGTAAGGTGAAATGGTTCAATAACAGCAAAGGGTACGGATTCATCGAGCGGGAGTCGGGTAGCGATGTCTTTGTGCATCACACGGCCATCCTCGCTGAAGGCTACCGCACCCTGGCTGAGGGTGAACTGGTGAGATTTGAAGTGACCGAGGGTCCGAAAGGTCTCCAGGCCGACAAGGTCGAAAGACTGGGCGCTCAGACTCCAACTCCTCAGCAGTAAATCGTCACCCCAATCTAAACCATATTTTACCCGAGGGATTTCGCCCTCGGGTTTTTTATTGGGGGAAGCAGCCCGGGATTGTGCGACCGGAGTCTATTCGGATTTGCCCGGGGGCTTGGCGGCCATGGATTTCGCCGCCGAGATGGCTCGCCGGACCGCGTTGGCATCATCCGCATTGGGGGCCAGCTTCAGGTACAGCTCGTATTCCTGAACCGCCTCGTTGTACTTCTTCTGAAGGGCATACACGTCCCCCAGTCCTTCATGCGGATCCGCATAGGCAGGATCAATGGAGGCCGTTTTCTCAAATTCTTTGATTGCCTCCTCATATTTCTTTTCGTCTTTGAGCAGCAGTCCCAGGTTATTGTGCGCCACCGCCATGTTGGGGTTAATCTTCAGTGCAGCCAGGTAGTGCGCTTTTCCTTCCGCTATGATCCCTCGGACGGCATAAACGTTTCCCAGATCGACCTCGACATCAGCCGCGTTGGGATTCAAGGCGAGTGCCGCCTTGAACGCCTTGACAGCATCGTCATATCGGTTCAGGCGGGCATAGGTGTTGCCGAGGCGATGGCTGGCTTCCTCCAGCTTCGGATTCAGCCTGACGGCTTGTTGGAATTCCAAGAGCGCGTCGCCCACACGACCCCGCCGGTAAAGCAGGTTTCCATATTGGAGATGCGCCCCAGGACACTTGGGGTCGTTGTCCACGGCGCCCTTCAGGATCTTGGCTGCATCGTCCAGTTTGTCCTGCTTCAGGAGCGAGGCGGCCCGATCAATGTCGGGCTGCGAAGGACATGGCTTGGACGATTCCTGCGCCACGAAAGGGACTGGGAGTAAAAGCATCCCTGCCAGCAACAAGAGAAGAAGCCTCCGGGAGGAACACAACCCACATACTGTCTTCACATGGAGCTGTTTGCCTCTTCCCGTGCTTCTTGCGCTGTTTGGTGGCTTTATTTCTCCTGCAAGCTCTTCTCCGGGCTCCAAGAGAGACATCCGGAATGAACGGATTCGTTGGGACTTCATTTGATGATGTCAACCTTCGTGTCGAGAGTGTATTTCAGATGGGCGGGGGTGCGACGGTCAAAGTAGATGTGGCCGTCGAACATCACTTTGAATTGCGCTGATCCCCCGGGAGAGAGGGTCTGTTTCAACTCGCTCTGCGGAGCCCCGGTAACGGGTTGGGCGCGAAAGCTCGTGCCTTTGCTGTCGTCAATCTCGATTTTTGAGGCATCAAAGGTAGCCGGATCGTCCCCCCGATTTTGTACTGTCATCGTCATGTACCAGTTCTTACCGACGACGTTCTTCCATTGGTCAGTAAAACTGTTGATCGTTACGTAAAGATCCTGCTGGTGCCACACCACGCCAGCCAGGCTTTTGTAATTGACGACGTCCAAAGCGAGCACCCCTGAAGCCGTCATAGCCAAAGCCAACAGAGCCGCTGAGAACATCCACTTCATCCGTAACTTCATGGCCAACCCTCCTTGTTTGGAAATTTCAAAAACCGACGCGGTGGCGCACAGCGCTCCGCGGTGGACGCCCTTCGTAGGAAGGGTGTCATGGGCAGGGCGCACGTCCGCCGCGGCGGACGCCCCTACAACCTCAAAATACGGGCGCTGCGAATTTTTCCAGGACCGTCGCTGAGGCCTTTTCCACGTCCGCGTGGAGCGAATTTCCGTGGGCATCCATCGTCACGATGGCCGGAAAATCGTGGACGCGCAGATGCCACATGGCCTCCGGAATTCCAAAATCCAGGAGCTCGACACCCAGAACCTCATCTACGCAGCGGGCGTAATATTGCGCTGCCCCTCCAATGGCGTTCAAATAGACAGCGCCCGATTCTTTCAATCCCGTCAGTGTCTTCGCTCCCATGCCGCCTTTCCCGATCACGGCCCGCACGCCATAGCGCTTGATGATCTCGGCCTGGTAGGGCTCTTCACGGATGGAGGTGGTCGGCCCGGCCGCGACCACTTTCCAGGTCCCGTTGTTCTTGAGCATGACCGGCCCGCAGTGATAAATGATGTGTCCTTTTAAGCTAGTGGGCGGATCGTGCTTCATAAGATAAGAGTGCACCGCATCCCGCCCGGTGAACATCTCACCATTGATCATCACCACCTCGCCCACTCGAAGGGATCGAATCTTCTCTTCATTGATGGGGGCCTCCAGGCGCACTTCCTTGCCCGTGCTGGGGAAGCCTTCTCCGACCGACATTGCCCGGGGAGATTGAGTGGTGTCGCGGTACAGCCACTTCTTGATGGCGCCGGTGTTGGCGTCCAGGATCACACCCAATCGGCGGAAGGCCCAGCAATCATAAGCCACGGTGACGAAGAAGCAGGCGGGCAGACGATTGACCGCGGCGATCTTACAGCCAATCAGGGTGACATTCCCTCCAAATCCCATGGTGCCGATGCCCAAAAGATTGGATGCCTTCAGGATGTACTCCTCCAGCTTCGCCAGCTCCGGGTTGGGGTTGACATCGTCGAGCGTCCGGAACAGCTGCTGCTTCGCGATGGTATACCCCTGCATCCGATCTCCACCGATGCAAACGCCGAGTGCCCCGGCGCTGCAACCGTGCCCCTGGGCCTGCCAAACGGCATGGAGGAGGCACCTGCGAACCCCCTCGAGGGTTCGGTCGGCGCGGCCGAGATGGGGGAGTTCGCACGGCACCGAGTATTGAATGTTCTTGTTTTCGCATCCGCCGCCCTTCAACAGCAGTTTGACTTCAATCTCCCCTTCATTCTCCCACTGCTCGAAATGAAAGGTGGGAGTGCCCGGACCGAGGTTGTTTCCTGAGTTTTTTCCGGTGATAGAGTCCACCGAATTGGGACGCAGCTTCCCTCGCCGCGTGGCTTCTTCAAGCGCCGCCGCAATGTCCTTCTTCATCTCCAGCTGATTGGCCCCGACGGGGGTGCGTATTTCAAACGTCGGCCAACCGGTGTCCTGACAAATGGGCCCCTCGCAAAACTCCGCCATGTCGATGTTCGTCCCGATCACGTTCAATGCCTGAGATGCCTGGCTTCCCGGAATCTCCACCGCCATCGCACGGGCCATCACCTCGCGCACGTCCGCAGGAAGGTCACTGGATGTTTTGGTAATCAGTTCCAACATGCTGTTATTGAAGGATTGCAACATGAAGCACCTCTCCTCGTTTATGAAGTAACCCTGGGGAACCTCTCGAGGGTTCGCCTGATCGAGAGGTTCAGGGATTTTCTCACAAACTCAGCCCCAGTGCGATGGGTTTTCGCAAAGCCGCCTTGCAGGCCGATCATAGAGATGCTCCGGCGAGCGTTTGAATTGAGAGGAAACTTCAAAGAAACGCTTCAGTGGGACAATTCTACGATGTGACTTATATCATTGAGGTCCACGAACGGTAGGATTATCCTGTTGACGACCAGGAGAATGACGGGTCAGTCCCCGCAATTCCCGGCCGCTGAGATCGCGCGGCTGGAGTCCATTACACTCTGGTTTGGGGCACACTATCGACCCCATATCCAGATTGAAAATGATTTGTTTTTCCGAGAGCTTTGCAAGTGTTGAATGGTGCGGAACTGAAGCTCATCGGGGACGACATGGCGCCGGGGAGAGGCGTTGAGATCACAAAATAAAGGATCTCTTTGTCATTAAGGAGGCACCGGTACTCCGGGTAAAAACTAGCTTACCTCCACCCTGGTTCCATCCGGCTTGTATTCGTAGATCTTTCCTGCCTCCTCATCCCGGGTTCTTTTATGTGAGCCGTCACACCACGGCTGAGGATCCGGTCCCTGCCAGTTCTTAGAAAGCCCGCAGCGGCAAACCCA
Source organism: Terriglobia bacterium (assembly GCA_020072965.1). Lineage (GTDB taxonomy): Bacteria > Acidobacteriota > Terriglobia > JAIQFV01 > JAIQFV01 > JAIQFV01. The sequence goes on along the minus strand of JAIQFY010000009.1, from coordinate 101,079 downwards.
TTGTTCACCCACCTGGATGGGGCTTTGCGCTTCATGAATCACCTTGCGCGCCATAGAGAATCTCCTTTTTCATTGATGTTGGTGAATTCGCCACCGGAATTACTCTAATGTGAATTACTCATGAGTCCGTTTTTCGATAAATTATTTGCTTGCATTATGGCACAAATACCGTGGTAGCATTGTAATGTTTAGAACGATGTGCGTCCGGAAACCTGAGGGCGCACGGATGGTGAACAGGAGGCAGTAGGATCGAATTTCATCTGGATTTGGAGTCCGCTGATTCAACAGACCGGCTTATCCCTTAAATTTTCTGCATTTAATCGTATTTTCTGATACTCTCTGGTGTCTGTTCAGGTTTCGAGCGGTTCTCCCTCCTGCAGATAAATTAGACCTTTCCGGTACAAATTACTGAACCAACCATCATCCACCCCGCATTGCGGGGATCAATCGGCAATTGCAGGTTGAGCGTGGCAGATGCCCATTTTGTGAAAAAGTGAACAATTCAGTTTGTTTGGCGTACCTGGCCACGGTGTTCGACTTTAAGAAACTGAGAGGAAAATTCTAATGATCCCGTACTCTGAACTTTCTCCGGACGCTGAAATAGAAATCCTGGAAGGGAAGCTGGCCATTGTGAAGGATCTCTGCAAGGGATGCTCCTTCTGTATCGAATTCTGCCCCAAGCATGTGCTGGCGATTTCGAAGGATTTCAATAAGAAGGGTTATCATCCGCCTGTCGTCAAAGAGGCCATGGCCTGCAGCAACTGTAAGCTCTGCGAGTATTATTGTCCTGAGTTTGCCATTTATACGCCTGCCGGAAGCGAAAAGAAGAAACCAAAGCAGAAATCGACGGTGGTTGCGAAGGAGGTGCGTCATGAGTGACCAACGGTCGGTCTTGACCGGTGAACATTTTGTGAACGGGGATTGGGCTTGTGCCGAGGGCGGTTTGGCGGCAGGGTGCAAGTTCTTTGCCGGATATCCCATCACGCCGGCGACTGAAATTGCCGAGCGAATGTCGAAGCGCCTTCCGGAGGTGGGAGGCGTGTTCATCCAGATGGAGGATGAAATTGCGTCGATGAATGCCATATTGGGGGCCTCCTGGGGGGGCTCGAAATCGATGACTTCAACCTCCGGTCCGGGCTTCAGCCTGATGATGGAGAATTTTGGTTTGGGGATTATGACCGAAACCCCCTGCGTGCTGGTTAATGTGCAGCGAGGCGGTCCTTCCACCGGTCTTCCGACCCTGGTGGGACAGGCCGATATGATGCAGGCTCGCTGGGGCTCACACGGTGACTACGAGGTCATCGCCCTGGCGCCTCAGTCGCCGCAGGAATGTTTTGACCTCACCATTGAAGCTTTTAATCTCTCTGAGAGTTACCGCATCCCAGTGCTTGTGATGAGCGATGAGGTGGTAGGCCACATGACGGAGAAAGTGGTGGTTCCGAAGCCGGAAGATATTCATCTCGTTCCCCGGCGCAAACCATCGGTGCCGCCTGAGGAGTTCAAGGCCTTTCAACCGAGGGAAGACCTGGTGCCGGAAATGTGCACTGCGGGAGAAGGCTATTATGTGCATGTGACGGGCTTGACCCATAATGAAAGAGGTTATCCTGTCGTTACTGCGGAGGCCCAGGACCGATTGGTTCGCCGTCTTGTGGATAAGATCCGGCTCAACGCGGACCGGATTATCCGGGTTCAGGAAGAGAATCTTGCCGACGCCGACGTAATCGTGGTTTCCTACGGAATTTCAGCGAGGACCGCCAAGAGTGCGGTGGCTATGGCCCGGGCCAAGGGCTACCGGGTTGGATTCCTGCGGCTCATTACGATTTGGCCTTTCCCTGAGAAAAGGATTCGGGAACTGGCGCGCAAGGTTTCCGCCTTTGTCGTTCCGGAGATCAATTTTGGACAGATTGCCCGGGAAGTTGAGCGGTGTGCGGGGGGGCGGGCCCGGACCATTGCAGTCACCCACGCGGGCGGCGCCATTCATCATCCGGGGAAGGTTCTGTCGGTGATTGAAGAGGCCATCCGGGTGAAGTCCGGCAGCGGGCTTGTAGAAGAAACCCTCGTGCTTCGCTGATCTGTCCCGTTTGGTATAAAATTTGGCGAATAAAGACTTGGAGAATAGATTATGGGCGCTCTCATTGAAGATGCAGTGATTGATAATGAAACCATGGTTGAACGGTTCCTGAGAATGGACCGTTTGCCCCACATTTGGTGTCCCGGTTGCGGCATCGGGACAGCCTTGCGCTCCACCATCGAGGCGCTGGCGGACATGGACATACCGCAGGAGGAGTTCGCCGTGGTCTCCGGCATCGGGTGCACGGCGCGCGTCGCGGGCTATTTGAAGCTGGATTCCTTCCACACCACGCACGGACGATCCATCCCCTTTGCCACGGGACTCAAGTTGGCGAACCCCAAGCTGAAGGTGTTTGTCTTCAGCGGTGACGGGGACTTGTTTGCCATTGGCGGGAATCACTTTATTCACGCCGCGCGACGCAATATGGATTTGAAAGTTATCTGCGTGAATAATTTTATTTACGGAATGACGGGCGGCCAGGTGGGTTGCACGACCCCGACCCATTCGAAGACCTCGACCTCCCCCTACGGCAATTACGAGCCGCCGTTCAACCTCTGCTTTCTGGCGGCTGCCGCCGGCGCGGTCTACGTGGCTCGCTGGACCACGTTTCATGTCCGCCAGATCAAACGCAGCGTCCAGGAGGCCTTCGCGAAGCGCGGTTTCACTTTCATCGAGATCATTTCGCCGTGTCCTACGGTGTTCGGCAGCCGCAACGGTTTTCCCACGGGGCTCGACATGATGAAGTACTTTAAGGCCAATTCACTCACGGTCGCGGGCGCCGACCCGCGGGATGTGGAGATCGAGATGGGCGGAAAGCTCAAGGTCGGGAAGTTCGTGGACAACGAGCGCCCCTCCTTCCAGGACCGGCTCTCGGAGATGTGGGGGGACCTCGGCCTGGAGGAAAGCCGGATTGTCGAGGCCGAGTAAAAAAATCTTTTAATGGAGATTTGACTTATGGCACGGACAGAAGTTCGGGTTTCAGGATTTGGCGGCCAAGGCATCATCCTCTCGGGCTACATCATCGGCAAGGCAGCCGCGATCTTCGACAAGAAAAACGCCACCATGACACAGGCTTATGGGCCGGAATCCCGCGGGGGCGCCTGCTCCGCCCAAGTTGTGATTTCGGAAGAGGAGATCAACGACCCCGAAGTCAGCGCCCCAAGTGTGGTGGTGGCCATGTCGCAGGAAGCCTTCACAACCTTCACCAAGGATCTCGACCCCGGGTGTACCATCCTGATCGATGAGGATCTGGTCCAACCCGGTGCGAGCCGCGATAAACTTTTTGCCATACCTGCGATGCGCCTTGCAGAGGAGATGGGAAAAAAGGTCGTGGCGAATATCATCATGCTGGGCTTCTTTGCCGGAAAGACCGATGTAGTCAGCCGCGAGGCCATGGAACAGGCCATCCAGTCCTCCGTCCCGGCACGCTTCGCTGAATTGAATCTGCAGGCGTTCCGGCGGGGATACGACCTCGCCGTTGCCGCAGCGTGAGACGTCTTCACGACTCAAATGATGCTTCTGGGTTCGGTGCAGGGAGGAAAGCGAACCGTAAAGTCCGCTAAGAAGGCGCCAAGGGCGCAGAGGACAAATGATTATGTTGTAAAAGGACAATGTTCTTTGAGGGTTGTCGCCTCCATCCAAAGGCTATTCTAACTTCAGATTTCAATCCCCCACCCCATCCCCCTTGATTTCCCTCCACTGAGCGATAGCGACGGCTTTCAATCACTATTCATTCACTTGGGGCCCTCCAGCGCTCCCAACGCCAGTCTCGATTTATTTGACGACAGCAGCGGAACGGTGGCGCTGAGAATGACCGCAGGAAACAAAGGAGGGGATTTTTTCAGGAGCGACGGAACTCAGAGACTCAATTCTGCAAAGTTCCGGATGAGTGAATATTTCGACGCCTCAGGCTGAGGACGGTTTCCCGGGCGTAGGCACAGCGCAGTTTGCATACCGGAGGTCAGCGCTGCGTTGAGCTCTGCAGTGATGTCCGAAATGAAAAGGATTGCGGAAACCGGGCATTCAAAAGCTGCTGCGATGCGGCGGTAACTTTGTGGATCTGTTTTCGCCCCCGAGGTCGTGTCGAAGTATCCTCTTATGAATTTCGTCAGGTCTCCTGCCTCGGTTTGGGCAAATAACAGCTTTTGTGCGAGAACGCTACCGGAGGAAAAGATGCGAATGTCCATCATTCGAAAATGCCAGGCTGCCAGGGCGGGAGGGACATCCGGAAAGACCTGGCTTCGCAGTGTCCCCGTTCGATAGCCGTTCTGCCAGATTTTACCCTGGAGCGACTTCAAACCGGTTGATTTCCGATCCTGGTCCATCAGCCAAAGAATGTAAACGAGGACGGATTCCGGTTGGGTCTCCTTCAGAGTGGTTGGAAAGTCTGGAGGTTCGAGCCCTCGGCGCTTGTCTTCGGCATGTTCTTCGAGCAGGCGGGCAATATCCGATTGGACCTCTTCCGATGGCCAATGAGCGGCAAGAAAATCGCGGCAGTGGGTGCGCGCATAGGGAAACAGGATCTGGTAGACGAAGTCGATCGGGGTCGTGGTGCCCTCGATATCCAGCAGAATGCCGCGGACCGGCATTTCTCGAGGGGGGCCTGCGGTCATGGGGCGAAAGTTCCCTGGGCAAGGAGATACGAGGATCCTAGGCATACGGGCTGATAGCGCTGCTCTACGCCGCTGTCGGTATATTGGGGCGTCCAGCCTTTGGGATTCTGGAATAATCGGATGGCACGGATTTCACGGTCAGCGCAGAGGTTGAACCAGTGCCAGGTTCCAAGAGGGACACGGATCAAATCACCCGCCTGAACCTCGATCGCCACCACCGGTCCAATACGTGGCCGGATATTAAAGACACCTCGACCGTGGAGGACGAAACGGACTTCGTCCTCGTCGTGCCAGTGCTCCCGCCGGAATTTTTCCAGCATGGCGTCGAGGCCCGGTGTCTGCGGATTCACATCAATGACATCGGCCGTGACGTAGCGGCCGCGCGCCTTCAGCTTTCGAATTTCCTCCTGGTAAGCGTTGAGAATCTCATCCGCAGGAGCATCCGGCGCAACGGGGTGCGCAGGGGTCCAGATTTCATACTCAATCCCAACGCCGGCCAAATACTTCGTGACGGCATCGCGATCGCTCAAGGTCCGCATTTCCGTAGGAATGGTGACGATTGCCATAAATCAACCTCTAATTAAGACAAGGTGTTGAATGCGGTCTAACGCGCCCTTAAGAAAATGAGAGGCACTCATACAGCCAGATCTCAGATCTCAAATTTCAGATCTTCTCTTTCCACCCTCTTCCGGATTCCGGTCAGAGGCGCCGCGTTCTTCCGACCGCTTCCAGCAGAAACTCGAGTATCTCAACGTGGCGCTTGGCCTCTTCGAGGCTCCGTCCCCAGGTATACAGTCCATGCCGGCGGATCAAAAATCCGTGGCAGGTCGGATGCTGGATCAACTGTTCTTCCAGTGAAAATGCCAGTTCCTGCATGTTCTGGGAATTCTCCACGATGGGCAGCCATTCGCGATGCTCGTGGGTGCGAACTCCTTCCAAGCCCTTGAGCATCTCATAGCCGTCTATCCCCAACCCACCATCATCCGCGAACCGCTCGGAAAGAACCGTGCTCCAGATCGAATGGGTGTGCAGTACCGCCTTCGCCTCGCGCAGTCGCACCAGGGTCAGGTGAAGGTGAGTCTCCGCGGAAGGTTGGCCGCGGCCATGAACGACATTTCCATGCGCGTCCACATGCAGAATATGCTCGGGGTTCAGCACGCCCTTGTCCACCCCGCTCGACGTGATGGCCAGTCGCAGAGGACTTTGATACAGGACCGCGCTAAAGTTGCCGCTGGTTCCCAGCACCCACCCACGGTCATAAAAACCACGCCCTATCTCCGCAAGCCTCCCTGCGAGATCCATGAAGCTAGCGGTTTCTTCGGGGGGAGGTGACGCCAGATATCTTTGCGGTTTTGCCATGACACTTATTGCTCCCTTGAAATGTAGAAAGTCTTCCGGTCCTTTCGGAGAATTCGACCGGGACCTTTCTGCGGGATCTGCAATCCCTGCCAGCTTCCTGTGTTTGAGGCCAATAAGTATAAACCTTCAGGAAAGGAAATTCATCTGGATATTTCGGCGACCACCATATGAGCTCAAATTTGCCAATGATTCCAGGAGGCGCCGATCAAAGATCGTTTTGCGTTTCTCGCCGACAACGACATTCGATCACAGATGCACACCTATCTGGCCACGATGATTGAAGAAGGACGAGGTCTCCTCCAGAACGATATGTGTGGGACTGAGTGTGTTTGGCGACGGGAGGGTTTGTTTAACTCCTTCAGAGTAAACCTGCAAGGAGGGGGAGCGCTGTTGGACCCAGGGCGGCTCCGCCCCGGCTGAGCGGGACGGATTGCCCTGGGCTGATGAATGTAGCCCTTTCAGGGCATGGGGCTCGATCAAAGCGGACTTCATGCGAGGGGTGAATTGAGTTCCTGAAAGGGACTTTGTGACTGGAACATGTCGGACCATTCATAGCGAGAGCTGACCTCCTGTTGGTGGACGACATTACACGAAGTCAAATTCGAGGTTGCAGAAGAATTTAGTTCGACAATGGTCGCAACAGCGTTATGATAGCTTCGAAACTAGCTTAACCTGGCTCATCCCCCTTTACCCCCTCAGCGGCGTTCTTTCGTTTGATGTTTAGTGATGGATCGGTGTGGAATATTTGCGCCGAACAGACGAATATTAACGTTCAATGAATCCTTGAACATCCCATTGCCCTGCAAGGGCAAAATTCGTCAGCCCAGGGCAACGCCCTGGGGAAACAGCCTCCCACAACCTCCCCCCCGGGGTTCATACCCTGAAAGGGTTAAACACAACCTGCATCCAAGGAGAAAACCCATGTCTCAATCTCTCGCCAAAAGCCTCGTCCACATTATCTTCTCTACGAAGGATCGTTTTGCCTTCCTTGCTGACAACGATATCCGATCACAGATGCACGCCTATCTGGCCACGGTGTTCAAAGAATATGATTCTGCATCTCTACTTGTGGGTGGGGTCGCCGATCACGCCCACATTCTCCGCTCCCTCTCGCGTAACTACGCCATTTCTGAGATCATAAAAGAAGCCAAACAGAATTCCTCAAAATGGATCAAAACGGTTGGAGGCATTTATGCGAAATTCTATTGGCAGAAGGGATATGGCGCATTGTCGGTCAGCCAATCTCAGGTAGCACAAGTAAAGAGATACATTCTGGATCAACCCCAGCACCACCGCCGGGTGACCTTTCAAGATGAATTTCGAGAATTTCTAAAGAAATATGAGGTCCCCTACGACGAACGATATGTGTGGGACTAGATCGGGTTGGCGACCGGAGGGTTTGTTTAACTCTTTCAGAGTAAACATGCAAGGAAGCGGAGTCCTGTTGAACCCAGGGCGGCTCCGCCCCGCTTGGGCAGGTCGGATTGCCCTGGGCTGATGAATCTAGCCCTTTCAGGGCAACGGATTTGATCGATGCTGCTGTTCATTCAATATCACTTCATCATCGCCGCTCGTCTTGCCCGGAATTCGCTGTGGGCGGCCCATTCGGGCCAGGTCGTGGAATTGGCGACATCTTCACCGACTTCAAACAATAACTGAAGATATTGAACGGCGCCACTGAGGTCCCAACCGGGATCAAACATGTCGGCGGGCTTATGATAACGCTTGGTGGTGTATTCCCGGCGCTGCTCGATCCCCCAGCCTTCGGGGCGGCCGACGAATTCGACCCCCGAACTGGGATCGAGCGACGGCACTCCCACCTGGGCGAAACTGAAGTGATCAGAGCGGAAGTACCCGCCCTTTTCCGGTTCCGCATCGGGTTTAACGACGAAGCCCGACTCCGTCGCGTATTTCTTGACGATGTCGTCGAGGTTCGATTGGCCGTAGCCGATGACGGTAATGTCCTTGGTCTTGCCGAGCACATTCAGGCCATCCATGTTGATATTAGCGGCCGTCTTTTTGAGCGGATAAATAGGGTGCCTGGCATAATAAAGTGAGCCCAGCAGACCCTTCTCTTCCGCGGTGACTGAGAGAAAGAGAATCGAGCGTCGCGGGGGAGCGGGGAGGAGCGAATACGCCTTTGCAATCTCGATCAACCCGGCAACTCCGGAAGCGTTGTCCCGGGCCCCATGGAATATTTCCTTCCCCTGTGGGGTCTCCCGCATGCCGAGATGATCCCAATGAGCGGTGTAGATGACCCACTCATTTTTTCCCTCGGGGTCGCTGCCTTCGATTTTTCCGACCACATTGTTGGAGTTGATCACGCGGTCTTTAACTTTCAGGTTGAGCTGCACCTTGATGCCGAGATCCACGGGTTTGAAATCGCGCGAGACGGCCGCCTTCTTCATCTCCTCAAAATTCTTTCCCGCCATGTTGAACAACTCGACCGCCCGGTCCCGGGTGATCCAGGCTTCGATGGCAACCTTTGACATCCCCTTGTCCTTGGAGACAAGGGTAAACTGCTCTCCACTCCAACTGCCTTTTACGACTTCCCAGGGATACGCGGCGGGCTCCGTCTCATGAACAATGATGCATCCCGCGGCGCCCTTGCGAGCCGCCTCCTCGTACTTGTAGGTCCACCGGCCATAGTAGGTCATGGCCTTGCCCCCGAACATTTTCGGATCGAGCTTGGTGGAGTCTTTGGGATCCGGTACCGGGGGATCATTGATCAGCACCACGATCACCTTTCCCTTCACATCCATGCCCTTGAAGTCGTTCCATTTGTACTCCGGGGCCACCACTCCGTAACCGACAAACATCACTGGGGCATCAATGGACACCTCAGGCGCCTGGCGCTCGGTAAAAGCCATGTAATCGTCCCCGTAACTCAACTCTTCCTTCTTCTCGCCGCTCGTGAAAATCAGTTTGGCATCGGTGTTTTCAATGTCCTCGCCCACCATCGGGACTTTCTGGAAGTAAGTGCCATCGGTGTTGCCGGGTTTAAGCCCCACCTTTTTGAACTGGTCGACGATGTAATGGGTCGTGAGTTCTTCGCCTTTCGAGGCCGGGGCCCGCCCCTCATACTCGTCGGAAGAGAGCGTTTTGATGATTCCCGAGATTTCGGGCCCGTTAATGCTGCGCAGGGCTCTTACCTGAGGACTCATTTTTTCTTTCTCCGCAGCAGTTGCGGCAAGGATCAAAAACAGGAATGCAGTCACGGCAATGAGGTATTTTTTCTTCATCGATATCTCCTTAGGATTTGAAGGAAACCAAGAGGGGCACGAGAGGGGCGAGCGGGTTAGGGACAGACACCTTCTCTTAAGCAACTTTGAAGGAATGGCAGCAAAGCAGGTGTCTGTCCCTTTTTTCCCTTTTTTTTCCGCGTTAGCACGAAGGGGATGAGGGGGCGAATCCTCAGCGCCCTTGTAAGTTTGCAGCATGAACACCAAAGTGGGACTCCACGTACTGGTTCAAAATGCGATTAAAGTCCTGGGCGATGGTTTCACCCTTCAAGGTGACAAACAGCTTCCCGTCGACATAGACGGGAGCCTTCGGTTCCTCGCCGCTTCCCGGGAGCGAGATCCCGATGTGCGCGTGCTTCGACTCGCCGGGGCCGTTCACAACGCATCCCATTACCGCGACCCTCAACTCTTCGACACCGGAGTACTTCTCACGCCATACCGGCATTTGCTCGCGCAGGTACGTCTGAATCCGGTCAGCCAGTTCCTGGAAGAAGGTCGACGTGGTGCGACCGCATCCCGGGCATGCGGTGACTTGCGGAGAAAAACTGCGAATGCCCAGCGACTGCAAGATCTGTTGAGCCACGTGCACTTCTTCCGTTCGGTCGCCCTGGGGAGCAGGCGTCAGCGACACACGGATCGTATCGCCTATACCTTCCTGTAGAAGCACGCTCATCGCCGCGGTCGAAGCCACGATTCCCTTCGCTCCCATGCCCGCTTCCGTGAGGCCGAGATGCAGCGGGCAGTCGCACCGGCCGGCGAGGCGACGGTATACATCAATGAGATCCTGGACCCCTGAGACCTTCGCACTCAAGATGATCTTGTCGTGGGCGAGGCCATAGCTTTCTGCCATTTCCGCGGAGCGCAACGCACTCTCGACTAAGGCCTCCAGGGTGACTTCGCGCGCGTCGCGGGGCTCCGCCCGTCTGGCGTTTTCATCCATCAACTGCGTCAACAGGGATTGATCCAGCGATCCCCAGTTGACTCCTATGCGGACGGGCCGATCCTGCTCCCGCGCCACCTCAATCATGGTCTTGAAATTCTCGTCATGCTTCTTGCCGACTCCCACGTTTCCCGGGTTAATCCGGTACTTGGCCAGTGCCCTGGCACATTCCTGGTATCGGGCGAGAAGCAGATGGCCGTTGTAATGAAAATCGCCGATGAGCGGGGCATCCACTCCCAGATCATCCAGGCGACGGCGTATCTCCGGCACCGCCCGGGCGGATTCATCCACATTCACCGTGATGCGGACCCACTCGCTGCCGGCACGGGCCAACGCGGCACATTGATTCACGGTCGCCATCACATCGGCGGTGTCGGTGTTGGTCATCGACTGGACGACGATGGGATGACACGAACCCACGATTGTTTTGCCGATGGATACATTGCTCGTCTGTCTCCTCTGAATCGTTGCCATCTTAGATCACGACCGCTTGGGTCAACCCCATCTGCTCGCTGATGAGCCGCCCCAAAAGCTTGTCAATAGGCTCGCCTGATTTCTCGTGCACAAATCCATTTGCCGGGTCAGACCAATTGAACTTAAAGCTGGTCGTTCGCGCGGACAGCCAGAGTTGCTTGGCGGGAGGATTCGGACTCAAAACGAAGGTACCCGGATGCGGATCTTCAAAGCGGATTTTGATGGTCCCCTCGCCGGCCTCCACTTCCATGTCCAGGTTGGCCGAGGCCTCGTTCAACCGGTCCTCCAGGTTAGCCAGGGTTTGTTCGGCACGCTCTGCGAACTCCGCATCATTCATAGCATTTTCCCGATCTCGTTCTGGAAACCTCAATTATACCCGAAAAGAGCATCTTCGGCACAGGAGTGGAGCAAATTCCAAATTCCAAAATCCAAATTCCAAACAAAATCCAATCTCCAAGTCCCAAACAAACAGGGCTTCGAGGTCTCGATTACTACAGAGGTCCCGTTTGGGGACTTGTCGTAGACCACTACCGTCCTATGGCTTTTGTTTGGAATTTGTTTGTTGTGTTTTTTGTTTGGAATTTGGATTTTGGAATTTGTTTTTCAGAACCTGTGGTGTGCTTGCTTCACCACCTGACGGAAGTCTTCTCCACTCATGTCGATGGCCCTGCACATTTCGAACAGCCGGGACCGCATGCGCACGCCAATGCGATCAGTGAGGGACTCTTCGACCGGATAGTTCTGGGCGGCCCGGTCTTTTTTGCCGCGCCGCATGTCGTCCTCCGGGGCCGGGCCCCGGGGTTCGGTGTCGAGGAAGTTGGTCGTGAGGAGAGTGGTCCGCTTTTCGTTGTAACGCGCGTTCAAGATATACGCCACGGTATCCTGGACCCACAACGACGGCTTAATGGCTCCCAGATCATCGAGCAGCAGGACATCCACGGTGAGCACCGGCTCGAGGATCGCCATTTCGCTGCTCTGGGAGATGGGGTTATAGCTGTTCTGGATCTCTTTGAGCAGTTCACGAAAATCATAGAACCGGCACTCGATGTGTTTGTTGATGAGAAGGGATCGGAGGATTGAGACCGCAAGATGCGTTTTCCCGACGCCGCAGGGACCGATAAACAGCAGTCCCACATCAACCAGGGGATACTCCTCGGCGAACTTCTTAGCAAATTCTTTGGCAAATTTCTGGGAATCTGTCCCGGGGTATGTCCTGGATGTAAAGGTATAACTCTCGAAGGAGCAATGTTCATAGCGGCGGGGGATTCGCGCGCTTTTGAGAAGGCGCTGGACCCGCGTGTCAAGCATACAGTCGCATCGACGCACCCCCGGGCTGCTGGATTCGCCGCCCGCTTGAGAATCGCTGCTGCCTGCCGGAGCCCAGCCGGTGCCGTTGCAGATGGGGCAAACACGGGTTTCTGTAGTCATGTTGGTTCCCTGATGGATAAAATTCCAAATTCCAGAGTCCAAATTCCAAATAAACTCCAAACTCCAAATTCCAATGAGCCGAAAAACTCGTCAAGGGAGGCTGTCTATTTGGAGTTTGGTCATTGGAACTTGAGTTTTATTTGGAATTTGGATTTTGTGATTTGGAATTTGCCTTTATCTAACTGTCTCCGCTGAGAATGTTTCCGAGGATATCTCCCCCGATTCCGGCAATCCCCTTTTGCTCATCCACCCGTCCGTGGGCAGCACTCAGAACCTCTTCGGCCATACGGGAGAACGGGAGCGTCTGAAGAAGAACATGCCCCGGTCCGGTGAGCATGGCATAGAAAAGCCCCTCACCGCCAAACAGGGAACGCGTAAAACCACCGATAAACTGAATATCATAATCGATCGTAGGATCCATGGCCACGAGACACCCGGTATCCACGCGCAACTGCTCACCGGGGGCCAAATCGAATTCCACAAAATTACCGCCGGCATGGATGAAGGCGACTCCAGTCCCGGCGATTTGCTCCAGGATGAACCCTTCGCCCCCGAAAAATCCCGCACCCAGGCGCTTCGTGAAGGCGACACTAAGGGTGACGTCTCCAAAGGCGCACAGATAGCTGCGCTTCTGGGCGATGATGGCGCTGTTATTCAAATTGACGGCCTGGACTCTACCCGGATATGGGACGGCGAAACCCGCCTCGCCACCCCGGCCCCGGCACTCAAAGGTAGCCATGAACAGTTTCTCTCCCATGAGAAACTTGCGGGCCAGACCCGAGAGCAGTCCCCCTTTCATGGAGACGTCCATGTCGACGTCTCCCTTCATGTACAGCATGGCCCCTGGCTCTGCCTGGGCGCGGTCGCCGGGAGCAAAGTGAAGTTTAACCGCCTGCATGACATCGCCCACAATGGAGTATTGCATCGGACCTCCGCTGAAAGAAGAATCAACCTGAATTCAAATGTTCAGGAGCAATCCGGTTCAATCCAACGCTGCGAGCCGGCGTTTGCTCTACCCATCGCCGCTCAGTTTAATGCAGGTTGTGAGCCAGGGGAAGCGTAAATTGAGAAGGCTGACGCCGCGCTATTTCTGCTCAAACAACTTGGCGCGCGGGTCTTCGGGGTGAAGGTGTTCCAGCTCCCGTAAGAGCTCCTTGGTTCGCTCATCGCTCGCGGACGGAGTGACGACTTGCACCTCGACGACTTGATCGCCGCGAGTGGCCCCCTTCGAGGACCTAACCCCTTTACCCGCCAATCGGAATTTCTGGCCGCTCTCCGTTCCTGCGGGGATCTTTAGAATGGCGCGGCCGTCGAGGGTCGGCACTTCAATCCGCGCTCCCAGTGCTGCCTCACTCACCGTAATGGGAACCACCGAACGGATGTTTTCCCCCTCGCGCTTGAAGAAAGGGTGTTCCGAGACTTGGATGACAAGATAAAGATCTCCGGAGGGAGTTCCCTCAAATCCGGATTCCCCTTTGCCGGGGACGCGCAGGCGGGTCCCGGTGTGCACCCCGGGCGGAATTCGGACCTTGATGGGAACAGATTTCTCGATGCGACCTGATCCGTGACAGCTCCCGCAAACCGGGGATGATTTTCCCGTTCCTCCGCAGCGGGGACAAGGTGATGAAACCCGGGAGCGGCCCCGCATCACGTGGATGGTGCCGGTGCCGTTGCATTCGCCGCAAGGTCCCGCCGATTTGCTGCGGCCTTTCCCTGTGCCGCCACAAGTCGGGCACAGCTCCTCGCGGAGGACATTCATTCGGATTTCTGTGCCCCGGATCGAATCCCAGAAGTCCAATCGGACAGGGGTTTCAATGTCCCTTCCCCGCAGGGACTCGGTGGGCGTTGTTTCCCGCCCGACAGCGCCGTCTTTGAAAAGTTGGGAGAACAGGTCTCTCAAATCGGTTTTTGGAGAGCGACCTGCCCCAGTTCTGGATGGACCTTGCCCCACACCTGAAAAATCGAAATTAGAAAAGTCGAAATTGGAGAAGTCAAACCCACCCGCGCCAGGTCGAGCCTGCTGCCATGAGCCTTCTGTGAATCGAGGGTCTGCAGTCCCGAATTGATCATACATCTCCCGCTTCTTGGGGTCGCTCAGAACTTCGTAAGCCTCAGAGATCTTTTTAAACTTTTCCTCGGCGGCCTTGTTTCCCGGATTCACATCGGGATGATGCTTGCGGGCGAGCCGTCGGTAGGCTTTCTTGATTTCGTCAGGTTTGGCAGTTCGCCTTAACCCCAGCCGCTCGTAAAAGTCTTCTTGCGCCATATCTGGTTTTTCACTTCCATCCGTCACCGCCGATCGAGGGGATGGAGCCTCAATTTCTGGTTATCAGGAAAGCGGCGCCGCAACTCATTGTCCGTGATCAAAAATCTGGCGGTCGGATTGGGTTTGGCCCTCCTGCCGCGCTCCGGCGACGGGGGACTGTCCGACGGGTCAAAAAAACCCGGCGAATAGGCGCGTCAGGGTTATCTAAGCAGGTCCTTTGGCTCCGACACCAGGTCGGTCGGGGATGCTTCGCCTGCAAGCCAATATTCCAGTTTGAATTACACCCTTCTTTCGATGGGAATGACGCGAGAAGACGGAGTTCGTTTGGGTAGTGTGACGCGGAGTACCCCGTCCGTCAACTGCGCGTCGACGCGTGTTTCATCAATCTCCGTAGAAAATTCAAGGGTCCGCAGAAATTTCCCCGAGGCGCACTCGACGCGGTGATAGTTTTCCTTGGGGATGCCCTGGCTGAGTTTGCGTTCCCCGGAGAGGATAATCTTTCGACCCCGGACTTGCAAGTCAATGTCCTCTCGCGACACCCCGGGCAGCTCAGCCGTAATGGCGTACTTATCATCGGTCTCGTAGCAGTCCACCACGGGCGTCCAATAGCCGGCCGAACTGGTCGGCATCAGGGAGGTGTCAAACGTGGGTTGCGACTCGTCGAAGAGCGAGTTCAGCCTCTTTTGAATCAGCATGAGATCCTTGAGCAAATCAGCGGGCGTCGGCATTAGGAGTCCATAGAAAGAAGGGGCGCTCTGGTTTCTCGGAGCGCCCGAAGTTTGACTTGAATGTGACAGCGATCCCGAAATTTGGCGGATCACGCCGTTCCGGGTTACTTCTTCTCATCCACATCCACATACTCAGCATCGATGACGTCCCCTTGTTTGCCTTCCGGGGGAGGTGTCGTCGCGCCGCCGGCTTCACCAGCCTGTGCTCCGGGAGGAGGGGCTCCCTGCCCCGCCGCCGCCCCAGCCTGCTTGTACATCGCTTCGGCGAGCCGGTGAGTTGCGGTCGTCAAAACCTCGACCGCTTGATTGATTCGTTCCACGCCGCCCTCTTCCATGGCCTTCTTGGTATCCGCGATTGCTGCCTCAATGTTCTTGGCGTCGTCCTCGGAAACCTTGTCCCGGTTTTCCTTCAATAGTTTTTCCGTGTTGTACACCATCGAGTCGGCCTTGTTTTTTGCTTCAATCTCTTCGCGGCGCCGTTTGTCTTCTTCCGCATGGGCATCGGCGTCCTTCTGCATCTGACTGATTTCATCTTTTTTCAAGCCGCTGGACGCCGTGATCGTGATCTTCTGTTCCTTACCGGTGCCCAGGTCCTTCGCCTGGACATTCACAATCCCGTTGGCGTCGATGTCGAACGCCACTTCGATTTGCGGGACGCCGCGCGGGGCGGGCGGGATCCCAATCAGGTGGAATTTCCCCAGCGTCCGGTTGTCTGCCGCCATGGATCGTTCCCCCTGGAGCACATGCACCTCAACAGAAGTCTGACTGTCGGCGGCGGTCGAGAAGATTTCACTCTTCCGGGTTGGGATGGTTGTGTTCCGTGGGATCAGCACGGTATCCACGCCTCCGAGCGTTTCGATCCCGAGGGAGAGGGGCGTCACGTCGAGCAGTAAGAGATCCTTGACATCGCCCGCCAGGACACCCGCTTGAATCGCCGCTCCCACGGCCACCACCTCGTCCGGATTCACGCCCTTATGAGGCTCTTTTCCGAAGAGCTCTTTCACGATCTGTTGAACGCGGGGTATACGGATCGAGCCACCCACCAGCACGACTTCATCGATATCGCTTGACTTCAAGCCGGCATCCGCCAGCGCGCGCTGACAGGGCCCCACCGAACGCTGCAAGATATCCTCGCAAAGTTGTTCAAATTTCGAGCGTGTCAGCTTCATCAACAAGTGCTTCGGCCCGCTCGCATCGGCCGTGATGAAAGGCAGGTTGATTTCCGTCTCCATGACTGTGGAGAGTTCGCATTTGGCCTTTTCGGCCGCCTCTTTCAAACGCTGCAGGGCCATGCGGTCCTTGGAGAGGTCAATGCCCTGGTCCCTGCGGAATTCTTCCGTGATCCACTCGATGAGGCGATGGTCGATGTTGTCGCCCCCGAGATGGGTGTCCCCATTCGTCGACTTCACTTCAACAACGCCCTCGCCCACTTCCAGGATGGAGATGTCAAAGGTGCCGCCGCCAAAGTCATAAACGGCAATCGTTTCATCTTTCTTTTTGTCCAGGCCATAGGCCAGTGCGGCTGCCGTGGGTTCGTTCACAATACGCACCACTTCCAGCCCGGCAATCTTGCCCGCGTCCTTAGTCGCTTGCCGCTGTGAGTCGTTGAAGTAAGCTGGGACCGTAATCACGGCCTTCTCCACCTTTTGACCAAGATAGTCTTCAGCGCTCTGCTTCATCTTTTGCAAAATCATGGCGGAGATTTCAGGGGGAGTATACTCCTTGCCCATGGTTGATATCCGGGCATCGCCGTTGCTCGCTTGGACCACTTTGTACGGCACCATCTTCATCTCTTCGTTGACTTCATTGTAGCGTCGACCCATGAAACGCTTGATCGAGAACACCGTGTTCTCGGGATTGGTTATGGCCTGACGCTTGGCCACCTGACCCACGAGCCGCTCCCCAGACTTGGTGAAGGCCACCACGGACGGGGTCGTCCGGGTCCCTTCGGAGTTTGCGATCACAACCGGCTCGCCACCCTCCATGACAGACACGACGCTGTTGGTTGTTCCCAGGTCGATTCCAATCGTTTTACTCATTTTTAGATCCTCCACGGCGCAACGGGTTAGCACCCACGCCACTCTCAAAAATTAAGATGGGCTCTTTCAAATGTCAAGCGCATGAAAAAGCTAGACATTCAGGGTATGGACGGTCCCCGCGCCATCGCCGATTCAGGGCTCATTTGCTCAGCAAACGTGACTTTGACCTTTTTCTTGTCGTCCCCCTACGCTTTCCCATCAAGCGGGCCTCGTTTCTCAAGGCAGGGGATCCCTTTATGGCAAAAGTGAAAGCGGCGCCCCATTGTCTCCAAACAGGTTCGTCGTTGTCGTCGACGCTCCATTGACGCCCAGGAGTATGAACTGGGTCTTGAACCCGCCGCCATCCGCAATCTGCGGGAAGATCAAGGGCTGCGGGGCCGCTTGATTCGAATCGGCCAGGGGAAACGTAGTGATCAAAAAATCATTCCGCGCATTATTCAACGACCGGAGCGTGAGGGCCACAAAGGGAGAGGCTGCGCTGATGTCCAGAACTCCCGTCGTGAAATTACCGGGCAACCCGGGGATGAACTGTCCCGCAAATGCCGCGGTATGGCCGTTCCCGTTGAGAGAGGCCACATTGCTGCCTGCGAAAGTGGTGCCATCGGTCTGAAACGCCGTCAGGGTCACCAGGAGACTACTGCTGCCGGGACTGGCGATTGCCAGCCCCGTGTTGTGCCCACCCGTCAAATCGACGTAAATGCGCGCATGCGTCGTCGGGGTGGCCGACGGGATGCCCGATTCGGTCACCAGCGCGCCGCCCTGCGTAAAACTCAACACCCCCGCCCCCACTGGCGCATTGGGGTTTGCCCCATTGGGCTCCACCTGTACCGACCCCGCATTGGCCACGGTCGGGGACCCATCGCTTTGCAGCGTGAACACCCCGCCTGGGGGGATCGAGTAATCGAAGGTCGACTGCGCTGGGCCGTTCGCCTGGCGAACCACCAGCACAGCCCCCGTGTCTGCGAAGAACTTGACCTGCCCGGTCTCGGTCGCCCCGGAGGTGTTCAACAGTATCAACAGGGTCTTGTTCCCATTGCCGTCGGCAAACTGCGGGAAGAACACTTTTCCGGTCGGAGCCGGCTGAGTCAGGTCCGCAATGGGGGTGCTTGTGAACAAGCTGTTATTGCGCTGGTTGGTGGTTTGCCGCAATCCCAGAATGGAAAGCGGCTGGGTGCTGGTGATCTCCAACGTCCCGAACTGGGTCACGGTGGTGAAATTGGCCGGAAGCGAAAAGCCCGGCGCGATATCTTGAAGCTGGGTCACGAACTTGGCCACGTGAGTCCCCGGGGCCATGAAAGCCTGCCCTGTGGCCAGCAACGACGTCCCCGTCACATCGCGGAGACTGAAGGTGATCGTTGCCTGAGCTCCGCCACGGTTCACGATCGCCACTCCAGTGTCCACAGTGATCGTGCCTGCGGGGAACTGCGGGGTAGGAGCGGGGACTCCGGTCCGGGAATCCACAAAAAGTTTGGCGTGAGTAGTAGGGGGGGAAGAGGGAACCCCGGCTTCACTCACTACAACATTGTTTTGACTGAAGGTGAAAACCGCTGTGCCGTAAGGTCCGGTGCCCGAGTTCGTGGTGACCACGCCGTAGCCGGCCTGTACTGGGCCGCTGCCGCCAACAGTGGTTGCAGTGCCGGCCCCTCCGCTGGAGACCGAAAGGTTTACCTGGGATGAACCGATGGCTGTGGCGTTTGCTACCAGATCAACAAGGTTTGGAGACAGCGTGGAACGGCACTCGCTCACGCTGGACCCCGTTACCGCCTGGACTTGATAAAAGTATTCATATCCTGACGCGACTTCCTGGTCGAGATAGGAAGTTACCCCGGTAAAGAGGTTATCCCCGGACGTTGGATTCGAACCCCGGGTCGCGGGGTTGATCAGTTTGAAGAAAACTCCGTTGCGGCCATAGTAAGACGACGGAATCGGATCCGCCTCGAAATTGTGTCCCGGCTGCGAGGCTGCTGTCCGGTAGAGCCGATATCCGGTTGCGCCAGCCACAGCATTCCATTGAAGCATAATGCCGCCGGAAGGTTGGGATGTGGCTGTAAAACTTGTGGGAGCGGACGGGGAACCGGGGCCGCCCGGGGCGGTCGTACAATTCGCCTGGAACCTGACTGCCTGGGCTCCCTCGATCCCATGAGCCCGGAATGCCTGGAAGATCAAGTCGCCGTTGGGTGTGCCGTTCGCCAGGTTTCCGTCGTCATCGTCCACGGCTAAAAATTGAGAATAAATGCTACCTGCCCCATCACTTCCCAGGCCGCTGGTGATGCCCGGGAGCCCGAGATAATAAAACCGTTCAATCATGTACCAAGCCTGGTTCGTCCCGTAGCGGGTGACCAGAGACTTAAACAGGTCAAGCACCGAGCCCGAGGAGAGATGGCCTTCGCAATGACATTCATAACCGAGCCTCCCCCGGCATTGGTCCGATGGCCTGAGATTGCCGCACGCATTGGCCTGATCGTTACTTTGCAGCCGCCCGGTTGTACCCGCAGGACAGGCGCCCGAACCCGTGTCATTGCATAAGAAGACGTTGAAATCCCTAATGCCGGTTTGCAGCAAAATCTGGGGCTCCACAGGGAAGCCTGCACTATTACAGGCATCGCCTTGAGGGAAGCCATGGAAATTCGCTCCAGGTGGAAGTGGAGGGAAGCTGTCACCCGGACTCAGGCAGGAACGATGGGTGTTTAGCCAGGCATCGACATCTGCCAGTCCTTCTCCTTTGCCCAGGTCGCCGGTGTTCGCATTCGCGCTCCCTTTGGTGTGGGCATCCAGGGCGTGACCATATTCATGCGACATGGTATCGGGTTCCGACGCCTGATTGTTCTCGCCGTCCGGAATGCTACATGAACCCAGGTCCATGCATTCCTGCCCTCCCGCGTTGGGACAACCGGAGTCCCAGAATGCGTTGCAGCCGTCATTCACTAGTACATTGAAGTTTTCATTGAAGAAAGCATCTATGGCGGGACTGAATCCCTTGAGAAACTTCTGGGCATGAGTGATAGTAAAATTGTCATGAAACCACCCGTTTCGGGCCCCATGCGTTGCCAGCCCGTTCCCCGGTGCGGGGGAGCCCGGACTGGTCGAGCAACGGCCATCATCGAAATGTGCGGTGAAAACGATATTGCCGGAGCTATCCGCGGGTCCTTGCGGAGAATTGCACAAGGGTGTGCCAAACTCCCTCACGTTGGTCTGTGCTCCGGAAAGGGCCCCGGAAAACGCCGCCAGATTCAGCCCTCCCGGATCAAAAACTCCCCCCGGATTGGTGTTGATACTGGTGCCGCCATTAAGCACGGTAAAACGGTCAAAGGGGACCAGGTACTCGGGGGCCTGTTGTCCTCCGCTGTTGACGAAACCCGGGGTCGACACCGGCCCTCGGGTGTATATCGCGCCCAGGACCTTACCCTTCTGGTAGCGGTTCTGATCGAACAGGTCAATCCTCTCGCCGGTGTTCGCATCGACCAGGGCCACCAGCGATCGCTCGTCATCAGGAACATGAAACTGAATTCGATACACTAACTCTGCGGCATACCCCTGCCCGGGAGGGCCGACGTAGAGAGCTGCCGGGCTTCCTTCCGCCAGGGCCCTCGTGGCACGAGCGGTTTTGGCAGCCGGTGATTCCACCAAAGTGATAAACAACTCCGCGGCATGATCCAGGAGGACATCTGCATCATTAAGCCCGAGGGATTGCTTCAAGAGGGTCACGGCCGCCAGGGAAGAGAGCGCGGGATTCGTGGAAATGTTGATGGAGGCGATGCGCTCAGCATCAAAGAGAACCATGTTGCCGTGGCTGACGAACATCGAAACAGAAGAGTTCAGGACGGGGATCCCATGATAGTTGTTTTGGAAGACGAGGCGGAACTTGCCGGTCGCCTCCTCCAGCAGGCCACTGGCCGCAGCGTCAAGGGTGAGGGCGGTGGGATCCATCTTGAGGAGTACCAGATTGTCGGCCAGAAATTGGCGAGCTGTTTTCTCCAGGCCGTCAATCGTTTCGGTGGAGGCAAGCTTGGATTGCCAGGACGGTCCGAGCTTGGACGCGGCCTGACTTCGCGCCGAGAAAGGTATGCCTTCGCCCACAAAACTCTTGGGCACCATGCTGCGTTCATCCACCACCACTTGCCATTGTGAGCCGTACTTCCGCTTGAATCCCACCATGGCGGGGCTGCTGGCATAATCCTCCTGGACCTGTCGGTTCAGCGTTCCCGCTTCGACAAGGCTCTGCGGGGTTTCGGGGATATCCTGGCCGGCCAGCTTGGATTTCTCAAAGCCCGTCTTCCCGGGATGCTGTTGTCGCCGCAGCTCAGTCGCCTTCTTGGCCCACAGGAGTGAGCCCGTTGAATTGATACAAAGAAGTATGAGAATCCCCAAAAGGGGAAGCATGAAAAAAGGGGCGGCCCGCATCACGCCCTGCTTGCGCGAAAGCACTTTGGCCTTTGGAGTTGAACAGGCAGGTTTCACCGTGAAATTCACAACTGACCTCCTCACCGGCGAAAAACGCTACCCGGGCCGGATCTCGATTGGGTTTTATATTTCCGCGCTGTTCTTTGACCAAAGCAGCGCGTCGTGTCAGAATATTCAAACGTACGGATCAAAATCCTTGAATAGGATCTTTTTTTACTTTCCGGTATCACATCGGAAAGACTGAATCCGGACTTTCATGGACCAACAGCCTATCTCACCTATGTCGGGGGTGGCTGCTCCGCCTGGAACCTGACCGGAAGCCGCGACCTTCAATTCTCTTCAACACGGACTCAAGGTTGACGGGGTGAGTCACAAGCAGAGGAAGATCCCTGTGGAACGAGCACATCGCTTAAGCGGAGTATGTTATCCAAAATGACTATCGAATGCCACTCTAAAAGCACGAGTCCGCTTTCGGAGATTCGCTTCAAAGCCCTCGCGGTTTCCTTTCTCCTCACAGCCGTATTGTCATTTACTGCGTGCGCATCGCCAGGGAAAAAGGAGACGCTTGCACCCCAGGAAGCCGTCAGGGCTCGTTCCGAACCGTTCCCAGGGCAGTTCGCTGCTTTGGAGGGCGCGCAGATCTTCTATTTGGATACCGGGCCGATTGCCTTGGTTGCCCCCGACGGTCGGGAAGCCGGAACACAGGTGGTTTCGCCGGTGATCCTGATCCATGGGCTGGGCGCCTCCACTTTCAGTTTTCGACGGAATATTGCAGAACTCTCGAAACACGCCCGTGTGATCGCACTCGATCTGAAAGGATTCGGATTTTCGAAAGAATATTCTGACCGGGATTTTTCCTTCAGGGCCGAATCCGCCATCGTGATAGCGCTTATGGACAGACTGAAGATTCCACGTGCCACGTTGGTGGGCCACTCGCTGGGAGGATCGATCGCCGCCCGTGTCGCTGCAGTCTACCCGGGGCGGGTCGATCGCCTCGTGCTTATCGATAGCGCCACGCTTTACATTACAAGACCTTTCGTAACCCGCCTCTTACATGGCCGGATGTTTAGCAGCCTGGCCTATCAAATGGCAGGACCCGATCGCCAGCGGGTGCGCAAACTGCTGCTTAAATCGTACGCAGACAAGGCGAAGGTCTCGGATGCCGATGTGGAGGGCTATTACTTTCCCTTCACCATAAAAAACTCCGCCGAGGCGTTGCGACTCTTCCTTACCACCAGCAACCCCAATGAGAATGCCCTTTTTGCACGGATCCTGGCGCCCACTTTAATCCTGTGGGGAGCGGAGGACTCCTTCATCGATCCCAGCGTCCGCGATTTTCTGCATCGCCAGGTCAAGAATTCAACGATCGAGGTCATTGAGGGGGCCGGTCACGCCCTGATGGAAGAAAAACCGGAGGCGGTTAATCAGGCGATCATTCAGTTCATTGAGCGGTGAGAGTGGGAGGCGGCGAGGAGTATGGTAGGACGACCTGTCTGGTCGTCCTACATTCCCAACCTCCGTTGCTAGCGGTGATGAACGGCTTGTTCAGAGGAGACTGAGGCGGTCGCGGTGACTTGGGGCGAACACTCTCTTTTCAGAATCTCCTCCGCCAATCGTATGGCAGCATCGGGTTTTGCGAGGGCGCGGGCTGCGAATTGCATCTCATGTAACTTTGCCCGCGAGTTCTCGAAGAGCGAATCAAGCGCAGGTCTCAACTGGGAGATTGATTGGACCGCCAGGGCGGCCCCATGCCGGACCAGGAACTCGGCATTCTTCTCCTCGTGCCCCGGGATCGGATTGACAAAAACCATGGGAAGGCCCCTTGCCAGCGCCTCTGTGGTGGCCAATCCACCCGGCTTGGAAATGAAGCAATCCGCTACCCCCATCAACTCCGGGACGAACTCAACGAAGCCAAAGATCTGAAGGGAACCTCGATTCCTTCCCCGATTCTCGCCGCGGCGGGCGTCTGTACGCGCTTTGAGTTGTTCGAGACCATGGCGGACTCCCTCATTGTGCCCAGCGACTGCGAGAATTTGGTACGCTCTTGCGCTGCCCATCAGCTTCGCAACCACTTCATCGAGTTCCCCAAAGCCGACACTGCCACCCATGACTAGCAACGTCGCCACTTCCGGTTCTAGACCCAACCGGGCGCAGACGGCTCGCCGGTCCATTGGAATCATGAACGACGCCGCGATGGGAATTCCACTGTCGTGAACTCGCGCGCGTTCCACTCCGAGGCTGATGAGCCTCTCGAGAAGCTCGCGGTGGGCAACCACCAGCAGATCGGCAGGCGTCTTCGACCAGATGGGGTGAACGTCGTAGTCGGTGATGACGGAAATGAGTCGGGTTTTGGCGGAGGCGCGTCGCGAGTTGAGGCAGGCCAGCTCATGGCAATTGATCTGAGTTGAAACGATCGTCTCAGGCGCAAACTGTCTGATCCGCTCCACCAGTCGAGGGTTCCCGTGCTCGAGCAGGATTCTGGGTGCCGCAAACTTTCTTCCCGCGAAGATGGAGTTCCTATACAGGAAACGCCATATCCATGGAGCGCGTTCAATGAGAAGCTCATAACCCTGGAACTGGATCAGGCGGAACAGGGGCGAGACGAGCTGTTTGATGTCCATCACTTCGGTTTGGCAGGATGGCTCCAGGGTATGCAGAGCCTCAACCACAGCTTCCGCGGCGCGCAGATGGCCCGAGCCGAGAGAGGCCGCCATCAAGAGGATCTTTCTTGGAGGGTGAGTGGTCATTGCGGGAAGGCTGTCTGTGACCGTGTAGGTTTGACTTTGGATCCCGACCCCCGCAGCGTTCTCAGGGGTGAGATTTTTCCATTTTAGATTGAAATCTTGTCGATAGCGAACTGCCGCAGTTGCTCGAAACGCAGAGAGGCTCGCGCAAACACCGAAGGTGCATAGCTCAATGAGAGTGAGCCACAGAAGATCGCGGCGACCCCGCCGGCCAGGATATCGAGCGGCCAATGAATGCCCAGGTAGAGGGTCGAGACAATCACCATCAATGATGCCAAGGTTGCCAGGAGCGCCACCCGGGCCCTTCCGGAGCGCCAGGCGGCCATCGCAATCAGCAATGCCAGCGAGGTGTGAAAACTCGGGAAACAATTGTCCAGCGCGCTGATCGACCGGAAATGTTCCATGATGAGCGGGCTGATGCGGTCCGTGAGCAGCTGGACATGGGGATCGCTGACCCAAACTTCATTGACCGGAAAAAACAGGTAAAAGGGAAGAACAAACAGCAAATTGGAAAAGTAGGCGGCCACAAGAAATTGGACCACTTCTTCACGGTTATCGTGAACCAGCACGAAAAACACCGCGAACATGATCGCTGGAAAGACCCAGATATACGTATAGCTAAACAGATAGGTGGCCGCCACGCTGCGATGTCGCTGAATACGTTCCACCCAGGTGGTTCCGAAACGGGATACAAAGGGCGTGTAATCTTTTCGGATGGCGCGGGTGATCCGGGCGTCGAAGTGCGCTTCGACATAGTCAATTACTGAAACGACGAATGCAGCGAAAAGACCAAGCACGTAGCCCGTTTGTGGCAGGTGTTCACGAATGCGCCGGTAGGTCTCTCCCAGTGGAATGGGGGGAATCATCAGTTTGACCAGCAGAAGAATTGTACCCACCAGGATGATGGTTTGTACAATCGAGTATTCGAACCGGATCACGATCTCCTCCCGAAGCCGCTAAACCGACAAATCGAGTGGTTTCCACTCGCATAAGTCAACCCTTGGTTTCTTTAATGATCACATCTTAACGAGGTGATCGGAGATCGTCAACTGCCGGCAATCGTCTCGTAAGGTGGGCGCAGGACTGTCCAATCAAAACCCGAAAGAGATTCTATCGCTTGGAAGTGTCCTGCCTCATCTGAAAATGGTCAACGAGGGTCTCGGACATTGTTCAAAATCAGGTGCTGGATGTGGGAGCGTTCTGAGGATAGGGGTCACTCGTAGCGCAAGGCGTCAATCGGATCCAGGGTGGCAGCCTTGTGGGCGGGATAATAGCCAAACACCATCCCCACGAAGGCCGAGACACTGAGCCCCACCAGGATGGCGATCAATGAAATCACCGTGGGCCATTCGAGGACGTTGCTGATGATGGCAGAGGAGGCGATTCCCAGGCCTACTCCGATCACTCCTCCCACCACGGTCAGCGTCACGGCCTCAATTAAAAACTGGAGGCGGACATCACTCTGATGGGCGCCCACGGCCATCCGCAGGCCGATTTCACGGGTGCGCTCGGTGACCGTGACCAGCATGATGTTCATGGTGTTGATGCCGCCGATGAAAAGCGCTAGTGAGGCCACGCTGGCCAGCAGCAGGGTCATGATGCGGTTTGTCTCGTTCACCATCTCCGCAATCTCGGTGTAATCCCGGATCGAGAAATCGTCAGGTTGGTCGGGACGCAGGTGATGGCGCTGCCGCATCAGCGAGGTGATTTGGTCCTTGGCCATCCCGATTTGTTCGCGACTCACCACTGAGATATACATGTCCTTGATATAGCGGATGCCCAACATCTTGCGTTGGGCCGTGGTCCAGGGAATAATGATGTTGTCATCCTGATCGGATCCCGTGACGCTGCTTCCTTTGGTTTCCAACACGCCCACCACCTTGTAGGGATTGCCGCGGATGCGAATGGTCTCCCCCACGGGGTTTTTGCCCTCAGGAAAGAGCTGGTCAACAATCGTCTGGCCTAACACCGCAGCCTTTTCAGCCGAAGAGATATCGGATTCAGAAAAATAATCTCCCTTCACTACGTTCCAATGGCGGATGAGGCGGTAATCCAGGTCAACGCCGTTAACCTGGGTATTCCAGTTGTGATCTTCATAACCGACCTGGGCGCGAAAATCCACATTGGGAGAAGCCAGCGCCACGGACGGACACTGGTTCCGCACCGCCACCACATCTTCAAACATCATGGTGTTGAAGGCCGTCCGGACGCCCTGGATCTGACGATTGCCGGCCTCCACGAACAGCATATTGGTGCCCATGGTTTCGAGCTTTTGAATTACGGCCCGGTTGGCGCCGTCTCCAATGGACACCATCGCGATGACTGCGGCAATGCCGATCGAAATGCCCAGCAGGGTGAGGGTCGCCCTTAGTTTGTGGCGACCAAGTGCTTTCCATGCTGTAAAGATATTGATTCTAAGCCACTGCATTGAAGGCAGCCTCTTGATTAGACTCGTGAATAAGGACGTTTGAAGCCGGGAATCCGTTGCAGCCCAAGGGGCAAAAATCCAAATTCCAGAGTCCAAAATCCAAATAAATCTCAAATTCCAAAAAAGCAATAAGATCACTCGGCATTAGTCGACGAGTATCGTGACGGGGCTTTTGTTTGATATGTTTGGAATTTGCCCTTTGGAATTTATTTGGACTTTGGATATTGGACTTTAGACTTTTTCTCCGACTCCTCCTCAATGTTTGAGATTAATATGGTCGAGTGCACCCCTGAGTCCACTGGCTATCTTGACAGCAGATCCTTCTCCCCAGAAATGCAGGAAGAACAGGCGCGGGTCATCATCAAGCATGTGGTTGTGAAGGGCTGTCACGGAAATTCCCGCGGAGCGAAGTGCCTTGATCACGGAATTGACTTCGCTGCCGATAAGCACAAAGTCACCCGTGGTCGCGACTCCTTCAGGGGCATCCTGAAAGTTGATGGAGTTGGCGGTCCCCATCAGTGGCGGAATCTCTTCTCCATGGGCACGGATCAGTTCCACGCGTGGAAAACCGAATGAGAGCACCCCGGCGCTCTCGGAACCTTTCCTGCCCAGGATTTCCTCGACTTTTTTGCCGTCGAACATGATGGTTTGCGACGCGGATTTCTTCATGGCATCAGAGTGTGGGATCAGAGCCAGCGGAGTAGCTGTTGTTGAGAGCGCGGTCTTCAGGGCTTTTGCAAGTGTTTCGGCATTGCCATGCCCCATGTAATGCAGATACATCACGTGAGGGGTCTCGCCGAGAAGATGGTTGTGGAGAGCGGAGATCATAACGCCGCCCGCTTCAAGCCGGTCAACAACCCCTTCGATTTCACTCGGCAAGAGCACCAGGTCTCCCATCATGGTGGCGGACTCTTCAGTCCCGGCGAACGCCGCCCAGGAACCAAGGGCCAGCCCCGGCTTGAGCGTCACCCCTCCCAGCGTCACCTTCAGGTCGGTGCGGGGAAATCCGAACTTGGCTATGCTTCCGCTGTAGGTTCCGGTCCTCCCGAAGATCGCTTCAACTTTTTTCCAGGAGGAGTCGTCACCTGCTGCCAGGGTGAGGGCCTGGGGGAGGATCAAAAGGGTGATGAAGGTGACGATACTAAGAAAACCGAACCTCGTTGTGAATCTTTTCATGGATTTCATATTGGGCTCCTTGTTTAAGAGCAGTTGTCAGTTCTCAGTTCTCAGTTATCAGTGAAGAGAGAGACTTCAGTGGTTTGAAAGAATAGCCAGAGGTCAGAGAACGGAAGTGGACCTCAATCACAACTGACCACTCAATTCCTTTCTTTCGATGTCGCGCCAGACTGGATGTGAGTTGCGTATGCAGCCAGATTGGAGAGTCACGGAGCGCGGGAGTACTTCAACTGACAACTGAGAACTGAGAACTGACAACTGCCTTCTGGCAACTGGCAACTGAGAACTGACAACTTCTTCTCACTTCTTGCAGAATTCATACAACGCATCATAAACCGGAAATTGCTTTTCCAGGCGCTCATCATCGGAGGTGCAGGTTTTGGAAAATCCATTGGCAATCGCGTAGAGCCCCGCGCTTTCGGGGGCGACATGCATTTCACTGGGGATATCGGCCCCATGCACGATGAGAGCGAGTCGCGCCAGTGCGGGATTCCCAGTTAAGTGGAATTCTTCGAGGATAGTTTCAAATGAACATTTTCCATCGCGATGATTCAATTTAATCGCAGGGTTTTTGGGGACGTCAAAAGGTGTCGCTTGTAGTTCGCTGGCCCGATCCACGATACGGTCTTCTGGACAAAAGATAAATTCCGCGCTCGAATCGATAAAACGCTTAATCAACCAGGGGCAGGCCACACGATCAACTTTCACATTTTCTCGAGTAATCCACCTCATGCATTCACCTCCGGTGTCTTATCATGAACAGAAAAAAGGAAGAAGAGGGCTCCGGCCACCCCGCACAGGAAGGCAGCATGGAAAGTGGCGTTTGGTGATAGAACATGCCAAAGCCATCCTCCCACCGCGGCAGCCGGAGTCACTGAAATATTCCGGATTAAATAGTAGAGCCCGACATGGCGCCCCCGGGATTGTTCACCCGCAAAGTTCACAATCATCGCTTTCCGCGCGGGTTCCCCGAACTCTCGGAGGCCTCCAACAACAAACGCTCCGAGCATCTGCGGAAAGCTCTGGGCATACGCAACCATCAAGGGGAAAAGTGCGAAGCAAACGAACGTGAAAAAAACGAGCGGCTTCCGTCCGATCCGGACCGTCAGGGCAGCCGCCGGGAGATACCCCACGATGGCGGTGGTCATTTGGACGCCGACGAGCAGTCCAAACTGTTTCGGATTCAGGCCGATGAAGTTGATGGCATAAATTACGATGAAGATCTCGGCGATCCCCTCAGCGAGCCTCGCGAGGATGTCCGAAAACAGGAGCTGCTTGAGGACTGGTGAAAAACTCCGGAAGAGCAGGGCCATCCCCCCGGGGGGACTGATAGGCGCGGTCGGAGTTTGAATGTAGAACCTTTGTTGTAGGATCATCGTTAATATAGCCATCAGGATGGCGATGGCCAGCCCTGTCCGGACTCCGCGAATTATTCCCTCATGAGCGATCAGGAGTCCCCCCAGGGCGGGGGCAATGATGATGGGGAGTCGTTTCAACAGCGATTGCCAGGAAAACCCCAGCGTCCTGCGCTCGCTGGGAAGGGTCGCGCCGATCATGGCGAAGAGGGCGGGAGACGCCAGAGACGACCAACTCATGACAAATAAAACTCCGATGAAAAGCATCCATGGTCGCGAGCTCACTAAGTAAATAGCATAACCGCAGGCCGCCATCCCGGCGAATAAGGTCAGGGCCTGTCGTTCACCCAGTCGGTCGGACAGGACTCCTCCGGGGTATTGATAAATGGCATCGAGGAAGTCTTTGAAGGTGCCAAAGACGGCAATCAGGGCGATGGAACCGCCTAGCGCTTCCAGGTACTTCGGGAGAAAACTGTTCCAAAGTTCTTCGCCAAACGCGACCAGAAAAACAGCGATTGACAGGATGATGACGTTGCGCTCGATGGAAGACGATTTCCGCAGGCTCAGGGAATTCACCGTGTTCACTTCGGCACTCTTCCGGATGACGGATGGTTGACTCGTCCCGGGACGTGCCCCCCTTTAGACTTGTGCTTTTGCTTCAAGTATTCGTAAAGCTGGTTGAACAGCCGGAGCCCCTCTTCCAGCCTCTTGGAATCGTCTATGACTGGCGAACAGAGCGATTGGATGACGAGGTCGAATCCTGTCGCTTCCGCCCGGCCAAACTTCTCGTCTTTGAGATCGACGTCATGGACGATTTCGGCAATATCCGCGAGGGCTGAATCGGAGTGCAATTGAAATCGCTTGATGAAGGTCTCAAAGGTGCAATCCTCCCCGTGATGACTGAATTCCGCGCCAAAGCAATCGAAGGGGATTGGGCCGCGGGGAATTCGGCCTTCCGGTGCAAACTTGATTTTTGCCTTCGGGTCGATGAAACGGCGGATCAGCCAGGCCGACGCCAGCCGGTCAATATGCAGGTCGCGGCGCGTCACCCAGGTTTTGCCGTGAAATTGCTTCGGGGAGCAGCGGCCGCTGGAGAGCGGAGGTGGGGAGCCCTCGGGGGTCGGGCTGCGCAGCGCCTGCAGTTGCCGTCCGAGGCGGGCCACCTGCTCCTCCACCACGCGAGCCCGGTTCGAGTGAAAAAAATCCACACGGCGTATCCGTTCGAGCGACGACTTCAGATCATCCCAACCTGAAAGCATCTTCTTCATGCGCTGCGGGGAGAGATGCGCGCGGTCCCGGCTGGCGTCCAGTTTTTGCCCCAGGATCCCGGACTGCCGTAACAAATCCGCGTAGTCAGCGACCCGGGCCGTCTGGAACTGTCGAACCAATTCGTGATTCTCCTGCTCGCTCAAAGCCTCCGAAAGAAACACCGACGCCTCGCCCCCGCTGTCGCGAATCTGCTGCGACAACCATTCGAAGTCTTCATGCTGGTCTTTGGAATAGGGAAGGACGTAAACCGAGTTGCGATGCAGCACCGCCCCCATTTTCTTCAGGGCGCGCCAGGTCTTGACGCGGGCCTGCGACGGTTGCGGGGGAATCTGATGCACAAGGAAGAGCCAGCGCATAATAAAAATATATGGACGTAACAGTCGTTACATAGAATAACGAATGTTACTCAAAGGGTCAAGCAGACTCTGAGGGTCGGGGGCTTGACCGTGTCACAAATCGACGAGGTTGTCATTCGCTGGTGTCAGATTTCTCTAACAGGGGAATGAACAGACCGGAGGGGCAGCGAGGGTAATGAAGGGGGAGATCCAAGGCGGTAATCAGGCAGTGATCGGCTCACTGATTCGCCCGTCCCATCTGCTTTATCGCCGAGTCGAAGAAGGGTTATAGCCCGCCTTATCGCTGCGAAGCAATTGTCGAGTGGGAGGACGTCTCGCTCAACATGTGGGATCTGATGGACGGCGAGATGGATGTCATTGTATACCTGGAACGGCAATCGAAAGTACTTTTGGGCGATCTACTCGAGCAGTTCAACGGCGTGTAGCATTGAAGGCTCGCTTGGCTGCCTCCCTTACATCGGGCGACTCATCGGCTCGGTTGGCAATCCGCTGCAGATCCGGCTCAGCGCGAGGCAACGCCTGCGGTCCCAGGCGCGTGAGGGTTTCTATGGCGGCAAGCCTAATGTCCTGATTCGGATCACGCAAAGACAGAATCACCTCGTCCAGGATCGGGCCGCTGCTGATGTGGGAGCTGCCTAGACCAGTTAAAGCGACTATTCTCGCCTTTACTTCCAAGGGTCGTGCCAGGAAGCGTTCGATGGCGTCTCCCACTTCGGGATAGTCGCGAACATAATGGGCCAGCACGAAGATGAGGTCCGCCTGTTCTTCGGTGTCACAGTCCGTTCGCTTAAGAAATGCCAGTAAAGGAGGAACGACCTCAGGGGGAGAAGAAGGCTTCAAGCTACTCAGCAAAAAGGCTCCCATATGCTGCAAGCTCCTATCGGGCAGCTTCAAGAGACCGGCGATGTCACTGATGAATGGCGTCAGGAGGGCAGCACTATCCGGTCGCGCGCTGATTTGACTCAGGGCAATGGTCGCGTCAAGCTTGACCGCGTCGTCCGGATTCGCCAAGGCCGCGACGATCGAGGGCAACAATCTGCCGATTTCATTGGCGCCTGCCCGGTTGATCTGTTCGCTAAGGCCGGCGCGTTGTATCTCCCGAAGGGCCTCCTGTGCAGCCGCTTTCACCTCCTGCGGTTCGTCAGTGCCCTCGGCCAGTCGATGCAAATCAGGCTCTGCCCGCGACAGAGCAAGCTTCCCAATGCGCGTGATCACATTGATTGCGGCAAGCCTGGCTTGGGGATCGGGATCATGAAGAGACGCGACGATTTTATTTATGAGAATTGGATCTTTGACCCGAGGGTCTCCCATCGCATTGAGGGCATCGATGCGTTCGGCAACATTCATGGGCCGAGAGAGGAAGTCCAGAATGGCCCTTCGGGCCTGTGGGTTTTCTCCTCCAAATCGGGCGAGGGTGCCGAGGGTAGTCCTCTGGGCTGGAAGATCCCGGTCGGTCCGTTCCAGAAAGCTTACCATAGGCGGAATCGCCTCTGGGGGAGGAGATGGTCGGAGCACACCGAGAATAACTGCGGCGCCGCGCTGGAAATAATACTCCGGCGAGTTGAATAGATCGCTGATTTCAGTGACGTGGCTCCCGAGAATCCTCCCGCCATCGGTCCGCAGACTGATTGTCATTAAGGCCGCAGTGGCAAGCCTCTTCACCTCTTTGTCTGGAGATTTCAACGCTGTCAAAATCGAGGGTAGAGCCGTATGAATCTCTTCGGGACTGGCGGCTGTAATCCTGTCGTTTAATTCCAAGACTTTTCGTTCTACGGGCACAGAAGAATTCTTGGCTTCCACCACTGATGCTCGGAAGAAACTCTCAAGGGGTTCTACACCCTTGTTCTGAGGAGTCGCCATCTGGCTATGGACGGTGGCCGAAGCATAGCTCAACAGAATGAAGACCCAGCCTAAGCTCTTTGTCAGCGAGGGTCTGATCATTGATTACTCCTACCCCCAATCGGGTCGGAACCGGAACGGGCCCTGTCTGGTTGCTGATCGTGGGGAGCAGTCCAGTAAGGCACTGTACAATATAAACAAGATCATTTCTCGTTGGAGTGTAATTATAAACTACCCTTCCGTTCACTTTGACTTGATGAGCTGGATAACAAGTGTGATTGTAATACGAGTGCCTGACCCATTCATTCTGTTTATCGTTTCTGGAACTTCCATTTGTCCAATGTCCCGGGTTGACCCCTTCTTACTTCCACGTTTTCATTTCTCTTTTGGCATTGAAAGAGTGAAGTGCCATATGGGCTGGGTGGCGCATACACGTGTTCTTTGCGTGTGTGCGTTTCTTTTTTTTGGCAGACATTTAACGTGAATCATTTCGTCCCAACAGCAACTCATCTCGATGGAGCCATTTTCTTTGAATCTCCAGAGACATCGTTCTAAACCGGCAGTGGAACTCCCTTCCTCAGATGACTCGCACACATCGCATCCAACGCGATGTGTGCGCCACCCCGCCCCAGGTGATTTTACACACGCAGCTTGACGTCACGGCCTTTCTGCGTTGCTTGTCGGCGGTCGAAGAGTGATGGTATCGTAGACAACGAGCAGCATGACCTCTTGATTCCCAGTCACCATCCACCCTTCAGTGGGTGAAAGATGCTGTATCAGGCGATTCAACGCCTCTCGCACAGTAATGTTTGTAAGACTGGCATTAAAAGGAGTCTGATAATCCCTCACCCCAGACCATGTAATGACCGCCTCCTTGGGCGATGAAATGGGTTTGAGGATTTTGGGAAGAGCATGATAAGCATTTCGCTCGTCGCGGAAGACAAGATTCGACAACTTTCGGGTGAAATAGTAATTTTTTTCCTCCAGGCTTGCTCGCGGAAAGACGTTGATCGTGGTTCCATCCCGCGACCAAGTGTATCGAGGATCCAATCTGCACAACCAGTCCAGCGCTTCCGATAGAGTAACTGCAGTGATTTTGGCTGTAAATCTAGGGTCAACGGGCCGTGGCGCCTCGGGTGAGGGAAGGATATATTCCACAGAGAAACCCAATCCTGAAGCCAGACTGTCAAGTTTCACGATCCCGTCCATGAAATATTGGTCCTTGAGGGTTAGCTCTTGAATGGGCTGCTGTAAAAGATCCACCGTCGACTCATTTGGCTTTGAGCCCTGTCCCCTGAGTCCCAATGGTGAAAGAAACCAGAGCATCAGTACAGCGCAGAATCCGTATTGGATGGACATGGCTGGGGTCTCCATTAATTCGTCGGTCCTCCGTTTGTGAGTGTCACAGTGCTTGAAGTGTACTGAAGGGTGTTGTGGCGCACAAAACACCCCGTAACAAGGAGGTCTTGGGCTTGAGTGATCACAAGTCCGGATAGTAATGCAGTGCCTGACTGCGTGGTAAAGCTCAAGTCATCTTTGAACTGGCTGTGGTCATCGGTGGCACCCGGTCCCTGACCGAAGGAAATGGCGTTAAATTGCGCTTGGGTTAACGGTGTTCCGTTGAGAGTTGCGCTCTGTGTGCTGACACTCTCTTCGACGGAAATATCTCTAAGCCCTTCCTCGAGCTTTTGTCCAGAAGGGCTTGTGTAAATAGTGTATATCGCATAAGCCGTGTAACCATTGCTTTGCTGGAGCACAGTAGGGCTCTGGTTCGTTACGAACTTGAACTTTCGCACCGTAATCGCCTTTGAGGCAGGAGCGGAGGTTTGTTGATTCAGCGTGTACGTTACGGTAATGGTTGTATCCAACAGCGAACTGCTAACAGCAGAGCTCGGAGCGGTCAAGATGGTGATCTCGGGTATATTCGGATAGGGCTGAAAAGAGATTGAGGTCTTGCTCGAACTCCAAGCGTATTGTCCTCCAGGAGGGGTTCCTTGTACTGATTGGCTGTTAGCATTTGTTAGAGAGGAGTCATTTCCAACAAACATGAACCTATTCCCCCCCACAAATGCGACCTTTGGTTTTACGATCACCCGCGGTACGACTCGCACAGTATGCAGTAAAGGCGAGCAGCTGTTGGGAGCAAACGGGTATGAGTTGTCTGTGAAGGCTGCAATGAGGTCAGCGGTTCCCGGACCCACCCCGGTAAGGGATGCCGGGTCCGTGGAATTGGAAATGGTAGCGACGGAAGTATCACTCAACGATAGGATCGAGAACAGCGTATCGTCAAAGAAGCTGGAATTCCCATTGCAGTCCGCGTAATTGCCCAGAAATGAAATTCCACAGATCTGGCCGGAAATCACGTTCAAGACGTCACATCCCGCATCGTAGCCCAAACTCTGCAAGCCGGCAGGACAGTTGCAAAAACAGTCCAGGCAAATGAAGTTGACCGGCGTGGGGGGAGCTTGGCCACTACCGCTTGCTGTCCCACCTGCCCGTTTGCCCAGACTGACAATTTCGTGCTCTTGACCTTTTAATACCACCAACCGCCCCATGACCGGCACATTATCCAACCGCACCCAGCGCACCGAGCCTTCCGTGGCGTCCGCCGGAATCTTGTTCTTCTGGAAGTCTTCCTGCTGCTGATCCCGTAGCTCGCGCATACCGATGGCGCGGGTTTCGTGCGGCTGGAGCGTCAGATTCGTCAAATAGTAGTTTACTCCTTTGGCCTGCACCTGAAAACCGATTCGGCTGGGTTTCTCGCCCATGTTGGTCAAGAACAGAAAGGAATTCGTGCCGTGATCGACCTGCCAGGGATGGGCGCCCGCCCCTGCCTGCCCATCGCCCTCATTGACCAGAGGGCTGCTTACCACCAATCTCCCTTGCTGCTCGCGGCTCTCCACCTGGCCCATCAGGGAGTCCGGAGCGCCATCGTATTGAATGCGAACCGAAGCAAAAGGCAGCGGCGCCGGCAACTGAGGCAGGGCCGAAGCCAAAGAAACATCCTTAGTATTGTTGGCCTCGACTGGAAATGGCAGCAGCACGAGTTGCTGTGTGCCTTCGTTGCCGGGATACTCGACGGTGAGTGTGACGTTTTGTGGAGCAGCGGCGAGGTTTCGGAGGACCACGTGAGGCTCAAAGGTTCCCAAACCTACATATGGCGAATCGGGAGAGGGGACGCCCACCGGGATGCCGATCGCATGCTGGGCACTGACAAACTGCCGATCCGGGTGCGCAACGGGCAAGGGAGTCGCGGATTCAGTGATGGGATTACTCAACAAACCCGTGGCGATGAGGGGCGAACCGGGGCCTCGTGGCACAATGGTGATGCCCCCCTGAGGAGCCGAACCGGAGGTTTCGCCGAGGCTGTCCAGGATGTCCGACATCAAAAGCACCATCGTCTGGTGAGCGCTGAAATAGAGCACCGAACCCGGTCGATGCCTTCCATTGAATTCGAGCACAATGTCAGCCACCACCGGGCTGCCGGAAATGTTGGTCACGGCGATGCGAGCGGTTTCTCCCCGATCGAATTCCCACCACATGAAATTCAATGCTGGGGGACCGTTTGCGCTTCCTCCCTGGTTTTGAAACATTTCGGAAGTAAAGGCTGCACCCGTGGCGGCATTGGAAATCACCAACTGCCCCACGAGCGGCTTGAAGCCGTTGCCCGTATAATGCACGGCCACGCTGCCCTCCGAAAAATCGCCGGTTGCATCGATGGAGGCCGCCTGCAGAATCGAAGAAAGATCCACCGACGTGTTTGCTTGAGGAGGGAGATCTGTTGTCGGTCCTACCACACTCTGGCCGGAACGGCTGAAGATCGTAACTGCGAAAGATAGAGCGGTAGGAGAATTGTTGACGAGAGAGAGGCTGGAGAGAAAACCGTCCCGCAAGGAATAATAAGCGAAGTCGAGTTCGCGCGGGAGCTGACGGGTTTGGGACACCGCATTGATATTGCTTGAAAGCGCAGCCACCAATAGCGCTCCCAAAGCGAGAGTTTTGAGGGGCCCGAAGGATATGGTCGTCATAGACGCCTCCGGTTCAATATGTTTTGTAAGTCTCCAACGGTTGAGGGGAAGATATATCGTAAAACGACAACACTCTGCCACCAGCCGGGGGGGATGTCGAGCGAATCCGCGCATGAGACGCTTTTCACAATTTGTCGATTTAAGGAATGAGGACTCTTCTCTGATTTTTTTCGCGGTAGAGTGTTTTAAACATTTGACACCCCGAGCCGATTTTTGGTAGCGTGAAAAAGCACTGTGATCTTTCTCAGCGGTTTCAGGCACTCCGAAAGGTCGGAGTCAAAAAGGGAACGCCGTGAAAGTCGGCGACGGTCGCGCCACTGTGAGACCACGCTTCCGGGTTCAAAACCACTGCCCCGCTTCAGCGGGATGGGAAGGCGAGAACGCAACCGAGAGTGGTCAAGTCAGGAGACCTGCCTGGAACCAGCGAAACCCAGGGATTGAAGCCGAAGGACTGGCATCCATAGCGATGCTCAACGGCTTTGTTCCTTCAGGTTCACGACTCCAAAGTTGTGCTCTTCGCGTCAAAGGGCCCGTGGACAAAGTTTATTGCCCCGTGCGTTTTCCAACGAAGATGCATGGGGTATTTTTTTGAAGTGAACAGCTGTCAGCGATCAGCTATCAGCAATCAGCTTTCAGCAAGTCCCGGCTGAAAGGCTTGCTCCTTTATTCTTGGATGTGCCATGTCTCCATTGAATATCATCAGAATGAGAAGCTCAAGAGTTGACAGTATTCCTTCGAAGTCCCGCTCCTGGTCTTTCTGGCCACTGGCAACTGACTACCTGGAACTGAGAACTGAGAACCGACAACTGACAACTGCACTTAGGCAACTGGCCACTGGCAACTGGCAACTTCTCCTCCCACTCTGGTTACTGTTGATTTTTCCAATACTCGCTCCCGCCGCCAACCGCAAAGTCATCGACGAAACCGGCCGGACGGTGATGGTTCCCGAGCATCCCCAGCGCATCATTTCCATCGCCCCGAGTGTCACCGAACTTCTCTATGCCCTCGGTTTGGCTCAGAGAGTGGTGGGCCGCAGCGATTATTGTGATTACCCCCCGGAGGTCCGGCAGAAGCCCAGCGTGGGGGGATTGATCGATCCCAACATCGAAGTGATCGTCTCTCTGCATCCGGACCTGGTGATTGGAACGCCTGAGATTAACAAGATTGCTGTGGCGGACGAGCTGATGCACTTTGGCATTCCTCTCTACGGGGTGCACACGACGTCTGTCGACGATGTCTTCCGAGCCTTGGAGGATGTCGGCGCGTTGACCGGAAACCAGGCCCAAGCGGACGCCCTCGTTCGTTCACTTCGGGAACGCCGGGACGCGGTCGTGAATCAAGTGGCGGGACGGCCCCGGCCTCGGGTGCTCTACCTGGTTTGGTACAACCCG
The DNA here is from genome assembly GCA_020072965.1 of Terriglobia bacterium. Lineage (GTDB taxonomy): Bacteria > Acidobacteriota > Terriglobia > JAIQFV01 > JAIQFV01 > JAIQFV01. The sequence goes on along the minus strand of JAIQFY010000009.1, from coordinate 62,933 downwards.
ATCAGCGTGCCGGGACGCGGGGCCTATATTACAGATCTGATTTCGCTTGCGGGGGGCGAATCGATCAGCGGCGATCTAAAACAGGACTGGGCGCAATTGTCGCTGGAGGAAATTGTAAGGCGCGACCCGGAAATCATCCTTCTCCCGAAAAATAACGGAAACTCTCCCGCGATCGAACAAATGAGATCCTGGCCGGGCTGGAGCCACACGACGGCGGTACAGACGAACCGGATCTTCAAAGTCGAGGACAATGCCAGCCGCCCGGGCCCGCGGCTCTTTGACGCCTTGGAACAGTTTGCAAAATATTTTCATCAGAAGACGAATTAAGGGACGAAAAGCGATGGGACAGACACCAACTCTTATGGATTTTCGAGGTTTGTCAGAGCAAGGTGTCTGTCCCCAATTTGCCCGGCGCCTCTGCGGTGAACAAGACTTCGGATGCTGACTCGAAAAAAAATGGCGGTGCGTTTGATTCTGCTGCTCTTGCTCTTGGCAGGGATGATGGGGGTTGCGTTGTCCATCGGCAGCACACACATCCCGCTTGTCACCGTGCTCGAAAGTGTTTCGACCCGATTGACACATCCCGGCGAGTACCCGGCCTCGGAGACTTCCACGATACTCTTCAGCCTGCGGATGCCGAGGATTTATCTCGCCATGCTGGTCGGGATGGCCCTGGCGGTGGCGGGCGCCAGTTTTCAAGCCCTCTTGAGAAACCCCCTGGCCGACCCCCATATCCTGGGTGTTTCCAGTGGTGCCGCGCTGGCGGCGATTCTATCGATCGCATTTGCGGGTCAATGGGGAATTCCTACTCCGGCCGCCGCATTTGTCGGGGGTTTGATCACCATTGTGCTCGTTTACACCCTGGGAAGCCGGAAGGGAAGAGTCTCCGCGCACACCTTGATTCTCGCAGGGATCATCGTGGCGTCATTCTTTTCATCCGTCATCATTTTCATTCAACCCTTTCTCAGCGGGGGCCAGTTGCGCGAGACGACTTTCTGGCTCACCGGTAACTTCAACAGTGTCCACGTCCCCTCGATGAAATGGATTTCGCTGGTAACGCTCACGACGGTAGTCTTGATCTACCGCTTTGCAGGCGATCTCAATGTCATGCTCATCGGCGAGCAGGAAGCCGCCCACCTGGGGGTGCCTGTCGAATGGGTGAAGCGGGCGATCTTTGTATTGGCGGCCCTGCTGACCGGCCTGGCGGTCTCCCTCAGCGGCTCCATCGGTTTTGTGGGGTTAATCGTTCCGCACATCGCACGAATGCTTTTCGGCAATGATTATCGACTGCTGCTGCCATCGACGGCCATCCTGGGGGCCATGCTGACTTTGCTGGCCGATCTGATTGCACGAACCATCGTCGCACCGACAGAACTTCCGGTCGGGGCCATTACAGCGCTGGCGGGAGCCCCGGTGTTCATTTACCTGTTAAGACGCGATCGGGCGGAGGATTGACAGTGATCTCTTCCCATTCACAACCCCGGATGGATGCGCAACCGCCCGCTGCCGGCGTTTCATGCCTCGAACTGCACGATGTGGGTGTGAAAGTGGGCAAATTTCAACTTCACCCCGTTTCCTTTTCCATGCGCACTTCCGAAGTAACGGCAATTGTGGGCCCGAACGGCTCCGGGAAGTCGACCTTGCTCAAGCTGGTGAGCGGGACGCTCCGGCCCACCTCCGGATGGGCCCGATGGAACGGGGTGGACATCCATCGAATGAGGCATCGCGAGCGGGCGAGGCAAATTGCAGTGGTGGCCCAGGAAAGCTCGTTGCATTTTCCCATGACCGTCCTTGAATACTGCCTGCTGGCACGCCATCCCTTCCTCGATGGATTGCAGCTGGCGTCGCACGAAGACCTGACCATCGTGCGCCGGTCTCTCGAGATGACGGAGGCGTCGGTCTTCGAGCGGCGATGGATGAACGAACTTTCGGGCGGTGAGCGCCAGCGGGTCATTTTGGCCCGTGCCCTGGCGCAAACCCCAGGATTGCTCCTGCTGGATGAGCCGACCCTCAACCTCGACGTGGCGTTTCAGATGGGGCTACTTGAGCTGGTTGAACGGTTGGCGCGGGAGCACGGCATGGCCGTCCTCATGGTCACCCACGAACTCAACCTCGCCGCCGAATTCGCGGATCACATTCTGCTTTTGAATGCCGGTGTGCCCCTGGCGGTTGGACCGCCCGCTGAGGTGCTGACCGAAGAGCGGCTTCGCAAGGTCTTTGATTCCGATCTCCTGGTCGACCTTAATCCTATCTCCGGCGCGGCCCGGGTGACACTTCTGAGGGGGAAGAGATCAGAGATTAATGAGTAAGACGATTTCACCGCGCGGAGGACACAGAGAAAAGCGCTATTGGTAAAACCCGTGAATTCCGAGGTTCGATGTTGAACGAATTCTGGTACGGCCATTAGCCATGCAGGCTCATGTGTTTTAAATGAGAACGGCCTTTTGAAATTTGGAGGAACTGATGAATCACAGCCAAAGCGTTTCGAAGCGCGCAGTGCGTCTCTTCGCCTTCTGTATTTTATGGACGGGTTTGCATCTTTCCCTGATCGCTCAGACCAGCGTGATCGAGGGTCAGATCAAGGATCCATCCGGCGCCGTTATTCGTGGCGCTCAAATCAGTTGCATCGATGCCCTGGGGACCACCCTTTCCCACTGGAGCGACGGCCAGGGGCGGTTCCGCTTTGAAGTTTCGGCAGGGATCGAGTACCAGTTGATCGTCAGTCAGCCCGGATTCTCGTCAGGAACAGTGCCCACCGGTCCATTGAAGCCCGGTCAGACGCGATCTATTGAGATCGGCCTTCAACTGAGTGCCCGAACTGATAGCGTTCTGGTCAGCGCGTCGTTGATCGACCAGCCGATGGCGCAAGTAGGAAGCTCCGTCAGCATTATTACGGGGGAGGACTTGAAAAACTCTGCCGCTCCCCTCATCCAGGATGCGCTGCGAGGGATCCCGGGTCTCACGGTGAGTTCGGCCGGCCGCCGTGGTGGGACGACCTCGATTTTCGCGCGGGGGGGGGACGCTAATTACGACCTGGTGCTGTTGGACGGGGTGAAGCTCAACGACTTTGGGGGAGGGCTGGGATACGATTTCGCGCATCTGGTGGCGGATGATGTGGATCGCATCGAAGTCGTGCGCGGTGCGCAGAGCGCCCTCTATGGATCGGAGGCCGTGGGGGCAACCCTTAATGTCATTACGCAGCGCGGGGAAGGGACCCCCCGGTACTCGTTTCAAGCCGAAGGGGGCAGCTACATGTTGCGGCGCTGGGCCGCGGGTGCGAACGGCCTGACGCGGAGCGTGAATTGGGCCTTGAACCTGTCGCGCATGGACTCCGACGGGGCCAATTTTAACGACAACTACCGCGACCAGAATGCTTCCGGGCGAATCGGCATGGACCTGTCTCCCCGGACCCACGCTGCGTTCCATTTCAATCTTAATGCCAACGACGCAGGCGCCCCGGGGGCATACGGAAGCGATCCCAACAGCACCTTCTTCGGTCTCGATCTTCAGTCCCGCGATAAGAACAATGACTATGTTTATGGGCTGGACTTCGAGCACGAGTTCTCTTCAAAATTCAGGCAGCGCTTTGAGGGAAATTTCCTCTCGCGCAATTTTCGATTCTTAAGCCCTTCCCTGGGAGATTCGTTTAGCGATAACTTTCGTGGAACCTTGCGCAGCGAAAGTGATCTCCTCCTTTTCCCCGGTGACACCCTCGCCTTCGGGTTTGAATACCAGCGGGAGAGGTTTTTGAATAATTTTGTGACAGATCCGACGGGCCAGATTTTCGCTCTTCATCGGAACAATTTTGGATACTTTGCCGAGAATCAGTGGAATTGGCAGCAGCGGCTCTTTCTAACGGCTGGCGTGCGAATCGAAAACTTCAGGACGGAGGATATCCTTGCCGTCCCTTTTTCACACGACCAGAATTTTCCGGCGTCCTCCATTGTCTCAACCAACCCGAGAGTGTCGGCCGCTTATTTCATCCGGCCAGGGTCGATGGATCACGCGTTCAGCTATGTCAGGCTGCACGGTTCGGCGGGGACCGGGATCCGCGCTCCGAATGGATTTGAGCTCGCATTTACCAGCAATCCCAGGCTTCGTCCTGAGCGGTCCTTGAGTTTTGACACGGGCGCCGAGGTGTCCTTGTGGAACTCGCGGGCACTCTTCGACGTTACGTACTTCTACAATCGGTTCGAGGACCAGATCGTCACCCTGACGGGGGATTTGCGCCAGCTTTCCACGTTCAGCTCCGACAACCTGGGCAATGCTCGCGCGCAAGGCATGGAGGTTTCTGTGACGATGCAGCCCAGTTCAAAGATCCGTTTGGGCGGCCAGTATACTTATCTGAATTCCGAAATTCTCTCGCTGAACGGCGATCCCGGCCGCGCCCAATCGATCTTCAAAGTTGGGGATCCGTTGATCCGCCGCCCGGCTCATTCCGGCTCTTTCTTTGCGACGTGGACGCATCGGCGGTGGGTTCTTTCGCTCGATGCGTTGATGCGGGGGAGGACGACCGACACGGATCCGAACTTGGGCACGTTTGCCTGCGATCTGGGGCTCCCCTGCATTCTCAAGAATCCCGGCTTTGTTGTTGCCAACGTCGGGGGATCGTACGACTTCTCCAGTGGGGTCACCTGGTATGCAAGGATAAACAATTTGCTGAATCAGCGATATGAAGAGGTCCTCGGATTCCCCGCCTATCGTTTGAATTTTGTCTCCGGGGTGCGGGTGAATCTGGGTGGAGAAAACGGACTCCATCTGAAGAGATGAATGCGGGTCATCAATTGCGGATTTCGGAGTGCGGAATTCGGATTAAAGACGAACCGCAGAGTTCGCTAAGTAGGCGCCAAGAGCGCAAAAAGAATGCCTCCGCAATAAGGCACAGGCATTTATGCGATCTTTGGGCCGCCATTGCGATCTTTGCGGTTAAACGGGTCTCCGAAGATCTTGCGGGACAACACCATTTCCGGTTGCTCGTGCCATTGAGGCGACGCGAGTCAGTCAGCAGCTAGAATTTCAACGGTATCCCCCATCGCGATCGTCCCGAGATTCAAATGATTGAAATTACGCCCGAACACGACACCGTCTTCGCCGCTGGGGTGCCGGCGGTAGGTCGCCAGGGTGCGGAGCGGCTCCTTGCCGCGCTCGGCGGTTTCCTGATTGGTGGCCGTGGTTGGACAGCGTGCGCATAGCCCCTGGCCCTCGAGAAGGACTCGGCCGATCCGGATCAAGGCCATTTGATCCTCCTGGTACGGCGCGCACCCGTCAAGAACGAGGTTGGGGCGAAACCTGTTCATAGGAAGGGCTTCTGAAAGGCGGCTGTTCAGATCATCCAGCGAAGCCTGAGAGATAATGAGGAACGGATAGCCATCGGCGAAGGCCAGCTGTGAATCTCCCTGTTTGGCGCGGCGAACGTGATGGTTTGACATTCGTATGAGGCGATATTTCCCGGGTCTCTCCCTTCCGAGCAGTTCACTCAACCAACGGGAGACCTCTTCGCCTTGATCGATGCCGCGGGCTTGATGCTCCCAGACCCGCACCTCTTCTTCCGGGGTATCGGGGCCACTGAGGGGAACCGAGATTGAGCTCAGGCCGGGGGCTGTGAGGACCAGGCGCCTGTCCTGGAGGGCGGCGTCCACCAAACACATGGTCCGGACTTCGACACCAGCCTCCGAAGATTGGCGCTGCGCCACGAACATTCCCCGCTCATCGACCACCATCCATTCGCGGTCGTGCAAAATTCCGCGCACACCAATCTCTGCACGGTTTAGCGGCTTGCTCTTGGCAGATTTCACCGGATGATGAAAAATGCCGCTGACTGAAATGGCCATTCTGCCCTTGATGTCCCCGGTCTTTGAAATATCTCGTCTTCGATGAATCGTGAGGATATCAAAAACAACGACTGCTTTAAATCTTGATTTTACTCGGTGTGATCGGCGTAATCTGTGGACTGAAATAGCTCTTCCATAGCCCAAACATATAAAAAAAGAATTTCGCGAATCCGGGTTCGTGATTAGAATGGGATTTGCCCCAAGCCATGAAAATCGTCTCCCTGCTTCCCAGTGCCACTGAAATTGTGTACGCCCTTGGTTTAGGCGATGACCTGGTCGCCGTGTCCCACGAGTGCGACTTTCCGGTTGAGGCTCGAAGCAAGCCCCGGATTACCCGGGCGCTGGTGGATTCGGACCAGCCGAGCGAAACGATCGACCATGAGGTCAGGGAAAAGTTGCACGAGGCGGGAACGCTCTATGATTTGGATTTTGAATTACTGAAGCGCCTTCAGCCGGATCTGATCCTGACTCAACAGCTTTGCAGCGTGTGCGCGGTTTCGTACGATTATGTGAAAGATGCAGTCAAAGGGTTGGTCCATTCGCCCCGGGTGGTCAATCTGGAGCCGATGCGGTTGCAGGATATCTTTGAGAACATCCGGACCGTAGCCCGAATGACTGGGTGCTCTGAACAAGGCGAAGCGGTCATCAGCTTGCTCCAGCGCCGTGTCGAACGGGTGAGATCACTGGTTTCGCGGATTGACACGCGCCCGCGGACCTTCCTGATGGAGTGGCTCCATCCGCCGTTTTCCGGTGGACACTGGAATGGTGAATTGGTTGAGATTGCCGGCGGAGTGGATCGAATCGCGAAGTCGGGTCAACCCTCGCGGCGTGTGGAGTGCCAGGAGATCCTCGATTTTGCCGCAGAAATCGTTGTCATCAGCTGCTGCGGATTCTCGATCGACCGGACTCTCCGCGAAGTCGCGCAGTTGAAGAGTGTCAGGGAGTGGCAATGTCTACCGGCCGTTCTCAACCAGCACGTCTTCATCGCCGACGGAAACCAGTACTTCAGCCGCCCGGGACCGCGCATCATCGACAGCCTCGAGATGCTGGCAGTGATGATTCACCCGGAGCTGGCTTCTGAGTATCAATTCCCTCCGGTTGCGTTTCGGAAGCTGCACACCAATCGACAAAACTCCTGAAGAGTGCGTAATCTCTTGAGGGTGATAGACATTTGAACATGTCGGTTTAGAGTCCGCCTTGTGCGGACGGCCTATTCGTAGCCTGAGGCGTGAGCCTCAGGTTTCGGTGCAATAGGAGAAGATTGAGTCCGCCTTGGCGGACGACAGTTATGCCCGGATCATTATTTCCAAACATAACGTTCGTCGAATTCAATTTGATGTGCCTTGAGCAACCTCAAAAATTCCTCCTGAAAACTGACTCGCTGGTGGTGCTGCTTTTGATTTTTGATGTATTGCCGGACTCGCTCCACCTGGGACTTGGTCACTGTGACCCCGAAATATCCACGTTGCCATTCAAACCTCCAGCGCTCCCTCGATTTTTCATGAATCCACCTCGAGGAATTTGATTTCAAGATCCGCATGATCTCGGTGAGGGACTGGTCAGCCCTGAGCACGAGGAGAAGATGAACATGGTCGTCCATTCCGTTCCCCTCAGAAGCCGGCCTCGTTCTTCCCGAAGGATGCCCGCGAGGTAGGAGTAGGGCTCCTCTTCCCATTCTTTTGTAATCCATCTCATACGATTCTTGGTACTGAAGAGAACGTGAAAACGCAGGGATGTATAACTCGTGGCCATGTGAGGACCTCTGTTCGGGGGATGTGGGTTTACTGAGACCTTCTGGGGGGAATCACGCCACTGAATTGTAACACTGATTTAGGTTGGCATCCACGCTCCTGTCGCGCTCTTTCGTCCGCCAAGGCGGACTGTCATTCTATTCTTGTCGCCCGGTCCTGAGGCTCACGCCCCAGGTTACTTTATTTCGCCGCTGCGCGGCTTAAAACAGGGGCCAACTTAGGAATCCTGGTAAAAATAAGAATCACTCCGGCATTCCGGAGCGGTTGACATTCTTGGAAATGAAGGGTGTGAAGACCGACGCCGGCTGACTTATCGCCGGGCGGATCTTGGAGAGCCGGAGGTGCGTCCACTGCTACCGCCACCACTCGAGCGGGATTCGCCACGAGGTGCGGGGGCGCTGCGGAATGTGGGGGAAGGGGCCGAATAGTGAGGAGCGGAGTAGCTTGGCCTTGAAGATTCTTGTCGTGGCATGGAGGGTGCGGAGTAGCTCTGACGCGGCCCTGAAAAGCTCTGACTGGGCGCTGCATACCGGGGCGCGACAGGTGAAGGAGCAGAATAGCGCGGCGCTTCGGTTCTTGGCGAAGGAGCTGAGTAACTGGATCTTCCCGCCGATGGCGTATAAGCGGATCGCACATCGTTCCGACTGGCGGGCGGTGCGTTATAGGTTGATGTATATGAGTTGGGTCCCACCCGCTCGATTCGTCCTGTCCCCTCGGAATTATAACTGGGGCGGGTGCTGTCAAATGAAGAGCGCGCACTATCGCGCGCTCCCGGATTCTGTTCCGCATAATTTCTCCACTGCGACCCTGACTCATTGCGCAGCGAAGAGGTTGTCTTGGGTTTATCAGTCCCGGTCGTCTTATTCTCACTTCGCGACGGTGAGGACGGAGCGACAGGCCTCGATTCCGGACGGATCACTTCCTGTCGAGGTGCTGTCCCACGAGAGTCGTTGTTGCGAGGCGCCTGGACTGCAGGTGCTTGCGGCCGGACTCCCTCACCCCGGGATCCATTGACCGACGCTGGATTTGGAACACCCTGGTTGCGAATCTCAGAGCGTCCGTTGGCACCCCCACTATTTCCTGAATAGGGTACCCGCATTGCTGGCGCCTGAGACGTTCCGCGGTTGACCCTTTCTCCACGCACACCTGAAGCCGCCTCGGCCGCGGTCCCGGCAGGATTAATCACTTCACCCCGCCGTCCCGTGTTCTCTCGATTATTAATGACGGCGCCGTTGTTTCCCGAGCCGGCCCGGATCGCATCACGATTCGCCCCTGCCGCGCCTCCCAAAGGTTGACCGGTTCGCAAAGTTTCAGCGGGTCGCGCGCCGGTACCGCGAATTCCGTCCTGACGAGTCCATCCCTTCGTATCGGTAGAGATTCGCGCTGCTGAGCTGTTGGCGAATGAGGATGGCCTCAACACTTCTGAGCCCGAAACCCGTTCCACTCGTGGTCGCACCCCCAGTTGCAGGTTGCTGTTGGAGGTCGCCTGCGAGATGACCTCACGATTCCGCACCATGCTCTGCCGCGTGATGACATTATGGTTGAAATCATTATTGTTCACCACAACAATCCGGTTGTTGAAAAAATTGTGAGGGCGGAATGTGTGGATGCTGAAGAATGAGGTCCCAAAAAAGAAGCGGTCAAAGGGTGAAAACGGGCACCATCCCACAAAGGTTCCAAAGTTGAAAAAAAATGCCCGGTGGGGGCTAAAGAACCCGAACGATGTCCCAGGGCACCAGGCCCACCCGAAGCCCGCGAACCAATCCCAACCGCCATAGTGATAGGGGAGCCATCCCCACGGCTCATAGGATACCCAGGAATAGCCCATGTTCGGGTACCACGCCCAACGGCCGTAGCTGTACGGAACCCATCCATCATCGACGTTATAAGGGAACCACACGTAACCGTAGCCATTCTGGTAGACCCAGTGGCCATAGTGATCGAGATCGTAGGCCCCATAGTTGACCGAAGACGGCAGATAATGATAGCTGCTCGCTCGAGAAAGGTAATCATCCCGCTCGGAGTTCCAGCGGTCCCAATCATCGCGGTTGCCGGCCCGGCCCAGGTAATATTGGCTATTTTCGCCATTAGGAAGCGAGAACAGCTCGTTGGCGCGCACCGTCGCACTGCCGGCGTGGCTGTTTATCTGAATTTCCCCCTGGAATACTGTCAAATCATTCCGGCCGTCGACTTCCAGGCGGAAACGGGCGCCTCCATTATAGGCATCAGCCGCCAGCGCGGGGGTAGTCACTCGAAAGGTGTCGTTATAGCTCTGACGAACATTGAAGTAGGCGAGTCCCTGGCTCAGAAAGACTTGAGTGTATCGACCGTTCGAAGACTGGTCGAGCTGCTGGATTTCGAAAACGCTGTTGGAAGCCAGCCGGACATAGGAGCCGTCGTCAAACTCGATTTCCGCTCGGCCTTGATCCCCTACCCACAATCGGTCCCCCACTAAAAGGGGAGCGTTGATGGTGGCATCCAGCCATTGGTCATTGGGTCCATGCTGGAGTGAAACGTCACCTTCCACCAGGCTGAGGCGCAAAACGCGGCCCTGATAACCCTGATCCCCATTCTGTCCGTTCTGGGGATAGGAGTCATCCTGAGTCCAGGAAAACCCGGTTGCGAAAAGCAAAAAGGCAAGGATTAAAACGCTGTTCGTAATTAATTTCGATGTTAGCCGTTTCATCTCTAGCCACCCCCTCGGGCTCTTGTCCTGCCCTACTCGCCTAGATGTAGATTATAAGTCCTGGGTTGTCATTCCTGTACTTATTTTTTAGGGGTTTGGTGGACTTTGGCAAGGAGACACGACGGTGTTCACCTGGACTTGCGGAGAGACAATTTTGGACATGATCTCTGGGATTGGAGACTGACAAACACAGACGAACGGGGATGGGGATCCGGGTCCTAAAATCGATCCGAGGAATACCCGTGAAAATCAGCCCTCTAGTTTACGGGAGGTTTGCGTTCCCCGGCACCGCTGCACATTCAAGTAGCAACTGTGTTCATAGGTCTGTTCAGAACCATTCTGTCCCCGGTCGGTTCGATTGACAATTTGACTGGATTCAATATAATCAAGAGGTTTTCGGCCATCTGGGGGACAATGCAATCAGCTCATCGAATGACGCAAGGGATGAGAGATGGGAGTCTTGTTTCTCGGGCCTTCGTTTTCTGTATTATTGTTGGATGAGCTTCCTTGCGGGCCGATAGTTTTCCTTCGCAATACTTAGTACGAGCGGTGTGGGCAGTTGACTCCCCGGGCTCGTAACCCAGAATCCAGCGAATTTAGCAAGGATAGTCCTCATGTGGCTCCAACTCTGGTTGTTTTTGGCGGCGGCTCCGCTGACGCCGTGGCAAAAGACGTTGCGGCAGTTTTTCCCTCGCGATCGCTTCGTCGGGTTGTATCAGACCAACTGGTTTGACCTGGCGTTCCTCATCCCCTATTTCACGGTGCTGGTCATACTGGCGATGTATGGACTCCACCGGTACCACCTCGTATATCTTTATTTCAAGCATCGCGCCAACCGGGCCAGGATCAAGGAGCACTTTACGGAGCTTCCGCGGGTGACTATTCAACTGCCGATCTTTAACGAGCGGTACGTCGTGGAACGCCTCGTGGAAGTGACAAGCCGCATGAATTATCCGGCGGAATTATTAGAGGTCCAGGTCCTGGATGACTCCACCGACGATACGCAGCAGATCGCAGCGGACGTAGTGGAACGTTACCGCAAGACCGGCTTGAATATCTCTTATCACCACCGCGAGAATCGGGCAGGATTCAAGGCCGGGGCGCTCGAGGCAGGGTTGAAGTCGGCCAGCGGCGAATTCATCGCCATTTTCGACGCTGATTTTATCCCCCCCCCCGAGTTTCTCAATCAGACTATTCACTATTTCACCAGCTCGGAAGTGGGCATGGTGCAGACCCGGTGGGGACACATCAACCGGGACTATTCTTTTCTCACCCAGGTGGAATCGATTCTGCTGGATGGCCATTTTGTGATCGAGCATGGCGCTCGTTACGTGGCGGAGCGGTTTTTCAACTTCAACGGGACGGCGGGCATCTGGCGTCGCAAGGCGATCGAGACCTCGGGGGGCTGGGAGCACGACACGCTCACCGAAGACACCGACTTGAGCTATCGCGCCCAAATGCGTGGCTGGAAGTTCGTGTACATCCCGGAAGTAGTGTGCGATGCCGAACTGCCTGTGGAGATGACCTCATTCAAGGTGCAGCAGTTCCGGTGGGCCAAGGGGCTGATTCAATGCGCGAAAAAGGACTTGCCCATGATTCTGAGGGCCAAGCTGCCGCTGCGGGTGAAGATTGAAGCCTTCTTCCACCTCACTGCCAACATCGCCTACCCCCTCATGGTCGTTCTCTCCCTGGTGTTGCTCCCGGCGACCATTGTCCGGTTTTACCAGGGGTGGACCCAGATGCTGTGGATCGATCTCCCCTTGTTTTTGGCTTCCACGTTCTCTGTTTCCTCTTTCTACCTTGTCTCGCAGCGCGAGTTGTTCCCTGATTCGTGGTGGCGAAAAATCAAGTATCTCCCCTTCTTGATGGCGACCGGTATCGGGCTGTCCGTGTCGAATTCCCGGGCCGTCGTGGAGGCCCTGCTGGGGATTCAGACCAGCTTCAAGCGGACGCCGAAGTACCGCATTGAAAGCCAGCGCGACAGGTGGACGGTGAAAAAATATCGTCGCCGCAGCGGGTATACCCCCTATATCGAGCTGCTCCTGGGGTTCTATTTCGCGTTGACGGTGTACTACCTGATTATGAACGAAGATTACGCCGTGACGCCCTTCTTGATCCTCTTTGTAATCGGATACCTGTACACGGGGTTCATGTCGTTGATGCAGACCTACGTGGAGAATTTGCGAGCCATGCGGCAAGCTCTCGTCGAACAGTTCGTGGCCTTATTCCCCAAGCGGACCGCGAAGGTCGGATGAACCCATGCGGGATGAACGAAGAGGTGCTTAAGCGTGCACGCTGATTCGAGAACAACAGCGGGTCATCGACCCCGGGCGAGGGGACGGAGCGGTCCGATCCCTTTCTCAGTTCGCGTAGCCTCTCGGAGTGTTTGAAAGATCCCCCAGCAATGCGATCAGCTGCGCTGGGTTTTTTATTGCACCTTTGCCTGAACCGTTCACTCAGGAAGGTATCAGGAGAAACCAGGAATGCTACTCAACTCTAAGGCACGGTTGGCCTGCGCAGGGATGGCCGGATCTTTTCTTCTCTTGACGGTGATGTCCACGTTGAACTGGGGATTGGAAAAAGAGCCGATGGAGGTTTATCGGGCGCGGCGTGCGGCGGTCATGGATAAGCTGAAGGACGGGGTGATCGTCATCTTTGGATTGAAGGAATCGGAGCAATCCGATGCGGATTTGACCCGGTTTCGGCAGGATGATTACTTCTATTACCTTTCAGGATGGGATGAACCCGGGGCCATTCTGATGCTGCTCCCCAAGGGACGCCAGAATATCGCCACAGCCATGTTTCCGGGCGAGCAGACCAACCGGGAGATCCTCTTCCTCGCCAACCGGGATCCCGTCCGGGAACGATGGACCGGGCCGAAGCTGGGCCCGGTGGACAAACAGACTGCCACCCTGACAGGCTTCCCCCTGGTGCTGCCTCTGGACCGCTTTCCCATCGAGATGAGCAATGCCCTGAGCGCGGGTCAGACTATTTACACGATTCTTCCACTGGCGACGGCAAACCTGAGACTCTCCCGCGAACAGGAAAAAGCGGAGCAATTGAAGGCCTTAGCTCCTTTTGCCGAGATTCATGACGCCCGGAGCAGCATCGACAATCTCCGTCAGGTCAAAGGCAAATCGGAGGTTGCTTTTTTACAGAAGGCTGTTGACGCGTCCGTGGATGCGCATCTGGCGGCAATGAAAGCGATCAAACCGGGGGTTTTTGAATATCAGGTGGCGGCGCTGCTCAAGTACACATGGGAAAATGCAGGTTGCGAACGGGCCGCCTATGCTCCGATCGTCGGCTCAGGGTTCGACTCTACGGTGCTGCATTACAACCAGGATGACCAGCCGATGCTGAGTGGTCAAACGGTGGTCGTTGACGCGGCCGGCGAATTCAGCGGATATGCCGCCGACATCACCCGGACCTACCCGGTCAGCGGAAAATTTACAGAACGACAAAAGCAGATTTACGAATTGGTGCTGGGGGCCCAGGAGGAGGCTGTCAATGCCATCGTGCCGGGCAAGACCCTGTTGCGGGGTTTGACCCAGGTTGTGAAAGATTATTTCAAGAAGAGCCCCTTGCGTGGGCCAAAGGGCGAGGACGATACCTTGGATCATTACTTCATCCACGGGACCGGGCATTGGCTTGGCTTGGCGGTCCACGACGTGGGCGACTACAATCGGCCGATTGACAAGAACATGATTTTTACCATCGAGCCCGGACTCTATATCCCGGAAGAGAACCTGGGTGTCCGAATCGAAGATGATTACATGGTCAATGGTGAAGGAAAGATCGTTAAGCTTTCATCACGGCTCCCCAGTTCGATTCAGGAAGTTGAGCGTTCGATGTCGGGAGCGACCCCGAAAGGCCGATAAGCAGACGAGGTGTCTGTCTCCCAGGGGTGCGGCCAGGGACTTCAGGTTTAGATTCAATTCAAGGGAGGAATTTTAATATATGTTTATTATGGGGAACGATTTACGGCGGGGGATGCTGATCAGGCATAATAATGAGCTGCACAAGGTGTTCAGCGTGGAACATCGCACCCCGGGGAACCTGCGGGCTTTTGTGCAGGCCAAGATCCGAAATGTGCGGACCGGCGCCATGTTCGAACACCGTTTCCGCTCACAGGATTCCGTCGAGAAGGTTAATGTGGATGAGTCCGAGATGGAATACTTGTACAAGGATGGAACGAATTACTTTTTCATGGACACGCAGAATTACGAGCAGACCAACATTTCCGAGGATATGCTCGGTGAGGACGCGAACTTTCTCACCCCCAATCTCAAAGTCCAGATCATGGTCTTTGAGGGGCGCCCCATCGGCATCGAGTTGCCTCCGACGGTAGACCTCAAGGTGGTGGAAGTAGAGCCAGGGTTGAAGTCCGCCACTGTCTCGAACGTCGGGAAGCCCGCAAAACTTGAAACGGGGCTTACCGTTCTTGTTCCCGCGTTCATCGATGCGGGTGAAGTGATCCGCGTCGACACAGAAGAGGGGAAGTACCTGGAGCGGGTACGTTAAAGAACGAATACCTCACGCAAAGGCCCGGAAGCATACAAGGGGGCAGCGGATCATTGATATGCTCTGCCGGTTTCGCGTTCTGGCGTGAGAACAAGTGCTTTGCGACGAACTGCGCCAAGGCTGTGGGCGTTCGAATTCAAGCTCCCCCTGATCCTCGACCTTATACCACCGGCTTCCCCAGGCTCACCAGGGCGCGAACGATCTCTTCCTCCTCGCTTACATCCACGGTTCTCAAATCGACAAGCACGCGGTTCCCTTCCACCCTTGCCAGAATGGGAATGGGAGAACCCCTCAGGCGGGCTTCAATCGCCCGGGCGGAATCTCGGGTAGAACCGATGGATATCAGCATGGTGGAGATTTCCTGCCCCGGCGTGGACCCTCCGCCGATCACGGAATTTCCAGGAATAAGCTGGAGCAAGAGCATACCACCCGGCTTTGTTTCCTCGTCCACGCGCTGAACCAGCCGCTTTGCCCGAGATTCAATTTGGTCGCGTGTTTCGAAGATCATCTTAAGTGCCGGGACTTGTGTGCGCTCTTCATGTCGGAGGTAGGAAAGGATTGTGGCCTCAAGGGCTGCCACCGTCAGCTTGTCGACGCGAAAGGCCCGGTAAAGGGGATTCGTCCGAAGCTGCGCCAGGATTTTCTTGCGGCCCAACAGGATGCCCGCCTGGGGTCCGCCGAGCAGCTTATCGCCGCTGAAGGTGATGACATCGACGCCCGCCTTCAGGCTGGCAGCGACGGTAGGTTCGCCGGTGATTCCGGTCGGGCTCAAATCGACAACGCACCCGGAGCCGAGGTCCTCAACCAGGGGCAGGTGCTTGCGGTGTGCCAGCCGGACCAATTCCTCCAGCGACGGCTGTTCCGAAAAGCCGACCATCTTGAAGTTACTCCGATGGACCCTAAGGATGAGTCTTGTTTGAGCGTTGATGGCCCGGGCATAATCGCTGACCCGGGTGCGATTGGTGGTTCCCACCTCGCGTAACACGGCACCGCTTTTCGCCATGATTTCAGGGATTCGAAACGATCCCCCGATTTCCACAAGCTCTCCCCGGGAGACAAGGACCTCGCCACCCTCCGCCAGTGAATTGAGCGTCAACAGAACTGCGGCGGCGCAGTTGTTTACCACCAGCGCGGCCTGGCAACGGAGCAGCGATGTTAACAGGCGCTCCGCGTGAACGTCACGATTTCCCCGTGTATTTTTCGCTAAATCGAATTCCAGGTTGGAGTACCCGGCGGCCACTTCGCGGATGCGCTCCAGGATTGCACGCGAAAGCGGCGCGCGACCAAGATTCGTGTGCAACACCACGCCGGTCGCATTGATCACTTTTCCGAGAGAGGGCGCAAAGCGGCGTCCCAAAATGGTGTGGACCTTGTCGGGGATCTCCGCCAGGGCTTGCGTGAAGACGGGGTCTGACAGACGTCCGGTCAGGGTCTGGTTTCGAAGGGTTTGAACCGCGTGACGCAACTCGTCCACAACCGCCTCATGAGGGAAGCTGCTTAAGCTTCGCTGGAGCTCCGCGGTCAGCAGCAACTGGTCGATTGAGGGAATCCTCCGCAGCAGAGTGGCCGCTGTTCCAGCGGATTGCGTCGAGGTCTTCTTTTTTATTGCAGGAGAAAGGGTTATGGGCATCTGACCATTCAATCATATTGAAATTTCAGGTGTCAACTTTTTGATTGACGCCAAGGGGTCGAGATTCTAGACTTTGAACTGATTATGACTGTCGAAGAAGATTTGGATTTGTTGACCGACGACATCCGCAAACTTAAAATCGAATATGAGATTTTCTTCAATGGGGGCTCTAAGAAGCCTCCTGTCGATCTGCGCTCACGTGTCGAGAAAATTCTGAAGAAGTACGGCGACACCCAGAAACTGAACTCCCATCAACGCTTCCGCTACAACACATTGGCCTCGCGATTCTCGCTTTTTTGCGATCTGTGGCGAAACCGGATGCGGGCTCGGGAGGAGGGGAACGACAGACGAATCCACATCGAGGAGATCCAGGAGGCCCCAGCCCCGCCTCCTCCGCCCAAACCCTCCGGAGGCCAAGAGGTCCTCTTCAAAGAGGTGATTCTTAAGCCGGAAGAGGAGCACAACAAGATCCTGAAACTCTACGAGAATCTCAAGGACTGCAGGGAGACCTATCACGATACTTCCAGTCTGCCGTCCCTCGGTGCTTTCGAGCAGTTCGTGAGCCAGAAGGCGGAACAACTCAAGAAATCGGAACGCTGCAGCAGTGTTGCCTTCATGATTGTGCTGGTTGACGACCGCGTCAAATTTCAAGCCGCCCCCGTTCGGAGCACGGATTCGGCTCCGAACGAACCGGTCAAATCATAACTCTTCCCAACTTGACACTCTTCAACACCAACCCTTCACCCCGAGGCTGCAGCCATGCAAACACGAATATCCAGCGCGCTGATCAGTGTCCATGACAAAACCAGATTGGTGGATTTGGCCCGCGGACTGGCCGCCCAGGGAATCCGGATCGTTTCGACCGGGGGAACGGCGCAGATGATCCGTAGTGCTTCCCTTGCAGTCCGGGATGTTTCCGAAGTCACCGGTTCCCCGGAGATGCTGGGAGGGCGCGTCAAGACGCTGCATCCCCACATTCACGGGGCGTTGCTGGCCGATCGAAATGATCCGAATCACATGAGGACCCTGAAGGAACGGGGAATCGACCCGATCGATCTTGTGGTGGTGAACCTCTATCCCTTCGAGTCCGTGACGGAGCAACTCGGGGCGACTCCGGAGGAACTCGTTGAAAATATCGACATCGGCGGGGTCGCGCTCCTGCGTGCGGCGGCGAAAAACTTTCGTCACGTGGCGGTGGTGGTTTCACCCGAACAGTATGGCGATGTTTTGCTGGAACTGGAGAGGACCGGGGGACACCTTTCCCTGGGAACGCGCCTGCATCTGGCTCGACAGGCCTACGAGGAGGTCGCCCGCTACGATGCGGCGATAGTGGAAGAGCTGAGCGATTGGAGCGGCGAGGAGGACAGCGAAGGGATTAAACGTCACCCCCGGGAGTTTCCGGCGATCCGTTTCATTGGATTGCACAAGGTCCGTGAGTTGCGCTACGGTGAAAATCCCCATCAGCGCGCGGCTGTCTACCGGAGCGGAAGGGAGGCGCGCTCCGTTATCGCCACCGCGGAGCCGCTCCAGGGCAAAGAGCTCTCTTACAATAACCTCTTGGACCTTGACTCGGCATGGCGATTATCGACCGAGTTTGACCGGCCGAATGCGGTGATCATGAAGCACAACAATCCCTGCGGCGTGGCGTCCGCGGAAACAGCCCTCGCCGCTTATCAGCTCGCCCTGGCCTGCGATCCCGTCTCGGCATATGGATCGGTGCTTTCCTTTAACCGTCCGGTCGATCAATCCCTGGCAGAGGAGGTTGCAAAGATCTTCGTCGAGGCGATTGTCGCCCCGGGGTATTCCCGCGAGGCCCGCGAAGTCTTCTCAAAGAAAAAGAATTTGCGCCTGATCGAGCGGGCGTCCCGGCCCCCGGATTCATCTTCTCCCTCCGACTCGAGCGGGTCACCCCCTGCCAGTCGGGACATTGAATTTCGGCAGATCGATGGAGGATTTCTTGCGCAGACCGGCAACACGAAACTTCTCGATGAGCCGTTAATTAGAGTGGTCTCACGGCGTCTGCCGGACGATCAAGAGTGGCAGAGCCTGCGCTTTGCCTGGCGAGTCGTCAAACACGTTAAGTCGAATGCCATCGTCTTTTCCCGCGGCGAGCAAACGCTGGGGATCGGAGCAGGCCAAATGAGTCGGGTGGATGCGGTGAAGATCGCCGTGATGAAAGCTCAACACCCGCTGGCAGGCAGCGTGGTTGCATCTGATGCCTTCTTCCCTTTTCGGGATGGGGTCGACGAAGCGGCGAAAGCGGGTGCTACTGCGGTAATGCAGCCGGGCGGCTCGGTCCGGGATGAAGAAGTGATCGCCGCCGCCGACGAGAAAAACCTCGCCATGGTGTTCACCGGGATTCGACATTTTAGACACTAGGGGGGGGATTTCTGGAACGCCCGCCCTGCCCGGAGGCCCGTCGCGGCCCGATTCAGTCCTGGAAGAGACATCCACTTCCGAAGTTCCCGGGGTTCAGGAATGGCGCATAAAGCGATTGATTATTTTCTCGGCCACATCTTCTCCTGAGACGGCGTAAGTTCCCTCAGCGATGGCACGACGCAATCTTTCAATGCGGAGCGCGCGATCCTCTTCAAACCGGGTGATGAAGGTTGACCGGTTTGCACTCCGGTGGCCTGCCTTTTCTTCAGTCAACATGGTGAATGCCTTTGCTGCTTTTTGTTTGTGGTTCATAATCCATTGACGGCGAATAGGGCATCTGATCTGACCCTCTTGCTGAATCTCTTGGCAGCGCCGTGTGCCGTCACCTGGTTCCACCAAGTCCGAGACACCTTTCATCCCGCTGCGAAGTTCCTTGCATGACCCTTACCTTTCATTACGTCCAGGCCGGGGAAAAACTTTAGTCTTTTTTTACTGGAATGGGGGGATCTGCGGGGAGCGTTTCGATTCCGAGGCGCTTCATCTTTTGGATGAGCGTGGTACGGTTCATCTGAAGAAAATCGGAGGCCTTCTGCTTGTTTCCGTGGTGCCGTTGAAGGCTTTCCATAATGAGACGGCGCTCCGTGTCCTCCACAACCTGGTCCAACGAGATGCCCTCCTCAGGGATCTGGAACACAGTCCCGGTGGCAGCGAGGGGAGCCTCCTGAATCTCCGGCGGGAGATCCTCGATGTGAATCTGGCTGCGATTACGAACCATCATCACGGCCCGTTCGATGGCGTTTTCCAGTTGCCGCACATTGCCGGGCCACGGGTAGTTCTGGAGCAGGCGCATCGCATCCTGGGCGATGACCTTCTGTTCTCCCTGCCCGTCGGAATACTTCTTCAAAAAGAATTGGGCGAGCAAGGGAATATCTTCCCGCCGTTCTCGCAATGGCGGGACAACGATAGGAATCACATTCAACCGATAATAAAGATCTTCACGGAAGGTTCCCTGCGCCACGCGCGTGGCCAGGTCGGCGCTGGTAGCGGCAATGACGCGGACATCTACCTTAATGGTGCGGTTGTCTCCCACTCGTTCAAATTCCCGTTCCTGCAGGATCCTCAGCAGCTTCACCTGAAGCATCGGGCTCATGTTTCCAATCTCGTCCAGAAAAACCGTTCCCCGGTGAGCCTGTTCGAATTTGCCGATTCGATTCTGATGCGCTCCCGTGAAGGCGCCGCGCACGTGCCCGAACAACTCACTCTCCAACAGGGTTTCCGGAATAGCGCCGCAGTTGATGGAGACTAACTTCTGCTCCCGCCGGGAACTGTTGTAATAGATCGCCCGGGCAATCAATTCCTTTCCGGTCCCCGTTTCGCCGGTAATCAGCACCGTGGAGGTGGTGGGGCCAATCATCGCAATGGCGTCGAAGATCTTTCGCATCGGCGGGCTGCTCCCGATGATGTTGGAAAAACTATACCGTTCCTTAAGCTGTGTTCGCAGCGCCAGATTCTCTTCACGGAGTTCCTTCTGCTCAATGGCCCTGCGGAGCGTCAGCTGAAAATCGGTTATTTCAAAGGGTTTCGTGATGTAGTCGAAGGCTCCCAGCTTGATGGCCCGGACGGCGGTTTCGATGGTGCCATATCCGGTCACCGCGATCGCTACAATGTCGGGATACAGTGTGAGAGCTTCTTCAAGCACCTGCAGGCCGTCGACCTCGGGCATTTTCAGGTCGGTCACCAGGATGTCGTAGGCGTTCTGGCGGAGTTTTTCGATGGCTTCCTGGCCGTTCCCTGCCGTCACAGTTTCGATGTCCGCGAATTCAGCGTTGAAGATCTCGACCAGCAGATGCCGGATCGACTCCTCATCATCAACGAGCAGGGCCTGCTTTTTCATGGGAGAGAGCATAAGAGGAATCCAACTCAGGAGCAACTATTACTCATTATAACCAAATGCCTGGGAGAGGTCAAAAAAGGGCCGTTCCTGATAAGGCCCGAATTGCCTGCTCGGAAATGACTCAAGCTGAATGTGCGGTCAAGAGATGCTACTTTCCCATGGCTGGGCGGCGAATGTTTCCCCTCATAAGCAGCGGCGGGTTGGATCAAGTGCTCTGGCGTCCGTCGTTCGACTTGAGGACAAGGGCTCCGAATTCGCTTGTTCGAAGAGGAGACCTGTGAGGATAATCAAGGCCTTTTGAGGCCGCTGTCATTGCCGGCAGCGCACATTAAAAGGGGCTGTGTGGAACACTCAACTCAAATCCTATTCGAGCTTTTCCTGATGTTTGCCGCGGCAAAGCTATTCGGAGAGATGTGTGAGCGCGTCCGGCAGCCCGCTGTGATTGGGGAGATCCTGGCGGGGGTCCTGCTGGGTCCTTACGTCTTGAAGATCGTCTCGCCCTCGGAACTGACGACGGGAATTGCGGAGATCGGAGTCATCATTCTGCTGTTCGTAGTGGGACTGGAGACCCGGCCGAGCGAATTGTTTCGCGTCGGCGGGCGGGCAGCGCTGGTCGCTGTGCTGGGGGTGGTCCTCCCGTTTGCGGGAGGCCTCGTCTACATGAAAGCGATGAGCCATTCCACGCTCGAATCGGTTTTTATTGGGACCGCCCTGGTGGCTACCAGTGTGGGAATCACGGCTCGGGTGATGGCCGATATGCATATCCTCGACACCGAAGTGGCGCGCGTCATCCTGGGGGCCGCCGTCATTGACGATATCCTGGGGATGATCCTGCTCGCGATCGTGAGTTCACTGTCCAACGGCAAGGTCAACTATTTGTCCATCGGACTCGTTGTCGTGGAAGCTGTGACCTTTACCCTGATCATGGTGTTCTGGGGCAGTCGCGTCGCCGGTCGGATCAAGCCGCGCCTCGATTCGATGAACTCGCGAAACCCCGCGTTCATCATTTCTCTGCTCGCCTGTTTGGGGCTTTCCGTCGCGGCCAGTTATATTGGGATGGCGGCTATCATCGGCGCGTTCCTGGCAGGGCTGGCCATCGCCGATCAACGGGAGGCCTGGGGGATCGAAGAGAAAACTCATGCCCTTTACGAATTTCTCGTTCCCTTTTTCTTCGTGGTCATGGGAGCACAGTTGAACCTGACAACATTTCGGGATCGCGGTATCATGACCACGGCCCTGGTTATTTCGGGGATAGCTATCGCGACCAAGCTCATTGGTTGCAGTCTGGGCGCCTGGCGGATGGGAGTGCATGCCGCAGTTCGCGTCGGGTTTGGAATGGTTCCGAGGGGCGAGGTGGGAATCATCGTCGCGCTGGTGGGGCTCCGACTGCATACCGTTACTGCTGCTGCCTATTCCGTGGTCATTGTGATGACATTGATCACAACCTTGATGACCCCTCCAGTGTTGCGGTTACTCTTCAAAGGTGTTAAATAGGTGCCTTTGGCGCGTCAAGCGCTATTCATTGCAGCCGTTTCTATCAAGACGCGCCAGCATATCGCGGGGAGGCAAGGCTGAGCGGCAAAGGAAGAGGGAGTCAGCGCGAGGAGTTCACATCTTTGAAATCTTTATAAGGCTCTCCCGAACCTCCGCATCCTTAAACGCAGAATCATGGAAATTCCAATCGACCCATGGAAACTCCGGAGTTTTGAAATCACGGACGTTGTCGCGCTCGTCAAGTACGCGAACAACTGGAAAGTGGCCAGAAACCTTTGGGATAGCTTTCCCCATCCATACACGACGGAAGACGCGCTGGGTTGGATTCACTACGCCCTGGCAAAGAAGCCTGAAACGCACTTTGCCATCGCTTCTCCGAATGAGGTCATCGGGGGGATTGGATTCTACCCCCAGAGGGACATCTACCGTCAATCGGCCGAGATCGGATTATGGGTGGGCGAACCCTTCTGGGGAAAAGGCATCGCCACCCTGGCACTGAAGGCAGCCACAGAGTATGCCTTTGCCCACCTCAATCTTGTGCGTCTTTATGCCGGCGTGTTTGAGTGGAATCCTGCGTCGGCCCGGGCGCTCGAAAAGGCAGGTTACGTCTTTGAAGGCCGGCTGAGAAAAAGTGTTGTGAAGGATGGGGAAAATATTGATCAACTGATGTACGCGATCATCCGTTGAACAACAATTCAAATGGTCGTTGGAGGCAATCATGAGCCGTAAAGTGGATCGTCGAAAGTTTTTGAAAACGACAGCGGGAGCCGTCGCGGGGATCACCGTATTGGGAGAAGGGAAAGTGTCGAGCGTGTGGGGGAAAGCGGCAGACGGCCCCGCTTCAACAAAAATGCCCACGCGACCTCTGGGCAAGACCGGACATTCCGTGTGCCTATTCAGTCTTGGCGGACAATCGACGCTGGAGCAGCCTGAAACCGAGGAGGTGTCGCTGGCCATCATTAATCGAGCCCTCGACCTCGGCGTCAACTATGTCGACACCGCCGCCGCTTACGGGAGTGGCATCAGCGAGACTTATATTGGAAAGGTGATGAAGTCCCGGCGGAAGGAGGTCTATCTCGCCTCCAAGACGCATGATCGCAGCTACGAGGGTTCCATGCGTCTGCTGGATCGGACGTTGAAGAACCTGCAGACCGATCACCTGGATGCCTGGCAGATTCACCATGTCGGATCACAGGAAGATCTCGATCGCATGTTTGCCCCCGACGGCGTCATCAAGGCCATGGAAAAAGCGCGGTCCGAAAAAATCATTAAGTACATCGGCATAACCGGCCATCGCGACCCCTTTGTGCTGGCCAAAGCGCTCAAGCAGTATGAATTCGATACCATCCTCATGGCGCTCAACGCGGCGGACAGGCATCATAACAGCTTCATCGAAAATCTCCTCCCGCTGGCTGTCGAGAAGAAAATGGGGATCATCGGGATGAAAATCCCGGCCCGGGGCCGCATCTTCAAGGAAGGCGGTCTCACCACCATGGAGCAAGCGATGCGTTACACGCTCAGCTTCCCGGTGTCGACCGTGATCATCGGCATTGATACCCTTCCTCACCTGGAAGAGAATATCCGGATTGCCCGATCCTTTTCACCCCTGAAACCAGCCGAGGTTGCTCTGTTGGAGGGAAAGACGAAACCCTATTTTGAGGACGCGACCTGGTTCAAATCCCGGGGGTAAGATTCATTCGGGAGCACTGCCTATCCGGCCGCCCAACGGACGGGACACCCTCACTTCGCCCGTCCTGCGCTAAAGGACACTTGCCGCTATCATTCACCTCAGAGCGCGGAATCATGAAAGGAAAAACCATGCAGAGAATCCCGCAAACAGCTTCCGCTCGTGTTTTTTCCATGGTGTTCATCGTGATCCTCTTACTTCTCCTGTCAACTTTCTCCGCAGCCCAGGGTCCGGACATTCGTGACACGAGACTGCTGAGCCAACCGGCTGTCAGCAAGACGCATATCGCCTTTGTCTATGCCGGCGATCTTTGGGTAGCAGGCCTGGACGGAAGGAGTGTACAGCGCCTTACCACCGATGAAGGAGTGGAGTCGAACCCGGCGTTTTCACCCGATGGTTCGCTGCTCGCCTTCAGCGCTCAATACGACGGCAACACGGACGTGTATGTGGTCCCCGTGACCGGCGGAGTCCCCACACGCCTCACCTGGCATCCCGGGGCCGACATCGTCCAGGGTTTCACACCCGATGGCTCGAAGGTGCTTTTTATCTCTCCCCGCGCTGTTTATACCGGACGCTACACCCAATTATTCACCGTCCCGGTCAAAGGGGGAATCGAAGAGCCGCTCGAGATCCCTCATGCCTTCAAGGCCACTTACTCGCCGGATGGCAGCCGCATGGCCTACAACCCCCTCTATGAGGCCTTCAATGAGTGGAAGCATTACCGGGGAGGAACGGCGTCTACGATCTGGCTGTACCGGTTCAGCGACCATTCCATCGAAAAGATTCCTCAACCCGAGGGCCGGTCGAATGACGTAGATCCGATGTGGATGGGCGACGTGATCTATTTCCGTTCCGACCGGAACGGGGATTTCAACCTGTTTTCCTATGATCTGAAGACTAAGGCCATCAAGCAACTGACCTCTCATAAGGACTTTCCGGTACTGGCGGCATCCATGGGAGGAGGGCAGATCATCTATGAACAAGCCGGATACCTCCACCTTTATGATCCCGGAACCTCGAAGAGTACCCGACTGACGGTGGGTGTGTCCGCGGACCTGGTGGAAACGCGGCCGCGCTATGTCAAGGGGTCAAAGTACATTCACGCCGCCGCCATTTCTCCCTCGGGGGCCCGGGCCGTATTTGAATTTCGCGGCGAAATCGTTACGGTACCCGCAGAGAAAGGGGATCCCCGCAATCTAACCAATACGGCCGCTGCCAACGAGCGGTCTCCCGCTTGGTCTCCCGACGGAAAATCCATCGCATACCTGTCGGACGAATCGGGTGAATATGAACTTCACATCCGCAATCAGGACGGCAAGGGGGAGGTCCGCAAAATCAAGTTGTCGGGGGCGGGCTTCTACGAGGACCTGGCGTGGTCTCCCGACAATCAGAAAATTGCCTACACGGACAACTCGTGGAGCTTGTACTGGCTGGATCTGAAAACTGGCATCTCAAAGAAGATCGGTTCGGAATATCTTTATGGGCCTGGCCGCGCGAAGACCATTCACCACGTCTGGTCTCCGGATTCCAAGTGGATTGCCTATACCTTGAACAGCAAGGCGTACATTCAGTCGGTCTACGTTTACTCCATCGATCAGGACAAGTCCTTCGCCATCACGGACGGGTTGAGCGAAGTCAGCGAGCCGGTGTTTGATGAGAGCGGAAAATACCTCTACTTCTTCAGTTCCACCGATGCCGGCCCGGTGAAAGAATGGTTTGCCCTGTCGAATGCCGACATGCGCGTCACGCGGTCGCTCTACCTGGCGGTCCTGCGCAAGGACCTTCCCTCGCCGCTGGCCAAGGAGAGTGATGAGGAGAAGGGAGCACAGAAAGAAGAGAAGCCAAAAGAAGAGAAACCCAAAGAGGCCACCAAGCCCGCTGAACCATTCTCCATTGATTTCGAAGGGCTCAACCATCGCATCCTGAACCTCCCGATTCCCGCGGGGAATTATCGCAACCTGCAGGCCGGAACAACCGGGCAGATTTATTTTATTGAAGGCGCCCCCGGGGGAGAGTCAGCTTTCGGGCCGGGGGACAGCGAAAAGACGACCTTGCATCAATACGATCTAACCAAGCGAAAAGACGAATCCTTCATGACCGACGTGAGAGACTACCAGCTCTCCTTCGATAAGAAGAAACTGCTCTATTCTTCGAAGGAGAGTTACGGCGTTGTCCCGACGACAGGCAAGATCACGCCGGGCCAGGGAAAGCTGAACACGGATGCGATTGAGGTGCGCATCGATCCCCGGGCAGAATGGAGCCAGATCTTCAATGAGGCCTGGCGGATCAATCGCGATTACTTTTACGATCCCCACATGCACGGGGTGGATTGGAATGCGATGCGGGAGAAATACGCGGCGTTCCTGCCGCACGCGGTGACGAGGAGCGACTTGAACCGGGTGATGCAATGGATGTTCAGCGAGCTTTCAGTCGGACACCATCGCGTCGGCGGTGGAGACTTTCTCTTTCAGCCCAAGAACGTCCCGGGCGGCTTGCTGGGAGCCGATTACTCCATCGAGAAAGGGCGCTACCGCTTCATGAAGGTCTACGGGGGTCTCAACTGGAATCCGGAACTCCGTTCCCCCCTGACCGAACCGGGTGTGGACGTAAAGGCCGGAGAGTACTTGCTTGCCGTGCAGGGTAGGGATTTGCATCCGCCGACGGATCTTTACAGCCGGTTTGAAAATACCTCAGGAAAAATCATTGAGATCACGGTCGGGCCCAATCCCGACGGGACGGGAGCCCGCACCGTCTCTGTGGTCCCCATCGCCAACGAAGGAGCCTTGCGCAATCGGGACTGGGTGGAAGGGAACCTCAAGAAAGTGGATGAAGCGACAGGAGGCCGCGTGGCCTATGTCTACGTCCCGAACACCAGCACCCTGGGTCATACCTACTTTAAACGCTACTTTTTTCCACAGTCTCACAAAGACGCCATTATCGTGGATGAGCGATTTAATGGCGGTGGTTCGGTGGCGGATTACTACATTGACATCCTGCGGCGACCCGTGAGCGCTTACTGGGCCATGCGGTACGGAGCGGATCTCAAAACTCCGTCAGCTTCGATACAGGGCCCAAAGGTGATGCTCATTGACGAGACGGCCGGCTCGGGGGGAGATCTGCTGCCCTGGATGTTTCGCAAATTCAATATCGGGAAGCTCATCGGCAAGCGGACCTGGGGTGGGTTGGTGGGAATCCTGGGATTTCCGGTCCTGATGGATGGGGGTTTTGTGACTGCACCCAACCTCGCGATCTGGACCGATGAAGGATGGGTGGTCGAGAACATTGGCGTTCCGCCGGATATCGAGGTGGAGCAAACACCGGCGGATGTTATCCAGGGGCGTGACCCGCAACTGGAAAAGGCGATTCAAGTCGTCATGGAGGAACTCAGCAAAAATCCTCCGGGGAAGGTGAATCGCCCGGCCTATCCGGTAAAGAATAAGTAGGAATGGAATCGGCGCCAAGGTATAGACCACGTCAACGGGGGACAGCTAATTATTGGCATAGGGTGAGAAGTCAAGGGTTCGAAGCGTGTTCGGATTTCAACCCGCGTTCCGGAGTTGGATCCATACTTAAAGCCGCACAGCGGCGAAATGAAATAGCCTGGGGCGCGAGCCCCAGGAGGGCACCAGCCTTCAACCACGCAGCCCGCCTTGGCGGGCGGCATCACCCTTTGTGCCAAGGCAGAATCACTTCAACCTTTCCCCATGCAAACGAACTGAACAAGAGAATGGCTGGCAAATTCGGAAATCAGGTCTAAGCCAGCCACTATTTTTTGAATTCTTCAACCGAAATTCCAAACCATCCCCGTGAGGGCGGACAGGTATCCCGCTCGCTGCGGGATGCTTTGTTTACTCTCTTAATTGCAAAATCCATCCTAATGAGAAAAGGCACTCCACGTCTGCTGGTGCCAATGTGGAGTGCCTTTTGAATTTTACGACAGTGCCTTTCTCAGGCGTGTCTTTCCGATATCATCCTTTGGCTGCCGCTGCCTTTAAGGGGATTTGCTTGGGGCCTCCGACGCCGATCTGGATGGTCTTCGGCTTGGCTTCCTCCCGCTTGGCAATATTGATGCTGAGAACGCCGTCATTCAAAGAGGCATTGATCGCCTCAGGGTTTAAGTTGCCGGGAAGGGTGAAGGTGCGCACGAAATGACCGTAGGCCCGTTCCAGCCTGTGATAATTCTTTTCGTCCTTCTTCTCCTCGAATTTTCGCTCCCCCTGAATGGTCAACACACCATTCTCAACTGAAATGGAGAGGTCTTCCTGCTTGAAACCCGGCACTTCGACCGCAAAAGAGAGTTGTTCGTTGGTTTCGTAAATGTCCACCGCAGGGGACCACGATGAAGAAAGCCCCTCTTGACCGAGCGTTCGTCGGGACGTCCCGGAATACGCCTCGTCAAACAAACGATTCATGCGATCCTGAAACAACTGCAGGTCGCGAAAAGGATCTGCCCATCGAATTAGCATAGTTCCACCTCCAAAAAATCTAACGTTTAATTCTAGCCCTCCAACGAGTGGAGTGCTGTGTTCAATTCAAAAAGTAAAATCGGGAGGTCCGGTTGTCAAGTTGAGGCCCAGGATATTTTGTTATTCCCATCGGGCCGGGTTACCCTTTATGGCGCGCACAATTCCCGGAAGCGGTTCATAAGCAGGCGGTGTGCGGCCGTTAGCTTTCATTATGAAGGGGATCCCGCTCGCCTTGACAGATTCGGTGCCGCGATGTCTAATCTCTTTTTCCGAAGCTACCAACCGGTCTCAATGCGCCTGACTTGCGTGCTGGAACAGGAACCGTCGAAATGGAAAACAGATTAGTGGATTATCGTCTGGAAGACGCCATTGCAGTGATCGAACTGAATGATCCGCCTGCAAACACTTACTCTTATGCCTTGATGCAACAGCTCGACGCCGCGATCCTCGAGGCCCGGATGGACGATGCCGTCCACGTGATCGTGTTACGTGGAGCCGGGGAAAAGTTCTTCTGTGCTGGAGCCAATATCGACTTGCTCTCCAAGATGACATCCACTTATAAATATTACTTCTGTCTGCATGCCAATGAAACCCTCAACCGGCTGGAGCAAACCCCCAAACTAGTTATTGCAGCGCTGAACGGCCACTGCGTGGGGGGCGGGTTGGAGGTGGCCCTCGCTGCCGACCTTCGACTGGCGTCCAAAGGCGCCGGCAAGCTGGGATTTCCTGAGGTTTCGCTGGGTGTCCTGCCTGGGACCGGTGGGACCCAACGACTCGCCCGTGTATTGGGCCGGACCCGGGCTCTGGAGCTGATGGCCTCCGGAAAGCTCATCACTTTCGAGGAGGCGAAACGACTTGGATTAGTGAGCGAAGTGTTCGAGAAGGAGAATTTCTGGGATGATGTGAAGCAATATGCCCGGGATTTCTGTCCGCCACATAAGGCGGCAATGGCTGTGGGCCGCATCAAGCGCAGCATCATCTCAGGACTGGAGGTGGGTTTTCACGAAGGGCTCGCCTTGGAACGTGAGATGCAGCAGGAGTTGTTTGAGAGCGAGGATTCGCGGGAAGGATTGAGCGCCTACATCGAGAAGAGGAAACCGGTATTCACGGGGAAATAGTGCTCTCATGGGGCGCAGATGGGTCGAATCCGGGCAATTTTCAAGTGTAGGAATTTTTCTGCGAGGACGTCCGCCGGTTCGGGCTGTACGCCCTTGCGGGGAAAGAAATGAGGAGAAATCTATGATCACTAAGGAAAGGGTAATGGAGGTACTCAAAAACTGCTACGACCCGGAGATCCCGATTAATATTGTGGACATGGGCCTCATCTACGACGTCGATGTCAACAACGAAGAAGGGAAAATCCACGTCAAGATGACGCTCACCGGGCCGGGATGCCCCTCTCACGTCATGATGAGTGAAGACGCGAGGATGCGGATTCTCACTTCGGTCGATGGCGTTAAAGACTGCGTCGTCGAAGTGGTGTGGGAACCACCCTGGCACCCGCGAATGATGTCCCCTGAGGCGAAGAAGCAGTTGGGCATCCCTGAAGAGGAAGAGACGCCGACCCCTTGAGCCTCCATCCGTCCGTCATCGAGATGTGAGTCAGGAGGTTGCTAGATCGTGGAATGGACATCTGACAGCGGATGCCCAAGGGGACCAGCGGACAGGTTTGATCCTGATGAAATTATGCTTTCCCTGCATTCTGTGATGTCTGCATCAATGACTCGAGGATGGGACCTGTCGACGGGTCGGTCATGAGCTGTGGGAGCGGTGTGGGAGATGGTTCCAATGCAGGCAACTTCAATCCTGATTGCAAAACATGATCATGTTGCCACGATCACCCTGAATCGACCTTCGAAGTTGAATGCCTTCGATACGGAGATGATTCAGTCGCTGGGGGAGGCGCTCGCTTCTTTCTCGCACGAGGAAAAGACCCTTCGGTGTGTCCTGCTGACGGGGTCGGGTCGCGGTTTTTGCGCCGGAGCTGACCTTGATTATCTGGTGGCGTTACGTCGAGACAATCGAGTGGAGGAGTTCCATCGGCTTCTCGAAGGAGGCCGTCGCGTTGTGACGTTTCTAAGACAGTTGCCCGTGCCGGTCATCGCCGCGGTGAACGGGCCCGCCGCCGGAGGCGGCGCATCCATCGCCATGGCCTGCGACATCCGTATTGCGAGTGAATCCGCCACTTTTACCCAGGCCTTTGCCAAGGTCGGGGTCCATGCGGACTTTGGCGCCTCATTCCTCTTGCCACGGCTGGTGGGTGAATCGAAGGCCCGGGAATTGCTCTTTACGGCGGAGACGATCACGGCGATGGAAGCCTACCGGATTGGCTTGGTCAGTCGGGTCGTCCCGGCGGAAGGACTGCCCGCGGCTGCGGTCTCGCTTTCAAAGATCGTTGCCTCTCGCGCGGCACTCTCCCTGAAGCTGATGAAACAATCGCTGATACGTTATTCTGAAGAGGCGTTTCGAGAGGCGCTCGATCGGGAACTGGAAGCTCAATTTGAATGCTTCTCATCGCCGGATTTTCTTGACCGTCTGGAATCGTTTGTGCGGAAGGGCGAGGCGGGGTTCGAAGCTCGTGGAGCCTCCGACGAAGACGGCTTAGGATGAGACCCTCTGAATCGAGCGCCTTCATCGCGTTCCCAGCTCATTAATCCTTTCCTCTGAGTTTCCATGAATGCGCTGCCCATTATTCTTGGCGCCCTTGCCGTGATCGCCATTGGCTACCGGTATTACTCCTTGTTTATAGTGACGAAAGTGGCGGTGCTGGATGATTTGCGCCAGACGCCGGCATTCCGATTCTACGATGGACAGAACTATTTCCCCACCCCCAAATGGGTTCTGTTCGGACATCACTTTGCCGCCATTGCCGGGCCGGGTCCGCTGATCGGCCCGGTGCTTGCGGCGCAATTCGGGTACCTTCCCGGGTTGCTGTGGCTGGTGTTCGGGGTGGTGCTGGGCGGCGCCGTGCACGACATCATTATCCTGTATGCCTCGGTTCGCCGCGACGGCAAGTCCTTGGCGGAGATTGCGCGCGGTGAGATTTCCTCCCTTTCGGGTTACACGGCGGCAATTGCCATTCTGATGATAGTGGTGATTGCCATGGCAGGCGTCGGACTTGCGGTCGTCAATGCGCTTCGGGAAAGCTCCTGGGGTACATTCACAATTGCCATGACGATCCCGATCGCCATTGTTATGGGCCTGTGGATGTTTCGGGGGAAGAAACCGCGGGTTGTGCCGGCCACCCTCTTCGGCGTCACGCTCACACTCGCCGCTTTGATTGTGGGACGATGGATCCCGGGCTCAGCGCTGGAACGCTACTTCTCTTTTAATCAGCCTCAGATCACCCTGTTATTGGCGGCCTATGGCTTTATCGCCTCCGTGCTGCCGGTCTGGCTGTTGCTTTCCCCGCGCGACTATCTTAGCTCGTACATGAAGATTGGAGTGGTCGTGGCGCTCATCCTGGGGGTGATGATCGCTCATCCCGATTTGAAAATGGCGGCGCTCACCAAATTTATCCATGGGGGAGGTCCGATCATCCCCGGTAAGGTGTACCCGTTCGTCTTTATCACGATCGCCTGCGGGGCCATCTCTGGCTTTCATGCCTTGATTGGTTCGGGCACGACGCCCAAAATGATTTCCAAGGAATCGCACATCCGTCCCATAGGATACGGGGCCATGCTGGTGGAGGGAATCGTCGGGATCGTGTGCCTGGTCGCAGCAAATTCCATGTACCCGGGAGACTATTACACCATCAACGTCCCGGTGCAGAAGATGGCGGCGGTTCGGGCGGCCAACCCGGACATTGCCGACCAGTTGGTTCCGAAGAACCTGCCCCTTCTGGAGGCCGAAGTGGGAGAAAAAGTTGCCGGCCGAACGGGCGGGGCGGTGTCGCTCGCCGTGGGCATGGCACAGATCTTCACCGCGATCCCCGGATTGCGAAATCTGATGTCCTATTGGTATCACTTTGCCATTGTGTTTGAGGCCCTGTTCATCCTGACGACGATCGATGCCGGCACGCGCGTGGGACGATTCATCCTTCAGGAACTGCTGGGCAAGGCATGGAAACCGATGGGCCGAACGGACTGGATCCCGGGAAGTATTCTCGCCACAACGGTAATCGTTTTTTCCTGGGCCTATTTTATTTTGACCGGGTCCATTTCCACGATCTGGCCCATGTTTGGGATTTCGAATCAATTGCTGGCATCGATTGCCCTGTGCGTCGGGACGACCGTGATCATTAATTCCAAGCGCGCGAAGTATGCTTGGGTCACCCTCCTGCCGCTGGCGTTTGTGGCCACCACGACAATGACCGCCGGATGGCTGTCGATCACCGGCAACTTCATTCCGCTTACTCGGGATCCGGCCACCGCCTTCCAGGGCTGGCTGGATGCCATCCTGACCGCGATCATGATGACCGCGCTAGTCATTGTCCTGGTGGATTCTCTTCGAAAATGGAAGGTCGTTTTGTTTCCGCGTCCTCCCGCCCTCCCGGTGGTGGATCGTGCGCTCGCCGCAGAGTAAGATCCCGTAGTAACGACTTCAGTCGTTACGTTGTAGAACGACGCTCAGGGCCCAAGTGAAGCCCGCGGAAACGAATCGGCCAAACTATTCACTCACCCATGACCCAGCTAAACATCATCATCAATCGCCCCAAGTGCATTGCGGCCGGCAATTGCATTGAAACCGCGCCGGAAACCTTTGCCCTGGACGAGCGGTCGAAGGCGATCGTCACGAATCCGGAGGGCAATGACGACGACACCATCATCGAAGCTGCCCGGTCCTGTCCTACCGATGCCATCACGATTATTGATGCCGAAACGGGGGAACAGATCTGGCCGGAAGAGTGAGGGGATCGGGTGGTAGTGCACGACTTTAGTCGTGCCGAGGATGGCGAATCTGGCTTCTTGGATTTTCCTCTTTCCCGGGCTTAAGCCCGGGAAAGAGGGGGGTGTTCCGAGCAGGCACGACTGAAGTCGTGGAATGTCGGTGCCTGCCCCCCCATGTTTTATCGGATCTTGTCCGTGTCAGAGATGCCAATACCTATTCGCCTGCCCTGAAAGGGCGGCCTTCAAAAGCCCAGGGCGCCGCCCTGGGAGGGATGATCATCATTCATTCGTGGTTTGCCCTGAAGGGGCAATCAAAAATTTGTTGGATCATTTAAGGTCGTTATCTGACCCGAAAAGAATTCATCTTTCCCTGTATTAGTTAGTCGGCGACAAGAAGACTATGCGAGACCTTTCGTCTAAATGGACTTGGTTTTACAAGTTCGCACTCCCAGCGCTATGGATCGGTGGTTTTGCCGCCATCTCGCTAAGTATGATAATCGCGCCCAATTCCTGGGGAGTAAGAGATTTTCGAGAACTTGGATGGGTCTTCCTGGCCGTGACCGTTTTCGGCACCGTTTTATTCTACTGGTCCTGCATGCGGCTCAAACGAGTTCGCCTTCGTGGGGACGTTTTATTGATCTCCAACTTCGAGACCGAGATCGAGGTGCCGCTCCGCGACGTTGAGCGGGTCTCGGGGAGTCTATTGGTAAACCCGGAGCTCATGTGGCTCCGATTCCGACGGCCCACCGAGTTCGGAACGAAAGTGGTGTTCATGCCGCCTTTTCGGTTTTTTCACGGGTTTACCCGCCATCCCCTCGTCGAGGAGCTTCAAGAAATATTGAACGCTGCATCAGGAAAATCGAATGTCGGCGCCTGACTCCGAATGGCGCTAAGTTAAGAGAATGGTAAAACGGATCTAGCCCCATCCCAGAGAACAGGTTTATGACAGTCCCAGTCACCGCGCAGGGGGGGCCGGAGGAGTCTTTGATCATATTTTGGCTGGATCGAACCCAGATCCTCGTGGGGAAGGAACCCCTTCAGGGTTCCTTCTTCTCTTCGGGCGATCCCCACCCAGGGTAGGCCGCAAGGCGGCCAACCCTGGGCTATTGAAGACTTCCCCTTCAGGGAAGCGGATCAATCTCCATCTCAATTTCTTAACTAAGCGCCATTCGGGTCTAAGCGCCATTCGGGTCAGGCACCGACATTCGACAACTCAGCAAATTCTTAGGGGAGAAGCAAGCGAGCTTACGTTCTCTTTTTATCGCAATTGTCGAATGGTGGTGCCTGACCCCTCATGTTTTGGTTGTCACATTCAGCAGGTCTATGTGGCAAACAGAGTCATGGATTCCCTTTCCGCGTGCCATCTCGCCGAGCTTGTCTCGAGGATTCCAGTCGATAAGATACACCCCACTGCTGTCCAAGCCTGTTGTTGGAGAATAACCTGCATTCCCTGCGAAGAAATCCATTGATGCAATAGATAACAAGAAGCTCAAAAAGAGTGTGGGAAATCACATCGATAACATGTTATATCATCTCAGCTTGTCGGTAGGATCGGCCGGGTGGCGCACATAGGCGTTCTTGGCATGTGTGCGGTCCTTCTTCTGTGGGAAACATTTGTCATAAGCCCTTCATTCCTGAACCAACTCATTTCCTTATACCAGTTTCCTTTGAATCTCCAGAGACATCTTTCTGAACCCACGACGGAACTGCATTCAATCTAATGACTCGCACACATCACACAAAACGCGATGTGTGCGTCACCCCGTCCACCCGCCCTATCCATCCTTACTGAGCGCATCCATCCCAAGGGCGTGAAGCGCGCCTTCCGTAGCCTCACCAAGTGAGAGGCGCGAAGTATCGATGATGTGATCGGCCTGCCCGTAGAGGGGTTCCCTGGCCGCCAGCAGAGCACGAAGCTCAGTCATAGCGGAGGGGTTGTTCTTCATCGGCCGCGTGTCACCTTGCTTGAGAAGGCGGTTCCAATAAACTTCGGGAGTGGCCTTCAACCAGACCGAGGTGCAGGATTGCTTGACGAGGCTCCACGTGCGCGGATCCGTCACGAGCGATCCCCCGGTCGCGAGTACGATCGGCTTGGGATTCCGCAATAGCTCTTTCAATGTTTGATACTCCAGCCGGCGATAGTAGCCTTCTCCATGAAGAGAAAAGATCTGGGCCAGTGGCATCAGCGCAGCTTTCTCAATGAGGGAGTCCAATTCAACGAAGGGCAGCTTGAGTCGTCCGGCCAACTGAATGCCCACACTGGTCTTTCCGGCTCCGCGGAGACCAATCAAAGCGATGATCTGCTTGCGGCCACGAACTTGACCGCCCGGCTTTCTTTCGGTCAGGGAGACACTTGGGATCAGGTCGCGCAAGGGTTGGTGCAACGCCTCGGCCACTTGCGCCAAACGGAGTACGGAGATGTTTCCATCTCCCGCCTCAAGTTGGGCCAGAAAACGGGGAGAAAGCTGGGCTCGCTCCGCCAGTTGCGATTGGGTCCACCCGCGCGCGCGACGCAATTTACGGACGCGCTCTCCGATGGCTGACAGGAAGTCTCTTTGGTTCGACATGTTGACCAAGTCCCGCTTTTCTGGAGGCTAATTCGATCGCCCTTGAAAGTGCTACAACATCGTGCATGATTCAACGTAGGGGCGCCCGCCGCGGCGGGCGCCCCTACAGCGAACAATCCACCATTACTCCATGTAACTCTATTTCCCACGTTTGTATTAGTCTTTGGGCGCTGACGCCGACCGCATCCAGCACGGCCGCGATTCAAGGTACGCATGCATTATATTGCACTTGTTGCCGATGTCAAATTGTAATATACTGCGTATCTCACTATAATCCCGGAGGATGACCAGATGCCGATTCCAGTGACCCCGCCACCCCAGACGGCCGAGCGGCCGGTGGAGTTTCAAGCTACTCCGGGACAGTACCGGCACTGGAATTTGGTCGTGGAAGGTGAAGTCGCCACGCTGGGACTGG
The DNA here is from genome assembly GCA_020072965.1 of Terriglobia bacterium. Lineage (GTDB taxonomy): Bacteria > Acidobacteriota > Terriglobia > JAIQFV01 > JAIQFV01 > JAIQFV01. Next base: position 26,783 of record JAIQFY010000009.1, on the reverse strand, counting down.
ATGTTCAGGAAGATTCGCCCCTGCGCGAGGGGTACAAGCTGAAATTGAATTCCTATGACCTCGGCGTCGACATCGAGCTGGCCGATGCCCTTAACCGCATCCGCTTCGAACACCCCGAGGTGCGCGTCGTGGTCGTGAAGAGCCTGAAGCCGCGCATGTTTTGCGCCGGCGCCAATATCTACATGCTCGGAAGTTCTTCCCATCCCTTCAAGGTCAATTTCTGCAAGTTCACCAACGAGACCCGTTGCGCCATGGAAGAGGCCTCCCGGTTTTCGGGCATCCGTTTTGTCGCCGCGCTCAACGGGACGTGCGCGGGTGGGGGATATGAGCTGGCGCTGGCGTGTGACGCAATTTACCTGGTGGACGACGGCAGCTCGGCGGTTTCGCTTCCGGAAGTGCCTCTGCTGGGGGTCCTGCCGGGGACCGGAGGATTGACCCGGCTGGTGGATAAGCGCAAGGTGCGCCGGGACCGCGCTGATGTTTTCTGCACCCTCGCGGAAGGGATCAAAGGAAAGCGTGCGAAAGAGTGGGGCCTGATAGATGACACGTTCCCGACTAGCAAATTTGACCAAGCGGTGACCTCCCGGATCGATCATCTACTGGCTGAAATTCAATCCAGTCCCAGCGACGAGCCCTCTCGATCGACGCCCCCCAAGGGAATCAAGCTGCATCCCCTTGAGGTTCAGATTACTGAGAGCGGCCGGGAATACAGATACGTTTCCCTTCAGCTCAACCGGAAGGCGCGGATCGCCAATCTGACGCTGCGTGCTCCCGCTGATCCCCAGCCCGATTCCGCCGTGCGGATCCAGGAATGGGGAGACCGGTTCTGGGCCCTGGCGGCTTATCGTGAGCTGGATGATGCGCTGCTACACTTGCGCTTCAACGAGCCGGAAATCGGCCTGGTGATTGTCCGCACTCACGGCGAAATTGACGCCATCCATCGGATCGATGAAATGCTCTCATCCCACCGGGACCATGGATTGGTGCGGGAGATAATTCTCCACATGGGCCGCGTCCTGCGCCGGATGGATCATACCGCGAAGAGTTTCTTTGCTTTAATTGAAGAGGGGAGTTGCTTCGCGGGGAATCTGTTGGAACTTGCCCTCGCTTCGGATCGAACCTACATGCGAAACGACCCGGATCAAGCGATTAAAATCGCTACTACTTCGATGAACGCCGGCGCGCTGCCCATGTCGAATGGCCTTTCGCGCCTGGAATCCCGTTTCCTCAACGATAACGCCCGGATCGAGGCTGCGTTGAAGCCTCCCGCTCGGTTCTCTGCCGACGCCGCGCTCGAAGGTGGACTCGTGACTCTGGCACCCGACGGCCTGGACTGGGACGATGAGATTCGCGTTGCTATCGAAGAGCGCACTTCGCTGTCGCCCGACGCCCTGACCGGCATGGAAGCCTCGTTGCGATTTGCCGGCCCGGAAACCACCGAGACCAAGATCTATGGACGTCTCACCGCGTGGCAGAATTGGATCTTCCAGCGGCCCAACGCCGTTGGCGAACATGGAGGGCTGACGAATTACGGGAAACCGACAAAAGCGAAATTCGATTTTCGAAGAACATGAAGATTTTCAAAGGAGGTCGGAAGTCAGAAGTCAGAAGTCGGAAGTCAGATTTAAGAGCGCAAGGAGCACGATCTCTGATATCTGACCTCCGACTTTTGACTTCTGAACTCTGACTTCGTGAGCCGGAACGCAAGGCGCGTGCAGTCTTCAAACGCCGCCGGCAAGAGGAAATGATTCACACGGAGCATCAATGAGCGTATTTGACAAAATTCCCAACAATGTCGATCTCAGCAACGATCCCCAGCTTCAGCGCGCGCTGGAAAAATGGCTTCCGAATTTCCTGTCCTGGTGGAACGAGATGGGGCCGGAGGGGTTTCAGGGATACGATGTTTATCTTCGAACCGCTGTGTCTGTGGAACCCGAAGGCTGGGCGCATTTCGGTTATGTCAAGATGCCGGAATATCGCTGGGGGATCTTCCTGAATCCTTCGAAGACGAACGCCACCATCGGGTTTGGAGACGGTTGCGGCCATCCGGCGTACCAGGAAGTCCCCGGGGAGTTTCGCAACGCGCTGCGGCGCATTGTCGTAACCCAAGGCGATACTGAGCCGGCCTCCGTCGAGCAGCAACGACGTCTGGGTGTCACATGCCCTTCAATGTACGATTTGCGGAACCTGTTCCAGGTGAATGTTGAGGAGGGGCGACACTTGTGGGCGATGGTGTACATCCTCCAAAAATACTTCGGACGCGACGGCCGTGAAGAAGCGGAAGAATTGCTCCAGCGCCGGAGTGGCAACACCGACAAGCCACGGATCCTGGGCGCCTTCAACCAGCCGTGTGATGACTGGCTGAACTTCTACGCGTTTACCATGTTCACGGACCGCGACGGAAAGTATCAGCTCGCGTCCCTGGCGGAGTCGGGTTTTGAGCCACTGGCCCGCACCTGCCAGTTCATGCTGACCGAAGAAGCGCACCACATGTTTGTGGGCGAGTCAGGCCTGGAGCGCATTGTGAAGCGGACGGCGGAGCTGATGAAGCAGACGAAGAATCAGGGCGACGACGAGGTGAGGGCGCTCAACGGCATCCCCCTCTCCATCATCCAGCGCTACATCAATTTCTGGTACAGCTACTCACTTGACCTCTTCGGCGGAGAAATCTCTTCCAACGCAGCGGACTTCTTTTCGGCCGGCTTGAAAGGACGCTATCTCGAACAGAAGAAATATGAGGACCACGTGATCAGCGACGCCACCTATTCGCTGACCGTGATCGAGAACGGAAAGCTTGCCACGAAAGAGGTTCCGCTCCGGAATGCGTTGAACGAAGTGCTGCGTGGCGAATATGTCAAAGACTGCGAACGCGGTCTGGCAAGATGGAACAAGGCGCTGGAGGAAGAAGGCATCTCCGCAAGGTTGGTCCTTCCCTCCACCCGTTTTCATCGCCATCAGGGTGAATTCGCCAACCATAACTTCGATCTTGGGGGCAACTTGATCTCGGAAGAAGAGTATGAGGCGAAGGCCCCCCACTGGCTGCCCGGTCAAGAGGACCGCGCTTACGTGCGCGAGTTGATGAAACCCGTCACCGACCCGGGGAAGATTGCCAATTGGATTGCTCCCCCTAAGAGCGGCGTCGGCGGCAAGCCCTTCGAATTCGAGTATGTTCGGTTATGAAAACGACCGGGGCGCAAAGAGGCCGGGAACCAAAAGACGATGAAACAGAGAAGGAAGATTCGGAAACAAAAAGCGCATATTGCCTTCGTCCTGAACGGGGAGCCGTGTGAAGTTGCGTTTGCACCTCATAAGACCCTGCTGGAAGTTTTGCGCGAAGATCTGAATCTCACCGGAACCAAGCACGGTTGTGAACTGGGCGAATGTGGGACCTGCGCGGTGCTCCTGGACGGCAAGCCGGTGCTCTCATGCCTCGTCCTGGGGCTTGATGCCGAGGGCCGCGAGGTCACGACAGTGGAAGGAATGCAATTGCCGGAGGGCCGCTTGCACCCGCTCCAGGAAACGTTTGCTGATCTCGGCGCCGCCCAGTGCGGCTACTGCACCCCCGGATTCTTGCTGACCGCCTTGGAATTACTTGCAAAGAATCCAAAACCGACCCGTGAAGAGATTGCCCAGGCGCTGTCAGGCAACCTGTGCCGTTGCACGGGCTACATCAAGATTTACGAAGCGGTCGAGTTGGCAGCGGCCCACATGCGCGGGGAAAAGGCAGAGGTCGCCGAGGAAGTTGTGTACGGGCTGAAATCATAGACGTACAGGGACATTTCAATCCCGAAGTGGTTTGGTAGCCGTGATCCCGTCCGCCGTGGCGGAGATCGCGGGCTTTTGTATGCAGGTCACAAGAACCCGTGATCCGCCAAAAAGCGGGCGGATCACGGCTACCAAACCTTATCCGGTTCATCTCATGAAAAACGGAAGCTCAAAACATCTCGAGGTGGTCGGCAAACCGTTTCGCAAGGTGGATGCCTCGGCCAAAGTAACCGGGCAAACGAAATTTGCCGACGACATCGTGTTGCCGCGTATGCTCTACTGCAAGATCCTGCGCAGTCACGTTCCCCATGCGCTCATTCGGAAAATTGACACGTCCAAAGCCGTAGCGATGCCCGGCGTGGTTGCGGTGATCACGGGAAAGTCTCTTCCGATTCCATATGGCATCTTACCGGTCAGCCAGGACGAACACGCGCTGTGCCTCGACAAGGTCCGCATGATCGGTGATCCAGTGGCAGCCGTGGCCGCCATCGATGAGGACGCGGCATTTGAGGCGATGAATGCCATCGAAGTGGAGTACGATCCCTTGCCGGTCATTTCCTCGATACAGGATGCATTGAGAAGTCCGGGTTCCGCCCATATGGACGATAATCCTTCAAGGACCGGCGGCCCCCAGCTTGCCGGAGAGAACAAAGAGGCCTGGCGCATTCACGGCTATGGGGATCACGGCAATGTTCACAAGATGGTCGCCCTCGAGTTTGGCGATGTGGAAGAAGGATTCAAACAGGCCGATCTGATTCGGGAGGATGTATTTTTTTACGAAGGCAATACGCACCTTCCCATGGAGCAGCACGCCGCCGTGGCCCAGGTCGATGGCGACGGCAAGCTGTGCTTATGGAGCTCCACGCAGACCCCGCACTATGTCCACCGGGCACTTGCGAAAGTACTGGAAATGCCGGCTAGCCGTATCCGGGTCATTGCGACCCCCAATGGCGGCGGGTTTGGCGGCAAGAGTGACCCTTTTCCCCACGAAATGATTGTCTCGAAACTTGCCCTGTTAACGGGCCGTCCCGTGAAAGTGACCCTGACGCGGGAAGAGGTATTCTATTGCCACCGGGGACGACATCCCGTGCTCATGTGGGTGAAGACGGGGGCGAAGAAAGATGGCGCCATTACCGCGATGCACTTCCGCTCCTTCCTCGATGGCGGGGCATATGGCAGTTATGGCGTTGCTTCCACTTATTACACCGGGGCGTTGCAGACGGTGACCTACAAAATCCCGAATTACAAGTTTGAAGGCGTCCGTGTGTTCACCAACAAGCCGCCCTGCGGGCCCAAGCGAGGGCACGGAACCCCGCAGCCCCGTTATGCCCTTGAGGTTCACCTCGACAAAATCGCGGAACAGTTACGTCTCGATCCGGTGGCAATACGCAAGAACCATCTGGTGGAACCCTATTCGCTCACCTCAAACTACTTGAGGGTTGGCTCGATGGGGCTGGCAGCCTGCATCGACAAGGTGGTCACGGCGAGCGACTTCAAGAACAAATTCCGAAACCTCCCCTATGGAAAAGGCATAGGACTGGCGTGTGCCTCCTACCTGAGCGGCGCCGGGCTTCCCATTTATTGGAACCACATGCCGCATTCCGGGGTGCAGCTCCGGCTGGACCGTCAGGGAGGCGTGTGTGTGATGTGCGGATCGATCGACATCGGACAGGGTTCCGATTCGGTCTTGGCCTACATTATTGCCGAGGTGCTCGGGATTGATCCCTTCGACATTCGAGTTCTCACGGCGGATACCGATCTCACACCTGTGGATTTAGGAAGTTATTCCTCCCGGGTAACGCTGATGACCGGGAATGCGGCGCTGGAGGCAGCCGAGCGCGCCCGGGATCTGCTCATCCGCGCGGTTTCGGAAAAAATGAACATTCCCGCCACTCGTCTTTCCCTTTCAGGGGGCCGGTTATTCGACGTGGAGAATCCCGAGACGTCCATCTCATTCGCCGAGGCGGTGCAAATCGCCGAGGCGAGGTTCGGGACCATTGGGACCGTCGGCAGTTATACGCCGCCTCCCTCCGCAGGAAAATACAAGGGAGCGGGAGTCGGTCCCTCTCCTGCTTACAGTTACGATGCGGCGGTCGCCGAAGTTGAGGTTGACCCGCGCACCGGGATTGTGCGGGTGGAGCGAATCTGGATTGCGCACGATATTGGACGCGCCATTAACCCGGCCTTGACCTTGGGACAGGTGGAGGGCTCGGTATACATGGGATTAGGTGAAGCGCTCATGGAAGAAATGAGCTACCGCACTAATCGGAATGTCGTGCACAAATTTCCCAGTCTCCTCGAATACAAATCGCCCACGACCCTGGAAATGTGCGACGTGAAGACGTTCTTGATTGAAGATCCGGATCCAAACGGGCCGTTTGGCGCCAAGGAAGTCGGACAGGGACCCTTGCTGCCGGTCCCACCGGCTATTGCCAACGCGGTTTATGATGCGGTCCAAGTGCGCATCGATGAGGTCCCCATCACGCCCGACAAAGTTCTGTCCGCGATTCAGAAGCGGGACGAAAAACAAGAAGATGAGGGGGAATCGGCCAACGGCGGGGGAACAGGCATTACCCGGGGGGTCGAAGAGCCTCACCGTTACGGGCCAAAGTCAGTCCCTGAGGTGGATTGGCCGGAACCCGTCCGTGTCAAGCCTCCCTGGGACGGGGGGACGGGAAAGGAAATTCTGCGTGAAGCCGTCCACGCGCGGGAGTAGGGAGGATTGGGTAGCGAGTAGCCCGTTGTCCCGCTATGGCAAACCGGGGCTTCTGTGAGCCGCGGGGAAGATCCCCCGGCCCGCCGCGGCGGGCTCGCCGGGGCTACCAAAGCTGGCCCCCCCCCCGGCGATCCGCCAGCAATAATGGCGGACGCCGCCTCGGACCGGGACTACCCAAACTGGAGAATCCCCCGGCGAGAAGAATACTCGCCGGGGCTACCAAACCATGGAGACACAGAAAGAAAGTGTGATTGAATTCATATGACAACTCCAACCATAAACGCTGAAACCCAACCTGGCCTGGAGACGATTCGCGAGGCGCTCGAGAGGATACGGCCACACATCCATCGCACGCCCGTCATGACGAGCCGGACGATGAACGAGATGGCCGGCGCCCAGGTCTTCTTCAAATGCGAAAACCTGCAGAAGGGGGGCGCCTTCAAGGCGCGCGGGGCCATCAATGCGGTCCTCTCACTGGATGAAACGGACGCGGCGAAAGGAGTCGTCACTCACTCCTCCGGCAATCATGGAGCCGCGCTTTCCATGGCGGCCAGAATTCGGGGGATTAAAGCGTACATCGTGGTCCCTTCGAATGCGCCTGCGCCGAAGGTGGGAGCGATCCGCAACTATGGAGGTGAGATCACCTTTTGCAAGCCCACCCTGGAGGCGCGGGAGTCGACGACGGATGAACTCGTGGCCAGAACCGGCGCCGTCCTCATCCATCCTTACAATAATTACCGCGTTATTGCCGGGCAGGGAACCTGCGCCCTGGAGTTCATTGAGCAGGTTGAAGAAGGGTTGGACCTGTTGTTGGCCCCCGTGGGTGGTGGGGGATTGATCAGCGGGACCGCGCTGGCCATGAAAGGTCTTTCTCCGGAAACCTGGATCATTGGATGCGAACCCAAGGGCGCTGACGATGCGTTTCAATCGAAGCAAGCCGGAAAAATCATTTTACAGGCTCATCCGCAGACCGTTGCGGATGGCCTCCGGTCGTCCCTCGGAGATAAAACGTTTCCGATTATCCAGAAACTGGTCGACGACATCGTCACTGTCAGCGAGGATGAGATCATCGAAGCCATGCGTCACATTTGGGAGCGGATGAAGATCATTGTCGAACCATCCGGCGCCGTGGCGGTCGCGGCGGCGATCTTCAAAAAGGCTGCGGGATTTGCGGACAAGAGGATCGGAATTATTCTGTCCGGCGGGAACGTGGATTTGGATCATTTGCCATTTAAGCGATAATGAACGGCTCGCCTTATGATGCGACTTCCAAAATTTGAGTATCATGCGCCGCGGAAAATTGCAGATGCCGTGAAGCTCATGGCAGAGGCCGGTCGCGAGGGACAGTTCGTCGCGGGGGGGACGGATCTGTATCCCAACATGAAGCGCCGCCAGCAGACTCCCAAGGTCGTGATTGGTTTACACCGGATTGCCGCATTAAAGAAAATCACAGGTTCCGCTTCGACCACGGGCGTGAGCGTCGGAGCTGGCGTGACACTGACCGAACTGATTGAGAATCGGACTATTCAGAAATATTATCCGGTTATCGCTCAGGCGGCGAGACTCATCTCGACGCCGATCCTGCAAAACATGGGCACGCTCGGGGGCAATTTGCTCCTGGATACCCGCTGCAATTACTATGACCAGAACTACGAATGGCGCAAGGGAGTCCATTTCTGCCTGAAGAAAGACGGCGATACCTGCTGGGTGGCGCCAGGATCCAAAATCTGCTGGGCCGTTCAATCGGCTGATGAGGTTCCGGTCCTGATCGCTCTGGGCGTTCGGGTCAAACTAGTCTCCCCCGGGAGAGAACGAGTCATTCCCATCGCCCAACTCTATTCCCGGTTCGATGGGATTCATTATTTAACGAAACAGCACGATGAACTGTTGACCGAAATCCTGCTTCCTCCGGCCAATGGTTGGCGCGCCAGCTATGCGAAACTAAGGCGGCGGGGCGCGTTTGACTTCCCAGTGCTCGGTGTCGCGGCCTGTGTTTGGTTTGAAGATGATCACGCGACTGTTCGGGACGCGAAACTCATCCTGGGCGCCATCGCCCCGCATCCGTTGGAAGCCACGGAGGCGCAGAAACTCCTGATCGGTCGCCCCTTGGATGAGAACGCCATCCGCGCCGCAGCCGCCGCAGCGCATGCTGTCGCCAAGCCCCTCGACAACACCGATTTCCTCATGTACTGGCGCAAGCAAATGGTTCGCCCCTATGTCGAACAGGCGCTGAATGAGCTTCGCAATCCAAAATGAGCTTCCTCACCTCAAGAGTCCTTCGATAAATTTTGGACGCTGAACACACGGACGACACGGACGTGATCTATTAATAATCAAAGGTCCGTGTGATCCGTGTTTCTCCGTGTCCTATCGATTAAACCTGTTCAGGTCCTCCATTGTACCAAGCTCACTTCACAGACATGACTTTCGTATTGACGAGGAACGGATCTTCAAAATCGGTCATGGCTCCCTGCTGTTTTCCTGGAACCACAAGGAGCCGGACGGCAAGTGGTTTCTTCAACTTGGTGGACTGGGAGGCCACGTCCAATATGACTCTTTCGATTTCATTCGACGGGGTATCGCCCGGAATCGGCGCCACATCGATGCCGGTGGCACAGACCGAAGAGAACAGCAGAAGTTTGTCAAGGGACAACCTTCCTTCGGCGGCCCGTCGTGCGATCGTGGCGTCTTCCATGACCGGAATCATCAGTCCGGAATATCCAGTGCGTCTTAAGTTCAAACTCTTCAGGACGTCTGTAATCATGGCGGCAACGGTGAGCGTGCCATGGTCTCCAAACGGAACTCCCGAAAGGGCTTCGATAGCTGCTCCGATCGAGACATCCTTCAACGGTGCCGTGGAAACATCCATCCCCTCATAATTCCAACGGGTCTCCTCCGACAATCCCTGAGCGATGGCTTCAACCGGATGCAATTGCGTTTCATAGATCTTCTTCAGGTTGGCACGAGCTTCAGCAGGAGTGAGGGAATGGGCAAAAGCCTCCTGAACGAGGCTGGCGCTCTGAATGGCGAGGGCAAATTGCTTCTGTGTTCCCCGGTGGTAAGCGGTGGGGAAGAATGGAATCCCGGCGGGACAGTTTGCTGCCGCGGCAAAACTGAAGTTCCCGATTCCACCCTTGGAGGCAGTAGAAAGACTTTTCATGATCTGCGCCGCCGCGCGAACCGCCTTTGGTTGGACCCCGCGCTCCGGGGTAGCCACGGTCACGCTGGCATTGGTGGTTTTGGTATGGGACAGAATATCGGTAATCAAGGCCACCACTTCCGGATCGTCGCGGTCTTCCAGAATTCCCGGTCCGATGGATAAATCGAGGTGGTGTTGCACCGCCAATCGATCCAGTTTTTGGATCAGTTCAAGCGCCGCACGGTGTGACATGTTTTTCGTATAATCCGGAAAAGGTTGGGTTGCCAGTCGAATGGTTTGAACCTCAAACCCGGCCGCCTGAAATCGATCCCGGGCTCTCTCCAGGAACTGGACCGTCCCGGATACCGCCTCCTCGACCTGGCCGGGGTCGATGGAGACAAAAGCCGTAATGGCGCGGATCTTGAATAGCGGCACCGGTTTTTCACCCTGCTCTGAGGCCAGAATTGCTCCTCTCAGCGAATAGCTCGCCTTTGCCGAAAAATTCATCAGCAGGGCGGTGATGGCAATTATGGCCGCTGGGATTACCCAATATCGCGGTTTCATTCCTTTTTCCTTTCGTAATTCGCGTTGAGCGGGGGGATCGCCAAAGCCCGCTTGAGAATTGATAGGGAGTTCGAATTCGTCTTTATAATAAAGAAATTGCGGGTGGGGGGCAATGGAACACTGACGAATGATGATGCCTTGAGGCAATTTCTCCGGGTGGATGATTATTTGCTAAAGTTTTCCCCCTGTTTGTCGAAGAAATAGACAGAAGGGGCGGGGAACCATCTTCCGCCAGGAGCACTCATGGACTTTTATCTCGCTGACGCACTGACTACTTTTCTGGCCATTGTCCTGGTTACCGTCGTATTTCTTGTATTTTCCCGGCGGGAGCTGCACGAAACATTCTTTAAGCTTTGGACGCTGGGTTGGCTTCTCCTGACGCTTCAGTATTTGTCACAAGTCGCCGTTCTGATCAATCCGGCGAGGTCACACACAGTCATATTTATCGACCGGGTCCTGCTCGCATCTGCCGGCATCATGTTCTTTCTCAGCGCACGCAGCTTTGCAGGACTGCGGACCTCCCGGATTCTCATCGCAGCGCTCGGATGCCTTTTTACCGTCACAAGCTACTTCCAGATCTATCATGCGACCGCTCCATCTCCTAATTTCGTCGGTTCCAATACCGCTTCTAACGTCCGGATGGTGCTGGTTTCTTACCGCTTCTCGGAGTTCGGGCTGTTGCTGGGTATCCTGGTTCTTTTCACCGCGTTAGTGTTTCTTCGAGCTGGACGGAAGGCCCATTCCATTGGCATTCAAATCCTCGCGTGCGGTTTCTTAATGATAGGACTGGGCCTTATGGCTTTTGGCGCTCTACTGAGGTGGAACTTCATCCTCCCCTTTACTATCCAGTTCCTTGACTTTGCGCGACTGGCGGTCGCTGTGGGCATGCTCATCCACCTCTTCGAATGGGAAAAAATTGCAATGCAACAACACCGGGACGATGCCGTGAGGCAACATGAATTCATTCAAAGCCTGGTAGACAATGCAAATGATTCCATTTTTGTAATCGGCCAGAATGGCCGATTTCAATGGGCCAACAAGAAGTGTGAGCAAGGATTGGGCCTGACTTCAGAGGAGCTGAAGGGAAAAAACTATAGCGAGTTCCTGCGGGGGAAGGATCGCGGCCTGGTGGAACTGGCGACGGCCCTGGTGTTTCAAGGGAAGCCGCAGTCTCTGGAAGTTCAGCTTGAGGCACCCCAGGGGAAGCTCTGCTCCATGCAAATCTCCATGTCCCCCGTACGCGATGCCGAGAACCAGGTCTCAGGCGTACTCACGGTGGGTCGCGATGTGACCGAAATGAAGACCATGGAGCGGCAACTTCAGCATGCTGAGAAACTCATCGCTCTCGGCCAGATGATTTCGGGGGCGGCCCACGAGTTGAACAACCCGCTGACAACCGTCATGGGATTTTCTGAACTCTCGCTGCAGGATAAGGCGCTCGATCCGAAATTACGTCAGCGATTCGACCGCATCCTCCAGGCGGCGGCGCGCTCAAAGAAGATTGTCGAAAGTCTCCAGAGCTTTGTCCGGGTTCCCGAGCATGCGGTGGAATCCATCGAGGTCAACGATCTCGTCGTGGAATCCTTAAGTCCATTTGAAAAGGATTTTCAGACCTTTCATATCAATACAAAATTGCGCTTCGGACACGATCCCATGTGGGTCAATGTCAATCGGGATCGCCTGGTCCAAGTGATCCAAAGCATCCTGAAAAACGCCATGGACGCCATCCGTGAGGTGAAAGACGGCGGGACCATCGCCATCACGACGGGGATAGATGGCGACAACACGTTCGTGTCCATTTCCGATGATGGACCCGGAATCAAGGATCCCAACCGTATCTTCGAACCCTTCTACACCACGAAGGAAGTGGGGAAGGGCACAGGGATGGCGCTCAGTGTGAGTCATTCCATCCTGCAGCACTACGGAGGGAAGATCACCGCCGAGAATAATTTGAAAGGCGGTGCCACCTTCCGAATCACCCTTCCCTTGATCCCGGTGGACTTAAACGCGGAGACCCAGTATTCAATGAATGCTACCTGAGGGATCATTCCTTCCCCGATTCAAGACAGCCAGTCCCCCTCAAGAATTCGAATAAGCTACAATACCCAGGCGATAAGAAACACATCTATGCAGTCTGGTCCCGACGATTAGACCTATCCTGAGGCCTGTCGACGAACCCCTTATCCAAGGGTACAGTGGTCTTCACTCGTCAAGGAGCGGCCCCCATGTTCATGGATCATGAAGACGAAGAGGATAGTGAGGAGAAGAAAGACGTTGGCGTCACGTGGTATCGGCCGGAACAATGGGAGCGGTTGCGAGAACTTGCGGTGGACCCTGAGATCATTGAGAACACCTATGAGGAATGGGCCCTCATGGCCGAGGAGAAAATGGGTGAATTATTGAGAGCCGGGATTGAGGTCTGGAAAACACCCGTGGCTGTGGAAGAATTCCGCGCTTGGTGTGAGAGGCAAAGGCTGCCTCTCAATGGTTACGCCCGGGCAAGATTCGTTGCCCAGAAACTGCATGAAATGGAGAGACAAAAGAGGAATTGAGATTGCGGCGGAGGTCGAGCGCGTTTGTAGGGGCACCCGCCGCGGCGGGTGCCCCCCGCATGCATTCCGTTTCATGATAGGCTGGGGCGCACGGCTGTGCGCCCTTACAGGTCCGGGGATGAATCCTTTCCGAACAAGAGAACTTACAGCCCCAATCGGTTTATGCTCTGGCCTTCTTCCCTTTAGCCTTCTGACCTTGGGGCGGGGCCGTTGGTTCCTCCGCCCTTTCCATTAATTTGATCGCCTTGAGTTTTTCCTGGGCATTGAAATACGTCACCATGTCAGCCAGGGTGATCGGTTCAAATTCTCCCGAGAGAAAGTCGCGGATATCCAGGACCGAATACTTGCGGGGATCATTCTTGTTTCCGTTTCGGGTGAGCATCACATTGAGTTCCGCGGTCATGTGCTGGGGAACCTTTCTCAACGCCTCCTCGAGGGCCTTACGATCGGCTTCGGGTTGTTGCTCGAGTAGCCTTGCGATCCCGCCTCCAAATCCTCCGAACCCGCCCTGGCCTCCGGTTCGCTCGGGGATCAACCGCGCTGCCTTGGCCTCTTCCGCAGTCAATGTGAGCTCCGGTGGAGTCCGTTTGGTTCGGACAACATAAAACTCCATGATCTCCTTCTCGGCCACCCGGGTTCTCTCATCGATGAGGGAAAGGAACGGTTCGACGGTTTTCCCCTTGTCAATGTCGGTCATCGAAGGGGGCATCAGAATCTTCAAGGACTCGATCGTTCCTTTTTCGATCTTTCCCTGGTGGCGGACCGTATTGATGGCTTCTTTGTAGGCGGAGGGAAGCAGATCTGAATTCCAATCGGCGAGATAAGCAAGTCCCTTCCGAAGAGCGTCGCCGATCCGGGCGTCCCCTCTCGCCAGAGACTCAGCGCCAATCCGGGCTGCCCCGGCATCGTCCGCCGAAGCGACGATGTAAGCTCCCATGGCACTGAGGACCACGGCGCGTCTCATTTGAGTGGGATCCGCCTTATCGGGAGTATCGCCGGAGGAGTGGTACCACATGTCCGGCCACACGCCCATCATCGTAGCCGGGATTCCATTATTGAGGTAAATGATATGGTCCGAGGCCCCGTAATGTTTATCGATATTGAAGTGGAAGGGTTCGACGGAACCGACTGAGGAAATGATTGGGTACGACATGGCATAGCCGTTGGCCCGATAGCGGACCCGTTCGCGGTTGGTGTTTCCAATGAACTCGAAAACACTCTGCATGACATCGTTCAGATAATTGGGTGTCGTATCAGGCGTCCGGCTCAGCACAAAAGAGGCGTTGTTCTTCTGTAGTCCTTCCCCCACCATGTCCATATTGATGTCGTTGATGAGTTTCTTGCGGATCTCCTCATGGGCGCGGAGCCAGGCCGTGGTACCGCTGATTTCCGGCACCCATAGAAAATTGATGGTTCGACGGGGCCGGGGGAGTTGTCCACTGTGGATCAAAGTGTTCAGTGTTCGCGCCACTTCGAGGATGGCAGCGCTGCCACTGGCATCATCGTTGGCGCCTTGTTTCAAGTAGCCTTCGTAGAGATGTGCAGAGAGAATGATCTCCTGATCGCTCGATCCGTCCCCTGCGATCCGGGCAAACACCGTTTCCATGGTGTTGGGATACCAATCCGCCTGCACGACGGCCCGAAGCTTTACTCTTGTACCTCGATCCAGCAGGGTTCGCAGCCCGTGTCCCATCTCAGCATTGAGCTTGAACCCGAATCCTCCTTTCTTCCCCGCATACCTGGGTTGATTGGGAGGCTGGGGCTGAATGCTTTCCCAGAGTGACTGCTGGACATCATACTCCGGCCGCAAGGAATTGTACGAAATCACCCCGATCGCATCCCGCTCAAACACCGCCATACGCTGAAGCACGCCGGGGCCGGCCGATCCGAGAACGATTTTTCCTTTGATATCCTTTTCCTTGTAATCTTCAGGGCGAGACCCGTCCCCAACGTCGATTAGCTCTGCTGTCCAGTCCCCATTTTCACTGTTCGCACAGAGCATGGTTGGAACGTCCGCATAGTCGAGGAGTTTATGAGGGCGGGGCTCCACCATCCAGAGCTGGCCTGTCGAACCTTCCCATGCTTTCCCCGCAAACGGATTTGCGGGCGCCTGTGTGTTTCCACCGTCTCCTCTTCCACCCCCCGGGCCTCCTCCCGGTGAAAAGCGCTCCACGGAAACTGCGTCGAGTCCGGATTCCCTAACCTTTCGCTCAATGTAAGCGCTCTCTGCGAATTTGTTTTCATACTCTTCTTTGCTGCGGTGCCTGGGGTATGGGGCAATTTCGAGAAGGGTATGCATAGCACGGTCCCCGGAGGCTTCGTCCACAATCTTCTGAACGATCGGCCAGGAGAGAAGTGTCCGATCCTCGGCTTCCTGGGAAAAATAGAAGACTGAGGCCGGTCCGAGCAAAATAATCGCAAGAGAAATCCCTTTGAGTAACTTCATGAGTCATGCCTCCGTGGGTTTAAAAGCTGTTGGATCTGATTCAATGACTGAATGGCCCAGGTCGACTTAGAGAGCGTTTGATCGCAAGGACCGAGTGATTTCGGAAGTCTGCTTCTCGCTTTGAATTGTGCCGACCTCGGGGAGCGGTGGTTAAGGGTTCCACTCCGTTTCGACGTTGACGATCCATTCGGTGTGGACGTGCTTCAATTTCAGAAACTGTTGCAGCGTGGCACGATCACCGGTCGAAAAAAGGCAAATCAATTTGCCCTCTGCAGTACTGCCCCAGGCCTTGTCGAGCTTTACTTGAGGCGAAGGCGCGCGCAAATCTTTGATGAGAGCCTCAACATCCTGGCGATTCAAGCAGGAGATTACAGTGGAAGTTAGAAATTGAGGCATAGAAGGTGAGACCTTGGAGATCGGATCAGGTAGCGCAAGATGAATTGACCGTTGAAATGATTTGAATCCCAGGAAAGTGAAGGTCCTAGAGACGAGTTCCACGCGTCAAAAGTTACGGCCTTCATTTTGAACCCTGCCTCACACTATCAGAACTCAGGGAAACACAGGCGGAAATTCCAAAGATCGGCAGAAGGAGGTTGCCGTTCTTCCACTCCCTTGTTATGCCCATCAACTATCGCTGGGACACCTTTCGAATGTCCATTCCCTGGGATCGGCCTGTACTCCGGAATCCGGGCCTAATCGAGAAACACCTTCAACCGGTTCATCTTTCTGAGATATATGTCCGGACTTCTAGTGCAAAAGTGATGCATACAATGTTACACTTCTAGCAGGTAATTCGGAGGCAGTTATCTACTTTCATAGAAAGTCCATGAGTTCAAAGTACCTCGCCGCCTGTGGATAGAATAATGGTTCAAAAATTCGCTCATTTCCACGTCCTGGAGCGTCTGGGTCTGGGCTCGCTGGGTGAAGTTTACAAGGCGGAAGACCAGCGACTGAGGCGGACGGTCGCCCTGAAGTTTCTTCCTCCTGATGGTCGGTCAAACCTCCAAGCAGGAGA
The DNA here is from genome assembly GCA_020072965.1 of Terriglobia bacterium. Classification (GTDB taxonomy): domain Bacteria; phylum Acidobacteriota; class Terriglobia; order JAIQFV01; family JAIQFV01; genus JAIQFV01. The sequence continues at coordinate 10,586 of JAIQFY010000009.1, read as the reverse complement.
GAAGCTGATAAGCGAAGCCCGGCGGGCAGCCGCCCTGAATCACCCCAACATCGCGACCATTTACGACTTCGGCGAGGATGAAGGCCGACCTTACATTGTGATGGAATATGTCGAGGGACGAACCCTCGCCAGCGAATTGAAGGATGGGCCCCTCGAGATCAGGAGAACCCTCGATATTACGATCCAGGTGGCGGAAGCCCTGAATGCTGCCCATGCCCTCGGTATTGTTCATTGCGACTTGAAGAGCTCCAACGTCATGCTCGATGGAGAGGATCGGGTAAAGGTCCTTGATTTCGGCCTGGCCGTTCTCACTTCACCGATGCCACCAAAGCGGGGCGAAGTTGACCGAGAAGCAGGCTTGGAGAATGTCAATCCCGGCTCTTCACGATCGGGAATTCCATTCCTTAGTGCCCCTGGAATCTCCGGAACAGTCAGTTTCATGTCTCCCGAGCAGGCGCGAGGCGATCCACCCGACGACAGGACTGACATTTACTCCCTCGGAGTTTTGATCTATCAGGCGGTCAGTGCCCGAAGGCCGTTCGAAGGGGAAGATACTTCGGAGATCCTGCATGCAATTCTCACCCGGGAGGCTCCCCCTCTCAGCACCTTTCGGAAGGACGCTCCCCTGGAGTTGGAGAGCATCGTCAGGAAAGCGATGAGTAAGGATCGCGACCTGCGGTATCACTCAGTCCAGGAAATGCTATACGACCTGAAGAAATTAAGACAACAGCTTCACCCGGAGCCGGGGCTTGATAGCCCGCTTGCCGGTGTTATTGCAGAACCCCATGTGGCAAGAGGGCCCAGCTCGCATGCCCCTACTCAAAGAAAATTTTCAGGCTTGATCCGCAAAGGGTTTCTGGTTCTCTCCGTTTTGACGGCGCTCGGAGCGGGGATTGATCGGCTCGTTATTCACTCACAGGGGAACGGTTCATGGCGTGACCTCGGACTTTTGTTTGTGGCCTCGGTGGGATTGGTTGGCTTCCTTGTCCTGCGGCGAAAGGCTCGGAAGCAAATTCTTCCTCTTCCCAGGGGATCCGCGTTTAGAGGCCTGCTGCCTTTCCAGGAGGCGGATCGTGCACACTTCCACGGGCGGGAAGTTGAGACCGCCGCGCTATTTGAACGGGTCTCGCCGCCCGAATTCCGCTTTGGCGTGCTATTTGGGGATTCCGGTTGCGGGAAGACATCGGTATTGAGAGCCGGCCTGATTCCAAAGCTGTGGGAGGAGGGCCAGTTTCCCATCTATTGTCGTTCCTACAAGGACCCATTGACGGCGGTGGTGGAGGAGTGCCGCAAGAGAAGCCAGATCAGCGCCATTTCCAATGAGCGACCGCTCATTTTTTTGCGCCGGATCTCAGGAGAGCTCGACACTGCGATCCTGATCATTTGCGATCAATTTGAGGAGTTTTTTATTAACTTCCGAACGAAGCGAGAACGGGAACCGTTCCTCTCTTTCGTTACGGAATGCTACAACTCGGCGGATCTCCCTGTGAAGTTCCTCTTTTCCATGCGAAGCGACTTCCTCCATTGGATCAATGAGGAGTTTGCCGACCGAATTCCTGATCCGTTGCTCAGTGGAAGGCTCTATCACCTGCATAACTTCGACGAGGCCCAGGCCGGTGAGATTATTACCTCCTGCGTACAACACGCCAACCTGCCCTTCGAAACCGGGTTGAGCCGGCAGATCGCGCACGACCTGGTCGTGGACGGCGACGTTTTGCCCTCTGAGCTCCAAATCGTCGGTGAGCAATTGCAGCGCCGGCAAGTCTTTACGCTGGAGGAATACCGGCGTGCGGGGAGAAAAGAGGCCCTCGTCTTCAGCTTTCTTGAGGATGTCATCGCGGCGTCCGGGGACCACCAGACCGCCACACTCATATTGCGCAGCTTGATTTCCGACGAGAACACCCGATTGAATCTCCCGCACGATGAGATCGTCAAGAGAACCCAGCGGAGCCGGGGAATTGTGGATCCGTTGCTGAACCTCTTTGTTGAGTCAAGACTGATCTGTGAAATCCAGGATGAGGATTCGTGGAGGTTTGAGTTAACCCACGAATATCTCATCAACAAGATCAATCAGTTGACCGGCAAGGTCATGGACGCGACGCAACGCGCCAACCGTCTGTTCCGCCAGTACCTTTCCAACTACTCGGTCGATCGAAACACACGCATCCCCTTGAGCAAGCTCTGGCTCATTCGCCGTCACTCTGACCTCGATAGGGGGGAACGGGAAGGCGAGCTGTTGCGGAAGAGCTTGCGCGTGGGACTTCTCAAGTCGAGCGTTTTGGCCGCGGCCCTGGCGGTGATAGCAACTTTGGGGGCGGCGGCGCTTTCCGTGCGTGAAGAGTGGGACGGCGTCCGAATGAGGGATGGTCACGAGGCGGCGGCCCGTCACGCCGTTTTTTCTCCTGACGGCCGCTTGCTGGTTTCCTGCGGTGAGGATTCCAGGATCATTGTGTGGGACTTTGCCCGTCGGCTGCGGATTGCGACTCTAACGGATCATTCAAGCTGGGTGACTGCGGTCGCCTTCTCTCCGGACGGACGCTGGTTCGCCACCGGAGGGGCTGATAAGACGCTCATTGTCTGGGACTCGACCCGCCTTCAGAAAGTCGCCGTTTTGCAAGGCCACACTGCGCCGGTGCAAGGGGTCGCTTTTTCCCCCGACGGGCGATGGCTGGCGAGTTCGGGAGAGCAGACGATTATCTGGAGCGTAGGATCATGGCAAAAAATCCGCGAGTTGCCTCTGGCGCAGAGTTTCGGCACCCTGATTTTTTCGCCGGATAGCCGTCAACTTATGGCCCCGGCGGGTGGAATCTTCGACGTCCTCACGGGTCAATCGATGGCGGGCGGCTTTTATCCCGAACGCCCGGGAAACTGGGTAGCGTTATCCCCTGACGCCCGGCACATGGTCACAGTGACGAGCCTTGGGGAGGTTGCCTTTTACGATCTGAGCCATCCCGGTGACCTGAGCCATCGAGAACTTATTTCCCTCCAGGACGTTCACGACGATCACGGGCGTGCCGTGGCATACTCCCCCGACGGACGCTGGGTTGCTTCTGGGGCAGAAGACATCGTGTTGTGGGACGCATTAACACACAGGAAGCTCACCCGTTTTGAGCACGCGGCGATCGTTTGGAGTCTTGCCTTCTCCCCCGACGGGCGATGGCTGGTCTCCACCCATGGAGATGGCGCAATTCTGCTTTGGGATGTGGCGGAGCACGAACAGGTCGCCAACCTGAATGAGCACAGCGCCGCGGTTCGGGCCGTCGCCTTCTCGCCCGACGGAAACCATATCGCCTCCGCCAGCGATGATCGCTCCGTGATCCTCTGGGAAACCAAGGGAAGGAAAAAAACCGCTGTACTGGTTGGGCATAACACACGCGTGAATGGCGTAGCATTTTCCCCGGACGGGAAATGGGTTGCATCCAGCGATCAGGATGGAAGCATTATCGTTTGGGGAATAGAAAGCGCCCAACCCCTTCGGGCGTTGAAACATCAGTCGGAAATCGGGCTTCCCGGATACTGCATCGCCATTTCTCCCGACGGGCATTGGGTGAGCAACTCATCGGCTGTGTTCGACTCCAAAGATGGCCGGCTGGCCCGAGACCTGGGCGGTGTGTTCGAGTCTGAGAATCTGGGCCACATCTACGGAGAGGATTTCTCTAAGGATGGGCGCTGGCTGGTGGCGGTCACGGATGGAGGGCACCTTGTCATCCTGGATACGACACACTGGCAGGTCGTCGCTCAAGAGGGACTAAAGGGCATTCAGCTGATATCCGTGCGTTTTTCCCCCGACGGGAAATGGCTGGTCACTGGAGAAGATCAAGGGGCCGTTCGGCTTTGGCAGACCCGGCCGCTCCGTCAGGTGGGTATTTTGGGACGGCACGGTTCCCGAATCAAATCGATTGCTTTCTCACCCGATGGTTTGCAGGCAGCCTCCGCAGGCGATGATCAGACAATCGTTTTGTGGGACGTCAGGCGGCGCAAACTCATCGCCCACATCGGAACACACTCGGCCCCTGTGCTTTCGCTCGCCTTCTCTCCCGATGGTCGCCGGCTGGCCGCTGGCGAGCACGACAAATCAGTGCGCCTCTATTCACGCCATCGCACCCTGTGGGGATATCCGCTGGATTGAGATCGAGCGATGAGCGATCAGCCATCAGCTTTCAACCGGTTGTAAACATATTGTTACAGTTTGGTGGCAATTTTAAGAGGTTGAATCATCTTGAGTCGGGATACAAGGCCAGAAAAGAACGGATAGCTGCTTACTGATTGCTGATGGCTGACAGCTGATAGCTGAGGCCCTATTGACCACCCATGAAATCACAGGCTGATCGGATCATAGATCTCACCGAAACCCTTGCGACGATGCTGAAGCAGGAAACGCACGCCTGTCAACAATCGGTCTCGGCCCTCATGGAATCGGTAAGAACCCTGAAGGGAGACACGGCGGATCGCCGCCTGCAGAGCCTCAGCGGCCAGCTCAAGAAACTTCACCAGCGTCTTGGATTACTCGAGGAACTGGCTCATCGGGATTTTCTGAAACCTCTCCGGCAGGAAGCCGACATGCTGAGGAACGATCAGGCCGGAGGCCGCCTCGCGCCGATTTTGACGGCCCTGCTCGATGCTCCCGCCAATTCTTTGGGGGCTTTTTGCGAGTTGTTGCTTGACCGGGTCATCGAGGCAACCGGCGCCGAGCGGGGCTTCATCCTTTTTTATTCTCCCGAATCCACGGAGGCCGATGTTATTGCCGCGCGCCATTTCGATACCACCCACCTGGCGCTTCGAGAGTACCACTTCAGCCGCACCCTGCTTCGGGAGGTGTTCGAACGCTCCCGCCCATTGCTTCTTGAGGATGCTTCTCATCATCCGGACTTTGCAAATGAGGAGAGCGTGGCCGGTCTCCGGCTCAGATCGGTGTTGGCCGCCCCCCTCATCGAGGACCACCGGGCCATCGGGGCAATTTACCTGGAAAACAATACGAGGCCCTGTGCTTTCGATCAAGAGGATCTGGATCTGCTGGAGCCGGTCAGCCGATTGACATTGTCCTACCTTCGGTATCATCGTCTTATTCCCATTCTTTTTAAATCCAGTTCCCGGGTCTTCTTTGATGCTGCCAAGGCTTCGAAGGAGATCATTGGCCGGGATCCAGCGATTCTAAACCTCCTGGAAGTGATCGATCGGCTGGCGGATTCTCCAGCCACCATTTTGATTCAAGGGGAAAGTGGATCGGGAAAGGAACTGGTGGCGCGCGCTCTTCATTTTCGGAGTGCGCGTCGTGAACGTCCTTTTTCACCGATTTGTTGTGCGGCCATTCCGGACAACCTGATGGAGTCCGAGTTGTTTGGCCATGAGAAGGGAGCTTTCACCGGGGCCTCCGAACAATACATCGGTCGAATTGAACAAGCAGATGGAGGCACGATCTTTCTCGATGAAGTGGGTGAAATGGCGTATCCGCTTCAGGCCAAGTTGCTGCGCTTTCTGCAGTCCAACGAACTTCAAAGGCTGGGTGGAAAAGAAACAATCCATGTTAATGTGCGAATGGTGGCAGCCACCAGTAAGGACTTGAAGTCGATGATGGAAAAAGGAGTGTTCCAGGAAGCACTCTATTACCGTTTGAATGTCATCCCCGTCCGCGTCCCGGCATTGTGTCAGCGCCGGGACGACATTCCCCTGCTCATCGATCATTTCCTTGAAAAATTCTCTCGCGTTTATGGCAGGAAGATGGGCGTCGAAAGGGAAGTGTACGACTGGCTGCAAGAGTACCCCTTTCCAGGCAATGTGAGAGAACTGGAGAACCTGGTTCATCGCATGGTCGCGCTCGCCACCGCAGACACTCTCACTGCGGAGGACTTGCCTCGAGAGATCCTTCAAATCACCCCACAACGTATCAGCCTGATAAAAGACCTCCTCCATCACATCCTGCAAACTCCCGTCTCAGACCTCGAGGATCTGCGGGATCGAAAGCGCCAGATCAAACGGAAAATCGCCGAATTGGAACACCAATTGACTGAGCGTGTGGTTAAAGAGGCAGGGGGTAACCTTTCCGAGGCTGCTCGCCGCCTTGGGATACACCGGATTACGTTGCACCGCATTCTCCAGAAATCGTCAAAACGAAACGCGGTCTAAAGGCCTATTGAATTTGTTTTCCGCCGTTTCATCCCGCCGGGCCAGACCTGAGAGCGTTGCTGTTCAAGCTACAATCCTGCCTCGGAGCCCCCGGTGAAGATCACCCATCGTCGCTCTAACTGCTTGGTTTTGCGGGCAAGTAGTGCGCTGCTGTCAACTCAAGACCTGTAGCAGGACTAGCTACAGCATGCCTCTATTGGTTTTTCCTTCCTCCTTGTATTTCATTGAATTCAAGAGCGATGTTTATCGTTGAGCGAAAACGTCGGCTTTGGTTGGGATGTTGCCTATAGCAAAGGTGCTTGCAGCCGCGTAGTTCGACCTGCCACATGAGCGGCAAATCAATCTTACCTATGCCAACTTTTATTCAAGGAGGTCAAAGGGGGCTCTATGAATATCAAATATCGATTCCTGCATTTGGGACCCGGGGCAAGAGGGGGGGGCTGGGACAGAGGGGTTATCTGGCCCATGGTCGCCTTTGTTTGCATTTCATTGTTTGTGGGTGCAATTCCACTTCATGCTGAATGGCATGCAGTGTTTCCTCAGTTCACAGGCGGCGGGGGCTGGTCGAGCGATCTTTTCATCACGAACCAGGGAACGGGTGCCGTCAGCAACATTACCCTTTCGTTCTTCACGGACGAAGGTTCGCCTTTGAGCGTGGAGACCAATCTGGGCACGGGTCCCAGCTTCACTTTTAACTTGAATCCCGGTGCGACCCAGACCATCCGGGTCCCCTCAACGGGATCTCTGAAGGTGGGTTATGTTCTCCTCCACGCTCCCAACTTGGCCTGCCTGCGGGGGTCGGAGGTTTTCCGTTATGCCCAGGGCAACTCGGTGGTCACTGAAATGGGCGTGGCCCAACAATACCCTTTCATTCATTTTTCTTTCCCCGCAGAAGTGAACTCCGCGCGCGGAATCAACACGGGGCTTGCCTTTGCCAATCCCACCTTTGATTCACCCCCCACAACGGGGCAAAAAGTGGTGGTAAACCTGGTCCGGAATGATGGGACCCTCCAGGATACCGCCGTGGTCTCATTGGCTGCGGCAGGGCACTTGGCACAGTTCCTGAATGAGTCGAAGTTGTTTCCCGGCTTGGATAATTTTAGCGGGACGGTGAGTGTTTCCGCTTCTACCCGCATCGGGCTGGTGGCGTTAAGGCTTGATCAAAGCGTTTATGGCACAGTGTCCGTCGATGAAGGCCCCGTGTTGGCTCCCTTTTATTTGAGCCAGGGCCCGATCTCCGAATCGGAACCCAACGATTCAACCGGCATGGCGTTATTCCTCAGCGGCCCCAACGTTGTCACAGGATCGATCGGGGGGCAGGGCGACGTTGACTATTTCAAGTTTACAGGACGGCAAGGGGACGTGGTTACGGCACTCCTCGATACGCAGTCCGGCTCTTCCAATCTTGATTCCGTCTTACGCCTGGAGAAAGCCGATGGAACTATCGTCACCGAGAATGACCAGAATGGACTGATGTGGCAGAACGACTCTTTCCTTCAAGCGGTCCTGCCGACGGACGGGACCTACTACCTGAGAGTCTCGGATTATTGGGGCGATGGTGGCTCCAATTATAGCTACCGCCTCCATGTCCGCGCTCCAACCAGCTCACCCCCTCCCAGCCAGCCGCAGATTACTGGGGTCGATCCGAATAGTGGTTCGCGGGGCGGTGCGATCAGTTTGACGATCTTCGGTTCCAATCTCGCTAATCCCAGCGCCATCAATTTCAGTCCCTCCGATGGAATCTCAATCAGCAATCTTCAGTCGACGTCGACTCAGGTCACGGCGCTCATGACGATTTCATCAGGCGCCACACTGGGCAATCGCCAGGTCTCTGTCACTACGTCGGCCGGGACCTCCAACACGCTCACTTTCTCGATCACAGACCCGGGAGGGAGCTCCAAGGACGGAAATTGGTCGGGAAATACGGGACAAGGGAAGTCGATTACATTTACTGTTTCCAACAATCGGATATCCTCCTTGTCTTTTGGTGGATCTGTCTCGAGTGGCGGATGTTCGGGCGATTTCACGGTGACTATGAGCACGATGAGCGTCGCGATCTCAGGAAATAGTTTTTCAGTCAACAGTCCTAGCAGTGCACCTTACGCCATCAGCTTCACGCTGAGTGGCACGTTCAGTTCAAATTCGAACGCCAGCGGAACGACGAATTTTACGATGAACGGCGGCGTCGGATTTCCACCCTGTGGTTCCGCGAGCACGACCTGGAGCGCCACCAAGAATTAGGAGAGGATCCAATCCGACGCGCACGGGGGGGGGTCTGACCATTGAGAGCGGATGGCGTTATGGCAGATCCCCGGACACAACGGCGGTTCAAGTTGCTTGATGTCAGGTCGGAGGCGTTCCATTACACCTGCGCGGCTCCTGCAAGTCGGGAGGGGCAAGAGAAGCTGGAAGAGCATGGGGGTGGAATCTTCGCTGGTGCTGTCGCCCTGTGAGGACGGGGAGAGGAATAGAAAGTGAATACCTAACGTGCTCGTTTCCCGGGAGGAGGCGAAGTATGAAGTGCGAGCAATGCGGCACTATTTATCCTTCAATTTATTACTTTCAGGAAGATGGACGCCTAACTCCGTTAATCTGCACAATCTGTTTCGACGCCTTGCCGAACGAAGAGAAACTGGCGCTGCAGCGGCAAGCCCAGCAAGTCGCTGAAGCAAAGGCGGAGAAGTCACGACCGCTGAATTCCTTTGTGACAAGTTCCCTGAAATGGGGCCTTCTCTCCCTGCTGGGGGCGTGGCTTGTTCTAATAATGTTTGTCAATTTTTCACAGAGCATGATCGCTCAGAAAACTGCCCACCATTTGGCGCCGCTTCTTCCTGTTTTCTTGGGGCAGAGTTTTATCCTGCAGGATGAACGACTGATCGACCGCTATCTTGAGCCCGGCGAAGGAGAGATCCGGATCAGTTCGATTCCCGGCGAGGGATCACGCTTGGAAGGGAACATAACCTTCCGCATGGGGCCCGATGGACAATTGCGTCCGGTGATTTGGGCGCACGGTGTGAAGCATACCTGGATCGGAAGGAATGAAGTCCAGGACCACATCTTCGAGGGCGATCCCGGCTGGCCGCTGGTCTTCAGGGTCGACAAAGACAAGGGCTACGTTTACCTCCGGGGACGGGGCACGGTCACAACGCCGGATGGAAGAGTGATTCGATTGCCAAGGTAAGAAAGACGAAGGAAGATCGCTGCCTGGCATGGTTCCTTGCACTGGCACCCTCGAAATTGTCTATAGTCCCGCACTGGTACCAGTACGATCTTTTCTTCGGAACCGACGGTAAAGGAGGTTTCAACATGAGAAGGGTAGGGTGGGCCATCGCCGTATTGATTTTCATCACAGGAGTTCAAAAGGCTGAGAAAATTGACGTCCAATTCTCGGACTACTCTGATCTGCAGGTGATACGGGGACAAACTGCCGAGTTCAAGTGCTTTGGAAAGAATCTCCAAGTGAAATCCGTTGAAGTATCTCCTGCCGAAGGGGTCTCCATAAAGGAGGTCAAGGAGAGCACCGTGGATCCCGATGACCGGAGACAACAGGGCGAGGGAATGAAGGTATGGTCGGTGCGGATCTTTGCCGAACTCAAAGCCCAGCCCGGAAAACGGTCAATCATCGTGATCACCCCGGAGGGACGATCGACCCCGAAAATCATGTATATTCCCCACCATGTTCCCCGCATCTCTAACCTCACTGTTCTCTCAGCCGAATCAGTGGATATACGAATGAAAATTCGGTTTTCAGTTTTTGACCCTTTGGGTGACATCAACTCTCCGAAATCTACCTTGTGTACTTTCCACCTGCGATGTGGGGACCGCCACGCAGTTGGACTTCAGAAACCGGACAAGGTTGTCATGACGGATGCCAATAATGGGATCATCTATGCAACCAAGAGCGCTTCGAGTCAAGTACAGAAAGTTTCAGCAAGCGGAAAATGCATCCTGGAGGTTCAACTGACCCATGATGATCAGGGGGGAGGATTCTCGGAAAGCAACAAACTCACCGTGCCCGTTGAGTTCGCACCGGAGAAGTGATTTCCATGTTGGAAGAGCATCATTGGGGTTACACATCTTCTTGTTCCAAGTATATGAAGGAGGTTTAATGAAAGTTTATCCGCGCATTGCCTCTGTGATACTTGCTTGTGTGTTCGCACTCGGGATCGCTCCCATGCGGGTTCTCGGGCAGCAACAGGCGGTCGAAACCCTCAAGTCCGTCGAGGGTGAAGTCGCCACGAGCGTTTCACACGAACTTGTGCGCGAGTTCACCTTCTGCGAATTGCGAGCGGCGTGGTGGGGCCGGTATGACGTTTCCGTAAGAGTGGGCAAGAAGGCCACCAAGGACGGCCAGCCGCGCATTTTTCAGATCACCAAGGGAAAGTTCAGCCAGAACGCAGACCCGGATGCGACCGTCGATCTCGCCAAGGTCGAAGGCAGGGGCAACGTCGTGTTTGCGAGCA